>NZ_JRKN01000014.1 GCF_000763905.1 Paracoccus halophilus
CTATCATGATGGTGTCTCCGTCTCGCCCTGGTTGCGCCAAGTCCTTGAAGATGCGTGCGAACACACCCATACGAGACCATCTGACGAACCGGTTGTAGAGCGTCTTGTGCGGGCCATACACCGATGGCGCGTCGCGCCACTGCAAACCGTTCCGTTTGACGTAGATGATCCCACTCAGCACCCGCCGATCATCGACCCTTGGTACGCCACGTGATTTCGGAAAGTGCGGTCGAAGACGCTCCATCTGCGCCTCCGTCAACCAGTAGTAGTCGCTCATGTTGCCCCCGTAGTTTGCGGGCGTGAATCACGACTATCCAAAGGGTTCAAGCGGCCTTATGGGTCCTGACCCTAATGAGAGAAGAAACCCGAATCCCCCCTGAAGCAGCAATTGAAGTACTTGTCGCAGAGATTGGTAGGGCTGTTTGCACGCTGCTTGAAAGCACCCAGAACGGAGCCGACGAGGCAACCGCAAAGCAGTTGCAAAATCACCTTGACAATATCCGACACTTCGCCAGTCAAGCGCCCGCTGAGTTGAAGTGGCGTCTCGAAAGAAGGTCAACCTAAAGGCAGCACTACTTGTCCTGCCCTGTCGCAGACAAGGCAGGACATGACCCAGCGTCACCAATCTACTTCTGCGGGCGTCACAGCACTGCAAAATATAGTATAATGCATTGATAATAATTAATAAATATAAGACCTGGAGGACTCGAGTCCCTCCACCCGCACCATCTGAAAACACGACACAAGGGCTGGCCGCGGTCGCTCGCTCGCACCTCCCGGCTATGGCGCAGGATTCACACGATGAATCCGCGTCACTCGATTCGCGTGACAAAACCTTCCACCACCCCGGCAACCCCGCGCCCTCATGTCAAAGCGTTAGCCCGCGCGCAGGGAGGCTTCGGCGTCAAGGCGGCGAAACACCTGCGGCAGGATCTCGGGCAGATCCTCGGCGATCAGGCCGGGACCGAAGCGGCGCGCCGCCTCGGCATGCAGCCATGCGCCGGTCGCGGCGGCATCCAAGGGCGCGAAGCTCCGCGCCAGCAGCCCGGTCACGATTCCGGCCAGCACATCGCCCGAGCCCGCGGTCGCAAGCCAGGGCGCCGCATCCTCGCCCACGGCAGCGGCGATCCGGGCCTGCCCCCTGGGCGTCGCGATCACCGTATCGGGGCCTTTCAGCAGCACCGTGCAGCCGGCCCGCGCCGCCGCCATCCGCGCCGCATCCAGACGCGAAAATGCCGGGCCGCGTTCGGCCGGCGCGGCAAGCCGCTGCGCCAGATCGGGAAACAGCCGCGCGAATTCGCCCTCATGCGGGGTCAGAACGGCCCGCTCGTGCAGATGCGAGAACAAGGCATCGGGCAGGCCGGCAAAGGCGCTCAGCGCATCGGCATCCAGAAGCGTCGCGCGCCCGGCCGCCAGCGCGACCGGCACCAGTTCGCGGGCGCGCTCCAGCCCAAGAGCCGGGCCCAGGCAGATCGCGTTCAGCCGGCTGTCGCGCAGCGCCTGTTCCAGCGCCTGCGCATCGGCCAGCGGGGCCAGCATCACCGCATCCAGCCTTGCCGCATTTTCCGGCAGCGCCTCGGGCGGGACGCCCAGCGTGACCAGCCCGGCACCGCTGCGCAGCGCGGCGCGGGCGGCAAGGCGCGCGGCACCGCCACGGCCGGCGCCTCCGCCAAGGATCAGCGCATGGCCGTGATCGTATTTATGGCCCCCGCGCTTTTGCAGCCGCGCATCCGGCCCGGCCGGCAGCACACTGTCATCCGCCAGCCGCTGCCACGGCTCCAGGCCGATATCCACGACATGCAGCCTGCCGCTCAGCTCGGGCCCGTCGGCAAGCAGATGTCCGATCTTGCGGCGGTGAAAGGTGACCGTCAGATCGTAGATCAGGCCCTGCTCATCCGCGCCGCACAGGCGCCGCCCGCTATCGGCATCCAGCCCGCTGGGCACGTCGATGGCGACCAGCCGGTCGATGCCCGGGGAATTCGGCCCGGAAAAGCCCTCCTGCAAGGCTGCGTGAATATCCTCGAAAACCGGGGCGAGTTCATCCACGGGGCGCGTCAGGCCAGTGCCGAACAGCGCATCGACCAGCACATCCGCCTGCAGCAGACGTGGCCCCAGCAAGCGGCCGACGGGACCGATCTTCCGCCATCGGTCATGGTTTGCGCGCGCATCCGGCGGCAGCCTTGCCGGGTCGCCATAGGCCAGCACCGTGACCTCCCAGTTCACCTGAGACAGCAGCCGCGCCACGACATAGCCGTCGCCACCGTTATTGCCCGGGCCGCACAGGATCGTCGCGCGCCAGCGCCCCGAGCGCCGCGTACCGCGATATTCAGGCCAGTTGGACAGGATCGCCTTGACGACGCCGGCGCCGGCGCGCTCCATCAGCTCCAGCCCGGTGACCTGGCGGCTTTCCATGGCGGCCGTCTCGACCGCCCGCATCTGCGCGGCCGTCAGAAGTTCTCGCGGCAATGCTCTTTTCCCGCCCAAATCAGGGGCACTCCGCCCAAAAAACAGGCAGCAATCGCGGTTTCCCTGTCTTCATGCCAGTTCCTTTACCATGCCGCATGGACCTGCCTCATCAAACCCGCCAATCAGGTCGCAGGCAAGTCGCGACAGGAAGGATCAGGCGATGAAGAAGATCGAGGCCATCATCAAACCCTTCAAGCTGGACGATGTGAAAGAGGCGCTGCAAGAGGTCGGCGTTCAGGGCCTCTCGGTGACCGAGGTCAAGGGCTTCGGACGGCAGAAGGGGCATACCGAACTGTATCGCGGCGCGGAATATGTGGTCGATTTCCTGCCCAAGGTCAAAATCGAGATGGTGCTGCCCGACGATCTGGTCGATGCCGCCGTCGATGCCATCATCTCGGCGGCGCGGACCGAAAAGATCGGCGACGGCAAGATCTTCATCCTGCCGGTCGAGCAGGCGATCCGCATCCGCACCGGAGAGACCGGCGACGACGCGGTCTGACCCGCCCCACCGCCGCAACGATTATCCCATGCCCGGCCAGGATGCCGGGCAGACTGATGGAGGAAGGACCCCCCGATGAAAGTCAAGGACGTACTGGATCTGATCAAAAGCGAGGATGTCGAATATGTCGACGTCCGCTTTACCGATCCCAAGGGCAAGCTGCAGCACGTCACCCTGGTGGTCGATCTGGTCGACGAGGACTTCTTTGAGGAAGGCTTCATGTTCGACGGCAGTTCGATCGCCGGCTGGAAGTCGATCGACCAGTCCGACATGAAGCTGATCCTCGACCCCGCCTCGGTCTATATCGACCCGTTCTATGCCGAAAAGACGCTTTGCGTGCATTGCAACGTGGTCGAGCCCGATACCGGCGAGCCCTATTCCCGCGACCCGCGCGGCACGGCCGTCAAGGCCGAGGCCTATCTGAAGGCCAGCGGTATCGGCGACACCTCGTATTGGGGACCCGAGGCCGAATTCTTCCTGTTCGACGACGTGCGCTATTCGGTGACGCCGCACAAGGTCGGCTATGCGATCGACTCGGTCGATGCGGCATGGAACACCGACACGGAATACGAGGACGGCAACCTTGCCCATCGCGCCGGCCACAAGGGCGGCTATTTCCCGGTGAACCCGATCGACGCGGCCCAGGACATCCGCGGCGAGATGCTGTCGACGATGAAACGCATGGGCATCAAGGTGGACAAGCACCACCACGAGGTCGCCTCGGCCCAGCACGAGCTTGGCATGATCTTCGGCGGGCTGATCGAGCAGGCCGACAATCTGCAGAAATACAAATACGTGATCCACAATGTCGCCGCCGCCTATGGCAAGTCGGCGACCTTCATGCCCAAGCCGATGAAGGGCGACAACGGTTCCGGCATGCATGTCAACATGTCGATCTGGAAGGACGGCAAGCCGCTGTTTGCGGGCGACAAATATGCCGACCTGTCGCAGGAGGCGCTGTGGTTCATCGGCGGCATCCTGAAACACGCCAAGGCGCTGAACGCGCTGACCAACCCGTCCACGAACAGCTACAAGCGGCTGATCCCCGGCTTCGAGGCGCCGGTGCTGCGGGCCTATTCGGCGCGCAACCGCTCTGGCTGCGTGCGCATTCCGTGGACCGAAAGCCCCAAGGCCAAGCGCGTCGAGGCCCGTTTCCCCGACCCCGCCGCCAACCCCTATCTGGCCTTTGCCGCCCTGCTGATGGCCGGGATCGACGGGATCAAGAACAGGATCGACCCGGGTCCCGCCTCGGACAAGGATCTCTATGACCTGCCGCCCGAGGAACTGGCCGAGATCCCGACCGTCTGCGGTTCGCTGCGCGAGGCGCTGGAGGAGCTGGAAAAGGACATGGACTTCCTGCTGGCGGGCGATGTCTTCACCCGCGATCAGCTGGAGGCTTACATGACCCTGAAATGGGAAGAGGTCTATGCCTATGAGCATACCCCCCACCCGGTCGAATACGCGATGTATTACAGCTGCTGACCGACCGGACAGCCCGAGAGCAGGAAAGCCGCCCCTTGAGGCGGCTTTTCGATTTGCCGGGGCACGCCACCGTTGCGGACAGGGGGGCATGCGACTACAAGCCCCGCAAATACAGGAGAGACCGATGATCCCGCGCTATGCCCGCCCCGAAATGACCGCCATCTGGTCGCCCGAGACCAAGTTCCGCATCTGGTACGAGATCGAGGCCCATGCCTGCGACGCCCAGGCCGATCTGGGCGTGATCCCGCGCGAAAACGCCCAAGCGGTCTGGCAGGCGAAGGATGTCGAATTCGATGTCGCCCGCATCGACGAGATCGAGGCGGTGACCAAGCATGACGTCATTGCCTTCCTGACCCATCTGGCGGAACATATCGGCGCCGATCAGGCGCGTTTCGTGCATCAGGGCATGACCTCATCCGACGTGCTGGACACGACGCTGAACGTCCAGCTTGTCCGCGCCGCCGACATCCTGCTGGCCGATATGGACAAGGTGCTGTCGGCGCTGAAGAAACGCGCCCATGAGCACAAGGACACGCTGCGGATCGGGCGCAGCCACGGCATCCATGCCGAGCCGACGACCATGGGCCTGACCTTCGCCCGCTTCTATGCCGAAATGGCGCGCGGCAAGGCCCGGCTGCAGGCCGCGCGGCACGAGGTCGCGACCGGCGCGATTTCCGGCGCGGTCGGCACCTTCGCCAATATCGACCCGGCGGTCGAGGAACATGTCTGCGCGAAGATGGGCCTGCGCCCCGAGCCGATCAGCACGCAGGTCATCCCGCGCGACCGCCACGCGATGTTCTTTGCCACGCTGGGCGTCATCGCCTCGTCGATCGAGAATATCGCCATCGAGATCCGCCACATGCAGCGCACCGAGGTGCTGGAGGCCGAGGAATTCTTCAGCCCCGGTCAAAAGGGCAGCTCGGCCATGCCGCACAAGCGCAACCCGGTCCTGACCGAGAACCTGACCGGCCTTGCCCGGCTGGTGCGCATGACGGTGATCCCGGCGATGGAGAACGTGGCGCTCTGGCATGAACGCGACATCTCGCACAGCTCGGTCGAGCGCGGCATCGCCCCCGACGCCACCATCACCCTGGATTTCGCCCTGAACCGGCTCGCCGGCGTCATCGAAAAGCTGGTTGTCTACCCCGAGAACATGCTGAAAAACATGAACAGGTTCAAGGGTCTGGTCATGTCGCAGCGGGTTCTTCTGGCGCTGACCCAGGCCGGGGTCTCGCGCGAGGACGCCTATCGCCTGGTGCAGCGCAACGCCATGAAGGTCTGGGAACAGGGCGCCGATTTCAAGACCGAGTTGCTGGCCGATGCGGATGTGACCGCCGCCCTGACCCCCGCCGAGATCGAGGAAAAATTCGACCTTGGCTATCACACCCGGCATGTGGACACGATTTTTGCGCGGGTTTTTAGCGAACCGGCCGGGCATTAACCCGCTATTCGCTCTTTGATGCCAGATTGCCCCCGAAACGGAATGAATCGGGAGCAATCCATGGGCGTCGCAGCCATCGAAAAGCCCACGCTCAACGCCAGGCAGAAAGCTGCCATCATCGTGCGTCTGGTGCTGGCCGAGGGCGAGGATATCGACCTCGCCCGGCTGCCGCCCGGGTTGCAGACCGATCTGGCCCAGGAAATGGCGCTGATGGGGTTTGTCGACCGCAAGACCCGCAATGCGGTCGTCGCCGAGTTCTGCGAGATCCTGGAATCGGTCGGGCTGTCCTTTCCCGGCGATATCGACAGCACGCTGGACCTGCTGGACGGTCATCTGTCGCCGGACACGACCGACAGGCTGCGCCGCATGGCGGCGCTGAACGGCGCGGGCGACCCATGGGACCGTATCGCCAATATCTCGCCCGCGCTTCTGGCCGAACTGGCCCGGACCGAAGCCGTCGAGATCGCGGCCGTCATGTTCTCGAAACTCCCGGTATCCCGCGCGGCCGAGGTGTTCGGGCTCCTCGATACCGACCTTGCCCGCCGGATCGCCCATACCATGAACCTGACCCGGAATATCGGCGCCGAGGCCCTGCTGCGGATCGGCAAGGCGCTGATCCAGGCTGCCGATGCCGTGCCGCAGCCGCCGATTACCGGCGCGCCCGGCGAAAAGGTCGGGGCGATCCTGAACTCCTCATCCTCCTCGACCCGGGACAGCATCCTCGAAGGGCTGGATCACGACGATGCGGATTTCGCCGAGGAGGTGCGCAAGACGATCTTCACCTGGGCGCATATCCCGACGCGGATAGATCCGCGCGACATCGCCCGCATCACGCGCGAGGTTGAAAACCCGGTGCTGATCAAGGCCATGGCCGGGGCCAGCGGCAAGAACCGGCCGACGGTCGATTTCCTGCTGGGCGGCCTGTCCTCGCGCCTGGCGGACTCCATGCGCGAAGAGATGGAGACGCTGGGCAAGGTCTCGCCCAAAAGCGCCGAAGAGGCGATGGATCAGGTCGTCGCGGTGATCCGGCGGATGGAGGCATCGGGCGATCTGTTCCTGATCGCGCAAGATCCCGGCGATGACGATACCGCGATAGCCGAGGATGAGCCGGATCAGGCCACCGAGCCGGCGGCCTCCTGACGCCATGTCTTGCCTGCGCCGCGGCTCTGGCCTAGCTAGCCGGGATATGGAGAGATCGGCAGAACACCGCGTTGCGGAACCCGCCCGGAAAGGCCTGGCATGACCAACCAGATCGCTGTGATCCTTGGCCTGATGATTCTGGCGCTGTTCCTGGCGGATGCGCTGTTTCTGGGATGGGGGCTGCCGGTCCTTGCCGGCAAGGCGCTTGTCTCCTCGATCGAATATCTGAGCTTCTGGCGCTGATCGGCGCACGGCGCTCCCGATCGGGGCGCGGCCCAGACAGGCGCCGCCCGGGCTGTTTCAACGCATCCCATCGCCATCGCGCCATTGGGGCATTTGCATCCCGCCCGAATGCAAGCTATTTCGACATGCGAACTTCATCAGCGGCGGAGGAACCCCATGGCTGTCAAGGTGGCGATCAACGGCTTTGGCCGTATCGGTCGGAACGTGCTGCGCGCGATTATCGAATCGGGGCGCAATGATATCGAGATCGTGGCCATCAACGACCTCGGCCCGGTTGAAACCAACGCGCATCTGCTGCGTTACGATTCGGTCCATGGCCGCTTCCCGGCCGAGGTCAGGGTGACCGGCGATTCGATCGATGTGGGCCGCGGCCCGATCAAGGTCACCGCGATCCGCAACCCCGCCGAACTGCCCTGGGGCGATATCGATGTCATCATGGAATGCACCGGGATCTTCACCTCCAAGGAAAAGGTGCAGCCGCATCTGTCGACCGGCGCCAAGCGCGTGCTGATCTCGGCGCCCGGCGAGAATTCCGACAAGACCATCGTCTTTGGCGTGAACGACGACACGCTGACCGGGGACGATCTGGTCGTGTCCAATGCCAGCTGCACCACCAACTGCCTGTCGCCGGTCGCCAAGGTGCTGAACGATACCGTCGGCATCACCCGCGGTTTCATGACCACCATCCACAGCTATACCGGCGACCAGCCGACGCTGGACACGATGCACAAGGACATGTACCGCGCCCGCGCCGCGGCGCTGTCGATGATCCCGACCTCGACCGGCGCGGCCAAGGCCGTGGGGCTGGTCCTGCCGGAACTCAAGGGCAAGCTGGACGGTGTCGCCATCCGTGTGCCGACCCCGAACGTATCGGTGGTGGACCTGACCTTCGAGGCCGCCCGCGATACCTCGGTCGAGGAAATCAACGCCGCCATCAAGGCGGCCGCCGATGGCCCCCTGAAAGGCATCCTTGGCTATACCGAGGAAAAGCTGGTCTCGACGGATTTCAACCACGATCCCCATTCCTCGATCTTCCACATGGATCAGACCAAGGTGATGGAAGGCAAGCTTTGCCGCATCCTGACCTGGTACGACAATGAATGGGGCTTTTCGAACCGCATGTCGGATACGGCGGTCGCCATGGGCAAGCTGCTCTGAGCCTGCGGCGATCCGGCCGGCACGACGATAAAGGGAAGCTGCGCCCCGCAAGGCGGCGCACTTCTCCCGTTCAGATCGGCCCGGCAGCGCCAGCTGTCACGCCGGCATCCGCAGGCCCCAGGGGCTGGTCAGGGTTTCTTCCTGGACAGGCGGCGCACATTCGCCTTGGTGCGACGACGATAGGGGCGCAGCGCGGCCGCCATCACGCGGTCGGCGCGCTCGCCCCGGCCAGCTGCGCGAATCGCCGCATGCATGGCCTCGGTCGCGGCATTGGCCTTTTCCGCCACCATGCGGTGGGGTTCGGAATGATCCTGTCGCAGCAGGCCAAGCATCCCCGCGGTCCGCAACGCGATGACCAGCTGTGCCTCCCATGACATGCGGGCCATCTGCTGCCATAGCAGAAACGGCACCCGCAGCTGTGCGGCATTCATAACAATATTACCCATACCTAAGATCCTTCACGCTAAACCGGACGGTTTCGCAATCTGCACGGCCGCGAGCATGGTGCCAAGTCATCCTTTCGTGCATGTCGGGTCGGCTATGGTCTTGCGGTGACACCCGGTATAGAGAAAACACATGAGCAAATCGTTAACGCTTCGACGCCCCGATGACTGGCATCTGCACCTGCGCGACGGTGAAATGTTGCGGGCAGTGGTTTCATTTTCCGGCAAATTCGGCCGCGCCATCATCATGCCGAATCTGGTGCCGCCGGTCGTGACCGGAGCCCAGGCCAAGGCCTATCGCGACCGGATCAACGTTGCGTCAGAAGAAAAAATGACGTTGCGTCCCCTGATGACCTTGTACCTTACGGAAACTACCGATCCGGCCGATGTGCTGGCCTCGCATGCCAGTGGAATCATCTCTGCCGTCAAGCTCTATCCGGCGGGCGCGACGACGAATTCCGCCTCGGGCGTGCGCGATTTCGACAAGGTCCGCCCGGTTTTCGAGGTCATGGCCGAGGCCGGGATTCCGCTTTGCTGCCACGGCGAGGTAACGGACCCCGCCGTCGACATCTTTGACCGCGAGGCGGTCTTTATCGACCGCGTTCTGGACCCGATCCGCCGCGCCGTGCCGGGGCTGAAGGTGGTGATGGAACATATCACCACGCAGGACGGGGTCGATTACGTCAGCGGCAACGACAATATCGGCGCGACGATCACCACCCATCACCTGGTCATCAACCGAAACCATATCCTGGTCGGCGGCATCCGGCCGCATTATTACTGCCTGCCGGTCGCCAAGCGGGAAACCCACCGCCTCGCGCTGCGCCGCGCGGCCTGTTCGGGGGATGCGCGCTTTTTCCTGGGCACGGATTCGGCGCCGCATCCCGACAGTGCCAAGGAATCGGCCTGCGGCTGCGCGGGCTGCTTTACCGCGCCCAATACCATGTCGATCCTCGCCCATGTCTTTGAAGAGGACGGGGCGCTGGACCGGCTCGAGGCCTTTACCTCGCTCAACGGCGCGGCATTCTACGACCTGCCCGCGAACGAGGACCGGGTCCGGCTTGTCAAGCGCGACGAACCGGTGACATACCCCACCCATATCGCGGCCGGATCCGAGACGGTGACCGTCTTCGACCCCGGATTTCCGCTCTATTGGCAGCTCGAGGACCCCGCATGACCCTGCCCTTTCCCCCACGCGAGGAAATCGCCCGCCTGACCGCCCGCATGCTGCTGGAAATCGGGGCCGTGCATTTCAACGCGACCGAGCCATATACCTATGCCTCGGGCCTCAAGGGGCCGACCTATATCGACTGCCGCAAGCTGATCAGCTACCCGCGCATCCGCTCGACGCTGATGGATTTCCTGGCCGCGACCGTGCTGCGCGATGCCGGGTTCGATGCCTTCGACAATGTCGCGGGCGGCGAGACCGCCGGCATTCCCTTCGCCGCCCTGATCGCCGAGCGGCTGGGCCTGCCGATGACCTATGTCCGCAAGAAGCCCAAGGGCTACGGCCGCAATGCCCGCATCGAGGGCACGATGACCGAGGGGCAGCGCGTGCTGCTGGTCGAGGACCTGACCACCGATGGCGGCTCCAAGCTCAGCTTCGTGGACGCGATTCGCGAAACCGGCGCGGATTGCGCGCATACGGCGGTGATCTTTTATTACGGCATCTTCCCCAAAACGACGCAGCGCCTGGCCGATCACGGCGTCGCGCTGCATTACCTCTGCACCTGGTGGGACGTGCTGGCCGAAGCCAAGGCGCAGGGCTTCTACGATCAGACGACCCTGTACGAGGTCGAAACCTTTCTGACCGATCCCCGCGCCTGGCAGGCGGCTAATCCGTGAACGCCATCGCCGGGTGCCCGGGCGATCGCGCGACCGTAGGCTGCGGCATCGCGTCCTAGGCAGCTTCGCCCATGGACCCGGATCGGGCATCCGTGAAATAACGTGGGGCTTGCACGACTCGGAACCAGGCCGGAGAATCATGGATGAGCGAATTGCGTCCCGTTGAAAACAGAAACCCCGGCGAGATCGCGACCGCCGCCGCCGAACAGGCGGTGCCCTTTTCGATCGAGGCGGAACAGCAGCTACTGGGTGCGCTGCTGACCAATAACGAGGTCTATGACCACGTTTCGCGGGCGATCAAGGCCGAGCATTTCTACGATCCGGTGCATCGTCGCATCTACGAGATCTGCGCCGAACGCATCGCCCGGAACACGCTGGCCAGCCCGGTGACCATCAAGGCCTTCATGGAAGAGGATGCCGGCCTGCAGGAACTGGGCGGCCCGGCCTATCTGGCCCGTCTGGCGGGGGCTGCGATCTCGTCCCATGCGGCGCGCGATTACGCGCAGATGATCCGTGAATTCGCGCTGCGGCGCGAACTGATCTCGCTGGGGCAGGACATTTCCTCGCGCGCCCGGACCGTGCTGGTCAGCGATTCCGCCGAGGAACAGATCAAGGAGGCGGAGCAGACCCTTTACAAGCTGGGCGAACAGGGCGTGGCCGAGCGCGGCTTTCAAAGCTTCCTGCTTGCCGTGACCGGGGCGCTCAATGCGGCCAATGCGGCCTATGGCCGGGGCGGCGGGCTGTCGGGCGTCTCGTCCGGGCTCAAGGATCTGGACAGCAAGATGGGCGGGCTGAACCGCTCGGACCTGATCATCCTCGCGGGGCGCCCCTCGATGGGCAAGACCTCGCTGGCCACCAATATCGCCTTCAACGTGGCCAAGGCCCACAAGACCGGCGAACTGCCCGATGGCAGCACCGGCACGCTGGCGGGCGGGGTCGTCGGTTTCTTCAGCCTGGAAATGTCGGCCGAGCAGCTTGCGGCGCGGATCCTTTCCGAAGCGGCCGAGGTGCCCAGCGAGGCGATCCGCCGCGGCGACATGACCGAGGACGAGTTCCGCCGCTTTATCGAGGCCGCGCACGACCTGCAGAACTGCCCGCTGTTCATCGACGACACCCCGGCCCTGCCGATCAACCAGCTGGCCGCGCGCGCCCGCAAGCTGAAACGCACCATGGGCCTTGACCTGCTGATCGTGGACTATCTGCAACTGCTGCGCGCCGCGACCGCCAAGGACAGCCGCGTGAACGAGGTCAGCGAGATCACCCAGGGGCTCAAGGCAATCGCCAAGGAGCTGGACATCCCGGTGATCGCGCTGTCGCAGCTGTCGCGCCAGGTCGAGTCCCGCGAGGACAAGCGCCCGCAGCTTTCCGACCTGCGCGAATCCGGCTCGATCGAGCAGGATGCCGATATCGTGATGTTCGTCTTTCGTGAAGAATATTACCGCGAGCGCGAAAAGCCCGCCGACCACGATCTGGACAAGATGGCGAACTGGCAGCAGATCATGGAAGCCTGCCATGGCAAGGCCGAGGTCATCATCGGCAAGCAGCGCCACGGCCCGATCGGCACGGTCGAGCTTGCCTTCGAGAGCCGCTTCACCCGCTTCGGCGACCTGGAAAAGCACCGATCCTGGGACCGCGCTGACTAGGCCCTGAGCCGGTTCGGCCTCTGCCGGTCCGCGCGACGCTGATATGGGCACCGGGTGGTTGCCTTTGGCAAGGGCGCGGGCAATGTAGCGCCATGAAGACTCAGCATCTGGCACCCGTGCGCAGGCCGCGACTGCTCACCCTCGTCTCGATCTCGGCCATCGGCGCGCTGTCGATGAACATCTTCCTGCCCTCGCTGCCCGGCATGGCGCGCGATTACGGGGTGGATTACGCGCTGATGCAGCTTGCCGTTTCCGGTTTTCTGGGGGTCAGCGCGGTGCTGCAACTGCTCTGCGGCCCGGTCAGCGACCGTTTCGGCCGCCGGCCGGTTGTGCTGGGCTCGCTGGCAATCTTCGTTCTGGCCACCCTGGGAACCTTGCTCGCGCCAAGCGCGGGCTGGTTTCTGGTGTTTCGCATGATCCAGGCCATCGTCACGACCGGCTTCGTGATCAGCCGCGCCGTGGTCCGCGACATGGTGCCCGGCGAATCCGCCGCCAGCATGATCGGCTATGTCACCATGGGCATGGCGCTGATTCCGATGATCGCGCCCACCCTGGGCGGCGTGCTGGACGAGGCTTTCGGCTGGCGCGCCAGTTTCGCCGTCTCCGGGCTGGCGGGACTGGCGGTGCTTGGCCTGTGCTGGTTCGACCTGAGCGAAACCGCGCGCGGCGGCGGCGTGCCGATGCGGCAGCAGATCGCGACCTATCCGGTGCTGGCCCGCTCGCAGCGGTTCTGGGGCTATGCGCTGGCCGCGGCGCTCAGCGCGGGCTCGTTCTACGCCTATCTCGGGGGCGCGCCCTTTGTCGGCGAAAGCGTCCTGAAACTGAGCACGGCCGAGATCGGCTATTGGTTCGCGGCGCCGGCGCTTGGCTATGCCTCGGGCAACTTCCTCTCGGCCCGCTATTCGATCCGCATCGGGATGAATTACATGATCCTGGGCGGCGCGCTGATCTGTTCGGGCGCATTGGGGTTCGCGCTGATCGCCGATCTGCTGGGCAGCCGCTCGCCGCTCGTCTTTTTCGGCTCGGTGGCCTGCATGGGCATCGGCAACGGCCTGGTGCTGCCCAATGCCAATGCCGGCATGATGGGCGTGCGCCCCGAACTGGCCGGCACCGCCAGCGGGCTGGGCGGCGCCATGGCGGTGGCGGGCGGCGCCGGCCTGGCGGCACTGACCGGAGTCTTTCTGCGCGAAGGGGCCAGCGCCGCGCCGCTGCTGATCATCATGACGGTCTCGGCGGTGGCCTCGGCTTTGGCGATCCTGTGGGTCATGGCGCGCGAACGCAGCCTGCTGCGGCGCGGCTGATGGGCTCTTGCCTCCCGGCCTTTGCAAAGCGTATCCCTGATATTTGCAAAACCAGGGAGCAGCCATGGCCACCCAGAAGATCTATGCCGGCGTTGCGCTGCGCGAGACCCGATCGCGCGCCGGGCTGACGCAGCGCGCCTTTGCCGACCGGCTGGGCGTGTCGCTGCCCTATCTGTCGCAGATGGAGAACAACCATCGCCCGGTCTCGGCCGGCGTGCTGCTGCGGCTGGCCTCGGAATTCTCGGTCGATCTGGGGGCGATGGCGGTGGGCGATGCCGAGCGCATGGTGCTGGACATGGCCGAGGCGCTTGCCGATCCCCTGTTCGACAGCCCCCCCTCGCCCGCCGATCTCCGGCTGGCGGCGACCAATGCGCCGGCGCTGGCGCGCGCCTTTCTCGACCTTTATCGCGCCCATCGCGACGGGCAGGAACGGCTGGCCGCGATGGATGAAGCGCTTGGCGCCGGCGCGCAGAACGCCACCCCCTCGCCATGGGAAGAGGTGCGCGATTTCTTTCATTATTGCGACAATTACATCGATGCCGTGGACAAGTCGGCCGAGCAATTCGCCCGCATCCGTCCCGAAACGCCGCCCCTGCCCCGCGTCATCGCCGCGCTGGCGGATCGCGATATCCGGGTCGAGCTGGCCGAACTGGGCAGCGGGCCGGTCTATCTGCGTGACGGCAGGCGCATCACGCTGAACGCCGCGGCCGAACCCGCGACGCAGGCCTTTCAGCTTCTGCATCTGCTGGCGCTGGAGGCACGGGGCGATTTGCTCGAGGCAACGCTGGAACTGGCGCGGTTCCGCAGCGCCTCGGCCCGCAATATCGCGCGGCTGGGTCTGGCCAATTACTTCGCCGGCGCCGCGATGATGCCTTACGCGCGCTTTCTGGATGCGGCCCGCGCCGAAAGGCACGATCTGGAGCGGCTTGCCCATCTGTTTCACGCCTCGCTGGAACAGGTCGCGCACCGGCTTTCCACCATGCAGCGCGGCGGCGCCCGTGGCGTGCCATTCTTTTTCGTTCGCGTCGATCAGGCCGGCACGATCACCAAGCGCCATTCCGCCACGCGGATGCAATTCGCGCGCTTTGGCGGCGCCTGCCCGCTCTGGAACGTGCATCAGGCATTCGAGACGCCGGGCCGTTTCCTGCGCCAGCTGGCCGAAACCCCGGACGGCAAGCGCTATCTGCTTCTGGCGCGCGATGTCTCCAAGCCCGGCGGCGCCTTCGGCGCGCCCGTGCGGCGTTTCGCCATCGGTCTGGGCTGCGAGATCAGCCATGCCCGCGAGATGATCTATGCCGATGGGCTGGATATCGGGAACCCGCATCTGTTCGAGCCGATCGGCGTCTCATGCCGCATCTGTCCGCGACCGAACTGTCATCAGCGATCGGTTCCGCCGATCGACCGGCATATCCGCATCCCGCAGGACCGCCCCGGCCCGCTGCCCTACGAGGTTGCCTGAGCGGAAAAGTGATTCTGCACCGCAGAGAAAGTAAAGTTTCAACCGGGAAATTTCCCGCCCGGGGTGGCAACCAGAAAACAATCTTAAGTTGCGATGAACCGGATCGTTCAACAGCGACCGCAGGCGAGTGTCTGACAATATCGCCAGATTTATCATTGAATTGCACATGCATCCTGGAATGCATCTGCGAATATCCCGCTCTCCCCAAGGATGATTCCCGGCGGAAATCCACTTGCTTCCGGCAGTCGATCGGCATCATTCCGCCCATCCGACATGTAACTGTCCCAGAAATGTTGCGCTCCGGGCACAGGTCGGTTTTACCCATGCGCAGCTAAGGCCGTGCCCGTCAAGCTTGGCCAACCAGAATGGAACCCGGGACATTGCGCATTACTCAAAGTCTGAATTCGGTGCTTGAGCGCTGGCTGCCGGAACAGCGTCTCTTCCTGAAGTCGGAACGGTCCACCCGCTTTCTGCGGCTGCGCCCGGTCACGCAACTGGTCATCGTCAGCGGCGGCGCGGCGGTCTTTGGCTGGTCGATCATCGCCACCTCGATCCTTGCGATTGACGCGATCAGCGCCGGATCGGTCAGAGGGGAAATGCGCCGTTCGCAGGGCGCGCTGGAATCGCGGCTGACCGATCTTTCCGCCGAGCGCGACAGCCGCGCGGCCGAGGCGGTCGCAGCACAGAACCGCTTTTCCGTGGCGCTGGATCAGGTTTCGCGCATGCAGTCCCAGCTTCTGGAATCCGAAGCACGGCGGCGCGAACTGGAAACCGGGATCGGCGCCGTCCAGGCCAGCCTGCAAGAGGCCGTCGAGTCCCATCACGATACGGAAAGCCTGACCGCCGATGCCGGTGATCAGGCCGCGCGCACCGCCGAGTTGCAGGCCGCGCTGGATATCCTGTCGCGCGAGTTGAAAACCGCCTCGGCCGAGCGCGCCTCGGCCGAGCAGCAGGCCGAGGACGCCACCCGCATCGCCGAGGCCACGCGGCTGGAACGCGACCTGATCGTCGCGCGCAACGACGAAATCCTGACCCAGCTCGAAGATGCCGTGTCGGTTTCGGTCGAGCCGCTGGACGAGATGTTCCGCAGCGTCGGCATGAATCCCGACGAGATCCTGCGCACCGTGCGCCGCGGTTATTCCGGTCAGGGCGGCCCGCTGAACCCGGTCGGCTATTCCTCGAGCGGCAATGCCGCGATCACCCAGGGCGAGGCCAAGGCCCGCGAGATCATGATCACGCTGGATCAGGTCAACACCTATCGCATCGCCATCGAGAAGATGCCGCTGGCGATGCCGGTCCAGTCCGCCTATCGGCTGACTTCACCCTATGGCCGCCGCTGGGGCCGGATGCATTCCGGCATCGACATGGCCGGCCCCGCCGGCACGCCGGTTTACGCCACCGGCGACGGCACGGTGATCTGGGCCGGCTGGCAAAGCGGCTATGGCAATCTGATCAAGATCCAGCACGAGCTGGGCACGGAAACCCGTTTCGCCCATCTGTCTAAGATTCGCGTGAAGAAGGGCCAAAAGGTATCGCGCGGCACCCAGATCGGTGATATGGGCAATACCGGCAGGTCGACCGGACCGCACCTTCACTATGAGGTCCGTGTGGACGGCCGCGCCGTGAACCCCATGAGCTTCATCAAGGCAGCCCAAAATGTTTTCTAAAACCCGCGTTACCGAACCCGGCCCCCGCAATCAGCCGACCTCCGACCAGACCGAGCCTCCGCGCAGCCTTGACGCCGATTACGACCTGCCCGCCGCTGCGCCATCCTCGCCGCGCGCCCGGCTGGCGCCGTCGGTCCTGTCCTCGGACCTGACCGTCACCGGCAATATCAGGACCGAGGGCGATATCCAGGTCGAAGGGAATGTCGAAGGCGATATCCGCGCCCATCAGCTGGTCGTCGGCGACAGCGCCACCATCCGCGGCGAGATCGTGGCCGAGGAAATCGTCGTCAATGGCCGCGTCATCGGCCGTGTGCGTGGCCTGAAGGTCCGCCTGTCTGCCACCGCCCGCGTCGAGGGCGACATCATCCACAAGACCATCGCCATCGAATCGGGCGCCCATTTCGAGGGTTCGGTTCAGCGGCAGGAAGACCCGCTCGCCAATGGCGTGACGCCCAAGCTGGCGCCGCCAAGCGCGCGGCCTGCCGGCAATGCCAATGCGCAGAACGGCGGCAAGCCGGCCGGCGCCGGCGAATAATCGCCCCGGCACCATATCCGTTCCCGGCAGCCGGGGGCGGAAAGGATCGCAGACATCAGGACCAGGGGCGGCCCCGCGCCGCCCCTTTATCCGTTTCCCCGGCTGCGGAACGCCGCCCTATTCCGGGTCCGGCATCAGGCGGCGATACATGTGCCAGCTGGCATGACCAAGCACCGGCAAGGCGACGAACAGTCCCAGAAACAGCGGCAACATGCCGATGAACAGCAGCCCCGCGATGATCAGCGCCCAGACCAGCAGCACCGGCAGATTCCGCCCCACCGCCTGAAAGCTGGCAATCATCGCCGAAACCAGATCCACTTCGCGATCCATGATCAGCGGCAGCCCGACCACGGTGATCGAGAACAGCATCATGGCAAAGCCCGCCCCCACGATGCTGCCCACCAGCAGCATGGTCAGCCCGCGCCCCTGAAACAGAAGCTCGAAGGACGAGGTGACATTGGTCAGCGACGACACGCCCATGAACAGGGCGAAGATCGTATGGGCCACAAAGACCCAGAACATGAACATCAGCAGGATGAGCATGGCCATCGACGGCACCTGGCGGTCCTTTTGCGCCATGACGATGCCCAGGATCTCGCGCCAGATCAGCGGCCGATCCGTCTCGATGCGGCGGCTGACCTCATAGAGGCCGGTGGCGGCAAAGGGCGCGATCAGCGGAAAGCCGACGACAAAGGGCATCAGCCACCATTCCTGCCCCGAGGCAAGGGCGACGGCGGCCAGCACCAGACCGCCGGCGACATAGAAGGCGGCAAAAAGCAGCCCAAAGGCCGGGGCGCGGCGGAAATCGCGCCAGCCGGCGGCCAGCACCTGCGGGATGGTGTCGAAACCGATGGTTTCGGGCAGCGGAATTTCGTCGGGGCCGGGATCGGGATTCGGGTCGGGCAAGGGCTCACGCTCGGGATCGGGGATCGGCGTGGGAATGGGCTTGGGATCCGAATCGGTCATGGACATCGTCTTCCTCCGTCACCGGGAAGCTTAGCAGGACAACGGTAAAGGAAAAGTATCCTGACGGCCGCATCCCGGACGGAGCCGACCCGGCTTGCTCACAGGGCGGGCGTCGGCGCCGCGATCCCTGCCCGGCGCCACGCGAAATCCGCTCAGCCGGCCAGGCGCAGGCGCAGCGCCTCGTTCACCACCGGGGTGACGAATTTCGACACATCGCCGCCGAGCCGCGCGATTTCCTTGACCAGCTTCGAGGCGATCGCCTGACGCCGTGCATCCGCCATCAGAAAGACGGTCTCGATACTGGCATCCAGGGCCCGGTTCATCCCGACCATCTGGAATTCATATTCGAAATCGGCGACCGCGCGCAGGCCGCGCACGATCACCGTCGCGCCGACATCGCGCGCGCAGTCGATCAGCAGGTTCTCGAAGGGGTGAACATGGATCTCGCCGCCGGTGCGCGCGGTGATCGCATCGCATTCCTGCCGCACCATCGAGACGCGCTGTTCCAGATCGAAAAGCGGCCCCTTGTCGCGATTGATCGCCACGCCGATCACCAGCCGGTCCACCAGCGCCATGGCGCGCTCGATGATATCGACATGGCCCAGCGTGATCGGGTCGAAAGTGCCGGGATATAGTCCGATCCGCATGGCGCCTCCTTCAGGTTCGCGGGGGTGCAGCGAACAGGTTTTTCGCCGGGATTGCAAGAGCGGGCGCCGCAATCGCCGCCGCGCCGCGCGTTCAGTTGCCCATGATCATGCCGGTCAGGGCCTCTTTTTCGGCGCTCAGCTCCTTGAGCCGGGCCGAGACGACATCGCCGATCGAAATGATGCCGACCATCTCGCCGGCATTGTTCACCACCGGCATGTGGCGAAAGCGGCCATTGGTCATCTGTTCCAGGATCACCATCGCGTCCTCGCCGGTGCTGCAGGTGACCAGCTTGCTGGTCATCAGATCGCTGACCTGCCGCTCCAGCACGCCGGCGCCATCCTTGCTCATCTCGCGCACGATATCGCGCTCGGACAGGATGCCCATGGGGGTTTTTCCGTCCCGCGAGACCACGACCGCACCGATCCGCTTGTCCGACAGCAGCCGGACCGCATCGGCGACGCTGGCCTCGGGGCCGATCGTGATGATGTCGCCGCTGGGCTTCATCGAGATTATCTGGTTGACGAGCATTGTTATTCCTCCTGCGGTCGGGCTGTCGATAGCTGCCTGTGACTGTCAAGGTCACCGCAACCCGTGTTTGCGTCAAGTGGGACATTGCCGCGGCCGGCCATCACGGCGAAACCTGCGCCTGAAGCCGCGCGACTTCGGCCCGGATGCCCTGCGCCAGCGCTTCGGCCAGCCGGTTCATCCGCTGCGACCGGCGGTCATCGGCATGGCGGATCAGCCAGAAGCTGCGTGCGAGCGAGATCTGATCCGTCAGCACGCGCCGCACGCCGGGGCAAAAGGGAATCGCGAAATCATGCACGATGCCCAGCCCCGCCCCGGCGCGGATCGCCTGCATCTGGACCGAGACCGAATTCGAGGTCATCTGCGCCCATTCCATGCCGGTTTCGGTCAGGTAGTCCAGTTCACGGTCAAAGATCATGTCCGAGATATAGCCGATCATCCGGTGACCGCGCAGATCGTCGCGGTCGCGGATCGGCGGATGGGCGCGCAGATAATCCTCATGCGCGGCAAGATGCAGGTGATATTCGGTCAGGCGCTGCACGACCAGCCGCCCCGCCTGCGGCTGCGAGACGGCGACCGCCATATCCGCCTCGCGGCGCGACAGGCTGAAGACCCGCGGCAGCGCGACGATCTGGATTTCCAGCCCCGGATGGGCCTCGCAGATGCGGGCGCAGATCTGCGGCAGCAGGTAATTCGCGCAGCCATCAGGCGCGCCGATGCGCAGCTGCCCGGCCAGATCGCCCGGGCCGGACAGCGCCTCTTCGGCGCCCGACAGCGCCGCCTCGGCGGCCTCGGCATGGGGCAGCAGGCGCTCGCCCTCGGGGGCCAGCGCGTAGCCCTGCGGCATCTTGACGAAAAGCTTGGCGCCCAGGGCCGTTTCCAGCCGCGCCACCCGGCGCCCGACGGTCGAGGCGTCGATCCCCAGACGCCGCCCCGCCCCGGACAGGCTGTCGGCCCGGGCCACGGCCAGAAAGATGCGTATGTCGTCCCAATCCATCGCCGTCCCCCGGCATCGCCCCGAGCTTTGCAGAAACGCAAGGCTGTTTTGCCATGTTTCCTCTTTGCCCGGCAATGCTGCACGATTAGATTGCCTCATGACAAGGACATTTCCACTTCATGGGAGGATCGGATGCAAGAACTCTGCCACTGGATCGACGGCAAGGAAGCCAAAGGCACCACGGGCCGTTTCAGCGATGTCTTCAACCCGGCGACGGGCGAGGTGATCGCCAGGGTGCCGCTGGCCAGCGCCACGGAACTGGCCGCCGCCATCGACAGCGCCGAAAAGGCCCAGATCGGCTGGGCGGCCACCAACCCGCAGCGCCGCGCGCGGGTGATGATGCGGTTCGGCCAGCTCATTCACGACAATATGGACATGCTGGCCGAGCTGGTCAGCCGGGAGCACGGCAAGACCCTGCCCGACGCGCGTGGCGACGTGCAGCGCGGCCTTGAGGTGATCGAGGTCTGCATGGGCGCGCCGGCGCTGCTCAAGGGCGAATATACCGACAATGCCGGCCCGGGGATCGACCTTTATTCCATGCGCCAGCCGCTGGGCGTGGTGGCGGGGATCACGCCGTTCAACTTTCCGGCCATGATCCCCTTGTGGAAGATGGGCCCGGCGCTGGCGGCGGGCAATGCGATGATCCTGAAGCCGTCCGAACGCGTGCCCTCGACCTCGATCGCGCTGGCGAAACTGGCGCAAGAGGCCGGCCTGCCCGATGGCGTGCTGCAGGTGGTCAATGGCGACAAGGAAATCGTCGACGCGATCCTGGACCATCCGACCATTCAGGCGGTGGGCTTTGTCGGCTCGACCCCGATCGCGCAATATATCTATGGCCGCGCGGCCTCGAACGGCAAGCGTGCGCAATGTTTCGGCGGTGCCAAGAACCACATGCTGATCATGCCCGATGCCGATCTGGACAAGGCGACCGATGCGCTGCTGGGCGCCGGTTTCGGCGCGGCGGGCGAGCGCTGCATGGCGATCTCGGTCGCGGTGCCGGTGGGTGACGAGACCGCCGACGCGCTGATCGAGCGGCTGGTGCCCAAGATCGAAAAGCTGAAAGTCGGCCCCTATACCGCCGGCGACGATGTCGATTTCGGTCCGGTGATCACCAAGGCCGCGCAGGAGCGGATCAACCGGCTGATCGCCTCGGGCGTGGATGAGGGCGCGAAACTGGTCGTCGATGGCCGCGACCTGAAGATCCAGGGCTATGAGAACGGCTTTTTCTGCGGCCCGTCGCTGTTCGACCATGTCACCCCCGACATGGAAATCTACCGCGAAGAGATCTTTGGCCCGGTCCTGTCCAGCGTGCGCGCGAAAACCTATGAGGACGCGCTGAAGCTGGTCATGGATAACGACTATGGCAACGGCACCGCGATCTATACCGCCGATGGCGACACGGCGCGCGATTTCGCCAGCCGGGTCAATGTCGGCATGGTCGGCGTCAACTTCCCGATCCCGGTGCCGCTGAGCTACTATACCTTTGGCGGCTGGAAGAAATCGGCATTCGGCGACCTGAACCAGTACGGGCCCGATGCCTTCCGCTTCTATACCAAGACCAAGACGGTGACGGCCCGCTGGTTCTCGGGGATCAAGGACGGCGCGGCGCTGAACTTCAAGGCGCTGGACTGATCCTGCGGGCGGGGGCGCGAAACCCCCGCCCTTTTCATATCCTGCAAGCGGCGTCAGAATTCGCACGAAACCGACCAAGGGGGGAAGCATGGAACGCAAAGCCAAGCCAAGGGGCATCGGATGGCCGATCTGACCACCCGCAAGGACCGCCGCGCCGGGCGCATCACCTTTACCCGGCCCAAGGCGCTGAACGCGCTGAGCCATGAGATGGCCCTGCAGATCGACGCGGCGCTGCGCGCATGGCAGAACGACCCCGAGGTCGCCCTGATCATCGTCGATGCCGAGGGCGAGCGCGCCTTTTGCGCCGGCGGCGATATCGCCGCGCTTTATCACGCCGCGCGCCAGGGCGACCATCAGCCCGGCCGGGACTTCTTTCGCGACGAATACCGGATGAACGCGCGGATCGAGGAATATCCGAAACCGATCGTCGCCTTCATGCAGGGTTTCGTCATGGGCGGCGGGGTCGGCGTCGGCGGCCATGCCAGCCACCGCATCGTCGGCGAGACGACGCAGGTCGCCATGCCCGAGACGGGCATCGGCATGATCCCGGATGTCGGCGGCAGTTGGCTGCTGGCCCGTGCGCCGGATCATGCCGGCGAATATCTGGGCCTGACCGGCGCACGCATGGGCGCGGGCGATGCGATCTGGGCCGGTTTCGCCGATCACTTCATCCCCGAATCGGAATGGCCCGGCCTGATCGACCGGCTGGCCGAGACCGGCGATCCAGGCGTGATCGCGCCCCATCCCCGCCCCGAGGCGCCGCTGGCCGGCGCCGATCTGTCGGCCTTTGCCGGGGCGACGGTCGCCGAGATCATCGCCGCGCTCGAGGCATCCGGCGACGAGGCGGCGCTGAAGCCGCTGCGCCGCGCCTCGCCCCTGTCGATGGCGGCGACGCTGGAACTGGTGCGGGCCGCGCGCGGGGATGCCAGCATACGCGACAGTCTTGCGCGCGAGATGCGCTTTACCGCGCGCACCACCGAAATGGGCGATTTCCTCGAAGGGGTGCGCGCCCAGATCATCGACAAGGACCGCAACCCGCAATGGGCGGCCGATGCCAGCCCGGCGCATGTCGCGGCCATGCTGGCATCGCTGGGGCCGGAGGAAATCACATGGGAGGACGCATCATGAAGATCGGGTTCATCGGGCTGGGCAATATGGGCGGGCCGATGGCCGCCAATCTGGTCAAGGCCGGGCACCGGGTCGCGGGATTCGACCTGGCCGCGCCGATGCCCGAGGGCGTCACCGCCAGCGCCAGCGCCGCCGAGGCCGCGCACGAGGCCGAGATCGTCATCACCATGCTGCCAAATGGCGCGATCCTGCGCGCCGTCGCGGATCAGGTGATCCCCGCCATGGCCCGGGGCGCGGTGCTCTGCGACTGCTCGACCGTGGATGTCGACAGCGCCCGCGCCGTCGCGGAACAGGCCGCCGGGGCCGGGCTTGGCGCGCTGGACGCGCCGGTCTCGGGCGGGATCAGCGGCGCGGCGGCGGGTACGCTGACCTTCATGGTGGGCGGTGCGCCCGAGGCATTCGACAGGGTGCGGCCGCTCTTCGACATCATGGGGCAGAAAGCCGTGCATTGCGGCGCATCAGGCACCGGACAGGCGGCCAAGATCTGCAACAACATGATCCTGGGCGTGACCATGATCGCCACCTGCGAGGCATTCGCGCTGGCCGACAAGCTGGGCCTGGACCGGCAAAAGATGTTCGACGTGGTCTCGACCTCGTCGGGCTATAGCTGGAGCATGAACGCCTATTGCCCGGCGCCGGGTGTGGGCCCCGCATCGCCCGCCGATGACGGCTACCGGCCGGGATTTGCCTCGGAACTGATGCTCAAGGACCTTCGGCTGAGCCAGCAGGCCGCCGAAAGCGCCGATGCGGATACGCCGATGGGCGAGCTTGCCGCCGCGCTTTATGCCCGCTTCGTCGAGCAGGAGGATGGCAAAGGGCGCGATTTCTCGGCCGTGCTGCCATGGATCGCGGAGCGCCGGCGCCCGGGTTGAATTTTCAGCGACTCCGTGGGAGCCAAAACGGGCGCTGAGGCGTTTACCCCGATGAACGCCGCAATGTCAGGCTGAATACCATGTTCCGCCATCGCCTTGAGATGCTTGTCATGCTGGGCACGGCCGCCGCGCTTGGCTCGGCCGCCATGGCCGAACAGGCGGGCCTGATGCCGCAGCCGGCGGACGACGCCGCCGCGCAGGCGATCGCGCCCGCGCGGGGCGGCTTGCAGGTCGGTCAGATCATCGACGGCGGCGGTCTGCACCGCGTTTCCCGGCCCGGCCTTTACGGCATGAGCCAGCCCCCCGCCGGCAGCGCCTATGGCATCATGGATGACCGGCTGATCCGTTTCGATCCGGAAAGCGGCCGCGTCCTGTCGATCATCCGGCAGGTCGAGCAGATCCTGGATTAACGCGTTTCGGATCAAGGTTGAGGCATTTCCGCTCTGCCCGCCTGTCGCGCCAGCGGCAGGCACGCGTCCGCCCGCCCCATGGCGGGCGCGTTCCGCGCCCACCCGGGCAGACGCTCACCGCTTAAGCGTCAATGGCTCAAACTCGCCCCGAAACGCTTCAGCCACGGCCCTGCAATAGCGCGCGGGCGGCCTGCTTGGCGGCCTGGGTGATTTCCTCGCCGGAAAGCATGCGGGCGATTTCCTCGATCCGCTCACCGTCATCCAGCGCCGTCACGCTGGAGGTGGTCATTCCCGCCGCAACCGATTTCGCGACCCGGAAGTGATTGGCGCCAAGCGCCGCGACCTGCGGGCTGTGCGTCACCACCAGCACCTGCGCGCCGCTGGCCAGTTGCGCCAGCCGGCGGCCGACCGCATCCGCCGTGGCGCCGCCGACGCCCCGGTCGATTTCGTCGAAGATCAGCACCAAGGCATCGTTGCCGCGCGCCAGGCAGACCTTGAGCGCCAGCAGAAAACGCGACAGTTCCCCGCCCGAAGCGATACGGTCCAGCGGCCCGGCCGGCGCTCCCGGATTGGTCGCGACGGCAAAGACCACCGCGTCGCGCCCCTCGGGGCCCGGCTCGGCCTCGGAAAGCCGGGTCTCGAACACCGCCCGCTCCATCTTCAGCGGCGCGAGCTCGGCCGCCATCGCGGCATCCAGCCGCCCGGCCGCCTCGGACCGCTGGGCGGTCAGCGCCGCGGCGGCGCTGTCATAGGCCGCGTCGGCCGCCGCCACCTGATCCGCGAGCCGCGCCATCTCGCCCGCGCCGGCGTCGATCCTGCCAAGGCGGTCGCGCAACTGATCGGCCAGCCCGGCCAGATCGTCGGCCAGAACGTCATGCTTGCGCGCCAGCGCGCGCAGGGCGAACAGGCGCTCTTCGGTCGCCTCGAGCTCGCCGGGGTCGAAATCCATCGCCGCCAGCGCCGTCTCGACGCCCGACACCGCTTCGCCCAGTTCGATCAGCGCCCTTTGCAGCGCGGCCGCCGGCGCCTCCAGCCGCCCCTCGGCCCGGTCGGCGGCGCCGTCAAGCCAGCGCACGGCATCCAGCATCGCGCCCTCGGCCCCTTCGGCGCCCAGGGCCTGCAACGCGCGCGAGACATCCTCACGAATCCGCTCGGCGCCCTGCATGGCACGGCGATGGCTGTCCAGTTCCGCCTCTTCGCCCGGCTTCGGGTCCAGCTTGTCCAGTTCGGTCACGGCGTGACGCAGGAAATCCTCTTCGCTTTTCGCGGCGGCAAGCGCGGCCTCGGCCCCGGCAAGGGCGGCGCGTGCCTCGCGCCGGGCGGCCCAAGCGGCCCGCGCCGGGCCGGTATCGAGCAGCGCAAAGGCATCCAGAAGCTGGCGATGGCCGCGCGGGTTCAGCAGCCCGCGATCGTCATGCTGACCATGCAGTTCGACCAGCGTTTCCGACAGCGCCCGCAGCACCTCGCCCGAGGCGCGGCGGTCGTTGATCCAGCCGGTCTTGCGCCCGTCGCCGCCATTCACCCGGCGCAGGATCAGCTCGTCCCCGACGGCAAAGCCGGCCTCGTCCAGCACGGCGCGACCGGGATGATCGGGCGGCAGGTCGAACACCGCCGTGACCTCGCCCTGACTGGCGCCGGCGCGCACCAGATCGGCGCGGCCCCGCCAGCCCAGAACAAAGCCCAGACAATCCAGCAGGATGGACTTTCCGGCGCCGGTCTCGCCGGTCAGCACGTTCAGGCCCGGCCGGAACTCAAGCTCAAGCCGGTCGATCAGCAGCATGTCGCGGATGTCGAGATGCCGAAGCATCGCCGTTTACAGCCACTTGCCCTGGATGACCTGACGATAGACCCGGGTCAGCCAGCTGTCGCCACGCGCCTGCGGCTCCAGCCCGCGGCCGCGAAGCTGCGCATAGGCATCCTGATAGAAGGGCGAGGACTGGAAGTTATGGCCCAGAATCGCCCCCGCCGTCTGCGCCTCATCGTTCAGGCCAAGCGCCAGATAGGCCTCGACCAGACGCATCAGCGCCTCGGGGGTATGGGTGGTAGTCTGGAATTCCTCGACCACGACGCGGAAACGGTTGATGGCGGCCGAATAATGGCCCCGCTTGAGATAATAGCGCCCGATCTCCATCTCCTTGGCGGCGAGATGGTCGAAAGCCAGGTCGAATTTCAGGATCGACGAGCGCGCATATTCGGTATTGGGATATTCCTCGATCACCTCGCGCAGCGCCTGCAGCGCCTGGAAGGTCAGGCCCTGGTCGCGGCCCACCTCGTCGATCTGGTCGTAATAGCTGAGCGCCAGCAGATATTTCGCATAGGCCGCGTCCTGATCGCCCGGATAGGTGTCGATAAAGCGCTGCGCGGCGCCGCGCGCCTCTTCGTAGTCGCGCGCGCGGTGATAGGAATAGGCCTGCATGATCAGCGCGCGCTTGGCCCATTCGGAATAGGGGTAAAGCCGCTCGACCTCGGTGAAGTAGCGCACCGCGTCCTCGGGCCTGCGCGAATTCTCCAGCTCGTATTCGCCGCGCTTGTAGATTTCCTCGGCAGTGAAATTCTCGAATGATTGGGGCGTATTGTTGCCGCCCCCGCATCCCGCCAACAGGCCGACCGACAGCACAGCCGCGACCAAGAAACCCGATCTGTTGCCCGTCATATTATCCTGCCTGTCAGAATCTTACGTCGCCTCGCGCGGTTTTTCCCGCGCAAGCCCCGACCTCCTAGCACAGAAAATCTGGCTGCGCAAAATGCCAAAACCGGAAATATTTCGGGGCCCTGCCGTCGCGATCAGGCGACGGCCAGTTCGGGCATCCGCGAAACGATGTGCGGGGTCGCGGCGATCAGGCCGGCGCCCGGCAGGCGGCTTTCCATCGCCGGGGTCAGCGTGATCCATTCCCAGGCATCGGGCCGGGCGAAAAGCGCGCGCAGCAGCCTGTTGGTCATCGCGTGGCCGGCACGGTGGCCGGTATAGCGCGCCAGCAGCGGCGCGCCCGCCAGGCCCAGATCGCCCACGGCGTCCAGCATCTTGTGGCGCACCGCCTCGTCGCGGTGACGCAAGCCGCCGGGCGACAGAACCTTGTCGCCATCGATCACAACCGCGTTCAGGTAGGTACCGCCAAGCGCCAGCCCGTTCTGCTGCATCCTGACCACATCCGCCTGACGGCAGAAGGTGCGGCTGTCCATCAGTTCGTGCACGAAGGTGCCATTGGCCATGTCGAGCCGCTTTTCCTGATGTCCGATCGCGGCATCGACGAAATCGATATCGAAATGGATCTCCAGATGGTCGGCGGGCGACAGCCGGGCAAAAGCCTCGCCCTGCTGCACCTCGACCGGGCGCAGCACGCGAATCGCGCGCAGGGGCGCGTCAGGCTGCCTGCGCAGCCCGGCATCAAGGATACCCTGCACGAAGGGCGCCGAGGAACCGTCGAGAATCGGGACCTCGGGGCCGTTCACCTCGACCAGCGCATTGTTGATGCCGGTACCGACCAGCGCCGCCATCACATGCTCGACCGTCGAGACGGTGACGCCATCGCCATTGTCGAGCAGCGTGCAAAGCTGCGAGGGCGAGACCCTGTCCCAACGCGCGGGGATACGCACGCCGCCCAGATCGGTGCGCAGGAAAACGATGCCGTGATCCGCGGGGGCTGGCAGAATCGCCAGCCGGACGGCCGCACCCGAGTGCAAGCCAACCCCGCGAAACCGGGCCTTCCGAGCTATTGTCGTCTGCATGAGACTGCCTGCCGCTTCTGTATTCACTGTTATGCGCGAAGCCCTTGCTCCGCGTTCAACATCAGTTAGGCACAGGCTCGCGGACACTCAACTAACGAATTGTGACCGCGTGTAACATTCGGCAGCCATATTTCGCCAGTTTTCGCCGCAGCACAGCAACGGCTTGAAACAAAATGAAAAAAGGGCCGATTACACGGCCCCTTTTATGGTTTTGCGAAATATTTGTGAACGGTTCAGTTCGCCTGACGACGCAGGAAAGCCGGAATTTCGACATTGTCACCGGCGCGATCCGGGCTTGCCAGATCGTCGAAACCGGCATCGAATCCGCTGCTCTTGCGCGCCGCGACACGTTCGTTCACCCGCTCGGCGATGGTCGCCGCCGGAGGCTTTTCGGCCTGCTCGCCATGGCCCGAGATCCGCTCGAGCATCCGCGACAGCCCGCCCATGCGGCCGGGATTGTTGCGCGGATCATCGGCGGGGTGCTGCGCCTGCGGATGGTTGCGCTGCTGCGCCGCGGCCTGGCGTTCCGGCGCCCGCTGCACCGCCGCCGCAAGCCGCTCCATCACCGCGTCCGAGGGCTGTCCGGCGGCGCGGCGCGGCGCCACGAAACTGCCGGAATCCGCGTTCAGCGCATCCGCCTGCGACGGGGCGGGCTTGCGCGCCTCGGGCTGATAGGCCGGGCGCGGCATGTCCTCGTCCTCGTAGCGCGCGGCGGCGGCCGCGGGCTTGGGCGCGGGGTCCTGGCGCTCGGCGGTTTCCGCGACCGGGGCGGTGCGGCGCGGCGGCACGGCCAGTTCCTCTTCGACCGTTTTCTGCGCGACCTGCGGGTTCTGGGTCAGCGGCTCTTTCATGCCACGGCGCGGGGCCGGAAGCTCGGCCGCCGAAGCGTCGATGCCGGTGGCCACGACCGAGACGCGGATCGCGCCTTCCATATCCGGATCCAGGGTCGAGCCGACGATGATATTGGCATCGGCATCGACCTTTTCGCGGATCTTCTCGGCCGCCTCGTCCATTTCGAACAGGGTCAGGTCGTAGCCGCCGGTGATGTTGATCAACACGCCCTTGGCGCCGTTCAGGCTGATCTCGTCCAGCAGCGGGTTGGCGATCGCCTTTTCGGCCGCCTGCACGGCGCGGTTCTCGCCCGAGGCCTCGCCAGTGCCCATCATCGCCTTGCCCATCTCGTCCATCACCGCGCGCACGTCGGCGAAGTCGAGGTTGATCAGACCCGGGCGCACCATCAGGTCGGTCACGCCCTTGACGCCCTGATACAGCACGTCATCGGCCATGGCGAAGGCTTCGGTGAAGGTGGTCTTTTCGTTGGCCAGCCGGAACAGGTTCTGGTTGGGGATGATGATCAGCGTATCGACGACCTTCTGCAGGGCCTCGACGCCCTCTTCGGCCTGCCGCATCCGCTTGCTGCCCTCGAATTGGAAGGGCTTGGTCACCACGCCGACGGTCAGGATGCCCATTTCGCGCGCCGCCTGGGCGATGATCGGGGCGGCGCCGGTGCCGGTGCCGCCGCCCATGCCGGCGGTGATGAAGCACATATGCGCGCCCATCAGGTGATCGACGATATCCTCGATGGTTTCCTCGGCCGCCTTGGCGCCGATCGAGGGCTTGGCGCCGGCACCCAGACCTTCGGTCACCTTGGGACCGATCTGGATGCGGCTGTCCGCCTTGGAGGATTGCAGCGCCTGGGCGTCGGTATTCGCGACGACGAATTCGACCCCCTCAAGCTGCTTGTCGATCATGTTGTTGACCGCGTTGCCGCCAGCACCACCGACGCCGAAAACGGTGATGCGCGGCTTAAGCTCCTGTTCATCGTTCAGCATCAGGTGGATCTGCCGTTCCATGTCTCGCCTGCCCTCGTTTGTTATGCCGGACATGCCGCCCGGTCGAATCCCCTTATACCCGCCAGACTAGCCAGATTCGCATCCAGCGTCACCCGAAAAAGACCGGGACACCACAAAATATGGCGGTTCCGGCGCCCTCGATTGGCGGTATATCGCCCATTCTCCAGCATGTGGTGGGGCGAAGCCGCCTCACCACCGGATCAAGGCTCCGATCAACTACCAGTTGTTTCGGAACCAGCGATAGGCCCGCAGCAGACTGCCCCGGGCATATTGGTCGGCGGGCATCTCGAAATCCCACCATTCGTCCTGCGGATGCGCGGTCAGCAGCGCCAGCCCGATGGCCGAGGAAAATCCGGGCGCCGTGGCATTATGCGGCAGGCCCTGAATGCGCAACGGCCGGCCGATGCGCACATTCTGGCCCAGCATGCGCGCCGCCAGCGCGTCCAGCCCCGGGATCTGGCTGCCGCCGCCGGTCAGCACGATCTGGCGCGAGGGCATGTAATCGAACCCCGCCGCATTCAGGATCTCGCCGACCTGTTCCAGGATTTCCTCGACCCGCGGCCGCATGATGCCGATCAGATCGGCGCGGCTGACGCGGCGGCGGTCGGTTTCCCAATCGCCCGTCTCGCCGCCCAGTTCGATCATTTCGCGGTCGTCGCGCCCGGTCGCCTCAAGCCCGCCATGCAAGGTCTTGAGCCGCTCGGCCACGCTGTAGCTGACGCGCAGTCCCTTGGCGATATCCTGCGTGATCAGATCTCCGCCAATTCTGGCAGCATCCGCGAAGATCATGTGTTTCTTGATGAAAACCGATACGCCGGTGGTGCCGCTGCCCAGGTCGATACAGGCCGCGCCCAGTTCCTGTTCATCCTCGACCAGCGCCGCCAGCCCCGACACATAGGAGGCCGAGGCCACGCCCGCCAGTTCCATGTCGCAGCGCCGGATGCAATGGACCAGATTGCCGGCCGCATCGCCGTCGATGGTCAGCACATGCATGTCGCAGGCCAGCTTGCCGCCGGCATGCTCGCGCGGGTCCGACAGTCCCGAGCGGCCGTCGACCGCGAAATTCACCGGCTGGGCATGCAGCACCTCGCGCCCGCGCCCGAAATCGGGCACCTCGCACGAGGCCAGAACCCGCGCCACGTCCTGCTCGGCGACCTTGCCGGAACTCAGCGCGATCTCGCCCGCCAGCCCGTATGAGGCAGGCCGCGCGCCCGAGATGCAGGCGATGACGTGATCGACGCGCACGCCGGCCACTTTCTGCGCCGACTGGATGACGGTGCGGATCGCGCGCTCGGTTTCGGCCATGACGTGGATCTCGCCAAAGCGCATCCCGCGCGAGCGGGTATGCGCGGTGCCGATCACGCGGAAATTCGACTGGCCGGCCATCGGGCCGACGCCGTCGGTCTCGCGGAACTGGCTGGGCCCGTCGAATTGCAGCACGAGGCAGGCGATCTTCGAGGTTCCGATGTCGAGAACCGCAATGACGCCGCGCTGCATGGCCTGCCGGCGCATGTTCCGCATTGCCCTTTGGCCCTGATACAGATCCTTCATTTCCCCCACCCCTTCAATTGACTAGCCGTGATTTCCCGAATTTCCATGAGGTTTCTTCGCCTTGGCCGGATCGATCGGCAGACCGTCCGGACCCAGTTCCGGCTGTCCCCGCGCCCGGCGGATGGCGTTCTGCGCGTCCAGCCCAAGGCGCGCCACGGGGCGCGCGCTCAGCCGCAGATCGACGACCGGGATATCGCGGTCCAGCATGCTCTGGGCGCGGTCCATCGCGATGGCGCGTTCCAGCGCCTGAAGCGCGCCCTCGGCGGGCAGCTTGATGCGCTGGTCGCGATCCAGCACCAGATCCCACCGCCGTTCGCCCATCCGTTCCAGCCCGCGAATGCGCGGCAGGATCGGCCCGGCGGCATCGATCAGCGCCAGCGCCTCGGGCACGGCGAGATCCGCCCCCATCCCGGCAATGATCGGCAGATCCTCGCGCACGTCGCGCGACGTGGCCGAGGCGACCCGGTGGCCGGTCTTGTCCAGCAACTCGATGCCGCGCGCATGGCGCCACAGCACCGCAGGCACCCGTTCGGTCACCACCGCCGAGAGAACGCCGTCCGGCTTGATGCGCAGCTCGACCGTCTCGACGGCGTCAAGCATCAGCACCCGCTCGCGCAGCTTGCCCAGGTCGATATCGAAGCTGGAGGCCGGCAGATCGACCGGCAGCATGGCGCGCAGCCCCTTGTCCACCGCCGGCGACGCGCCCTCGATGGTCATCATCCTGACCATGAACCCCTCGCGGTTCTGGATACGGTCGATGATGCCGTCGATCCCGCCGGTCAGGTTGGCGCGGCGGGTATCGTCGGACAGCCAGATGCCGGCGACCAGCGCCGCCAGAAAGGCAGGCAGGCCGACATGGATCAGCCGCCGCATCAGCGGCCGCAGCATCATCCGGTTCAGGCGATAGGCCAGCCGCGAGGGCGCCGGGTCGCGCCGTGGCGCGGCCTGAGGCAGCGGCGCCGGGCGCGCGGGCGCGTGGCGCACCGGCGCCGGACGGGCACCCGAGGCCTGCCCGCGACCAAAGAGGTTCAGCCCCTGCATAGCGCCTCCTCGACGATCCAGCGGCACAGGGCGGGGAAATCCATTCCCGCATGCGCCGCCTGTTCGGGCGCCAGCGAGGTCGGCGTCATGCCCGGCTGGGTATTGATCTCAAGCAGGATCAGCCCGTCCAGCCCGCGGCTGTCGTCCCAGCGGAAATCCGTGCGCGTGAGGCCGCGGCAGCCCAGTGCCTGATGGGCGCGGATGGCATAGTCGCGGCAGGCGGCGGCGATGTCATCCGGGACCGCCGCCGGGATCACATGTTTCGAGCCGCCGGGCTTGTATTTCGCATCATAATCATACCAGCCCTCGGTCACGATCTCGGTCACGCCAAGGGCGCGCTCGCCCAGCACGGCGACGGTCAGTTCACGGCCCGGAGCATAGGCCTCGACCATGACGCGCGCGGGCATCTGATCGGAAAGCTGCGGCGGGGAATTGGCGGCCTCATGCACGATATAGACCCCGACCGAGGAGCCTTCGTCATTGGGCTTGACGACATAGGGCGGCGGCAGGACGTGGCGCGCGCGCACCTCGTCGGCATCGGCGATCAGGCTGTCGACCACTGGCAGCCCGGCCGCGCGAAAGGCAGCCTTGGCCCGGGTCTTGTCCATCGCCAGCGCCGAGGCCAGCACGCCGGAATGCGTATAGGGAACGCCCAGCCATTCCAGAAGCCCCTGCACACAGCCATCCTCGCCCCAGCGGCCGTGCAGCGCGTTGAAGACCATGCCCGGCTGCAATTCCGCCAGGCGCGCGGGCAGATCCCTGCCCGCATCCAGTTCCGTGACTTCATAGCCCGCCTGCCGCAGCGCCTGCGCGCATTCACGCCCCGACGACAGCGACACCTCGCGCTCGGCCGAGGGGCCGCCCATCAGGACGACGACGTTCGGGGCTGTCCTGCTCGACCTGCCCGCCAATTTTCTGCCTCATCCGTCCGGTTGATCCGGACGTTTCTATGCCGACAGGATAGCCGCTGAAGGGGCTGCGCAAAAGTCCCTTTTCACGCATGGCGAAATATTTTCGCGCGGCTGGGCGGGTTTGCGCGGATCAGGCCTCGCCGACCCGGATCACCTCCCATTGCAGATCGTGGCCGCTGGTCTCGCGCACCCGCCGGCGGACCAGTTCGCCCAGGGATTCAAGCTCGGCGGCGGTCGCGTGATCGGCGTTCAGCAGGAAATTCGGATGTTTTTCAGACATCTGCGCGCCGCCCAGACGGTGGCCACGCAGCCCCGCCGCGTCGATCAGCGACCAGGCCTTCAACTCATGGGAATCGTCGGCGCGGCCGGTCGAGGAAAACCCCGCCGGGTTGCGGAAGGTCGAGCCGGCGCTGCGGTCGCGGGTCGGCTGGCTGGCATCGCGGCGGTCAAGCTGGTCCTGCATTTTCGCGGCAAGCGCGCCCGGCTCGCCGCGATCCGCGCGCAGGCGTGCCTGGGTGATGATCCAGCCCTCGGGGATCTCGGAATGGCGATAGGCCAGACGCAGATCGGCCGCCGGGATTTCGTGGACGGCGCCGTCCCGCGCCACCGCCCGGACCGAGATCAGGTGATCGGCGACATAAGAGCCATAGCAGCCCGCGTTCATCCGCACCGCGCCGCCGATACTGCCGGGAATGGTGCGCAGGAATGTCAGATCCAACCCCGCCTCGGCCGCCTTGCGCGCGACATGGGCGTCCAGCGCGGCGGCGCCGGCAGTCACGGTATCCTCTTGAATTTCAATGGCATTGAAGCCGCGCCCCAGACGGACGACCAGGCCGCGGATGCCGCCGTCGCGGACGATCAGGTTCGAGCCGACGCCGATCGCGAAGACCGGAATTCCGGGGTCGAGATCGCGCAGGAAATCGGCCAGATCGGCCTGATCGGCCGGCTGGAACAGCCAGTCGGCAGGGCCTCCGACCCGCAGCCAGGTCAGGCTGTCAAGCGGCCGGTCCGGCGTCAGCGCGCCGCGAGGGGTGGGAAGTTCACGCGTCATGGCGATGCTGGTAGCCAGCCTTGCGCCGGGCGTCAACACGGCAGGACGCGGGCCGTCAGGGCGCGCCATGGGCGCGATGTTGCCAGGCGCCGACAATCGCGCCGAAGACCATCGACATGAAGGCCGGCAGCAGCACGAAATAGATCACCAGCGTATGCCGGCTGGCGACATCGGGGGCAAGCGTCGGGCGGGCGGTGAACCAGCCGTAAAGCATGATCAGCGCCCCGGCGATCAGACTGGCCCAGAACACCGCCAGCCCGTGCCGGCGGGCGAGATACCAGGCCGCGATCCCCGGCAGGGTAAAGGCGGCCAGTGTCGGCAGGATCAGGTCCAGCGGCGAGTCCATCTGCATCCCCTTTGCGTCAAGCCGCGCCAGCCTAGCGCGGACAGGGTTCCGGAGCAATCGCGCCACGGCGCCCTGCGACAAGATGGAGCAGGGGCCGAATGGGGCGGCACCCGTGAACAGGCGCTTCCGGCGGTTCTTTCAGGCGCGCAGGCCGGCAAAGATCGCCGGGTTCAGGCTGGCCTGGGCGAATGTTTCGCCGCGTGTCAGCACGCTGACCGCATCATGGGAATGCAGCGATTCCTGATGGCTGGCGATGATCCGGAAATCGCCCAGCCGCGGCTCGGCCATCAGCTGCGCGGCAAAGGCCCGCACCGCGTCCTCGACAAAGATCGGGTTCGCGGCATTAAGCTCGGCAAAGGCCTGCTCGTCCTCGCGCTTGACCATCACCTGGGTTTCGGTGGGAACCGCGCGCCGGCACAGCTCGACCATATCCTCGAACCACAGCGTATCGCCCTGCGTCACCGCCGAGATCCGCGCGATGGAGCGCTGCGAATGCGGCGTCGCCATCTGGCCGCGCATCTGGCGCGCATGTTCGGACAGTTCCAGCGAACAGGGGCAGGTCGAGGAATAGACATAGTCGAAATGCATGATCTGCAGGCGCTGCCCGGCGCGTTCGGCCAGTTCCAGCGCGATATCGTAATATTGCCAGCCCGACAGGCTCGAGCGCAGCGATTCCACCCGCATCGGATAGCTCAGCCGCATCTGGATGCGCGCGTCCAGACTGTCCAGATCGGATTTGTAATCGTCCAGCGCCGCCTCGAGCACGCCCATCGAGAACCGCTTTTCGGCATGGGCGTAAAAGCTGCGCATGATGCGCGACATGTTGATGCCCTTGCGATCCGCCTCAAGGCTGACGGTGCCGGTGACGCTGGTCTCCAGCGTGATCTCGCCGCCGCCATCGGGGCCGGGGCGGGTCTGATAGCGGATGGGCAGCCGGAAATTCGAGATGCCGACATGCTGGATCGGGGCATGGGCGCCGACGATCAGGCTGGCGGGGCCGTTCTGCAGATCCGGCAGGCTGGCGCGGTAGCCGGCATCGACGCGGAAATCCTCGGGGTATTCGCGCGACAGCGCCGGATAGGCGCGCTCGGTCGCGACGGGACGGGAATCGGTCATCTGGCTCCTTCCTGGCTGGCCCGACCCCCTATCTGGGAACCGCGGGCGGAAAGCGAAAGGGGCGCGGCGATCTTTCGTACATGCGCGCGCGCCCCTTCCCGTGTCAGGCCATGGCCTGACGGAAATCGGCGATCAGATCGTCGGCGTCCTCGATCCCGACCGACAGGCGCACGAGACCCGGGGTGATGCCCAGCCCCTGGCGCGCCTCTTCGGACAGGCGCTGATGGGTGGTGGTCGCGGGATGGGTGACGATGGATTTCGCATCGCCCAGATTGTTCGAGATCTGAAAGATCCGCATGCGGTTCATCGCCGCGAAGGCCGCCTGCTTGCTGCCCATATCGACGGCGATCATGGTGCCGCCGGCGCCGCCCATCTGGCGCATGGCCAGATCGTGCTGGGCATGGCTGGCAAGACCGGGATAGATCACCCGCGTCAGCCTGGCATCGCCCGCAAGCGCCGTGGCAAGCCGGGTCGCGTTCTCGGTCTGGGCGCGCACGCGCAGATCCATCGTCCCCAGCCCGTTCAGCATCAGCCAGGCGTTGAACGGGCTGATCGCGCCGCCGGTATGTTTCAGATAGGGCTCGGCTGCGCCGCGCACGAAGTCGCGCGTGCCGCAGATCACCCCGCCCAGACAGCGCCCCGAGCCGTCGATATGCTTGGTCGCGGAATAGACCACGACATCGGCGCCCTGCGCGACGGCGCGGGAATAGACCGGCGTGGTAAAGACATTGTCCACCACCACCGTCGCGCCGACCGCATGGGCAAGCCCGGCCACGGACTCGATATCGACGATCTCAAGCGTCGGGTTGGACATGGATTCGAAAAAGACCGCGCGGGTATCGGGTCGGATCGCATCGCGCCACTGGTCCGGTTCGGTGCCGTCCACATAAGACACCTCGACCCCGAAACGGGCCAGCAGATCCAGCACGTAAAGGCAGGAGCCGAACAGCGCCCGCGACGACACGACATGATCGCCGGGTTTCAGGAAACACATCAGCGCGCCATTGACCGCCGCCATGCCCGAGGCGGTGGCGAATGCGTCCTCGGTTCCTTCCAGATCGGCGATGCGGTCCTCGAACATGCGCGAGGTCGGGTTGCCGTAGCGGGCATAGATGAACTCGTCGGGGCCCGAGCTGATAAAGCGCGCCTCGGCCTGTTCGGCGCTGTCATAGGCAAAGCCCTGCGTCATGAACAGCGCCTCGGACATCTCGCCATACTGGCTGCGGCGGATGCCGTGATGGACGGCGCGGGTGCGCGGATGCAGCGGCGGCGAGGGCGGCTTGTCGGACATGGGCGGACTCCTTCGGGTCAGGAATATCGGGTTACTCCTGCCCGCCGGGTGACGCAAGGGCCGCGGGGTCAGTCCCCGTCGCGGGGCAGCGCGTAGCGCTCGAACAGGCGCGCATTGGCGACGAAAAAGCCGATCATGATCGCCGGCAGGCCGAAGGTCTTGAAATTGACCCATGCCGTTTCGGACATGCTGCGCCAGACAATCTCATTGGCGATGGCCAGGCCCAGAAACAGCAGTGCCATGCGCAGGGTCAGGATACGCCAGCCCTCGGGGCGCATGGGCAGGGCCTCGGCCATGACCAGCTCCAGCCAGTTGCGGCCGCGGATCAGGCTGAACCCCAGCAGCCCGGCAAAGATCAGATAGATGATCGTCGGCTTGACCTTGAAGAATCTGGGATCGTTCAGCCAGACCGACAGCCCGCCAAAGATCACCACCAGCACCAGCGTCGCGATCTGCATCGGCGCCAGCCTGCCGGTCAGCCGCCACAGCGCCAGCGTCGAGAGCACCAGCACCGGGACAAAGACCAGGGTCGCCACGATAAAGCCGGAATATTCCGTGCCGGCCAGCGTCACGGTCCGGTCGCGCAGCCGCATGAACACGACAAAGAACAGGATCAGCGGGCCGAATTCCAGCCCGGCCTTGAGCCAGGGGTTTATCTTGCGGGGTGCGGACATTCGGGCCTCCGGCGGCAATGTTTCAGGCGGCGTGGCGGCCCCGGGCCGAGGCCGCCATGCCGCTTTTAGGCCCAGCTTCGCCCGCCGGGCAAGCGCACAGCGCAGCGAAGGCCGTGCGCGGCGGCCAAATTCTTTGTGAAAGGGCGGCTTGTGAAAGGGCGGGGCCGGGCCGCATCCGCCCGGCCGCTCAGTCCAGCCGGATCGCGGTCAGGATGGCGCCGCTGGCGCGCTTGCTGCGGCTGTCGATCTCTTGCGCGAGGATGGCGTGACGCGTATCGGCGGGAAAGGCGTCGCCATCGGCCCTGCTGGCGCCGGGACGCACCGTCATGCGCAGCGGCACGCGGCCGTCCCATTCGGCGATCCGCTCGGCCGACAGGACGACATTGCGATATTCCATCGCCGCGCCGCGATTTTCGCCCGCCTGGATGGTGATCTTGCGGCGCGGCGCATAGCGAACCAGGACGATCGCGACCCGTCCCGGAATGGCGGCGCGCGGGGTCAGTTCGATCCGGTAGCCGTCATCCTGCGGAGTCGCGGTGACCATGACCTGGGCCGGGCGGGCCATCTGCGCCTGCAGCATCGCCATCAGTTCGGCCGGGCGCAGCGTGATCAGCGTCTCGGTTCCGCCCAGGATCATCTGCGGCGTATAGATCGCACGCTCGCCCGAGGCGCGCGCATAGGCCTGTTGCCGCCGGGTGAATTCGGGCCGCGCGAACCGGTCGGCCCAGCCCAGGTAATCCCAGTAATCGACATGCCATGACAGCGCCAGCACGTCCTTGCGCTCGGCCAGATCGGCCAGCATCCGATCCGCCGGCGGGCAGGACGAACACCCCTGCGAGGTGAAAAGCTCGACCACCACCGGCGGATGGCCGATCGGGCCAAGCATGCGCGCCCGCGCCGCCGATTGCGAGCTTACCTCGGCGAAGGAGGCGATGCCGGGGCCGGTCAGATCGTCGGGCAGCGCTTCGGGGTCCAGATGATCGGCCGCGAAACCTGCGACGCCCTCGGGCGCCTCGATCAGGCCGACAATGCCGTCATCCTCGGGCTCGTCGGACGCCGGCGCGGCGGCCGGTTCCGCCATGTCAACCGGGGCGGGCAGCGCGTCCGGCACATCCTCGATGGCATCGGGCAGTCCGGCATCGCGCCCGTCGGCCGTGGCGGGCGGCAGGATCTGCGTCCGGACATCCTGATCCGCGACCTCGCCCGGCGCTGCCTCCTGCGCCATGGCCATGCCGTTCGCAGCGGCAATCCCGATCCATGCCACCGCCGCAAGACGCCACAGGCCGGCCGGCAGGCGCACCGCCCCGGCCCGCCCCAAACTGATCCGCGTCACCGCCATTTTTCCGTCATTCCCGGCCCTTCCGAATGGCTATCAGGTAAACCGCCTCATATGGTCGCGACAAATCAATGCTTTGTTAGCGCGCCGTTCGCGCAGCGTGATCGTGACGTGATAGGCACATCGCGCATCTGCGGGAAAATACTGCATACCATCGCATACAAATTCCGTCTCCCCCCTTGATCCGATACCCGAAAAGGGGCACATGAGCCGGGAAACATTGCCAATCAGCCACCTTTGTCAAGGATAGGGAGCCGAGCATGCCCATCGAAACCGGAACCGATACCGCCAAGACCCGCCGCGAGCTGAAGGCTGGCGGACAGGATTATGCCTATTATTCGATCGAGGCGGCGACCGAGGCCGGCCTTGGCGATTTCTCGAAGCTTCCGGCCTCGCTGCGGGTGGTGCTGGAAAACCTGCTGCGTTACGAGGATGGCGGCCGCACGGTCAGCGTGGACGACATCAAGGCCTTTGCCGAATGGGCCGAAAAGGGCGGCAAGAACCCGCGCGAGATCGCCTATCGCCCGGCCCGGGTGCTGATGCAGGACTTCACCGGCGTTCCGGCGGTGGTCGATCTGGCGGCGATGCGCGACGGCATCAAGGCCCTGGGCGGCGACGCGCAGAAGATCAACCCGCTGAACCCGGTCGATCTGGTCATCGACCACTCGGTCATGATCGACGAATTCGGCACGCCCCGCGCCTTTCAGTTCAACGTCGAGCGTGAATACGAGCGCAATATCGAGCGTTACCAGTTCCTGAAATGGGGCCAGAAGGCGTTCAAGAACTTCCGGGTGGTGCCGCCGGGCACCGGCATCTGCCATCAGGTGAACCTGGAATACCTGGCCCAGACCGTCTGGACCGACACCGATCAGAACGGCCGTCAGGTCGCCTATCCCGACACGCTGGTCGGCACCGACAGCCACACCACCATGGTCAACGGCCTGGCCGTGCTGGGCTGGGGCGTGGGCGGCATCGAGGCCGAGGCCGCGATGCTGGGCCAGCCGATCTCGATGCTGATCCCCGAGGTCGTCGGCTTCAAGATCACCGGCGCCCTGCGCGAGGGCGTGACCGCCACCGACCTCGTGCTGAAGGTCGTGGCCATGCTGCGCGCCCATGGCGTGGTCGGCAAGTTCGTCGAATTCTACGGCGAGGGGCTGGACCACATGCCGCTGGCAGATCGCGCCACCATCGCCAACATGGCGCCCGAATACGGCGCCACCTGCGGCTTTTTCCCGGTCGATGACGAAACCCTGCGCTACCTGCGCCAGACCGGCCGCGAGGAAGACCGCATCGCGCTGGTCGAGGCCTATGCCAAGCAGAACGGCTTCTGGCGCGGCAAGGATTACGCGCCCGTCTATTCCTCGACGCTGGAACTGGACCAGGGCGATGTCGTGCCCGCCATCTCGGGTCCGAAACGCCCGCAGGACCACGTTCCGCTGACCGATTCGGCCTATGAGTTCCGCAAATATATCTGCGGCACCCGCAAGCTGGCCGAACCGCAGCGCGACGGCACCCGCGCCTGGAGCGCCGAGGGCGGCGCCCCCGCCCCCAACGACCTGCCCGGCCATCACGAAGGCTACAAGGCCGGCGCTGTCGAGGGCGAGGATTACCAGCTGCATGACGGCTCGGTCGTGATCGCCTCGATCACCTCCTGCACCAATACCTCGAACCCCTATGTGCTGATGGCCGCCGGGCTGGTCGCCCGCAAGGCGCGCGCGCTTGGCCTCAATCGCAAGCCCTGGGTCAAGACCTCGCTGGCGCCCGGCAGCCAAGTGGTCGAGGAATATCTGAAAGCCGCCAACCTGCAGGAGGATCTGGACGCGCTCGGCTTCAACCTCGTCGGTTTCGGCTGCACCACCTGCATCGGCAACTCGGGGCCGCTGCAGGCGGAAATCTCGAAATCGATCAACGAGAACGATCTGGTCGCGGTCTCGGTCCTGTCGGGCAACCGCAACTTCGAGGGCCGGATCTCGCCCGATGTGCGCGCCAACTACCTGGCCTCGCCGCCGCTGGTCGTGGCCTATGCCATCGCCGGCGACATGAATATCGACCTGACGACCGAGCCGCTGGGCTTCGACAGGGAGGGCAAGCCCGTCTATCTCAAGGATATCTGGCCGACCTCGAAGGAAGTCGCGGAACTGGTCGATACCGTCGTCACCCGCGAGATGTTCCAGGAAAAATACGCCGACGTGTTCAAGGGCGACGAGCGCTGGCAGGCGGTCGAGGTCACCGACAGCGAGACCTATGACTGGCCGCCGACCTCGACCTATATCCAGAACCCGCCCTATTTCCAGGGCATGTCCAAGGAAAAGGGCAAGATCAGCAATGTCGAGGGCGCCCGCATCCTGGCGCTTCTGGGCGACATGATCACCACCGACCACATCTCGCCGGCCGGCTCGTTCAAGGAAAGCACCCCGGCCGGCCGCTACCTGACCGAACGTCAGGTGCCGCCGCGCGAATTCAACAGCTACGGCTCGCGGCGCGGCAACCACGAGGTGATGATGCGCGGCACCTTCGCCAATATCCGCATCAGGAACGAGATGCTGGACGGGGTCGAGGGCGGCTATTCCAAAGGGCCCGACGGCAAGCAGGCGGCAATCTACGACGCCGCCATGGCCTATAAGGACGCGGGCGTCCCGCTGGTCGTGGTCGGCGGCATCGAATACGGCGCCGGCTCGTCGCGCGACTGGGCGGCCAAGGGCACCAACCTCCTGGGCGTCAAGGCGGTGATCGCCGAAAGCTTCGAGCGCATCCACCGCTCGAACCTGGTGGGCATGGGCGTCATCCCGTTCGAGTTCACCGGCGGCGACAACCGCAAGACGCTGGGCCTGAAGGGCGATGAGGTCATCTCGATCGGCGGGCTCGAAGGCGATCTGGCGCCGCTCGCGCTGGTGCCCGCGACGATCAGATATGCCGATGGCACGGAAAAGACGATCCAGCTGAAAGCCCGCATCGATACCGAGGTCGAGATCGAATATCTCGAAAACGGCGGCGTGCTGCATTACGTGCTGCGCAATCTGGCGAAAGCCTGATCGGAACAGACGAAAGACAAACGGCCCCGGAGCGATCCGGGGCCTTTTTCATGCGCGCTCACCGCGACCGCCTGCCCCGGCCCCGCCGCCAGAATCAGCCGCCCGCCGGAATGCGCCCACGCCCGGGTTTCTTCTTCACACAAATATCCATGTCGTCCCCGGCACGACGCGAAAAGGCCGCCCCGAACGGGACGGCCTGGCCACTTGCCCTGATCCGGAAGGGATCAGTTCTTGGCGTAATATTCGACGACCAGATTCGGCTCCATCTGCACGGCATAGGGCACATCGCCCAAGGCCGGCATGCGCACGAAGGTCGCGGTCATCTTGTTGTGGTCGACTTCCAGATAGTCCGGCACGTCGCGCTCGGGCAGTTGCACCGCTTCCAGCACGATGGCCAGCTGGCGCGAACGCTCGCGGACCGAGACGACGTCGCCCTCTTTCACCCGATACGAGGCGATGTTGACGCGCTTGCCGTTCACCTCGATATGGCCGTGGTTCACGAACTGGCGCGCGGCAAAGATGGTCGGCACGAACTTGGCGCGGTAGACGACGGCGTCCAGCCGGCGCTCCAGCAGGCCGATCAGGTTCTCGCCGGTATCGCCGCGGACCCGCTCGGCCTCGGCATAGATGCGGCGGAACTGCTTTTCGGTCAGATCGCCGTAATAGCCCTTGAGCTTCTGCTTTGCGCGCAGCTGGGTGCCGAAATCCGACAGCTTGCCCTTGCGGCGCTGGCCGTGCTGGCCGGGGCCGTATTCGCGGCGGTTGACCGGGGATTTGGCGCGGCCCCAGATGTTTTCGCCCATGCGGCGGTCGATCTTGTACTTGGCAGACGTGCGTTTGGTCACGGCTGATCTCCTTCTTTTTGTTTCGAAGGGCGTTGTCCTTTGGCATAATGCCTGACAGGGTTCCCCTTGCGGGGGCCACCAACACCAATGAAGCGGCGCTTATAGCCGCAGCGCAGCGGGTGTCAAGCACCCCTTGAGCCGCGCCCCCCCTGCCCCTATGTGAAAGGCAGCGAACAGGAAAGACCCGCGATGTTTTCGATCCCCGGAAAGTCCCCCGTGAGCATCACCCCGGCGGCCGAGCGCCAGATCGCCCGGCTGATGGCCTCGAAATCCGCAGCCGGGCTGCGCATCGGCCTGAAAAAGGGCGGCTGCGCAGGCATGGAATACACGATGGAGCTGGCCGAGACCGCCCAGCCCGGCGATGAGGTCGTCGAGCAGGGCGAGGCGCGCGTGCTGATCGCGCCCACCGCGCAGATGTTCCTGTTCGGCACGGAAATCGACTATGAAACCGATCTGCTGGAATCCGGCTTCAAGTTCCGCAACCCGAACGTGACCGATGCCTGCGGCTGTGGCGAATCGGTCAGCTTTTCCCCGCTCGAAGGGTCGCGCGCGCAGGCCTAGCGCTTTTCCGCGCCCGTGCCCCTGCTTCACCTTGAACGCCGGCGCGACCCGGCCTAAGCCTTGGCCGAACGCTGACAAGGGAGAGGCAGATGGCCCCGCGCAAACTCGCCGCCGGTAACTGGAAGATGAACGGAACCCTGGCCGCGCTGGATCAGATCGACCAGCTCGTCGCCGATCAGCCCGCGCCCGGCTGCGACATCCTGATCTGCCCGCCCGCAACCCTGATCCAGCCGATGGCGGCGCGCGCGCAGGGGCGCATCGCGATCGGCGGCCAGGACTGCCATGCCAGCGCCTCGGGCGCGCATACCGGCGATATCGCCGCCGCCCAACTGCGGGACGCGGGCGCCAGCCATGTCATCCTGGGCCATTCCGAGCGCCGCACCGATCACGGCGAAACCGATGCCGAAGTGCAGGCCAAGGCCGTGGCCGCCCATGCCGCCGGCCTGATCGCCGTGATCTGCCTCGGCGAGACCGAGGCACAGCGCGATGCCGGCCAGACGCTGGATGTCATTGCCAGCCAGCTTGCCGGTTCGGTCCCGGAAGGGGCCAGCGCCGCCAACACCGTCATCGCCTATGAGCCGGTCTGGGCAATCGGCACCGGCCGCACCCCGACGAATGACCAGATCGCCGAGGTCCACGCGCTGATCCGCGACCGCCTGGCCGCGCGTTTCGCCGATGGCGCGGATATGGCGCTGCTCTATGGCGGCTCGGTCAAGCCGGGCAATGCGGCGGAAATCTTTGCCATTGCGCATGTCAATGGCGCGCTGGTCGGCGGCGCCAGCCTGAAAGCCGCGGATTTCGGCCCCATTGTCGCCGCGCTTTCCGCAGCGTAACCGATCGGAAAAGAACGCCGTTCCAGCCGCGGCCCCGGACAAGGAATACCGTTGCCGCGCCGCGGCGCAGTGCCCCTTGCAAAGCCCCCCTTCGCGGGCATAGGTCACGCCTGACATGCAGACGGGGTTCGATAGGCGGCGATGACCGAGCCGGCAATTTCATTTCAGGGCGTCACGCGCCGCTACCCGCAAAAGGGCGCGGCCGGCGATGTCATGGCGCTGCAGGATATCTGGCTCGACGTGCCGCAAGGCGCGGTGACCGGGATCATCGGCCGTTCCGGCGCCGGCAAGTCCACGCTGCTGCGCATGGTCAACGGGCTCGAGCGCCCCAGCAGCGGCAAGCTCATCGTGAACGGCCGCGATGTCGGTGGGGCCAGCGACGGCGGATTGCGCGCGATCCGGCGCGAGGTCGGGATGATCTTCCAGCATTTCAACCTGCTCGCCTCGCGCACGGTGGCCGGAAACATCGCCCTGCCGCTGGAGATCGCGGGCGAGGATCGGGCAAAGATCGCGCCCCGCACCGCCGAACTGATCGAGCGCGTCGGCCTGACCGCGCAGGCGAACCGCTACCCTGCGGAACTGTCGGGCGGACAGAAACAGCGCGTCGGCATCGCCCGCGCCCTGGCCTCCGGCCCGCGCGTGCTTCTGTCGGACGAGGCGACCTCGGCGCTGGACCCGGACACGACGCGGCAGGTGCTTGACCTCTTGCAAGGCATCAACCGCGAACTTGGCCTGACCATCCTGCTGATCACCCATGAAATGGCCGTGGTGCGCGATATCTGCTCCCATGTCGCGGTGATCGAGGCCGGACGCATCGTCGAGGCGGGCGAGACCTATTCCGTCTTTTCCCGCCCCAGGCACCCGACGACGCGGTCATTCCTGCAAGGCGTGACCGGCGTCACCATGCCGCAATTCATCGCCGGCCAGTTGCGCCCCGCCGCCGGTGACGCCGGGGCGCAGGCGGTCCTTCAGGTCACCTTTACCGGCCGCCATGCCACCGACCCGATGCTGGCCCGGCTGACCGCCGAACGCGGCGTCAGCGTGAACATCCTCGCCGGCGCCATCGAGGAAATCGGGGCGCGTCCCTTTGGCAGCCTGATCGTCGGCCTGCCCGCCGACCGGCTGGCGGAATCGCAGGGTTTCCTTGAACAGCACGGGCTGATGACCGAGGTGCTTGGCTATGTCGGCTAACCTGATCCCGGTCCTGTGGGACTCGACCCTGCAAACGCTCTACATGGTGGCACTGTCGGCGCTTCTGGGCACGCTGATCGGCGCACCGCTGGGCATTTTCCTGGCCACCTCGCGCCGGGGCGAGCTGCTGTCGGCCCCGATCGCCAATACCGTGCTGGGGCTGGTGGTCAACGCCGCGCGCTCGACCCCGTTCATCATCCTGGTGGTCGCGATCATCCCGCTGACGCGGCTGATCGCGGGCACCTCGATCGGCACCACGGCGGCCATCGTGCCGCTGACCATCGCGGCCGCCCCCTTCATCGCCCGGCTGATCGAGACCGCCATCCGCGAGGTCGATGCCGGGCTGATCGAGGCCGCCCGCGCCATGGGCGCCACCCCCGGCCAGATCGTGCGCAAGGTGCTGATCCCCGAGGCCATGCCCGGCATCATCCTGGGCCTGACGCTCGCCGTGGTCAGCCTGATCGGCTATTCGGCCATGGTCGGCGCGGTCGGCGGCGGCGGCCTGGGCGATCTGGGCATCCGCTACGGCTATCAGCGCTTCATGCCCGGCGTGATGCTGGCCGTGGTCGTGATCCTGATCCTGCTGGTGCAACTGGTGCAAAGCTGCGGCGAATGGATCGCCGCCCGTTTCGACAAACGCGCGCCCCGCAACCGGGGCCGATAGGAAAGGAAAACCTCATGCAGAAACTCCGCATTGCCGCGCTGGCCTCCAGCCTCGCCCTGATCGCCGGCATGTCCTCGGCCGAGGATATCAAGGTCGGCGTCTCGGTCGGCGAACATGCCGAGATCATGGAGCAGGTCGCCGCCGTCGCCAAGGACAAGGGCCTGAATATCGAGGTGATCGAATTCACCGATTACGTGGTGCCGAACCAGGCGCTGAACGATGGCGACCTGCAGGCGAACAGCTTCCAGCACCAGCCCTATCTGGACAACCAGATCAAGGATCGCGGTTTTGAACTGGTCACCATCGCCAAGACCATCACCACCCCGATGGGCGTCTATTCCGAGGGCCTGAAATCCCTTGACGACCTGCCCGAAGGCGCCAAGGTCGCGATCCCCAACGATCCCACCAATGGCGGCCGCGCGCTTCTGCTGCTGGCCGACAAGGGCCTGATCGGACTGGCCGAAGGGACCGGCCTGTCGCCCACGCCGCTGGACGTGACCGATAACGCGAAGGGCCTGCAATTCCTCGAACTCGACGCAGCCCAACTGCCCCGTGCGCTGGCCGATGCCGATATCGCGGTGATCAACACCAATTACGCGCTCGCGGCCGGGCTGAACCCGCAGACCGATGCCATCGCCATCGAAAGCGCCGAAAGCCCCTATGCCAATATCATCGTGGTCCGCCAGGGCGACAAGGACGCCGCATGGGCCAAAGAACTGGTCGCAGCCTATCACGACCCGGCGATCAGGAAATTCATCGAAGAGAAATATCAGGGCTCGGTCATCCCCGCCTGGTAAGTTTCTTCTTCACCCAAATATCCATCCGACCTCCCCGAAAGGCGAAGGCCCCGCCATGGCGCGGGGCCTTCGTCCGTCCGATCCCTCGGCAGAACCCGCGCGGATGCACGCCCTTTATTCCCGCCCGGCCAGTTCCAGCCATTCCTCCTCCGCCCCGGCCAGCGCGGCCTGCCGTTCGGTCAGCCCCTCGCTGGCCTTGGCGAATTTTGCGGGCGCGGTCTGGAACAGGTCGGGCTGGGCCAGGAACTCGGTCAGCCTGGCTATCTCGGCCTCAAGGCGCTCGATGATCGCGGGCAAGGCGTCAAGGCGCTTCTTCTCGGTAAAGCTCAGCCCCCCGCGCGGCGCCTGTGGCTTGGGCTCGGCCTTGGGGGCCGGGGTGCTTGCGGCGGGTTTCGGGGGTTCGGCCGCATCCTCCGCAGGGCGTTGGGCGCGGTAATCCGACCAGCCGCCGGGATAGATCACCGCGCGACCGTCGCCCTCCATCGCCACGGTGACGCTCGCCACACGGTCGATGAAATCGCGGTCGTGACTGACCAGAAGAACCGTCCCCTCGTAATCGCCCAGGATATCCTGCAACAGATCCAGCGTCTCGACGTCCAGATCGTTGGTCGGCTCGTCCAGAACCAGCAGGTTCGAGGGTTTCGCCATGATCCGCGCCAGCAGAAGCCGCGCCTTTTCGCCGCCCGAGAGGCTGCCCACCGGCGCGCGGGCCTGCGCCTCGTCGAACAGAAAATCTTTCAGATAACCGATCACATGGCGCGGATTGCCGCGCACCATCACCTGATCCGAGCGCCCCGAGACGCGCATATCGGGATCGCCCGTCATCGCATCCCACAGGCTGACCGTTTCATCGATGGCGCTGCGGGCCTGATCGAAGACCGCGATATCCAGATTGGTGCCGTGCTTGACCTCGCCCGTATCGGGGGCGATCTCGCCGGTCAGGATCTTGATCAGCGTGGTCTTGCCGACGCCGTTCGGCCCGACAAAGGCCACCCGGTCGCCGCGCAGCACGCGCAGATCGAAAGGTTTCAGGATCGTGCGATCCCCGAACATCTTTGAAATGCCGCGCGCGTCGATCACCCGCTTGCCCGATTGCTGCCCGGCATCAAGCTCCATCGCGGCGGTGCCCTGGCGGCGGATCTGGCCGGCGCGCTCGTCGCGCAGCGCGGCCAGCGCACGGACGCGGCCCTGGTTGCGCTTGCGCCGGGCGCTGATCCCCTCGACCGCCCAGCGGGCCTCGGCCTTGATCTTGCGGTCCAGCTTGTGGCGGGCCTCGTCCTCGGCGGCCCAGGTGGTCTCGCGCCATTCCTCGAAATGCTCGAAGCCGCGATCCTGGCGGCGAACCTCGCCGCGATCGATCCACAGCGTGGCGCGGCTCAGCGCGCGCAGGAATGCGCGGTCATGGCTGATCAGGACAAAGCCCGCCCGGGTATCGGCAAGCTGTTCCTCGAGCCAGCCGATGGCCTGAACGTCCAGATGGTTCGTCGGCTCGTCCAGCAGCATCAGATCGGGCGCCTCGGCCAGCAGGCGCGCCAGCGCCGCGCGGCGTCGTTCCCCGCCCGAGGCCGTGGCGACCGGCCGGTCGGGGTCGAATTTCAGCCCCCCGGCCGCCATTTCGACGCGGTAGCCTTCGGCATCGCCAAGGCCGGCGCGGGCGAAATCGCCCAGCGTGGCAAAGGCGCTCAGATCCGGCTCCTGCTCCATATAGCCGACATGGGTGCCCGCCGGGGTGACGACCTGGCCGCTATCGGGCTCGACCAGCCCGGCCATGACCTTCATCAGCGTGGATTTGCCCGAGCCGTTGCGCCCGACCAGCGCCAGCCGGTCGCCCTGCTGGACGGTCAGACCCAGCCGGTCGAATACGGGATTGCCGCCGAAGCTCAGCGAAATATCGGTCAATTGCAAAAGCGGTGCGCGTGCCATGGCCCGCAGATAGGCCGGCCCGCGCGGACGGTCAACGGGACTTCTACGCCGGGCCGGTTATCCGTGCGTCGGTATTGGTGCGCACCGTCACCGCGCTTTACCCGATCAACAGCGGCAAGCCGGCCGTCGATCCGAAAAGCGATGGGCGAACACGACCAGGGCGCGCAAGGACAACCGGGCGATTGAAACCGTCCGGGGATCGGCCCTATATCAGCTATGTGCGGGCCGGTTTCCGACCCGCTTTCTTGCCAGCGCAAGCCAGCCGGCCCGGACAGACAGGAGATAGCATGTCCCAGACACTGGTCACCTCACGCTGCAGGCTCGCCACCGCGCATGGCAGTCGCTATCTGCAACAGCTTTGCAAGCATTGGGCTCACAAGTTCCAGGTCGAATTCGACGCCGAACGCGGCCGTATCGTGCTGCCCGAGGACCGCGAACTGCTGATGCAGGCCGGCCCGGATGCGCTGGAACTGCAGGCCTCGGCCCCTGCGGCCACACTCGAGCCGTTCCTGAAGGTGATCGACAGCCATATCATCCGTTTTGCCTTTCGCGAGGAACTGGTCTTCGATTGGCAACCGGCCTGACAGCGGTTGTCGGCCCGGGCCGGCGCCGCTAATCTGCGCCGGTCAAGGAAGGCCATGAAATGAGCGAAAGCGAAAACACCTACCAGGTTCTGGCGCGGAAATACCGGCCCGAGACATTCGCCGATCTGGTCGGGCAGGACGCGATGGTGCGCACGCTCAAGAACGCATTCGCCGCCGATCGTATCGCGCAGGCCTTCATCATGACCGGCATCCGCGGCACCGGCAAGACGACGACCGCGCGGATCATCGCCAAGGGGCTGAACTGCATCGGCCCCGACGGTCAGGGCGGCCCCACGACCGAACCTTGCGGCACCTGCGAACATTGCGTGGCGATCAGCGAGGGCCGCCATGTCGATGTGATGGAGATGGACGCCGCATCCCGCACCGGCGTGAACGACATCCGCGAGATCATCGAAAGCGTGCATTACCGGGCGGCCTCGGCCCGCTACAAGATCTATATCATCGACGAGGTTCACATGCTGTCCACCAGCGCCTTCAACGCGCTGCTGAAAACGCTTGAGGAACCGCCGCCGCATGTGAAATTCATCTTTGCCACCACGGAAATCCGCAAGGTGCCGGTCACCGTCCTGTCGCGCTGCCAGCGTTTCGACCTGCGCCGGATCGAGCCCGAGGTGATGATCGACCTGCTGCGCCGGATCGCCGGCAGCGAAGGCGCCCAGATCACCGATGACGCGCTGGCGCTGATCACCCGCGCGGCCGAGGGCAGCGCCCGCGACGCGACCAGCCTGCTGGATCAGGCGATCAGCCATGGTGCGGGCGAAACCACCGCGCCGCAGGTGCGCGCCATGCTGGGGCTGGCCGACCGGGGCCGGGTGCTGGACCTGTTCGACATGATCCTGCGCGGCGCCGCGGCCGAGGCGCTGGCCGAATTGCAGGCCCAATATGCCGATGGCGCCGATCCGCTGGCGGTGCTGCGCGACCTGGCCGAGATCACGCATTGGGTTTCCATCGTCAAGATCACGCCCGAGGCGATCGAGGATCCGACCATCGGCCCCGACGAACGCACCCGCGGCCAAGACATCGCCGGGCGCATCCCGATGCGCGTCCTGACCCGGCTGTGGCAGATGCTGCTCAAGGCGCTGGATGAGGTGGGCCAGGCCCCGAACGCAATGATGGCCGCCGAAATGGCGATCATCCGCCTGACCCATGTCGCCGACCTGCCCGACCCCGAGGCGCTGATCCGCAAGGTGCAAAGCTCGGTCGCGGCGGGCGAGTTCGGCCGCGCGAACATCTCCGCGCCGCAGCGTCAGGACGCGCCGCGCGCCGTCGCCCCGCGCGCGCCCGTCGCCGCCCGCCCCGATGGCAGCGCCGCCGCCATCGCCGTGTCGCCCGATGCGCTGGCCGGCTTTCCCGATTTCGAATCGGTGATCGAACTGATCCGCCGCATGCGCGACATGAAACTGCTGCTGGATGTCGAGGATCACCTGCGGCTGGTGCGCTATTCGCCCGGCCGGATCGAGTTCCAGCCCGGTGACAGGGCGCCGCGCGACTTCGCGCAGCGACTGGCCGAGCGGCTGCGCGGCTGGACTGGCGGCCAGCGTTGGGCGGTCTCCGTGGTCTCGGAAGGGGGGCAGCCGACGATCAGCGAACAGCGCAGCGCCCGCGAACAGGCGGCCCGCGCCCGCGCCATGGAAAACCCCGCGGTGCAGGCCATCTTCGCCGCCTTCCCGGATGCGAAAATCACCGCGATCCGGCCGGTTCCCGTCCCGGTCGCTGTTGAAAAGCCGATGGGCGAAGATACATCCCCGCATGAGCTGACCGAAGGCCCCGTCGCCGAGGTCGAGGAATGGGACCCTTTCGAGGACGAGGACTAAGCGATGATCAAGGGACTTGGCGATATCGGCGATCTGTCGAAGATGATGCAGGCCGCCCAGGAAATGCAGAGCAAGATGACCGAGTTGCAGGAGGGGCTTTCCCGCCTGACCGTCACCGGCGAATCCGGCGGCGGGCTGGTCAGGGCCACCGCCACCGCCAAGGGCGAGCTGACGGCTCTGGAAATCGACCCGTCGATCTTCGTGCCCTCGGAAAAAGAAGTGGTCGAGGACCTGATCCTGGCCGCGATCAAGGACGCGCAGCGCCGCGCCAATGACCGGGCGGCCGAGGAAATGGCCCGGCTGACCCGCGAAATGGGTCTGCCCGCCGATATGAAACTGCCCTTCTGAATGGTCCCGGCGGGCGACCATCGGGGCGATGAGATCGAGGCCCTGATCGCGACGATGGCCCGGTTGCCGGGGCTTGGCCCGCGCTCGGCGCGGCGCATCGTGCTGCATCTGATCCGTCGCCGCGCCGGCCAGATGGCGCAGCTGGCCGATCTCATGGCCAATGTCGCGCGGAACGCCCGCGAATGCCTGATCTGCGGCAATATCACCCAATCCGATATCTGCCCGATCTGCGAGGATCCGGCCCGCGCCACCGGCGAGATCTGCGTGGTGACCGAGGTCGCCGATCTCTGGGCGATGGAGCGCGGCCGCGCCTTCCGCGGCCGCTATCACGTGCTTGGCGGCAGCCTTTCGGCGCTGGACGAGATCGGCCCCGAGGATCTGCGCATCCCGCAACTCATCGACCGGATCGCCGATGAGAACGCGACCGAAATCATCCTTGCGCTTTCCGCCACGGTCGAGGGCCAGACCACCGCCCATTACATCGCCGAGGCGCTGGAGCCGACCGGCGTGGCGATTACCGGCCTGGCCCAGGGCGTCCCGATCGGCGGCGAGCTCGACTATCTCGACGACGGCACCATCACCGCCGCCCTGCGCGCCCGGCGCAAGTTCTGAGCGATCCGCGCCGCCGCCGGAGGTCGCGGGCGAAAACTTCCTGGCCGCTCGACGCATACAGCAGGTTGATTGAATCACCGGGTGATGCCACAAGATATGCCCATACAAGCCAAGGAATCCGCCATGCCGCTTACCCCCGAACAACAGGCCGAGATCGACGAGTTGCGCGCCGGCGCGCGCCCCACCCTGCGCGCCGTCTCCGAGGGCATGGAGAAGCATCTTTACCTGCCGCATCAGGTGCTGGATCACGGCTTTGTCCGGGTGATCGATTACATGGGCGACGATGCCGCCATCACCCAGGCCGCGCGGGTCAGCTATGGCCGGGGCACCAAGACCGTGAACACCGACGAGGGCCTGATCCGTTACCTGATGCGGCACTGGCATTCGACCCCCTTCGAGATGTGCGAGGTCAAGTTCCACGTCAAGCTGCCGGTCTTTGTCGCCCGGCAGTGGATCCGCCACCGCACCGCCAATGTGAACGAATATTCGGCCCGCTATTCGATCCTGGACCGGGAGTTCTACATCCCCGCGCCCGAGCATCTTTCCGCGCAATCCGCCACCAACAGGCAGGGCCGCGGCGCACTGCTGGAAGGGGCTGAGGCCGCCCGCGTGCTGGATATCCTGCGCGAGGACGCGATGCGCAGCTATGATCATTACGAATCCATGCTGAGCGATGACGGGCAAAAGGGCCTTGCCCGGGAACTGGCGCGGATGAACCTGCCCGCCAACATCTATACGCAATGGTACTGGAAGGTGGACCTGCACAACCTGTTCCACTTTCTGCGCCTGCGCGCCGACGCCCATGCCCAATACGAGATCCGCGCCTATGCCGAAACCATGTGCCGGATCGTCGCGGACTGGGTGCCTTTCGCCTATTCCGCCTTCGAGGATTACCGCCTTGGCGGCATGCAATTGTCGGCCAAGGGAATCGCGGTCCTGAAACGGCGCCTGGCGGGCGAAACCGTCACCGAGGAAACCAGCGGCATGAGCAAGGGCGAGTGGCGCGAATTCGAATCCGCCTGGGAGGCCTAGGGGCCGCGAACCAGGAGACAGCCGGGCATGACGGTTCAGCCGATCTGGCTAATCTGGGGTGATAGCCCCGCATCATGCCCTGACCGCCGGCTTGAAACGAAAGGGACCGCGCCAATCGCGCGGTCCCTTTGGTCTATATCGTCGCGCGGCACCGCCTAGCCGGCGGCGGCCGGCTCTTTCTTGGCGTCGACGTGGATGATCAGCGGCTTGGCGGTCGGATTGTCGACCGCCTCCTCATTGACCACCACCTCTTGCACGCTGTCCAGGCCCGGCAGATCGAACATGGTATCCAGAAGGATATCCTCCATGATCGAACGCAACCCGCGCGCCCCGGTCTTGCGCTTGATCGCGCGGCGCGCGATCGCCACCAGGGCATCTTCGGTAAAGGTCAGCTTGACGTCTTCCAGATCGAACAGCCGCTGATATTGTTTGACCAGCGCGTTCTTGGGCTGAGTCAGAATGGTGATCAGCGCATCTTCGTCCAGATCGCCAAGCGTCGCGATGACCGGCAGACGGCCGACAAATTCCGGGATCAGGCCGAATTTCAGCAGATCCTCGGGCTCGAGCTGCTTGAACAACTCGCCCACGCCCTTGTCGTCATTATCCTTGACCGAGGCGCCGAAGCCCATCGCCGTGCCCTTGTTGCGCTGCGAAATGATCCGGTCCAGACCGGCGAAGGCGCCACCGCAGATGAACAGGATGTTCGTGGTGTCCACCTGCAGGAATTCCTGCTGCGGATGCTTGCGGCCGCCCTGCGGAGGCACACTGGCGACCGTCCCCTCCATGATCTTCAGCAGCGCCTGCTGCACCCCCTCGCCCGAGACATCGCGGGTGATCGAGGGATTGTCGGACTTGCGGGTGATCTTGTCGACCTCGTCGATATAGACGATGCCGCGCTGCGCGCGTTCGACATTGTATTCGCTGGCCTGCAAGAGCTTCAGGATGATGTTCTCGACATCCTCGCCGACATATCCGGCCTCGGTCAGGGTGGTCGCGTCGGCCATGGTAAAGGGCACGTCAAGAATGCGCGCCAGAGTCTGCGCCAGCAGCGTCTTGCCGCAGCCGGTCGGGCCGATCAGCAGGATATTCGACTTGGCCAGTTCGATATCGGATTTCGAACTGTGGTTCAGCCGCTTGTAATGGTTGTGCACTGCGACCGAGAGCACCCGCTTGGCATGTTCCTGACCGATCACGTAATCGTCCAGCACATTGCAGATCTCGCGCGGGCTGGGCACGCCGTCGCCGGATTTCAGCGCCGAGCTCTTGGTTTCCTCGCGGATGATATCCATGCAAAGCTCGACGCATTCATCGCAGATGAACACGGTCGGCCCGGCGATCAGCTTGCGCACCTCATGCTGGCTCTTGCCGCAAAAGCTGCAATAAAGCGTGTTCTTGCCGTCGCCGCCAGTCGGATTGGCCATTAATTCGATCCTCGCATCGCTGCGGTGGCCCGGCGCTGATACCGGACCGCCCTACTCTTTTCCCTACGGGGCCAGCGGACCCGCGCGCCGGTCCTATGTTACGGGCGCCACCTGTCCGTCACAATCCCCAAAAAGCTGGTCCCGGCATACCGGAACCTGCCTCATTTCTCGGGCTCGACCTTGCCGCGCGGTTCGAGAATCTCGTCGATCAGCCCCCAGTCCCTGGCCTCTTCGGGCGACATGAAACGGTCACGCTCCAGCGCCTCTTCGACCTCGGCCAGCGAACGGCCGGTATGCTGGACGTAGATCTCGTTCAGGCGCAGCTTCAGCTTTTCGGTCTCGCGCGCATGGATCAGGATGTCGGTGGCCTGCCCCTGGAATCCGCCCGAGGGCTGGTGCACCATGACCCGCGAATTCGGCAGCGAATAGCGCATGCCCGGCTGGCCGGCGCAAAGCAGCAGCGAGCCCATGGACGAGGCCTGCCCCACCACCAGCGTCGAGACGCGCGGCTTGATATATTGCATCGTGTCATAGATCGACAGGCCCGCGGTCACCACGCCGCCGGGGCTGTTGATATACATGCTGATATCCTTGGTCGGGTTCTCGGCCTCAAGGAAAAGCAGCTGCGCCGACATCAGCGTCGCCATGCCGTCATGGACCGGCCCCGACAGGAAGATGATGCGTTCCTTGAGCAGGCGCGAAAAGATGTCATAGGCGCGTTCGCCGCGGCTGGTCTGTTCGACGACCATCGGGACGAGCGTGTTCATGTAGAATTCTGCCGGATCGTGCATGTGCTTCCTTGCTTTTGTCCCTGTCTCGCCTGCCCTTGTCGCGATTCGCCCGCCGGGCACGGTCCGTATGGACTGCTGTTAAACGCCAATGGTTGACCGAGTCTTAGTAACGCCGGGCTGCGAGGACAAGAGAGTGATAAAAATTGCCCCTTTCCCGCCGAGCGGATAACCTGCGGCCCAACGACGGAGAAACGCATGATATTGATCGTCGGCCTGGGAAATCCGGGCATGAAATATGCGCAAAACAGGCATAATATCGGCTTCATGGCGGCGGATCGCATCGCCGGCGACCACGGATTCGGCCCCTGGCGCAGCCGCTTTCAGGGCGAATTCGCCGAAGGCAGGCTGGCGGATCGGCGTGTCGCCCTGCTCAAGCCCGCGACCTTCATGAACCTGTCGGGGCAATCCGTGGGCGAGGCGATGCGCTATCTGAAGCTGGAACCCGCCGATGTGATCGTGCTGCATGACGAGCTGGATCTGGCGTCGGGCAAGGTGCGGTTGAAAACCGGTGGCGGCCATGCCGGCCATAACGGGCTGCGCTCGATCCACCAGCATATCGGCGAGGCTTACCGGCGGTTGCGCATCGGCATCGGCCATCCCGGCCACAAGGATCGCGTGGCGGCTTACGTCCTGTCGGATTTCGCCAAGGCCGAGCAGGAAGGGCTGGAGGATCTGCTGCGCGGCATCTCGGAGGGTGCGGCGATGTTGGCGGCGGGCGATGACGGTCGCTTCATGAACGCGGTCGCGGCGCGCGTGGCGCCCGCGCGCAACAGTAGCGACAATCCGCCGGCCGCAGGCACCGGCCCCGCCCCGGCGGCCGGCAGGGCCGCGATCGCCGACCCCCCGCAACCGCCCGAGGCGCCGGCAAGCTTTACCGACCGCCTGCGGGCACTGAGCGAGAAATTCAGATGACCACCTGGCAGGACGCCTTCGCGCTTCAGACACAGGCCTGCCGCATGCTGGGATCGGGCCTGACCGCAAGGGTCTGCGAGGCGCTGACCCGCATCATCGCCGCCGATACCGGGCCCGTCGGGCAAAGGGTCAAGACCTGGCCGGGCGATCCCGGACCCGGGGGCGATTCCGTGCCGCTGCGGCTTTGCGGCGGCCTGCATGCGCTGGTCCTGTCGGATCAGGCCCCCGGACTGGTCAAAGCCTATAATGCGGGCGGCGGCATGCATCTGGATCAGGAAATTCGCACGGCGATACAGTCGCATGCCAGGCACATCCTGGACTGGCTGGAGCTTGCGCCGCAAACCAACGAGGTGGCCAGATCCGGCCCCCTGATCGCCGCCGCCTGGTTTCTGGCCGGCCAGCTGCCCGAGCGCAGATTCGACCTTCTGGAGCTGGGCGCCAGCGCCGGGTTGAACCTGAACTTTCCGCATTACAGCCTTGCAACCCAAGACGGTTTTCAGCCGACCCTGTCGGGCGACAGCGGCGCGGAGGTGCGTCTGGTGCCGCGCTGGCAGGGACAGGCGCCAAGGCCGCATCCGCTGCAGGTGGTTGCGGCGCGCGGGGTCGATCTGAACCCGCTGGACCCGGATCGCGAAGTCTTCCGGCTGATGGCCTATGTCTGGGCCGATCAGCGCGACAGGCTGGGACGTCTGCGCGCGGCGCTTGCCCTGGCGCGCGCGATACCGCCCCGCGTCGATCAGGGCGATGCGGCCGAATGGCTGGCCGCGCGTCTGGCCGAGCCGGCGGAGCACGGCCGGCTGGTCTATCACACGATCGCGGCGCAGTATTTCCCCGACGAGACCCGCGAGCAGATCGGGCAAAGCCTGCAAGAGGCGGGCGCCCGGGCGGATGCCACGCGCCCGCTGGCCCATGTTTCGATGGAGGCCGATGGCCGTGACGGCGCGGCGCTGGACCTGCGCCTGTGGGCGGGTGGCGCGATGCGGCGATGGCGGCTTGGCCGGGCCGATTTCCACGGCCGCTGGATTGACTGGCAACCCGAGGAGGCAAGCTGATGGATCCTTCGATCAATGTGCTGGGCGGCCCGCTTCAGCCCTGTTCGGCCCGGCCGCTGACCGGGTTTTTCCGCGATGGCTGCTGCAATACCGGCGCCGAGGATCGCGGCCGCCACACGGTCTGCGTTATTGTGACGGCCGAATTCCTGGCGCTGTCGAAATATCTGGGCAACGATCTCAGCACACCGCATCCCGAATTCCGTTTTCCGGGGCTGAAACCGGGCGACCGCTGGTGCCTTTGCGCGGCGCGCTTCCTGCAGGCCGCGCAGGAATTCGCGGCGCCGCAGGTGGTGATGGAGGCGACCCATGCCCGGACGCTGGACATCGTGCCGCTGGAACTGCTCCGCGCCCATGCGACCGGCCCCGAGGGCGAAGCCCAAAGCCGCCCGGATTAGCGCCCGGTTGCCGCCAGATAGTGACGCACGGCATCGACGACATGGCGAAACCGGTCGCCGCCCAGTTGCTTGCCGCCATACCAGCGGGTGACGATGACGACGTGATCGGTCAGCTCCGCGCGTTCCAGCATCTGCAGGATGATCTGCCCCGCACCGCTTTCGCCATCGTCATCCTTGACCGGCTCGCCCGACAGGATCGCGGCCCAGCTGTGATGCGTGGCCCTGGCGAAACGCTTGTTCTGCCGCAACTCGGCCAGCAGCGCCTCGGCCCCGGCGCGGTCCCGCGCCGGCCCGCCCGAGACCGCGTAGCGCGAACCCCGGTCCGAGATGATCTTGTCGAAGACCGTCAGGCTCATGCCTTGCGCCGGACGTAAAGCTCCAGCCGGTGGCGGACGATTTCATAGCCCATCTCGGCCGCGATCTCGGCCTGAAGCCGCTCGATCCGGTCGCTGACGAATTCGCGCACCTCGCCGGTTTCCACGTCGATCATGTGGTCGTGATGGGTGCCGTCGGCGGGCTCGAACCGCGCCGGCTCGCCCTCGAATTCCAGCTTCAGGATGACGCCCTGCGCCTCGAGCGCCGAGAGCGTGCGATAGACCGTCGCCAGCGAAACGGCGGCGCCCGCCTCGGTCGCGCGAAGATGCAGCTGCGTGGCGTCGGGGTGATCCTCGGCCGCGGCCAGCACGCGCAACAGCGCCGCGCGCTGGCGGGTGATGCGGATGCCCGCGCGGCGCAGGGCGTCCTCGAAGGCTTTGGCGCGATGCTCGATCTCCATGGCTTCTCATGGCGCGGATGGCCGCGAATGGCAACTCTGTCGGTGATCAGATCGTGCGGCCGCCATCGACCTCGAGGATGACGCCGGTCAGCAGGTCCGCCTCGTCCGAGGCCAGATAAAGCGCGGCATTGGCGATATCGCGCGGCTGCGACAGGCGCCCCAGCGGAATCGTGGCGATGAAGCGGGCGCGGTTTTCCGGCGTGTCGGGGCAGCCCATGAAACGCTCGAGCATGCCGGTTTCGCCCATCACCGGGGCGATGCCGTTCACCCGGATGCCTTCGGGCGCCAGTTCCACGGCCAGGCTGCGGGTCATCGTGTTCACCGCCCCTTTCGAGGAATTGTACCAGGTCAGCCCGGGCCGCGGCCGGATGCCGGCGGTCGAGCCGACATTGATCATCACGCCATGCCCCTGCTGGCGCCAGATCGGCACGACGGCGTGACACATGTGAAAGATCGCGGTCACGTTGATGTCGTAGATCTTGCGGAACGCGGCCTCGTCCGTGGCCAGAAGCGGGCCGTTGGGCGTGGTCCAGCCGGCATTGTTCACCGCGATATCCAGGGCGCCAAAGCTGTCCTGCGTCTGCGCCACCGCCCGGGCGATCTGCTGGCCGTCGCTGACATCGCAGGCGATGGCGATGGCGGCGGCGCCGATCGCGGCGGCGGCCCTGTCGGCGCCGGGCTTGTCGATATCCAGAAGCGCGACCCGCGCCCCTTCACGCGCGAATACCTCGGCAATGCCGCGCCCGAAGCCCGAGGCCGCCCCCGTCACCAATGCCGTCTTGCCTTGCAGCCGCATGGCGATCCCCCCTTATCCGAAACGGTGAATGATGGTTTTCAGGCGCGAGAATTCATGCAGCGCGACAAAACCCTTTTCGCGGCCATGTCCGGATTTGCGCACACCGCCAAAGGGCAGTTCGATCCCGCCGCCCGCGCCATAGCCGTTGATATAGACCTGACCGCAACGCATGGCGCGCGCCATGCGCGCCTGACGGTCGCCGTCCCGGGTCCAGATGCCGGCCACCAGCCCGTATTCGGTGCCGTTGGCGATGGCGATGGCCTCGGCCTCGTCGTCAAAGGGGATGGCGGCCAGAACCGGGCCGAAGACCTCTTCCTGGGCCAGCGGGCTTGACGGATCGACCGGGCCGAACAGCGCCGGCGCGATGTAGAAGCCGCCCGGCGGCACATCGGGCGCGATCCCGCCCCGCGCGATCAGCGGCGCGCCGGCCCCATCCATATAGCGCTGCACCCGCGCCCTTTGCCGGGCCGAGATCAGCGGCCCCAGAACCGCATCCTCGCCCGAGGCGCGGGCCTGAACCGCGCGGAAACGATCCGCCAGCAGGCCGGTGAGCCGGTCCCAGATGCCGCGCTGGATCAGCACCCGCGACCCGGCCGAACAGGTCTGGCCGCCATTCTGCACGATGGCATTCACGATCACCGGCAGCGCGGCATCGAGATCCGCGTCCTCGAACACGATCTGCGGCGACTTGCCGCCCAGTTCCAGCGTGCAGGGGATATGGTTGCGCGCCGCCGCGATCTGGATCTGCACGCCCACCTCGGGCGAGCCGGTAAAGCTGATGAAATCGACGCCCGGATGTTCGGCCAGCGCCTTGCCCGCAACCTCGCCCCGGCCGGTGACGATATTGATCGCGCCCGGGGGAAAGCCCACCTCGCCCGCCAGTTCGCCGATGCGCAGGATGCTCAGGCAGGCATCCTCGGCCGGTTTGGTGACGGTCGCGTTCCCCATGGCCAGCGCGGCCCCCACCGAGCGGCCGAATATCTGCACCGGATAGTTCCAGGGAATGATATGGCCGGTCACGCCATGCGGTTCGCGCAGGCTCATCACGTCATAGCCGTTCAGAAAGGGGATCACCTCGCCATGCAGCTTGTCCGCCGCGCCGCCGTAATATTCGAAATAGCGCACCAGCGCGGCCATGTCGGCGCGGGACTGGGCGATGGGCTTGCCATTGTCGCGGGTCTCCAGCCGGGCCAGCGCCTCGGCCTCGGCCTCAAGGCGCAGGGCAAGGCGCAGCATCAGCCGGCCGCGTTCGGCCGCGCTGAACCCGCCCCAGGCGCCGTCGAAGGCGGTGCGGGCGGCGACGATGGCGGCGGCGATATCCTCGGGGCCGGAATCGGCGATGGCGGCAAAACGCCCGCCGTCGATGGGCGAGATCACCGGCAATTCGCCGCCCGAGGCGGAGGGCCGGAATTCGCCGCCGATCAGGTTCAGCGGGCCGGGCAAGGTCGTGACCAGGATCGTGCATTGGGCCATTCCGTCGCCTCCTCTCGATCAGATTCGCCTTGCGCCAGCGTGGGGCCGCGGCGGCCGGGGTGCAAGGCTGGCAATTTCCGCCGGAGCGGATAGGTTGCCCGGCATGACACGAGGACATGATGACGAAACCTGACAGCGCCCATCCCGATGACCCGCATTACGTCGACCGCATGGGCTGGCTGCGGGCGGCCGTGCTGGGCGCCAATGACGGCATCGTTTCGGTGGGCGCGCTGATCGTCGGCGTCGCGGCCGCCGATCCGGCGCCCGAGACCGTGCTGCTGGCGGGATCGGCCGGGCTGATCTCGGGGGCGATGTCGATGGCGGCGGGCGAATATGTCTCGGTCAGTTCGCAATCCGATACCGAGCGCGCCGATATCGCCCGCGAACGCAAGGCCCTGCGCGATATGCCCCGCGAGGAGCTGGCCGAACTGGCCGCAATCTACGAATCGCGCGGCATGTCGCCGGCGACCGCGCTGCAGGCCGCGCGCGAGGTGACCGAATACGATCCGCTGGCCGCCCATGTCCGCGACGAGCTGGGGCTGAGCGAGGCCAGCGCCGCCAACCCGTTGCAGGCGGCGCTGGCCTCGGCGCTGACCTTCAGCCTGGCGGCGGCCATGCCGCTGATCGCCTCGGTCCTGGCGCCGGCCGGGCTGGTCATCCCCTGCGTCATGGCCGCCGTGCTGCTGGCGCTGGCGCTGCTGGGGGCGCTAGGCGCATGGGCGGGCGGCGCGCCGCCCGGGCGCGCCATGCTGCGCGTCGTCGCGGGCGGCCTGTTCGCGATGGCGGTCACGGCCGGGATCGGCAGGCTGTTCGGCATCGCGATCTGACCCCATGCCGGCCCAAGCGCCCCCGCGCCGGTCTTATCCCGGCATGTCCCCGCCGCTCAGCGCGGCATCGAAACCGGCGATCAGCCGGGCCAGCGTGCCATCGACGTCCTGAAGCTTGTCCAGACCGAACAGCCCGATGCGAAAGCTGCGAAAGCCCTCGCCCTCGCCAACCTGCAGGGGCACGCCCGCGGCGATCTGGTAGCCGGCCGCCAGGAATTTCCGGCCGCTTTGCAGTTCCGGGTCGTCGGTATGGACGACGACGACGCCCGGCGCGGCGAATCCCTCGGCCGCGACCGAGCGAAAGCCGCGCCGCGCCAGTTCCGCACGCACCGCGTCGCCCAGCCGCCATTGCGCCTCGCGCGCGGCCTCGAACCCCATCGCGCGGGTCTCGTCCATGGCATCGCGCAGCCCGATCAGCGCATCGGTCGGAAGGGTCGCGTGATAGGCGTGACCGCCCTCCTCATAGGCCTGCATGATGGCGCGCCATTTCTTCAGATCCAGCACGAAACTGTCGCTGACCGTGTCCGCCAGCCGCGCGGCGCCGCGCGCCGACAGCATCACCATCCCCGCCGAGGGCGAGGCGCTCCAGCCCTTTTGCGGGGCCGAGATCAGCACATCGACCCCGGTCGCCGCCATATCGACCCAGATCGCGCCCGAGGCGATGCAGTCCAGCACCATGATCGCGCCCACCTCATGGGCGGCATCGGCCAGTGCCCGGATATAGGCGTCGGGCAGGATCATCCCGGCGGCGGTTTCCACATGCGGGGCAAAGACCGCATCGGGACGGGCGGCGCGTATCCGCGCCACGACCTCGTCGACGGGCGCGGGGGCAAAGGGGGCGGTCGGCTCGTTGCCCGACTGGCGGGCCATCATCACCGTCGTCTCGCGGGTGAAACCGCCGGCCTCGAAGATCTGGCTCCAGCGATAGCTGAAAAACCCGTTGCGCACGATCAGCGCATGGGCGTCGCGACCGAACTGGCGCGCCACCGCCTCCATCGCGCAGGTGCCGCCACCGGGCACCAGCGCCACCGCCTCGGCGCGATACACCTCGCGCAGCGTGGCCGAGATGTCGCGCATCGCCGCCTGAAAGCGCCGCGACATGTGATTGAGCGACCGGTCCGTGAAGACGACCGAAAATTCCTGCAAGCCTTCGGGGTCGAGATCGGGAAGAAGCCCGGGCATGGCCGATCCTTTCGTTGAAACCTGACGCCAGCCTAGCGCGGCGCAAGGGCCGGGGCCAGTCCCGAGCGCCGAGCCCCCTTGCCCGTGTCGCTGCCGGGGTTTAGCTATGGGGCGAACAATCTGCAGGCCAGACATGCGTATCGGCATCCTAAAATGCGGCCAGTCGCCCGAACTCCTTCGCGGCGAGCTGGGCGATTACGACACAATGTTCGAGCGACTGCTTGCCGGGCGCGGCTTTCAGTTCGACAGCTATCACGTCGAGGGCATGCAGTTCCCGCAAGACGTCCATGACGCCGATGGCTGGCTGCTGACCGGCTCGCGCCACGGCACCTATGAGGATCACCCCTTTATCCCGCCGCTCGAGGAGTTCATCCGCCAGGCCTATGCCGAGCGGGTGCCGATGGTCGGCATCTGCTTCGGCCACCAGATCATCGCCCAGGCCCTGGGCGGCAAGGTGATCAAGCACCCCAAGGGCTGGGCGGTCGGGCCGCAGGATTACGATTTCGGCGGTGACAGGGTGACGCTGAACGCCTGGCACCAGGATCAGGTCGTGACCCTGCCCGAAGGGGCCGAGCCTGCCGCCAGCAACGATTTTTGCGAAAACGCGGCGCTGATCTATGGCGACCGCGCCTATACCATCCAGGCCCATCCGGAATTCGACGCGGCCTTCATCGACGGGCTGATCGCGCATCGCGCCAAGGGCGTGGTCCCGCCCGAGGTGCTGGAGGCCGCGGGCAGGCGCAAGGGGGCGCCGCTGCAATCAGCCGGCATCGCCGACCGGATCGAGGCCTTCTTCAAGGCCGCCCGCAGCGAGGCCGCGCCGGCCCGGCGGGGGCGCGCATGACGCCCGGCTGGATCGAGAAGGCCCCGGAGGCCGCGCAGAGCTATGTCACCGGCCGCCGCCTGGACGAGGTGGAATGCATCGTCGCCGATATCGCCGGCGTGGCGCGGGGCAAGGCCATGCCGGCCTCGAAATTCGCGCGGCAGGAAAAGTTCTACCTGCCGAATTCGATCTTCCTGCAGACCATTACCGGCGAATGGGCGGAAAATCCGGCCGGCAGCTTTACCGAGCCGGACATGATCCTGACCCCGGATTTCAGCACCGCTACCGCCGCGCCCTGGACCGCCGACTGGACCATGCAGGTGATCCATGACGCGATCGACCAGCAGGGCAATCCGGTACCGATCGCGCCGCGCAACGTGCTGAAACGCGTGGTTGGCCTTTATGAAGCCAAGGGCTGGCGCCCGGTCGTCGCGCCAGAGATGGAGTTCTTTCTGGTCGCCAAGAATATCGACCCCAATCAGCCGATCATTCCGCCCATGGGCCGCTCGGGCCGCCGCGCCGCCGCCAAGCAGGCCTATTCCCTGTCGGCGGTGGACGAATACGGGCCGGTGATCGACGATATCTACGATTTCGCCGAGGCGCAGGGCTTCGAGATCGACGGCATCCTGCAGGAGGGCGGCGCCGGCCAGGTTGAGATCAACCTCAACCATGGCGATCCGGTCGCGCTGGCCGACGAGATATTCTACTTCAAGCGGCTGATCCGCGAGGCGGCGCTGCGCCATGACTGCTTTGCCACCTTCATGGCCAAGCCGATCGAGGGCGAACCGGGCAGCGCCATGCACATCCACCATTCGGTGGTGGATCTGAAAACCGGCCAGAACATCTTTTCCGATGCCAAGGGCCGCGAGACCGACGCCTTTCTGCAGTTCATCGCCGGCATGCAGAAGCACCTGCCGGCGGCGGTGGCGATGATGGCGCCCTATGTGAACAGCTATCGCCGCTATGTCCCGGATTTCGCCGCGCCGATCAACCTGGAATGGGGCCGCGACAACCGCACGACGGGGCTGCGCGTGCCGATCTCGGACCCCGGGGCGCGGCGGGTCGAGAACCGGCTGGCCGGCATGGATTGCAATCCCTATCTGGGGCTCGCCGCCAGCCTTGCCTGCGGCTATCTGGGCCTGCTGGAAAAGGAAAGCCCGCGCGCCGAATGCCTTGGCGACGCCTATAACATGGACGAGGACGAACTGCCCTATAACCTGGGCGACGCGCTCGACCTGATGGACGAGAACGCCGCCATGCGCGAGGTTCTGGGGGCCGAGTTCTTTGCCGTCTATCAGGCGGTCAAGCGCAACGAGTTCAAGGAGTTCCTGCAGGTCATCAGCCCGTGGGAGCGCGAGCACCTGCTGCTGAACGTCTAGGTCCCTGCGCCATGCGTCATCCGCCCCCGCATTTCCAACCCCCGCGGCCCGCATCACCCCGCGCGATGCTTCGCGAGCCCGGGCCATGAACCTGCTGTTTTCCAACGACCGGCGCGGCGAATACCCGCCCAGCCTCTATGCCGCCACCCGCGACGCCCTGCCGGCATTCCCCGAACAGCGCGGCGAGGAACGCGCCGATGTGGTGATCGTGGGCGGCGGCTATACTGGCCTTTCGGCCGCGCTGCATCTGGCCGAGGCGGGGCTGGAGGTGATGCTGCTCGAGGCGCATCGCATGGGGTTCGGGGCCTCGGGGCGCAATGGCGGGCAGATCGGCTCGGGCCAGCGGCTCGAGGTGGACGAGCTGGAAGCCATGGCCGGCACCGATGCCGCGCACCGGTTATGGGACATGGCCGAAGAGGCCAAGCGACTGACCCGCGATCTGGCCGCGCGCGCCGGGGTGCCGGTGGCGGACGGCATCGCGCATGCCTTTCGCAAGCCGGCGGAATTCGACCATGCCCGCGCCATGATCGAGAAACTGGCCCGCGACTACGGCTATGACCGGATCGAGCCGCTGGATCGTGCGGCGTTTCGCGCGCTGGTGCCCTCGGACGCCTATGGCGCGGGCGTGCTCGATCACGGCGCCGGGCATCTGCAGCCGCTGAACCTGGCGCTTGGCATGGCCCGGCTGGCCGATGCCGCCGGGGCCAGGCTGCGCGAGATGAGCCATGTCCATCATATTCGCCATGCCCGCCGCGCGGATGAAAAGACCGTCGTGCAGACCGGCAAGGGGCGGGTGATCTGCGATCATGTCATCCTGGCCGCCAATGGCTATCTGGGCAACCTTGAGATGAAGGTCGCCGCCCGCGTCATGCCGATCAACAATTTCATCGTCGCGACCGCGCCCCTTGGCGACCGCGCCGCCGAGGTGCTGACCCGCGATATCGGCGTGCATGACACGAAATTCGTGGTCAATTACTGGCGGCTGGACCCCGAGCGGCGGCTGATCTTCGGCGGCGGCGAGAATGTCTCCTATCGCTTTCCGAAAGATATCGCCGCCAAGGTGCGCAAGCCGCTGCTGGAGATCTATCCGGGGCTGGCCGATGTCGAACTGACCCATGCCTGGGGCGGCACTCTGGCCATCACCATGAACCGCATGCCCTGTTTCGCGCGCCCGGCGCCCAATTGCCTGTCGGCCAGCGGGTTTTCCGGCCATGGCGTGGCGCTGGCCACGCTTTCGGGCAAGCTGATGGCGCAGGCGGTGCAGGGCCAGGCCGAGGGGTTCGAGACCATGGCCGCCCTGCCCTCGCGCCCGTTTCCGGGCGGCGGCATGCTGCGCTGGCCGCTCCTGGTCGCCGGCATGAGCTGGTATTCGCTGCGCGACCGGCTGGGCTTCTAGCCCTTGTCCGGCCCCTCGTCTGACGCCTCGTCCGGCGGCGCGGACGGAGCGGGCGCCTGCTGCTCGCGCACCCGCGCGATCCGGTCGGCCATCTTGCGCGCGCGGCGCTTGTGATAGGCCCGGATCAGCGGCAATGTCAGGTAATGCCCGATTGCGGCCGCGACCAGACCCGGAATGATCCCGCCCACCGCATAGGGCAGGAAGTAGCCGTCCCAGAACGAGCCGAAATCGTTCCAGCCCACCGGCGCGTCGGTCAGCGGCGCCAGCAGGTTGTTCCACAATTCGCGCGCCGCGCGCGAGAATTCCTCGAAAATGAGATTGGGCTGCAGCTTGCCCTCGACCCCGAGCATCCAGCGCCCCAGGCTGAGCGAGACCACCGCGATGAACGGAAATGTCAGCGGGTTGCCGACGAATGTCGCCAGAAGCGAGGCGAAGATATTGCCGCGGATAAGCCAGGCGACCAGCGCCGCGACCATGAAATGAAACCCGAAAAGCGGCGTGAACGAGACGAATATCCCCGCCGCGAAGCCGCGCGCGATCCGCTGCGGCTGATCGGGCAGGCGCCGGATGCGGTGCATCACATATTGCGATGCGCGCCGCCATCCGCCGCGCGGATAGATCAACTGGGTCGCAAGCTGGGAATAGCTGCGCGGCTTGCGTCGTTTGAACATGTCGTCATCGCGCCCCGTATCTCAGGTCACATGCGCTGACGGGTCGCGGATGCGGGCCACCTGGGCCACGTCGCTTTCCGCCTCCAGCGCCGTCAGCAGCGCGTGAAGATGCTCGTGGTCGCGCAGCTCGACCTCGACCCGCAGGCGATAGAAATCGGGTTTGCGATCCACGAATTCGAGATCCGAGATATTCGCCCCCTGCGCCCCGATCAAGGTGCATATCCGGCCAAGCACCCCGGCATCGTGGCGGATGGTCAGCGACAGCATGGTGGAATAGGCCGGAGGGTGCTGCCCCTCGCGCCAGTGCAGATCGACCCAGCGTTGCGGGCTGTCCTCGAACTCGGCCAGGACCGGGCAGTCGATGGCGTGGATCACCACCCCCTTGCCGCGATAGGTGATGCCGACGATCCGTTCGCCGGGCAGCGGGCTGCAACAGGCGGCGCGGGTGAATTCCTGATCCGCCTGCAGGCCGGCGACGGCGCGCCGGGCGTCGATTTCGCTGCTGGCGGCGGCCAGTTCGGGGTAAAGCGTGGTCAGCACCTCATGGGCGGAAACCTCGGCGCTGCCGATCCGGGCCAGCAGCTCATCGGTATCGCTCAGCGCCATCGTCCGCGCGGCCGTGCGCAGCGCCTTGTCGCTGACCTTGCGGCCGACATGCTCGAAGGCCACGCGCACCAGTTCCGCCCCCAGCCGGATAAAGCGGGTCCGGTCCTCCTGCCGCAGGCTGCGCCGGATCGCCGCCTTGGCGCGGCCGGTCACCACGATATCGAGCCAGGTCGCCTGCGGACGCTGGCCGGAGGCGGCGATGATCTCGACCGACTGGCCGTTCTTGAGCCGCGTCCACAGCGGCACGCGGATGCCGTCCACCTTGGCGCCGACGCAGGAATTCCCCAGCCTCGTATGGATCGAATAGGCGAAATCCAGGGGGGTCGCCCCCTTGGGCATCGGCACCACATCGCCCTTGGGCGTGAAGCAGAAGACCTGATCGGAATACATCTCGAGCTTGACATGCTCCAGAAATTCGTCGTGGTCCTCTTCGCCGAAACGTTCGGTCAGGCTGGCGATCCATTCGCCGGGATCGACGGCAAAGGGGTTCTCGGTCCGCACCCCGTCGCGATAGGCCCAATGGGCGGCCACGCCCGCCTCGGCGACCTCGTGCATCTGGCGGGTGCGGATCTGCACCTCGACCCGCTTGCCGTCGCGGCCCGACACGGTGGTGTGGATCGAGCGATAGCCGTTCGCCTTGGGCTGGCTGATGTAATCCTTGAACCGGCCCGGCACCGCGCGCCAGCGATGATGGATCACGCCCAGCGTGCGATAGCAGTCCGGTTCGGTCCGGGTGATGATGCGAAAGCCGTAGATGTCGGACAGGCGCGAAAAGGAAAGCTGCTTTTCCTGCATCTTGCGCCAGATGCTGAACGGGCGCTTGGCGCGGCCATAGACATCGGCCTCGATCCCCTCGCGTTCCAGTTCGGCCCGGATATCGGCGGTGATCTTGGGGATCACATCGCCGGATTCGCGCTGCAGGCTGACGAAGCGGCGGATGATCGAATTGCGCGCCTCGGGGTTGATGACCTTGAAGGCCAGATCCTCAAGCTCTTCGCGCATCCATTGCATGCCCATGCGCCCGGCCAGCGGCGCAAAGATATCCATCGTCTCGCGCGCCTTTTGCGCCTGCTTGTTCGAGCGCATCGACTTGATCGTGCGCATATTGTGCAGACGGTCCGCCAGCTTGACCAGAATGACCCGAAGATCGCGCGACATAGCCATGAAAAGCTTGCGGAAATTCTCGGCCTGCTTGGAATGCGCGCCGGACAGTTGCAGATTGGTCAGCTTGGTGACGCCATCGACCAGATCGGCGATCTCGCGGCCGAAAAGCTGCGAGACCTCGCTCCAGGTCGAGCGGGTATCCTCGATCGTGTCGTGCAAGAGCGCGGTGATGATCGTGGCATCGTCCAGCCGCATCTCGGTCAGGATGGCGGCGACGGCGACGGGATGGGTGAAATAGGGCTCGCCCGAGTGGCGGAACTGCCCCTCATGCATGCGGCGCCCGTATTCATAGGCGCGGCGGATCAGTTCGGCGTTGGTTCGCGGATTGTAGTTGCGGATCAGCGCGATGAGGTCTTCGACGTCGATCATGAGTGGCCGAAGACCTTCAAGCTCAGTTCCTGCCCTGCGCTTCCAGCATCATGCGCAGCATCCGTTCCTCGGATTCGTCATCGACCGGTTTCGGGCGGTCGATTTCCGCACCCAGAAGCAGCGCCATCGCGTCCTCTTCGGGCTCATCGACCTCGATCTGGGTCTGGCTGGCCTCGATCATGCGCTCGCGCAGCTCGTCCACGGGCTGGGTCTCGTCGGCGATCTCGCGCAGCGAGACGACGGGGTTCTTGTCATTGTCGCGGTCGACGGTCAGCGGGCTGCCCGCGGCGATTTCACGCGCACGATGGGCGGCCAGCATCACCAGGTCAAAACGGTTCGGAACCTTGTCGACGCAATCTTCGACTGTAACGCGGGCCATCGGTCACCTTATCGGCTGGAATCGGGATGCAGGGCGAAGCCGGATATTTGACGCCGCACCGCAGGATTGTCAAGTATGGGCGGGTTTCATGCCGTCAAGCGCGCCCTGCGGCAGCGCGGCCAGCAGTTCTGCCACGGTCCTGCCCAGCCGCGGATGGCACCAGCCCGGCGCGATCTCGGCCAGCGGCGCCAGGACAAAGCCGCGCTCCTGCAGCCGGGGATGGGGCAGAACCAGCCCCTCGGGCGCGGTCTGCGCCTGCTGTTCCAGCGGCAGGGCACGCCAGCCGTCCTGCGTCGCGGCATCGGGCAGGACCCGGTCGCCAAAGGCCAGCAGGTCCAGATCGAGCCCGCGCGCCTGCCAGCGCAGGCCCGCGCGCCGGCGGCCGAACGCGGCCTCGACCCGGTGCATCTGCGCCAGCAGCGCCTCGGGTTCGAGCTGGCAGGCGAATACCGCCGCCGCGTTCACATAGTCGGGACCCGAGCCCGCCGGAAAGGCCGGAGTACGCCAGAAGCGGCTGATGGCAACCGCCTGAATCGCGTCATGTTTGCCAAGCTCTGCCAATGCCTTACGCAAGGTAAGCTCCGGCGGACCTGCCGAACTAGGCAGGTTTGCCCCGAGTGCCAGCAGGGCTAAGTTCGCATTCTGATTTAATCCACCCAACACCCAACACCGAGGAAAACGTGTTTTACAAGGACGACCGGCTCGCATTGTTCATCGACGGGTCGAATCTCTATGCAGCCGCAAAGTCGCTAGGTTTCGATATCGATTACAAGCTGTTAAGACAAGAGTTCGAGCGCCGGGGAAAGCTGGTTCGCGCGTACTATTACACAGCGTTACTTGAGAACGAGGATTACTCTCCGATTCGCCCGCTGGTGGATTGGCTGCATTACAACGGCTATTCCATGGTCACCAAACCGGCCCGCGAATACACGGACGGTCTGGGCCGCCGCAAGGTCAAGGGCAACATGGATGTCGAGCTGGTCGTCAACGCGCTGGAGCTTGCGCCGCGGCTGGATCATGCGGTGCTGTTTTCCGGCGACGGCGATTTCCGGCCGCTGGTCGAGGCCCTGCAGCGGCAGGGCGTGCGCGTCTCGGTCGTCTCGACCATGCGCAGCCAGCCGCCGATGATCGCGGACGAGCTGCGCCGCCAGGCCGATAACTTCATCGAACTGGACGCGCTGCGCGAGGTGATCGGCCGGCCGCCGCGCGAAAATGCCGATCAGGAGGCCTGATACGCCGCCCGATCGCCGCCGGATCGGCGGCAGGGCGCGTTCGGATGCGGCGCTGGCGGGCGAACCCGGCTGCGCAACCTTACCCGCGGAGCATTGAGCAGACGATACCGGCAGCCGGCGGCAACCGGCAGCCGGTTTCCTGCGTTGAAGCTGAACCCGCGACCGGGCTAGAACGGCCGGGAAAGGCCAGTGAAGGAAGATGGCATGATCCGCCCGAGCGACGCATGACCCTGACCCCCAGTTTCAGCGACGGTTTCCGGCCGCAATCGGATCTGGCCGTGATCGTCGCCTGCGACGGCAATTACCTGCCCTATGCCGCGACGCCGGCGCTGGCCATGGCCGCAAGGCCGCGGCGCGAATATGACGTGCTGATCGGCGGCCCCGAGCCGGTCGAGATACCGACCGCGTTGCGGCAGCTTGGCATTGCGCATGTCGCGGCCCGGAACGAGGCGCTGCTGGATGCCTTGCCGCTGGATGCGCGCCGCTCGCTCGCGACCTATATGGAGCTGTTTCTGGGCGAGGCCCTGCGCGGCATCTATCGCCGGATTCTGGTGATCGATGCCGACATCCTTTACGAACGCGGCGATCCGGCAAGGCTCTTGCGGGCCGATATGCTGGACCGCGCGGTCGCCGCGGTGCGCGACAACCGGCAATGGCGCACCCCCGGCCGCAAGGTGCGCGAATTCAGGATGCTGAACGAAGCCGCCCATCCCTATTTCAACGCCGGCGTGGTGATGATCGACACCGAGCGTTTCGCCGCCCAGGACCTACCCGCCCGCGCCGGGGATTTCGCCCGCAACCATCTGGCGGGCCTCGGTCGCGATCAGGCGCTGATGAACGGCATGCTGAAAGGCGACTGGGCCGAGATCAGCCCGCTGTGGAACTGGCAGTTCACCGCCGCCTCGGCGCATCTGACCTCGATGGCCGACCCCTGCCTGATCCATTTCATCGGCACCCGCAAGCCGTGGCTGGCATCCTCGCAGGGGGTGGTGCCGATGCGGATGCGCCGCGCCTTTGGCACGGTGCTGACGCAGTATTTCCCCGACACCGCCCCGGTGCCCGAGGCGCTGCGCCGGCAATGGCCAAGCGCCGGCAGCCTGCGCGCGGCGCTGTTCCGGCAATGGCGCGCGGCCGGGGCGATGATGCGTTACCTCAACCGCTTTCCCGATACCTATACGATGGTCGATCCCCGCGCCTGAGCGCCGGCTCAGCGTTCGGTCAGCTTCAGTTCGATGCGGCGGTTCCGGGCCAGCGCCTCGGGGCTGTCGCCGGGGGCCGCCGGGCGGGTATCGGCAAATCCGGTGGGCGCCAGGCGATTCGCGGCAAAGCCCAGGTCATCGACCATATAGCGCACCACCGCCAGCGCGCGCGCCTGGCTGAGTTCCCAGTTGTCGCGATAGCGGCCGAAGCCCGATAGCGGCTGGCTGTCGGTATGGCCGTCCACCCGGATGATCCAGTCGATCTCGGGCGGGATCTCGTCGGCGATCTGGCCCAGCATCCCGGCCACCCGCGATATCTGGTCGCGCCCCTCGGGCGACAGCGTCGCCTCGCCCGCGGGAAACAGCACTTCCGAGGAAAAGACGAAACGGTCGCCCGCCACCTGCACCCCCTCGCGCCCGGCAAGGATCTGCGACAGCCGGCCAAAGAATTCCGAGCGATAGCGGGCCAGATCGCGCGCCTCGTCCACGGCGCGGCTGCGCTCCTCCTCGGCCTTCAGGCGCGCGGCTTCCTCAAGCGCGCGGCGCTTGCGCTCTTCCTCGGCGGCGCGCAGCAGCGCGACATTGAGCTGCGCGCCCAGATCCTCGGCCCGCAGATCGGCCGCGCGCTGTTCCTCGCCCGCCGCGTCCAGCACCGCGCGCAGGCTGCCAAGCTGGTCGTTGAGCTGCGCCACCTGCTGATTGAGCAGCGCGACGCGGCGCTGATCCTCGGTCGAAAGCGCTTCTTGCTCGGACAGTTTCTGCTGCGCCAGCGCCAGCAGACCCGCCTGCCGCGCCGCCTCATCGGCCTGCTGGTCCCGCTGGGCGGCAAGCTCCTTGCCGGCGGTCTCGGCGGCGGCCAGCAGCGTCAGGGTCTCCTCGGCCTGCTTGCGCGCGGCCTCGAGCTCCAGCGTCGCGGCGTCCAGTTCGGCGCCGGATTGCGACAGGCGCTCGCGCAGCGCCTGCGCGGCGGCGGCATCCGCCAGACGCGCGGCCTCGGCCTCGTCGAGTTGCAGCCGCGCCTCGCTGTTGCGCCGGCGCAGATCGCCGATCAGCGCCTCGAGCGCCTCGCGCCGGGCCGCCGCCAGCCGCGCGGCCTCGGTCCGGGCGTCGATCTCGGCCCGGGCGCTGGCGATGGCCTGCTGCGCGCGGCGCAGCCTTTCGCGTTCATCCGTCAAGTCGCGTTCCAGCGACCCCGCGCGCGCCTGCGAGGTGGAGAGCGACTGCGACAGTTGCGCGACCTGCGCGCCCAGCCGGTCCAGCTCGCTGTCCTGGGTGGTGATCTGGTCGCGCAGCACCGATTGCACCAGCAGGAATATGGTCAGCACGAACATCATGACCATCAGCAGCGCGGTCATCGCATCGACGAATCCCGGCCAGATGGTGGCCGAAAAGCGGCCGGCGCCGCCCCGGCCAAGACGCTTAAGTGCCATCGCCCCGCTCCAGATTGCGGATCGCGCGGGTCAGCGCGGCCATATCCTCGCGCAGCTCCGAGATCAGCCCGTCGCGACCGCTGGCCGCCTCTTCGACCATCCGGCCCAGAAGCTCGTCGATCGAGCGCAGACGCATCCGCACCTCGGGGTCGTCGGGCGGCGCGACCTTGCCCCCGGCCAGTTCGATCAGCCGGTCCTGACCATCCGCCAGCCGGTCCAGCGAACGGCCAAGCGCGCCGATGCGCGCCTCCCCGGCCTCGGCGGGCGGGGCCGCGGGCGCCTCGGCCAGCGCGACCAGCCGGTCTTGACCCTCGGCCAGACGCTCCAGCGCCGCGGACAGGTTCCGGTCGCGCCCGGCACCCTCTTGCGCCGGGGGCGCTTCGGCCAGCGCGATCAACCGGGCCTGACCTTCGGCCAGACGCTCCAGCGCCGCCACCAGCACCGGCGATTCCGACAGTCCCGAGATCGAGCGGTCCAGCCCGGCCAGCGCCTGCGCGGTGGCCTCGCGCTCGGCCATGAGGGCGTCGCCCAGCCGGTCGCGATCCGAGCCCAGCAATCCGGCCAGCTTTTCGACCCCCTGCGCCAGCGACAGCGCGCGGCGATCGGCGGCGGCGGCCTCCTGATCGCGCAATTCGTCGCGCAGCGTGTAGAATTCCTGCAACCCGGCCAGTTGCAGCTCGATGCGCTCGGCAAAGCCGGCCAGTGCCGCCTCGCCCAGCCCCTGCCCCTCGACGCCGCTCACGCCGATGCGGGTAAAGCCCGACATCCATTCTTCGAGCTCGCGATAAAAGCGGTTCTGGCCGTGGCTCGCGAACAGTTCCAGCAGCCCCACGACCAGCGACCCCGCCAGCCCCAGAAGCGAGCTGGAAAAGGCTGTCGCCATGCCGCCAAGCTGCGATTCCAGCCCGGTCATCAGCTTTTCGAAAACCTGGATCCCGGTCTCGTCCCCCTGTGGCGCCAGCGCGCGGATGGTGTCCACGACCGCCGGAACGGTGGTGGCAAGCCCATAGAAGGTTCCCAGAAGTCCAAGGAAGATCAGCAGATTGGACAGATATCTTGTGATGTCGCGCGCCTCGTCGATGCGCGTCGCCACCGAATCCAGGATCGAGCGCGAGGATTCGGTCGAGATCACGCCGCCGACCGGCCGACGCTGGCCCAAAAGCGCCGCCAGCGGCGCCAGCAGGCGCGGCGCGTCCTCGGGCCCGGCCGGCTCCGGCGTCTGCAGGCCGCGTGCCGCGGCATTGCGGCTGCGGCTGGCAAAACGCTCGATCCAGCTGACCGATTTCACCAGTTCCGCGACCTGCCAGAAACAGCCCAGCACGCCCATCACGAATACCGCGAGGATCAGCCCGTTCAGGAACCGGTTCGAGGAAAAGATCGGCAGGATGCGGCCATAGGCGAACCAGGCGCCGGCAATGACCAGCGCCAGCACCACCAGCATCAGCAGAACCTGCCGTACGGGTTGCGAGAAACGGGGCTGCGCGGGCGCGGTCATGGCCGGCCCGCCGCGCGTCGCCGCCAGACGGGCGGCGCGGGATTTGCGGTCTTCGGGTGCGGCATGCGCGCCTGCGGGTTCTTCGCCGTCAGATCGGGACAAGTTCGACCCCCTTGCCTGCTTCGGCCCCGACTGTAGGGGCAGTATCGCGCGCTGCCAAGTCGCCGGAAGCGGCCGCGCCGCTTATGTCTTTTCGCCCCCCGATTGCATCAGGTTGCGGACCTGCCGGGCCAGCCGGTCGATATCCAGATCCTCGACCCCCATCTGCGCCAGATGGCGCGCGGTATTGAACAGGTAATCGGCATTGGCGCCGCGGCCGCCACGGGCGCCGGCGATGATCCGCGCCTGTTCGAACAGGTCCAGCGCGCCGGCATACTGGTCGTGATCATGGCGGATCACATAGCTGACCGCCTCGACCCGGCGGCCGTCGTCAAGCCGCAGGGGCAGCACCGTCTCGATATAGGCGCCGGTGGTCAGTTCGCGTTCGCGCAGGGCGGCCAAAGCATCGGGCCAGTCCGGCCCGGCGCAGCGCAGCGCCAGGCCGGTGCAATGCGCGCCGGGGTGGCGGTCCAGGCCAAGCACCAGCCCGGGCGCCTCGGCCGTGCCGCGATAGACCACGGAAAGCAGGCAGAAACTGCGCGAATAACCGTCAAGCCGGGCGGTCGCCATCTCGGCCACGGGAAAACCCGGATCCCACATCAGCGAGCCATAGGCAAAGACCCAGTGCTGCTGCCCCTCACCCATTCCTGACCCCGAGTCCCTGAACACTTTCCTCTTGAAAACTCTTAGGGCAGCATGGCCTGCGATCCAAGCCGCCACGCCAAAGATGAGGCTTCCTTGCGCCGTCTGCTTATCCTTGCGACCCTGCTTGCCGTTTTGCTGGCCGCTTTCTGGCTGGGCGGCGAAACGCTTCTGGCGCGCGAACTGCGCAGGCTGGATGCGCGCGACCCCACGGTTCGGATAGAAGCCGTCAGCGAGCTGCGCGAGGCGCGGCGCATCGGCGTGCAACTGTCCGCCCTGCGCCTCGACACCCCCGCCGGGCGGCTTGAACTGCCGCAGGCCGATCTGTGGCTTGCCCCCCTGCGCCCGACCGAGATCCGGCTGAACCTGCCCGCGCAGGCGCTGCTGGATCTGGGCGCCGGGCCGGTGACGCTGGGCCTGACCGAGGCCGGAGGCCGCATCCGGCTGCGCCCGCTGGCCGGCGGCGCCCTGGATTCGGCCGGGCTGAGCACCGGCCCGGTAACGCTGGATGGGGCGCCGCTCGCCACCTCTCTGGGCGTCACGGCGGCGCTGGTTCCGACGGGCGACGATTCGCCCCCAAACACGATGGCGGCCTATGATTTCGCGCTGCGCACCGACCGGCTTGACCTGGCGCGGCTGACCGGCGGCCTGCCCTGGCCCGGCCCGCTGCAGCTCGATGCAAACGGGCGGGTCTGGCTCGATTCCGCGCCCGGCCCGACGCGGCTGGCGCCGGGGACGCGCCCCCTCCTGATCGGGCTGCGGATCGACAGGGGCGAACTGAAACTGGGACCACTGGCCGCGCGGCTCATCGGGCAGTTGCGGGCGGACGAACAGGGGCGCGCCGAGGGGCGGCTGGCCCTTTATACCCCGGATGCCGCGCCGCTCCTGCGCGCGGCGGCCGATGCCGGGCTGATCCCGGCCGATGCGGTCGGGCCGGCCGAGACCGTGATGCGGACCCTCGGCGCCTTCCCGCTTGCGGCCGCGCCCGGCGCCAAGGGGGACGAGGCGGGAATTGCTGGCATGGTTTTCCCCGCACCCGCGCCGGGCGAGCTGCGCCTGTCGCTGCGCCTTGCCGATGGCCGCATGAGCCTGGGGCCGGTGCCGCTGGGCCCGGCGCCCGTATTCCCGCGCTAACCGTCCTTGCGCGGCCCGGCCGGCGCGCCCTGACCGCGCCCGAAATCGGGGGCCGAGGTGTCCTGACCGGCCTCGATGATGCCGCGCCGGATGGCGCGCGTGCGGGTGAAATACTCATGCAGATGCGCGCCGTCGCCCATGCGGATCGCGCGCTGCAGCACGAATAGCTCCTCGGTAAAGCGGCCGAGGATATCCAGGACCGCCTCCTTGTTTTGCAGAAACACGTCGCGCCACATGGTCGGGTCCGATGCGGCGATCCGGGTGAAATCGCGAAAGCCCGCGGCCGAATATTTCACCACTTCGCTCTCGGTGATGCGCTTGATGTGATCGGCCACGCCCACCATCGTATAGGCGATCAGATGCGGCGTATGGCTGGTCACGGCCAGCACCAGATCGTGATGCGGCGCATCCATCTGCTCGACATTGGCGCCCATGGCGCGGATCAGCCCGGCCAGCCGCTCCACCGCGCCGGGATCGGTGCCCTCGGGCGGGGTCAGCAGCCACCAGCGCTGACGAAACAGGCCCGCAAAGCCGGAACGCGGCCCCGAATGCTCGGTCCCCGCCAGAGGATGACCGGGAATGAAATGCACGTCCTGCGGAACATGCGGCAGGACCGCCTCGATCACCGCCTGCTTGACCGAACCGACATCGGTCAGCGTGGCGCCCGGCATCAGATGCGGCGCGATCTGCTCGGCCACCACGCCCATGGCGCCCACCGGCACGGCCAGCACCACCAGATCGGCGCCCGAGACAGCCTCGGCGATGCTGTCGGTCACATGATCGACCAGCCCGATCTCGCGCGCGGTGTCGCGGGTCTCGGGGCTGCGGGCATAGCCCACGATCTCGCCGGCCAGCCCCGCCTCGCGCATCGCCAGCGACATCGAGCCGGCAATCAGCCCCAGCCCGATCAGCGCCACCCGGTCATAGACCGCCGCCATCAGCTGGTCCCCGCGCGTTCCGCCATGAACTGACCGATGACATGCGCCACCCGCCGGCACGAAGCCTCGTCGCCGACGGTGACGCGCAGGCAGTTCGGCAGGCCGTAGCCGGCCACCCGGCGCACGATCAGGCCCTGGCTCTTCAGCGCCTCGTCACAGGCCACGGCGGTGTCCTGATCGGCGAAGCGCGCCAGCACGAAATTCGCGCATGAGGTATCCGAGGGCACGCCCTTCTCGGCCAGCGCCTCGGCCAGCCATGCGCGCAGCCGGGCGTTCTCGGCCTGGCAGCGGGCGACGTGATCGCGGTCCTGCACGGCGGCTTCGGCCCCCTCCAGCGCGACATGGGACAGGTTGAAGGGGCCGCGGATCCGGTTCAGCACATCGACGATCTCGCGCGCGCCATAGCCCCAGCCGACGCGCAGCCCGCCGAGGCCGTAGATCTTGGAAAATGTCCGCGTCATGAAGACATTGGGCAGCCGCGTCGCCAGCTCCGCGCCGCCGTCGTAATCCCCGACATATTCGCAATAGGCGGCGTCGATGACCAGGATCGCCTGCGGCACGGCGCGCGCCAGCCGCTCAAGCTCGGGCAGGCCGACCATCGTGCCGGTCGGGTTGTTCGGATTGGCGACAAAGATCAGCCGCGTGCGCTCGGTCGCGCCGGCGATCAGCGCATCGATATCGGTCACCCGGTCGCGCTCGCGCACCTGCACCGGGGTCGCGCCGGCGGCATGGGCGCTGATGCGATACATCAGAAAGCCATGTTCGGTAAACAGCACCTCGGTTTCCGGCCCGGCATAGGCCTGGCACAGGAAATGGATGATCTCGTCCGATCCCACGCCGCAGATGATCCGGTCGGGGTCGAGCCCGTGCACCTCGGCGATGGCCGCGCGCAGCCCGGCATGATCGGTATTGGGATAGCGATGCAGCGCATGCGCCGCACGAATGACCGCCTCGCGCGCCTTTTCCGAAGGGCCAAAGGGATTCTCGTTCGAGGACAGCTTGACCACGTTCTCGACCCCGGCCAGCTTCGAGGCGCCGCCCTCGTAAAGCGCGATCTTCATGATGCCGGGTTGTGGAACGATGGGCGATGATGTCTGCGTCATGGCGGGCCTCTTGCAAGCCTCGTCCTCTTAGCGCCGCCGGCCGGGCTTGGAAAGGCTTGTCATCCGCGCGCCGCGCCGCCCTTCTTCTTCATCCAAATATCCACAGCCGCGGCCGCCGCCGGGCCGGGCGCCGCCATCACTCGGCCGCCAGCGCCTTCTCCAGTTCGGGCAGAAAGCGGTTGGTGTAATCCTCGCGGACCAGCGGACCGGCATGGCGGTAGAGGATGCGCCCTTCGCCATCAATGATGAATGTCTCGGGCGGCGCGGTCACGCCCCAGTCGATCGCGATCCGGCCGCGCGGGTCGGTGGCCAGCGCGTGGAAGGGATCGCCGTCCTCGGCCAGAAAGCGCAGCGCCGCATCCTCGGGATCCTTCAGGTCCACGCCATAGACCGGCAGGCGCTGCGACAGCTCGGTCAGCGTCGGATGTTCGGCCCGGCAGGGCGGGCACCAGCTGGCCCAGAAATTCACCAGCTTGACGCCGGGCGCGCGCAGCATCTCGTCGGTCAGCTGCACCTTGCCGGGCAGCGTCGTCTCGCCGACCGCCGGCGCCGCGCGCCCGATCAGGGTCGAGGGCATCAGATTGGGATCGTCGCGCATCAGCGCCCAGCCGGCCAGCCCGGCGAAACCGACGAAAACCGCCACCGGCAGCAGCATCATGGGGGATAGTCTAGCCACGGTTTTCATGCTCCCTCAGTTCACGGCGCGCGCGGGCATTGGCGATGACGCTCTGCACGATGATCGCCGCCAGCAGCGCCAGGCTGACGCCATAGGCGGCCAGCACGGTTGCGGCATATTTTCCCAGTTCGGTCATCTGCGGTTCTCCCTTGCCAGCAGCGCGGCCAGACGGCGGCGGCGGATCTCGGTCCGGGTGCGGATCAGCAAAAGCGCCAGGAACAGCAGGAAGAATCCCAGCATGGTCAGGTAAAGCGGATAGCGATAGACCGCCGACATCCGCTCGCCCGGGGCCAGCGACAGCGAGGCGCCCTGATGCAGGCCCTGATTCCAGAAATTCACCGCATAGCGCGACAGGATCGCAAAGACCGACCCGACCAGGCACAGAACGCCGGTCAGATCGGCGGCGCTGTCGGCATCCTCGACCGCGCCCCACAGCGCCATATAGCCCAGATAGAACAGGAACAGGACCAGAAAGCTGGTCAGACGCGGGTCCCATTCCCACCATGTCCCCCACATCGGCTGGCCCCAGATCGCGCCGGTCATGAGCGCGATCAGCGTCATCACCGCGCCCACCGGCGCCGCGGCCTTGGCGGCCAGCGCGCTGACATGATGCCGTCTGATCAGCCAGATCAGCGAGGCGACCAGCATCATCAGCCAGATATTGATCGCCATCAGCGCCGCCGGCACATGCAGGAAGATGATCTTGACCGTCGATCCCTGCTTGTAATCCAGCGGCGTCAGAAAGCCCCAGACCAGCCCGACGACGGTGCAGAGCGCCGCCCCCGCCACCACAAAGGGCAGGGCCGCGCCGGATGTGCGCATGAATTTGACCGGATTGGCATATTCCCAGATCGACATGGATGCTCCCTAACGCTACCCCCCTGCCCGCTCAAGTGTGCGATGGTCGCACTCACCGCAGATTGACCCGCAAGGCCGCGGCGCTGGCAAAGGGCACCAGCGCCAGCACCGCCAGCGTGATCGCCGCCAGAAAGACCAGCGGCGTGACCGGATCGGCGCCCGAGGCCCCGCGCCGCACCGCCTCTGCCCCGAAGATCAGCGTCGGCACATAAAGCGGCAGCACCAGCAGCGACAGCAACAGGCCGCCGCGGCGCAAGCCCACGGTCACCGCCGCGCCAAAGGCGCCCAGCATCGACAGCGCCGGCGTGCCCAGCAGCAATGAGGCCAGAAGCCACGGATAGGCCGGCCCGGGCAGATGCAGAAGCACCCCCAGCAGCGGCGCGAACAGAACCAGCGGCAGGCCGGTGGTCAGCCAATGCGCCAACGCCTTGACCGCGACCGCGCCTTCCAGCGGCAAGGGCGCGGTGGCCAGCAGGTCCAGGCTGCCATCCTCGAAATCCAGCGCGAAGATGCGGTCCAGCGACAACAGACAGGCGAGCAGCGCCCCCACCCACAGGATGCCCGGCGCGATCCGCGCGAGCTGGCCGCCCTCGGGACCGACGCCAAAGGGGACCAGCGTGCAGACGATCAGAAAAAACGCCAGCGCAAGGCCAAAGCCGCCACCGGCGCGGGTGGCAAGGCGCAGGTCGCGAATCAGCAGGGATTTCATGCCCGCGCCCTCATGCGAAGGCCTCGTTGAAACCGGCGGGGCGCTGGTCGCGTTGGCCGGGACGCGCGCGATAGGGCGCCAGGTCAAGGATTTCCGCCTCGGGCAGGCCCAGGTCGATATGGGTCGCGATCAGCGCCGCCCCGCCCTGCGCCAGATGGTCGCGCAGCACCCCCGCGAACAGCGCGACCGAGGCACTGTCCAGCGACACGGTGGGCTCGTCCAGCAGCCAGACTGGCCGGCCGGTGACCAGCAGCCGCGCCAGCCCCAGCCGGCGCTTCTGCCCGGCCGAGAGCGCATGCGCCGGACGGGTCGCCAGATCGCGCAGGTTCATCCGCTCAAGCGCCGCGCCGATCTCGGGGCCGTCAAAGACCCGGCTCCAGAAACGCAGGTTCTCGGCCACGCTGAGCGCCGGTTTCAGCCCGTCGGCATGGCCGGCATAGGCCAGGCTCTCGGGCGCGGCCTCGATGGTGCCGGCAACGGCGGGCTGCAAGCCGGCCAGCGTGCGCAGCACCGTGGTCTTGCCGATGCCATTGGGGCCGCGCAGGATCAGCGCCTGCCCGGCCGCCAGCGCGAAGGACAGCTGCTCGACGGCCCGCAACCCGCCGCGTGCGACGGCCAGATCGCGCACCGCCAGCCGTGTCATAGCGGGATCAGCGCACAGGCGACGCGCCGGCCCTCGGACAGGGTCACGTTATAGCTGCGCGCGGCCGAGGGCGAATTCATCGGCTCGACCATGATGCCGGCCTGATCCAGCGCGCTGGCCATCGCCGCAGGCACGGCGGCGATATCGCCGCCCATGCCCAGAAACAGCACGTCGATTTCGGATGCCAGCGCCAGCAGCGCCGCGATATCGTCAAGCCCCGCCCATGGCCGCGCGCCGCTCGCGGTCACGATCACCGCGCCCTCATGCACCTGACCGGCCACGCGAAAGAAGCCGGGGCCGTAGCCGTCCACCGGCACGGCCCCGGAAAATTCGCTGGGCAGCAGCACCGGCATCAGGGCGCGTCCCGGAAGGCCGCCGGAACCTCATCGGTCTTGTCCTGCGGGTCGGGCTTGGACCAGTCGCGCTTCACGCCCAGCCACAGCACGATATTCTTGGCGACATAGACCGAGGAATAGGTCCCCACGACGACGCCCCACAGCATGGCAAAGACAAAGCCGCGGATCACGTCGCCGCCAAAGGCGATCATCGCGCCAAGCGCCAGCGCCGTGGTCAGCGCCGTCATCACGGTGCGCGAGAGCGTCTCGTTCACCGTCAGGTTCATCACCTCGCGCAGCGGCATGGACTTGAACTTCATCAGGTTTTCCCGCAGCCGGTCGAAGACGACCACGGTATCGTTGACCGAATAGCCCAGAATGGTCAGCAGCGCCGCGATGGTCGTCAGATCGAATTTCAGCTGCAGGATCGAGAAAATACCGATGGTCACCAGGACGTCATGGACGACCGCCACCACCGCGCCGACCGAGAACTGCCATTCGAAGCGCAGCCAGATATACAGCAGGATGCCCACGGTCGCGGCCGCGACCGCATAGATCGCGGTCATGATCAGCTCGCCCGAGACCTTGGGCCCGACCGATTCCACCGCCTCGAAACGGACCTGCGGATCGACGGTGCGCAGCGCCGCCTCGACCTCGTTCAGCTGCTCGGGCGTGACCGAGCCGGTTTCGTCCTGGGTGCCGATGCGGATCTGCGCCACATGCTTGTCCTGGCCGAAACCGGGATCGAAGACCTCGGTGATCGAGACATCGCCCAGATCCAGCGGGCTCAGCGCCTGCCGGTAATCGCCGACCTCGAAGGCGGTCGGGCTGGTGGTGCGGATCGTGGTGCCGCCCTTGAAGTCGATGCCGAAGTTCAGCCCCACCACCAGCACCGAGATCACCGACAGCAGCATCGCCGCAGCCGAGATGCCGAAGGTCAGCCATTGCCAGCGGAAAAAGTCGATCCTCGTTTCGTCGGGGACGAGTTTCAGACGGAATGCCATGAGCTTGCCCCCTTACAGAACCAGTTGCTTCGGATTGCGCATGTCGATCCAGACCACGATCATCAGGCGCGTCAGGTAGATCGCGGTAAAGACCGAGGTGACCAGCCCGATGGTCAGCGTTACCGCAAAGCCCTTGACCGGGCCGGAACCCAGAAAGAACATCACCAGCGCCGCGATGAAGGTGGTCACGTTGGCGTCGATGATCGCGCTCATCGCCTCGGAAAAGCCGTCGTCGATCGCCTTGACCACCCGCTTGCCGCGTCGCAATTCCTCGCGGATGCGCTCGAAGATGATGACATTGGCATCGACCGCGGTGCCCACGGTCAGCACGATCCCGGCGATGCCCGGCAGGGTCAGCGTCGCGCCGATCATCGACATGACCGCCAGGATCAGGATGATGTTCACCATGACCGCGACCGAGGCAAAGACGCCGAACAGCCCGTAGCTGGCGATCATGTAGCCCACCACCGCGACCGTGGCGATCACCGCCGACAGCCGCCCGGCATCGATCGAATCCTGTCCCAGTTCCGGGCCGATGGTGCGCTCTTCGAGGAATGTCATCTCGGCCGGCAGGGCGCCGGCGCGCAGCAGCACCGCCAGCCGGGTCGAGTCGTCGATATTCATCGCGCCGGAGATCTGGCCCGAGCCGGTGGTGATCGCGGATCTGATCACCGGCGCCGAGATCACCTGATCGTCCAGCACGATGGCAAAGGGCTGGCCGATATTGGCCGAGGTATAGGCGCCGAACCGCTTGGCCCCCGAGGGGCCGAAACGGAACTCGACCGCCGGCTGGCCGTCCTGATCGAAACTGGGCCGGGCATCGGTCAGATCCTCGCCGGTGACGACGGGGCGTTCCTCGATGATGTAATAGATGCCCTGCTCGTCCATCGAGGGCAGCAGGACATTGCCCGATCCCGGCCGGGCATTGGCATCGGCGGTGCGGCTGACGACCGGGTTGAAGGTCAGCTTCGCGGTGGTGCCGATCAGCTGCTTGAGCTCCTCGGCCGAGCCGATGCCGGGCACCTGGATCAGGATGCGGTCCTTGCCCTCGCGCATGATGGTGGGTTCGCGGGTGCCGACCTCGTCGATGCGGCGGCGGATGATCTCAAGGCTTTGCTGGACGGTGCGCTCGTCGGCGGCGGTCTTTTCCGCGTCCGACAGCGCGATGCCCAGCCGGTTGCCGCTGGCGGTGACGACCAGATCGTCCTGCCCCGCCCCGGTCAGCGAGGTGACCGGCACCGCCAGCCCGCGCGCGATCTGGACGGCGCGGGCCATCTGGTCGGGATTGCCGATCTCGACCGCCAGTTCGCCCTCGGGCGCCTCGACGCGGCGGATCGCGCCGATGGTCCCGCGCTCGGCGGCCAGCGCGTCGCGCAATTCGGGCCAGAGCGCATCCATCCGCGCCTTGTAGACATCCTGGACATGCACCTCGCCCAGCAGATGCGCGCCGCCGCGCAGGTCGAGGCCCAGATTGACCAGCCCCGAGGGCAGGAAATCCGGCCAGCCGGCCCGCGCCGCGCTGTCCTCGGTCGATTCGAAGCCGTTGCGTTCGGCCGCGGCGATGGCGTCGTTATGCTGCTCGACCCGGTTATAGAACAGGTTCGGCATCGCATAGAGCAACCCCAGGGCCACCAGCCCCAGAATCAGCAGACGCTTCCAGAATGGGATGTCCAGCATGGTAAGATGCGCGGCCTTCCGTGTTGGCGGCTCAGGTATTCGCGGCGGCGGGCTGGGTGCGGTTCACCACGCCGGTAATGGTCGAGCGGATCACCCGGACCTTGACGCCCGGCGCGATCTCGACCTCAAGCTCGGTGTCGCGCACCGAGGTGACCTTGCCGACCAGACCGCCCTGGGTGACCACCTCATCGCCCTTTTTCAGCGCCTCGACCATGGCGCGATGTTCCTTCACGCGTTTCTGCTGCGGCCGGATCATCAGGAAATACATGATCACGAAGATCAGGCCGAACATCGCGAACGTGCTGATCATGCTTTGCGGCGAAGCGCCTCCGGCGGCCTGGGCATAGGCGGGGGTCACGAACATCTGCGATACCTCTGAGTATGTGCTCCGGGCGATCCCCCGGCGGAATTTGGCGCGCACCCTAGCCGCCAGCCCGGGCATTGGCAAGAAAGCGCGACCCCGCTGCCGGCAAAGCCACCGCAACAGTTCCAAGACATGGACATGACAGCGGGCATGTGGCAGGCAGGGCCCACGTGATAAAGGTGCGATCATGGCAAAAGACAAGGCGCAGGATCAGCTTGAGCCGGCACGTCACGCCGCGGATACGGCCGATCCGACCGGCATCGGCCGCCTGCTGGCGATCATGGCCGCGCTGCGCGATCCGGAAACCGGCTGTCCCTGGGATATCGAGCAGGATTTCGCCTCGATCGCGCCCTATACCATCGAAGAGGCGCATGAGGTCGCCGATGCCATCGCGCGCAAGGCCTGGGAGGAGCTGCCCGGCGAATTGGGCGATCTGCTGCTGCAGGTGGTGTTTCACGCACAGATGGCCGATGAGGCCGGGATGTTCGGCTTTGCCGATGTGGTCGGCCATGTCACCACCAAGATGATCGACCGCCACCCGCATATCTTCGGCGACGAATCCCGCGACAAATCCGCCGAACAGCAGGTCCGCGACTGGGAGGCGATCAAGGCGCGCGAACGCGCCGCCAAGGCCGAACGGGGGGTGCTGGACGGGGTCGCGCTTGGCCTGCCGGCCCTGACCCGCGCGCTGAAACTGCAAAACCGCGCCGCGCGCGTCGGCTTCGACTGGCCAGGGCCGCAGGATGTCCTGAACAAGATCGCCGAGGAAAGCCGCGAACTGGTCGAGGCCCGGGACAGCGCCGATCACACCCATCTGACCGAGGAATTCGGCGATCTGCTGTTCGTCATGGCCAATCTGGCGCGGCATCTGGACATCGACCCGGAAGAGGCGCTGCGCATGGCCAATGCCAAGTTCACCCGCCGCTTCCGGGCCATCGAGGCGGCGCTGGCCGCCGATGGCCGCCGCCCCGAGGACAGCGACCTGGCCGAAATGGATCAGCTTTGGGATGCCGCCAAGGCCGCCGAACGTGGTTAGGCTGAAGGTCGATCTGCCGCAGCTTGCCGGCGCGCAATATGTGCGCCTGCTGCGCGACCGCCCCATGCATATGGTCTGCGAGATCAGGCTGCATGGAAAGCCCGCCTATCTGAAGCTGTTCCGCAATGGCGATCCCGCCGATACCGTCCGCCGGACCGAGGCGCGGCTGCACGAGGCGGCGCAGGCTCTCGGTCAGGGCCAGGATGCCGTGGTCCTGCCGCTGCATTCGGTCCCGGATCAGGGGGTGCTGGTTCTGGAAGCCGCGCCGGGCGCCCCCTCGGCCACCGTGCTTGCCTCGGCCCGCGCAACGCGCCGGGCCTGGCTTCTGGGGCGCATCGGATCGTGGCTGCTGCGCCTGACCGCGCCGTCGCGCGAGCGCGGCACCTTCGGGCCGCGCTTCTGGCTGACCATGGCCGAGGAACGCCTGCTGACCGCCGAGGGCGACTGGATCGACCGCGAACTGGTTGCCGGCCATATGGCGCAGTTGCGCGCCGAAGCCTTCCAGCTGCGCGGCGCCAGCGTCGAGCGCGCGGCCTCGCATGGCGATCTGACGCCGGACAATATCTTCTGGGACGAGACCACCGGCCGCATGACCGGCATCGACATGCAGGGCGGCGCCATGATCCCGGTGGCGCTGGACATCGCGCGGCTTCTGGCCTGGCTCGAGGGCCGCCGTCCCAGCCCCGCCGCCGAGACCATCGACGGCATTGCCGCCGCGGATTTCGATGCGCTGGTTTCGGTCCCCGGCCTGCTGGCCGAGGACCAGCGCCCCATCCTGCGCTTCCTGATCGGGGTGATGATGCTGGGATATTACCTCTATTGCCCGCGCCAGCCGCGGCGGCGCGGATTGCTGGCCGAGGCCATGCGGAACTGGATCAGGTAGGCGCCATGATCTCGGCCAGCGCGGCGTCATAGACCGCCAGCGCATCGGCCGCACCGACCGCCCGGCCGGCGCCTTCCGAAAGCTGTCGCCGCCAGCCGCGCGCGCCGGGCCGGCCGTGGAACAGGCCAAGCATGTGCCGGGTGATCTGATGCAGCCGCCCGCCCGCCGCCAGATGCGCGGCGATCCGCGCGCGCATGGCCCGCGCAGCGTCGAGCGGATCGTCAAAGGGCGGGGTCTCGCCCCACAGCCGATCCGCCTGGCCCAGCATGTCCCAGGGCTGATGATAGGCGGCGCGGCCGACCATGACGCCGTCCATCACCGCCAGATGTTCGCGCGCCTGATCCAGCGAAGCGATGCCGCCATTGACCGACAGATCCAGATCGGGAAACTCCTGCTTCATGCGATGCACCAGCGGATAATCCAGCGGCGGCACCTCGCGATTTTCGCGCGGCGACAGGCCTTGCAGCCAGGCCTTGCGCGCGTGGATGGCGATGCGGCGCACACCCGCATCGCGCATGCGGCGCAGAAAGGCGGGCAGGACCGTCTCGGGCTCCTGCTCATCGACACCGATGCGGCATTTCACCGTCACCTCGACCGGGCTGGCGGCAATCATCGCGGTGACGCATTCGGCGACCAGTTCCGGGCGGGTCATCAGCACGGCGCCGAAACAGCCCGATTGCACCCGGTCGCTGGGGCAGCCGACATTCAGATTGATCTCGTCATAGCCCCAGCCGGCGCCGATCCGCGCCGCCTCGGCCAGCTGCGCGGGGTCCGAGCCGCCCAGTTGCAGGGCCAGGGGATGCTCGGCCGCGTCGAAATCCAGAAGCTTCGCCCGGTCGCCATGGATCACCGCCGGCGCGGTCACCATCTCGGTATAAAGCAGCGCCCGGCGCGACAGGAGCCGGTGAAACCCGCGACAGGCGCGGTCCGTCCAGTCCATCATAGGCGCAATGGCAAGTCTATGTGCTTGATATTTCGTCATTTTTCCAGTAGTATCAACTCATTGCGCGGCGGCGTGTGCACTCTAATTTACGACCCAATACGCCCCTTTTCGCCACGTTTCGACCGCGCACTGCACACATAGAGCACACGAAATGGCGACCATATCAAAGCTTCCTTCGGGCTCCTGGCGAGTCCAGGTCAGACGCAAAGGGCACTACATCAGTGAATCCTTCCTGCGCCGCGGTGACGCGGAGCTTTGGGCGCGGACCATTGAGGGCAAGATTGTTGATTTCCGCTGAGAATTGACCCGGTAGCCTCCCGAATTTCCACTGAGAATTGACCCATGTGAACACGTTGCCCTGACGGATTCGGTCGGGGAGATATGGAGTGATTGACATGGGATTTTTG
>NZ_JRKN01000015.1 GCF_000763905.1 Paracoccus halophilus
CGGCGCCAGAACCTTTGATGCCTTGTTCGAAGCCCTTGGTGACATCTGTGACATGTTCCATCCAGACGAATGCTGGAACTTCCTCAAAGCTGCCGGATATGCCTCAGATTAAATGCAAAACGCTTTATGGCCATGTCATGAAGGGCACGGGGCATGGCATTTCGCCCGACGGGCTGTCGGTCGCGCTGAGCTTTCTGAAAGAGCGGTTCGCCGAAAAAACGTGACGTTTCCGATCCAGCGGGGTTGCGGTCGCGAAACCGGACCCTACCTTTCTGGGGAACCTGCCGAGGAGATACCGCATGAGCTTGATCTGGTTGACTGCACTGGTCCTGGTTCCGGTCGCCCTGATGGCCGCGCATGGCGCGCGGATGCGCCCGCAGCGCGTCGCCGTCCGCGCGAAACGCTGATCACGCCCAGATTGCGGGATCCGCAAGCTCGATCGAATTTCCGGCCGGGTCGCGAAAATAAAGCGACCTGCCGCCCTGGGGCCAGGTGAAATCCGCCTCGATCTCGATGCCCGCCTTTTCCAGATGGCTGCGCCAGGCGTCGAAGGCTTCCGGCGCCGCCGCCATGCAGAAATGTCCGGCGCCGGTCGTGCCATGCGGCGGGACCGGTAGCCTTGCATCCTCGCGCGGCGCCTGCCGCGTGGCTTCGGCGCGAAAAACCAGCAGAACCTGCGCGCCGCAGCGGAAAAACACATGCCGGCCCGGCACCCGCGCAATCTCGGGCAGGCCGATGATCTCGGTCCAGAAACGGGCGGCAGCCTCCAGATCCTCGGCATAAAGCGCCGATTCCAGCGTGCCCAGCAGCGGCGGCGGTTGCGTCATGGCCACCATCCTGACAGCAAGCCGAGCGGAAGGCGAGTCCCGCTTGACCATCCGCGCGCCCCGGGAAAGATGGCGCCGAACAACATCAGGAGTGCGCGTAATGGCGTGGGTCTATCTGGGCGTGGCCGGCATTCTCGAGATTGTCTGGGCCTATTCGATGAAACTCTCCGAGGGGTTTACCCGCCCCGGTCCGACCGTCGTGACCCTGGTCGGCACGGTGGCCAGTTTCTGGTTCCTGTCGCTGTCGATGAAGGTGCTGCCCCTGGGCACGGCCTATGTCATCTGGACCGGGATCGGCGCGGTGGGGGCCTTTGTGCTGGGCATCACCATTCTGGGCGAATCCGTCGATATCATGCGGCTGATCGCGGCGGCGCTGATCGTGACCGGCCTGCTGCTGATGAAACTCGCCTCGCCACATTAGTCGCGGGTTGTCACGCCCCTGTCACGCCTGACGGATATTTCATCCACAGGCATACATTCGGGGACTTGTCAGTCGTCAGCCGCCATATATAGTTGTGCGCATGATTGCCGACATGTTCCGGGCTAGGTAAGTGAGGGTCGATGCTCGACGACCAAGGTGATTTCAGAACCCAATTCGTGCGTGAGCCGGCAGGGTTGCGGCAACACCCGGCGCTTGTGCTCAACGCGGATTTCCGCCCGCTCAGCTACTACCCGCTATCGCTCTGGCCCTGGCAGGAGGCGGTCAAGGCGGTGTTTCTGGAGCGGGTCCAGATCATCGCCGAATATGACGAGGTGGTGCGAAGCCAGAGGCATTCGATACGCATCCCCTCGGTGGTGGTACTGAAAGATTTCGTAAAACCCCAGAAGCGCGTGGCATTCACGCGCTTCAATCTTTTTCTGCGGGACGAATTCTGCTGCCAGTATTGCGGCGCGAAGGGGGACCTGACCTTTGACCATGTCATCCCGCGCTCGCGCGGCGGAATCACCAGCTGGGAAAACGTGGTTGCCGCCTGTTCGCCCTGCAATCTGAAAAAGGCCAACAAGTCTCTGCGCAATTCCGGGCTGAAGCTGCGCCGTCCGCCGCGCCGCCCCATGCCCGAGGAAATGCACGCGGTCGGCCGGCGCTTTCCGCCGAACCACCTGCATGAAAGCTGGATGGATTTTCTTTACTGGGATACCGAACTGGAAAGCTGATAGCCGCTGCTGCGGGCGAAACGCTAATGCTTGTGATGGTCACGCGCGCTCAGATGCACGAGCGCCGCGGCCAGCAAGGCCACAAGGCCAAGCGCGAACAGGGGAATCCCCGCCGCATTGGCCATCCAGATCGTCACTCCGGCGGCCAGAATCACGACCAGAATCAGCAACAGGAAATGTGGCAGCGGCATGACGTCCTCCTGCGCCCAATATGGCCTTTGTTGCCGGGGGCGAAAAGACCCCTTTGGCCGATTTGGCGCGGACCCGCCGAGAAAGCGCGAAAAATCCCATGTAACGCAGCGGAAGCGGCGGGATTGCCATAGCCAGTGTTCGCTAAATGTTCTAATCTGGGCGAATGACCCTGCCACCCCGCGACCCGGATGAAATCCTGCGCGCGCGGGGCGCCGACACGCGCCCCGCGGCCCGGTTCGAGCCCTATCGGACCGAGCGCGAGCATGACGGCTGGGACATCCCGGCCGAGCCATCGCTGCTGCGGACCGAGGTGACGCATGAGCGCGGGCGCTCGATCATCAGCCGCAACAGGTCACCCGACATTCCCTTTGATCGTTCGGTCAATCCCTATCGGGGTTGCGAACATGGCTGCATCTATTGTTTCGCGCGGCCCTCGCACGCCTATCTTGGGCTGTCGCCGGGGCTGGATTTCGAGACGAAGATCACCGCCAAGCCCAATGCCGCCGAACTGCTCGCGGCGCAGATCGGCCGGCCCGGTTATGCGGTGGCGCCGATCGCCTTCGGCACCAATACAGATCCTTACCAGCCGGTCGAATCGCAGCTGGGCATCATGCGCGGCTGTCTGCAGGTGCTGCATGACTGGAACCATCCGCTCAGCCTTGTGACGCGCGGCGCGACGGTGATGCGCGATCTGGATCTGCTGGGCGCGATGGCGGGCCGGGGGCAGGTGGCGGCGGGGGTCTCGATCACCACGCTGGACGCCGCGCTGGCCCGCCAGCTCGAGCCGCGCGCGCCGGCGCCCGCGACACGGCTGCGCATGATCCGGGCGCTGGCCGGGGCGGGGGTGCCGGTCCGGGTCATGGTCGCCCCGGTCATCCCGGTGCTGACCGAGCCCGAGCTCGAGCGCATCATGCAGGCCGCGCGCGAAGCCGGGGCTACCGCGGCGAGCATGATCCCGCTGCGCCTGCCGCTTGAGGTCGCGCCGCTGTTTCGCGACTGGCTGGAGCGCCACCACCCCGGCAAGGCGGCCCATGTCATGGCGCGCGTTCAGGCGATGCGCGGCGGCCGGGACAACGATCCGCGTTTCGGCACCCGCATGCGCGGCGAGGGGATCGAGGCCGATCTGCTGCGGCAGCGCTTTCGGCTGGCGCGCAAACGGCTGGGGCTGGCCGGCGGGGTCGAGGCGCTGGATTGCAGCCGCTTCGCGCCGCCGCCGCGAACAGGCGATCAGCTGGCGCTGTTCTGATTCGGACGCGGCCGTTTCATTCGTCCGAGGGGCCGCTTGCCGCCATGGCCGCCGCGATCCGGGCCATGATCGTCTCGGTGCTGGGACGCGGGCCGCGCGGGGCGCGGATCAGAGCATCGCGCATCGCCGCCAGATGCGCCGGGGTCGTGCCGCAGCAGCCGCCGATGATCCGCACGCCCATGTCGCGCGCCAGCACCGCGAATTCGGCCATGACTTCGGGCGTGGCATCGTAAAGCAGCCCGTCATCGTGATAGCGCGGCACGCCGGCATTGGGCTTGGCGATCAGCGGCCGCTCGTTGCCCGAGGCGGCGAATCCCGACAGCGCCAGCAGCAGCTCGGCCGGACCCGTGCCGCAATTCGCGCCATAGGCCAGCGGCGGATAAGGCAGGCGATCAATGAGCGCGCCCAGCTGCGCCGGGCTTACCCCCATCATGCTGCGGCCGCCCGGCTCAAAGCTCATCATGCCGCACCACGGCAGGCCCACGGTCTGGGCGGCGCGCGCCGCGGCACGCATTTCCTCGATGGCGCTGACGGTTTCGACCCAGAGGATATCCGCGCCGCCGCGCTTCAGCGCCTGCGCCTGTTCGGTGAATATCTCGGTGGCCTCTGTCTCGGTCAGATGGCCGACCGGGGTCATGATCTCGCCGGTCGGCCCCATCGAGCCGGCCACGATCACCGCCCGGCCCGAAGCCGCGACCGCCTCGCGGGCAAGCCGGGCGGCGCCCAGGTTCACCTCGGCCACCCGGCTCTCGGCGCCCGACACGCGCAGCCGGCGGGCATTGCCGCCGAAACTGTTCGTCAGGATGATATCGGCGCCCGAGGCGATCATCTGCCGGTGCAGGCCGCGCACCTTGTCGGGATGGGAATCGTTCCACAGATCCGGCGCCTGCCCATGGACCAGCCCCATATTGTAAAGATTGGTGCCCATCGCGCCATCGGCCAGCAGCCAGGGCCGTTCGCCAAGCATCCGGGACAGTTGATTGGTCATGCTGGCCATCCTTTCAATGCAGGCCGGCGCCGGGTGCAGGGCAGCCGGTATTCGATCGGCAGGCGCGCCGTTCAGCGCGACCGGATCATGCCCATGATTTCCTTGGTCCGCTCGACGACAGGCCGGGCGATGGCTGTTGCTCGCACGGCGCCTTCGCCCAGGATCCGGTCGATCTCGGCCGGGTCGGCCATGAATTCGCTCATCCTGGCGGTGATCGGCGCCAGCACCTCGACCGCGACCTCGGCCAGGGCAGGCTTGAAGGCGCCGAAGCCCTGACCCTCGAAACGCGACAGGATCATGTCGCCCGTCTCGCCGGACAGGGCGGCATAGATGTTCACCAGATTGCGGGCCTCGGGGCGGTCCTTCAGCCCCTCCATGCTGCCGGGCAGGGGTTCGGCATCGGTGCGCGCCTTGCGGATCTTCTGGGCGATGGCATCGGCATCGTCGGTCAGGTTGATCCGCGCCGCATCCGAAGGGTCGGATTTCGACATCTTCTTGCTGCCGTCGCGCAGCGACATGACGCGGGTCGCCGTGCCCTCGATCAGCGGCTCGGTGATCGGGAAGAACTCGACGCCGTAATCGTGGTTGAACTTGGCGGCGATGTCGCGGGTCAGTTCCAGATGCTGCTTCTGATCCTCGCCCACCGGGACGGCGGTGGCGTGATAGGCCAGGATATCGGCCGCCATCAGCGAGGGATAGGCCAGGAGGCCAAGGCTCGAGTTCTCGCTGTTCTTGCCGGCCTTGTCCTTGAACTGGGTCATCCGGTACATCCAGCCGACCCGCGCCACCGTGTTGAACAGCCAGGCCAGTTCCGCATGCTGGGTGACCTGGCTCTGGTTGAACAGCACCGATTGCGCCGGATCCACCCCCGAGGCCATGAAAGCCGCCGCCACCTCGCGCGTGTTGTGGCGCAGCTTTTCCGGCTCCTGCCAGACGGTGATCGCATGCAGGTCGACGACGCAATAGATGGTCTCGGCGCCCTTGCCCTGATATTCGGCGAAACGCTTGAGCGCGCCCAGGTAATTGCCCAGCGTCAACCCCCCTGAGGGCTGGATGCCGGAGAAAATGCGGGGGGCGAAGCTCGTCGTCATGGTACTACCTGCTTGGAAAATCCCGGCCGCTGGCTTACCCCTTGCCCCGTCCGGGCGCAACAGCCCAACCAGACGAGGAAGCAAGATGCGCCCCGGTTACGATGAATCGCCCCTGAACCCCGTGCCGCCCGTGATCTGGGCGCTGGTCCTGCCGATGATCGCCTGCGAGGCCTATTTCGGGCTGGGCCAGATCGGTTTTCTGGGCGGCGGCCAGCCCGGCGCCGGGCTCGCGCTGCGCCAGATCGTGGCCGAGCGCGCGGCCTATGTTCCCGAATTCGTGCTGCGGTTGTGGCAACTGGGGATAGTCACGCTGGATCAGGGCTGGCGCATCCTGACCTATGCCTTTGTCCATCTGTCGATCACCCATGCGCTGTTCGTCATCGTCTTCATCCTGGCGCTTGGCAACCTGATCGCAAGCCAGTTCCGGCCCTGGGCGGTTCTGGCGCTGTTTTTCGGCTCGGCCATCGGCGGCGCGCTGATCTACACGCTGGCCGCGGGGGTCTTGCCGCAGGTCCGGTTCCAGCCGCTGATCGGCGGTTATCCGGCGGTCTACGGCTTTGTCGGCGCCTTTACCTTTCTGCTCTGGACGCGACTCGGGCAGCAGAACGCCAACCGGATGCGGGCCTTCACGCTGATCGGCATGCTGCTGCTGTTCCAGCTGGTCTTTGGCATCATCTTTCAGGATGGCAGCCTGACCTGGATCGCCGAGATCGCGGGCTTCGGCTGCGGATTCCTGTTGTCCTTCGTGCTGGTGCCGGGCGGCATCGCGCGGGTGATGCGCCAGATCCGTCAGCGCTGACGCCGCAGCCCGGCGCGCAGGTCCGAGGCACGGATCGCGCCAAGCGCGATGGCCGCCATGCCGTAACAGGCCATGCCGCCAAGGACCAGCGCGGCCAGCGCCGCATAGCGCATGCGCGGCGTGTAAAGCATGTCGCCCAGCCCCAGCTTGATGAGCCAGATCGCCGCGCCCATGACCAGCGAGGCGACAAGGATGCGGGGCAGGCGCCGCCTGAGCCGGCTGTCCGGCCGCGCCGCCTCGCCAAAGCGGCGGCTGCCCAGCCAGAGCTGCGCGGCCATGGTCCAGCCCGCGACGGTGGTGCCAAGGGCGGCGGCGGAAAAGCCGATCAGCGGCGCCAGCCCCAGGGCGACCAGCGCATTCACCAGCATCGCACCCAGGGCAAAGCGGAACGGGCTGCGCGTGTCCTCGCGCGCGAAATAGAGCGGTTGCAGCACCTTTTGCAGCACGAATGCCGGCAGGCCCGCGCCATAGATCGCCAGCGCCAGCGCGGTCGGGCCGACATCGCTTTCCAGAAAGGCGCCGCGCATGAACAGCACCGAGATCAGCGGATAGCTGGCCATGACCAGCGCCACGGCGGCGGGCACGGTCAGGAACAGCGCGAATTCGGTAGCCCGGTTATAGGCATTGCGGCCGCCATCGGTATCGCCCGCCTTGAGCCGGCGCGAGATATCGGGCAGCAGCACGATGCCGATGGCGATGCCGACCACGCCCAGCGGCAGCTGGTAAAGCCTGTCGGCATTGGTCAGCCAGGCAATGGCGCCGTCAAAGAACGACCCCACCTGCCGCCCGACCAGAAGGTTGATCTGCACCACGCCGCCGGCCAGCACGGCGGGCGCGGCCACCGCCAGCAGGCGCCTCATCTCGGGCGACAGGCGCGGCCGGTGCAGGCGCAGCGGGAAGCCCATGCGCTTGGCCGCCCACCAGACGCAGACGAGCTGCGCGATGCCCGAGACCGGCGTGGACCAGGCCATGGCCAGCCCCATGTCCCAGCCGAAGCGATCGGCCAGCAGCATGGCCGCGATCAGGATGAAGTTCATCAGCACCGGCGCGGCGGCGGCGGCGATGAAGCGCCCGCCCGCGTTCAGCAGCCCCGACAGGAGCGCGGTCAGCGAGATGAACAGGATATAGGGAAAACAGATGCGGCCATAGGTGACAGCCAGATCGAAACGCGCGTCGCCCCGAAAGCCGGCGGCCTGAAGAAAGACCAGCCACGGCATGGCGAAATTCGCGATGACCGAGACGAGCAGCACCACGAAGGCGAGCCCCGAGAATGCCTGTTCGGCGAAACCGCGCGGATCCTCGCCCGCCTCCAGCCGCTTGGCGAACATCGGCACGAAGGCGGTGTTGAAGGCGCCTTCGGCAAAGAATCGACGGAACATGTTGGGCAGGGTGAAGGCCACGATATAGGCCTGCGCCACCGGGCCGGTGCCCAGATAGGCGGCGATCATCACGTCGCGGACAAAGCCCACCACGCGGCTGGCCAATGTCCAGGCCCCGACGGAAAGAAAGCCGCGGATAAGTCTGATCGGTTTCATGCTGGTCTTTTCGTGTCCCCTGAAGGCGCTCGCCTCAGCCCCCGGCGCGTTCGGCGCGCTCGGCCCCGTCCTTGATCGCCTGGCGCAGTTTCTTCTCCAGCGATTCGCGCTTTTGCGCCTGATGCAGTTTCAGCCCGAACATGTCCTTGACGTAGAACGTGTCGACGACCTGCGCGCCGAAGGTGGCGATGACCGCGCTGGCGATCTGGATATGGTTGTCGGCCAGGGTCCGGGTCAGATCGTAAAGCAGGCCGGGGCGGTCGCGCGTATCGACCTCGATCACGGTATAGACGTCGCTGCCTTCGTTATCGAAGATGATATGGGTCGGAAAGCGGAATGCGCGCTCGCGTTTTCGGGGCTTGTCGCGGCCGGCCAGTTCGTCGCGGGCGACGATCTCGCCGCGCAGGGTGCGCTGGATCATCTTGCGCAGCCGCGGCAGCCGGTCGGCGGAATAGGGGTGGCCGTCGCTGTCCTGCAGCCAGAACACGGCGGTCGCGAAGCCGTCCCGGGTGGTATAGGTGCGCGCATCGACGATATTGGCGCCGACCAGCGCCAGCGCCCCCGCCAGCCGCGAGAACAGGCCCGGATGGTCGGCCAGCACAAAGGCTGCCCGCGTCGCGTCGCGATCGTGGTCGGGATGCAGGTCGATGCGGAAATCGTCGCCGTCCAGCCCGGCCAGCATCTCGGCAAAGACGAATTGCGTATCGGTCGGCAGGCCCGTCCAGTAGCTGTCATAATGCCGCGACAGTTCCGCCTTGATCGCCCTTGGCTCCCATCCCCGCGCGCTCAGCAGATGGCGCAGCGAGCGCTTGCCCTCGCCGGTGCGCTGCTCGCGGTTGATTTCCTCCAGCCCGTTTTCCAGCGCCGCCGTGGCCTCGCTGTGCAATCTGCGCAGCAGCATGGCCTTCCAGTTGTTCCAGGTGCCGGGGCCGACGCCGCGAATGTCGCAGACGGTCAGCACCAGCAGCAGGTCGAGCCGTTTCTTGGTCTTTACCGCCTTGGCGAAATCGCGCAGCACCCGGGGGTCGGCGATGTCGCGTTTCTGCGCCACGTCGGACATCAGCAGATGGTTGCGGATCAGCCATTCGATGGTCTCGATCTCGTCGGCGGGCAGGCCGAAGCGGGTGCAGATGCGCCGCGCGATCCTGGCGCCGAGGATCGAGTGATCCTCGCTCCGGCCCTTGCCGATATCGTGCAGAAGCACCGCCAGGTAGATGACCCTGCGGTTGACCTTGCCGGCCATGATTCCGGTGACCACGGGCAGGTCCTCGCCCTCGGCGCCGCGCTCGATATCCGCCAGCGCGACGACGCATTGGATCAGGTGCTCGTCCACGGTGTAATGGTGATAGACGTTGAACTGCATCATCGCCACGACCGGCGCGAATTCGGGGATAAAGGCCGCCAGCACGCCCAGTTCGTTCATCCGCCGCAGCGCGCGTTCCGGATTGCCGTGTTTCAGCAGCAGGTCGAGAAAGATCCGTACCCCCTCGGGGTTCGAGCGCATGCCATCGTCGATCATGTCCAGATTCGAGGTCACGGCGCGCATGGCCTCGGGGTGGATCAGGATGCCGGTGCGCAGCCCCTCTTCGAACAGGCGCAGCACGTTCAGCGGATCGGACAGGAATTCCCGTTCGTCGGTGAAGCTGAGCCGGCCGCGATCCATGCGAAAGCCGGGCCGCAGGCGTCGGCGGCGCTGGAACAGCCGGTTGATGATCGGCGCCCGGTAGAGGTGGCGCGCCTCGAGCGCGACCAGAAAGACGCGGGTCAGTTCGCCCACCCGGGTCGCGTGCAGGAAGTAATCCTGCATGAAGATCTCGACGGCCCGCCGCCCGCCGCGATCGCGATAGCCCATGCGCCCGGCCACCGCGACCTGCATATCGAACGTCAGCTGATCGGCGCTGCGCCCGGCGATCAGGTGCAGATGGCAGCGCACCGCCCAGAGGAAATCCTCGGCCTGCCAGAAGGTCAGGTGTTCCTCGCGGGTAAAGAATCCCAGATCGACCAGTTCCACGGCGCGATCCACGCGATGGATGTATTTCGCGATCCAGTAGAGCGTCTGCAGGTCGCGCAGCCCGCCCTTGCCCTCTTTCACGTTGGGTTCGAGCACATAGCGCTGACCGCCCTGGCGGCGATGGCGCTCGGCGCGCTCGGCCAGCTTGGCCTCGATGAATTCGGGGATCGAGTTGTCGAACAGTTCGGACCACAGGCGGTCGCGCAATGTCTCGGCGGTATGGGCATGACCGCAGACCAGACGGTGCTCGAGCAGGCTAGTGCGGATGGTCATGTCCTCGGCGCCCAGCCGGATGCAGTCATCGACCGTGCGGGTGGCCTGCCCGATCTTCATCTTCAGGTCCCACAGCATGTAGAGCATCGATTCCACGACGCTTTCGGTCCAGCCGCGGATTTTCCACGGCGTCAGGAACAGCAGGTCCACATCCGATTGCGGGGCCATTTCGGCGCGGCCATAGCCGCCGATGGCCAGAACGGCCAGCCGCTCGGCATCGGTGGGGCTGGGAAGCGGGTGCAGGATCGTGGTCGCGACATGGTGAATCGCGGTCACCGTGGCGTCGGTCAGGCTGGCGATGGCGCGCACCGTTTCGCGCGCGGCGCGGGGATGCGACATGAAGCCCGCGGCGATATCGTCAATGGCATCGGCGCGCGCCTTGCCGACGATCTCGACGGTTTTCGCCCGGATGGCGCGCGGCTCGGTAATATCGCCGAGCGCCTCGGTCAGGTATGGCAGAAAGGTTTCGGCTGCGAACAGCATATGCGCCCCGGGCAGGGCCGGGGCGCTTTGCTGCGGCTGGTCGGTACTGACCGCGCCCAAGATCAGAACCCGAACCCGCTGAAGCTGCGCGGCGCGGGATCCAGAATGACCGCCTGGCCGTTGCGGATGGTGGCCACCGCCAATGCCCGCTCGTTGCTGCCGTCGCGGCGCAGGCGGAACGCGCCCGAGATGCCGGCGAAACCGGCATTCTGCGTCAGCCCCGAGGTGGTCAGCGCATTGCGCTTGCCGGCGCGGACCAGCGCCGCGATGGCCGCCACCCCGTCATAACCGAGCGAGCCCAGCCCATGCGGCGCCTCGCCGTAGAGCGAGCGGTAGCGCTGCTCGAACTGCGCCGCCATGGTGGTGTCGGGAATGGCGAACCAGCCGCCCTGCACGCCGCGCAGTTGCAGCCTGGCCGAGGGCTGGTCCCAGCGGGTCAGCCCCATCATCTGCACTGTGGCCGAGGTCACGCCGGCATCGGCCAGGCTGTCGGTCAGATAGGGCAGCACGGCGCCCTGATTAGCGGTCAGGAAAACCGCATCGACATTGCCCGAGAGCGCGGCCTGGCTGACATTCGGGATGATCCCGTCGATCCCCTGTTTCGACAGCGGGTGGATCGCCGTGCCCGCCAGCGTCGCGCCGTTGCTCTGGATGGCCCGCTCGATGGCGCGGGCGCCGACTTGACCGGCGGTGTCATCCTCGGCCACCAGCAGGATGCGCCGCTTGCCGTTGCGGACACCGTATTTCACCAATCGGTTCGCGACATTGTCGAAGGTATTGCCCAGCACGAAGACATTGCCGCCCGCGATATCGGTATTGTTGGAGAATGACAGCACGTTCACGCCCCGGGGCGCCATTGCGTTGCCCACGGCATTGGCGCTGTCGGCGAATAGCGGACCAAGGATGATCCCGGCGCCCTCGTCCACCGCCTGATTGGCCGTGGCCGCAGCCGCCGCCGGGTCCGAGCCGACGGAATAGACGCGCAGGTCGATGGTCGCGCCCTGGGCGTCGGCCATGGCCATCTTGGCGGAATTGCTCAGCGAGCGGGCGAGCCAGTCCAGATCGGCATCACCGGTTCCCGAAGGGACCAGCATCGCCACCCGGACGGGCTGCGAGGGATCGATCATCTGGCCGGTCTGGGGGCCGGTCGCGCCCTCTCCCAGAGGGGCGCAGGCGGCCAGTGTCAACGCCGATAGGACGGCTCCGACGCGGGCAAGCGGTCGGCGCAGTTCGAAAGCGCCGCGGATCGTTGTAAGGACGGTCATGGCGTGATTCCCTGTGGTCTCGAGGCTGGGGTGTCGTCGAGGGCAGGTTATTGGCATAAGCGGGACATGGCAACTTGCCCGCGCGCCGGCGGTCGCAGCAACAAGGAGACGACATGGAAGACAGCGCCAGCACAACCGGGACGGGCGCGCGACCGCTGTCGCTGAGCGTCGATGTGACCGCGCCCGAGCCGGGGCTTTATCTGGTGGCAACCCCGATCGGCAGCGCGCGGGACATCACATTGCGGGCGCTGGACCTGCTCAACACCGCCGATGTCCTGGCCGCCGAGGACACGCGCCGGCTGCGCCACCTGATGGATATTCATGGCATTCACCTGCGCGGTCGGCGGATCATCGCGTATCACGACCACAATGCCGAGCGGCAGCGTCCGGCGATCCTGGCCGCGCTGGCCGATGGCAAATCGGTCGGCTACGCGTCGGATGCGGGAACCCCGCTGGTGGCCGATCCCGGCTACCGTCTGGCGCGGGACGCGGCCGAGGCGGGCTTTTCGGTCCGGGCCTTGCCCGGCCCCTCGGCCGCGCTGGTCGCCCTGTCGGTTTCGGGCTTGCCCAGCGATCGCTTTCTTTTCGTCGGCTTTCCGCCTGCGGCCGCGGGCGCGCGACGCAAATGGATCGCCGGCTGGCGTGATGTCGAGGCGACGGTGATCGTCTTTGAAAGCCCCCGGCGCGTTAAACAATTATTGGAAGATATCTGCGAGGCTGAGGCGAATCGAGCTACGGTGATCTGCCGGGAACTGACCAAGAAATTCGAAGAGGTGATGCGGGGCACGGCGGCGGAATTGCTGGAACAAATTCCCGAACAGGGGCTGCGGGGCGAAATTGTCGTCCTGTTCGGCCGCCCGGAGGCCGAGCCAGCCGATGAGCAGGCGCTGCGTGAGGCCCTGTCGGGCTTGCTGGGGCGGTTTTCCGTCAGGGAGGCCGCGGCCCAGGTCGCGAGCCGCTGCGGCGTGCCGCGCCGCGATGTCTATGCGCTGGCTTTGGCCATGAAAAAGGAACGCGAATGAGACATGAGAGATCTTTCCGGGGCGCCCCGGTGTCGCCCGACCAGGCGCGGGTACAGCGCGGCCGCGTGTCGCAGTCGGCCGGGCGGCTGGCCGAGGAATCGGTGGCGCGGGCCTATATGGATCGGGGATGCGAAGTGATTGCCGAGCGCTGGCGTGGTCAGGGCGGAGAGATCGACCTGATCCTGCGCCAGGGCGAGGAATATGTCTTTGTCGAGGTCAAGAAATCCAGCAGCCATGACCGTGCCGCCGAAAGAATCACCCGCCGGCAAATCATGCGAATTTGCAGCGCCGCGCTGGAATTCTGTGGCCGGATGCCGGCTGGATTGCTGACCGCGATGCGCTTTGACGCGGCGCTGGTGGATCGGTTCGGCCGGATCGAAATCGTCGAAAACGCATTTGGTGCAAACTGACTTGTGATCTTGCAAAGCGGGCAGCCGCGGGTCAGAACTCCGCCCATGGCAGGCTGGAGCTGATAACATGAGTCTTTACGTGGCCCTGCAGATGGATCCGATCGAGCATGTCTCGATTGATGGGGACAGTACATTTCGTTTGGGGCTCGAGGCCGAGGCGCGCGGTCATCGGCTGTTTCAGTATACCGTCGATCGGCTGAGCTATTGCGAGGGGCGGGTGATCGCTCGCGGCCGTCCGGTGACATTGCGGCGTCGGGCCAGCGATCATGTCACGTTCGGTGACTGGGCCGAGGTCGATCTGGCCGAGTTCGACGTGATCTGGCTGCGCCAGGACCCACCTTTCGATATGGCCTATATTACCAATACCCATCTTCTGGACCGCGTGCATCCGAAGACGTTTGTCGTCAACGACCCGTTCTGGGTCCGCAACAGCCCGGAAAAGCTTCTGGTGCTGGATTTTCCCGATCTGACGCCGCCGACCCTGATCACTCGTGATCTGTCCCAGATCCGCGATTTTCGCGCGCGGCACGGAGACATGATAATCAAGCCGCTATATGGCAATGGCGGGGCGGGGATCTTCCACTTGCGGCCGAACGACCCCAATCTTTCCTCCTTGATCGAAACCTTCTCGGCGAATAGCCGTGAGCCGGTCATCGTCCAGAAATTTCTGCCTGCGGTGGCCATGGGCGACAAGCGGATCATCCTCGTCGATGGCGAGCCGGTCGGTGCGATCAACCGCATACCGGTCGCGGGCGAGGCGCGCTCGAACATGCATGTGGGCGGGCGTGCCGAAAAGATCGGATTGACCGAGCGCGAGCGTGAAATCTGCGCGACGATTGCGCCTGTCTTGCGCGAGAAGGGGCTGCTTTTCACCGGGATCGACGTGATTGACGGCTGGCTGACCGAGATCAATGTGACCTCGCCAACCGGCATTCAGGAACTCGAGCGTTTCGATGGCGTGAATGCGGCGGGGCTGATCTGGGATGCGATCGAGAGGAAGTTGGCGGAAAGAGCCTGAGGCGTTCCGTGGCCTTGTTGGCGGCAGGCGCATTGTGGGGCTTCTGTCGAGCCGGAGACACGGCATCGGTTCTGCCGTCAAGAACGGTGCGCAAAGGGACGGGCCGGTTTCAAATTCCGGGCTGACGCTGCCTGCTGGGGTTCGGTTGCAGGTCCGGTCATGCGCGCGAGGATCACAGGCTGTAACGCCTAAATGCACGCCGCTGCGCTGGACCATGGCATCCGGGGACATGCGGTGATGATCGTTCGGAGACCGGGGCAGAGCGTCACCCCGACGAAGTTGCGTCAACCCTTGGAGGCGTCAGTTCGTCAGAGACGATCAGTCTGTTCATGGGCCTCGATTCCCGAATCCCTTCATCACGAGAGCCGGAGCCTGTCGCCCGCTGTCGGACAAGACAGCCGCGGGCCGAACATCCGATCCTGGGTGCCGGCGCGGTTGCGGGACGGCCCGGCGCAGGCTAATCCTGTCACAACGACATAAGAAAGAAGGAATACCGCAATGCGGGCATTCGTATTTCCGGGGCAGGGCGCTCAGGTCATCGGCATGGGACGCGAACTGGCCGAGGCCTATCCGGCCGCGCGGGCGGTCTTTGCCGAGGTGGATGAGGCTTTGGGCGAGCCGCTCTCGGAGCTGATCTGGACCGGCGATATCGAAACGCTGACCCTGACCCAGAACGCCCAGCCGGCGCTGATGGCGACCTCGATGGCGGCGTTCCGGGCGCTTGAGGCCGAGGGTTTCGGTATCGGTGACGCGGATTTCGTGGCCGGTCACTCCCTGGGTGAATATTCGGCGCTTTGCGCGGCCGGCGCGCTGACCCTGGCCGATACCGCGCGGTTGCTGCGCCTGCGTGGCGCGGCCATGCAGGAGGCGGTGCCGGTCGGGCAGGGCGCGATGGCAGCGATCCTGGGGCTGGATTACGCCGCCGTCGATCAGATCGCCCGCGACGCCGCCGAGGGCGAGGTCTGTCAGGCCGCCAATGACAATGACCCGGCACAGGTGGTGATCTCGGGGCACAGGGAGGCCGTCGAGCGCGCGGCCGCGCTGGCCAGGGAACGCGGCGCCAAGCGTGCGCTGATGCTGCCCGTCTCGGCGCCCTTCCATTCGGCGCTGATGCAGCCGGCGGCCGCGGCAATGGCCGAGGCCCTTGCGGCGATCGAGATCAGCGCGCCGGAAGTGCCGGTGATCGCCAATGTGCGCGCCGAGCCGGTGACCGAGCCCGGCGCCATCCGCCGCCTGCTGGTCGAGCAGGTGACCGGCGCCGTGCGCTGGCGCGAGTCCATCGAATTTCTGACCGGGGCCGGTGTCACGGAATTTTGGGAGATCGGCGCCGGAAAGGCGCTGTCGGGGATGATCCGGCGCATTGCCAAAGAGGCCGTGGTCAGGAATGTCGGCGTTCCGGCCGATATCGCGGCGCTAAAGGGCTGAAAGCGGGCGCTGCCCCGATCCCCGCGGGTATCCTCGGGGACATATGACATCAAAGAATGAGGCATGGAATGTTCGATCTGAGCGGAAAGAAGGCGCTGGTGACCGGCGCGTCGGGCGGGATCGGAGGTGCGGTGGCGCAAGCGCTGCACGCCGCCGGCGCCACGCTGGTGCTCTCGGGAACGCGCGAGGCGCCGCTGCGGGAACTGGCCGCGACGCTGGGCGAGCGCGTTCATGTCGTGACCGCCGATCTGGGCAATGCCGAGGCGGTCGAGGCCCTGCCCAAGGCGGCGGCCGAGGCAGCGGGCGGCGTCGATATCCTGGTCAACAATGCCGGGATCACGCGCGACAATCTGTTCATGCGGATGTCGGATGAGGAATGGGCGCAGGTCCTGGAGGTCAACCTGACCTCGAGCTTCCGGCTGTGCCGCGCCGTTCTGCGCGGCATGATGAAGGCCCGCTGGGGCCGGATCGTCAATATCGGCTCGGTCGTGGGGGCGACCGGCAATCCCGGTCAGGGCAATTATGCCGCCGCCAAGGCGGGGCTGGTCGGCATGTCCAAGAGCCTGGCCTATGAGGTCGCCTCGCGCGGGATCACGGTGAACTGCGTCTCGCCGGGCTTTATCGAGACCGCGATGACCGAAAAACTGAATGAGGAACAGAAGGGCCGGATCCTGGCCCAGATCCCCGCCGGGCGGATGGGTTCCGCCAGCGAGATCGCCGCCGCCGTGCTGTTCCTGACCAGCCCCGAGGCGGGCTATATTACCGGCGCCACGCTGCATGTGAATGGCGGCATGGCGATGATCTGATAATGGTTTATGCGGGTTGCAAGATCACGTTCGCGTGCTATATCCCGCTGACAAGGCTGCAGGGGGACCGCCCCGGGCTACGGCCGGCGATTGCTGGAACATTCTGGGCGGATGCCCGCGAAAACGAGGAAAAGACATGAGCGATATCGCTGATCGCGTGAAGAAAATTGTCGTCGAGCATCTGGGCGTCGATGAAGAAAAGGTGACCGAGAGCGCCTCGTTCATCGACGATCTGGGCGCCGACTCGCTGGATACTGTTGAACTGGTGATGGCGTTCGAAGAGGAGTTCGGTATCGAGATCCCCGACGACGCCGCCGAAACCATCCAGACCTTTGGCGATGCGGTGAAGTTCATCCAGGGCGCGGTCTGAACCAGCGCTGACGGATTTGCGGGGCGGTGCTTTCCTGACGGAAGCGCCGCCCTTTTTCTTTGGGCTGAAGGGGTTCGCTCGCGCATCGCGGATTTCAGCCGGGGGCGATTGCGCAGCCGGGGCGTTCGCGCCTAGATTGGCGCCATGCCTGACAACGCCCCCCGATTCATCCACCTGCGTACGCATTCCGAACATTCGCTGCTGGAGGGCGCGGTTCCGGTCAAGAAACTGGCCGAGCTGGCGGCGCAGAACGGCATGCCCGCCGTCGCGCTGACCGATACCAATGCGCTCTTCGCGGCGCTGGAGTTTTCCGTCAAGGCGCAGGATGCCGGCGTGCAGCCGATCATCGGCTGTCAGGTCACGCTCGAGACCGGCGCGGTGACCGGCCCGGTCGTGCTGCTGGCGCAGGATCAGGCGGGCTGGCTGAACCTGATGGATATCTCGACCTGCCTTTACCTGCGCGGCGACGGTTCGCTGCCGCATGTCACGCTGGAGGAACTTGAGGCGCGTTCGGCGGGTCTGATCTGCCTGACCGGCGGCGCGCAGGGCCCTTTGGGCCAGATGGTCGCGCAGGGACATCTGCCCGAGGCACGCGCCCTGGCCCAGCGTCTGGCGGCGGCCTTTCCGACCCGGCTTTACGTCGAATTGCAGCGCCACCACGATGCCGAAGGCCGCCCGATGCCTGAGGAACAGGCGGCCGAAGGCGGCATGATCGACATCGCCTATGCGCTGGATCTGCCACTGGTCGCCACCAATGATGTCTATTTCCCCAAGGCGGACCTTTATGATGCGCATGACGCGCTGATCTGCATTTCCGAACGCGCCTATGTCGATCAGACCGCACCCCGCCGCCGCCTGACGCCGCAGCATTACTTCAAGTCCCCGGCCGAGATGGCGGCGCTCTTTGCCGATCTGCCCGAGGCCATCGAGAACACGGTGGAGATCGCCCGCCGCTGCGCCTTTGCCGTTTCCCGGCACGAGCCGATCCTGCCGAAATTCGCCGATGACGAGGTCGAGGAACTGCGCCGTCAGGCCTGGGACGGGCTGCGCGCGCGGCTGGCGATCATCCCCCATGCCGTCAGCGTCGAGGAATATGAGGCGCGCCTGAAATTCGAGCTGGGCATCATCGAGCAGATGGGCTTTCCCGGGTATTTCCTGATCGTTGCCGATTTCATCAAATGGGCCAAGGATCAGGGCATTCCGGTCGGGCCGGGCCGGGGTTCGGGCGCGGGCAGTCTTGTCGCCTATGCGTTGACGATTACCGATTTGGATCCATTGCGTTACAGCCTGCTGTTCGAGCGGTTTCTAAATCCTGAGCGGGTCAGCATGCCCGATTTCGACATCGATTTCTGCATGGACCGCCGCGAAGAGGTGATCCGCTACGTTCAGGAGAAATACGGCCGCGAGAAGGTCGGCCAGATCATCACCTTCGGCGCGCTGCTCTCCAAGGCGGCGGTGCGCGATGTCGGGCGCGTGCTGCAACTGCCCTTCGGCCAGGTCGATCGCCTCTCCAAGATGATCCCGGTCGAGGGCGTCAAGCCGGTCAGCGTCACCAAGGCCCTGGCCGATGAGCCGCGCCTGCGCGAGGCCGCCAAGGAAGAGGTCGTCGCCCGCCTGCTGGACTATGCCGCCAAGATCGAGGGGCTGCTCAGGAACGCCTCGACCCATGCCGCCGGCGTGGTGATCGGCGACCGGCCGCTGCACCATCTGGTGCCGCTTTACCGCGATCCGGCCTCGGACATGCCGGCCACGCAGTTCAACATGAAATGGGTCGAGCAGGCCGGGCTGGTCAAATTCGACTTTCTGGGCCTCAAGACCCTGACCGTGATCCAGAACGCGGTCGACCTGATCAATGGCGGCGGCCGGCCGCTGCATGTAGCGGCCGACGGGCGCCAGCTTTATCAGCCGGCCGAGGGCGCGGAAAACCAGATCAACGCCATCCCCCTGGACGACAAACCGAGTTACGATCTGTTCGCCAGCGCCCGCACGGTGGCCGTGTTCCAGGTCGAAAGCTCGGGCATGATGGATGCGCTGCGGCGGATGAAGCCGACCTGCATCGAGGATATCGTGGCGCTGGTGGCGCTGTACCGTCCCGGCCCGATGGAGAACATCCCGACCTATTGCGAGGTCAAGAACGGCGTCCGCGATCTGGAATCGATCCATCCCAGCATCGACCATATCCTGGCCGAAACCCAGGGCATCATCGTCTATCAGGAACAGGTGATGCAGATCGCGCAGGTCATGGCCGGCTACAGCCTGGGCGGCGCCGACCTGCTGCGCCGCGCCATGGGCAAGAAGATCGCCGAGGAAATGGCCAAGGAGCGGCCGAAATTCGTCGACGGCTCGGTTGCGAACGGGGTCGATTCAAAGAAGGCCGGGGAAGTATTTGACCTGTTGGAGAAATTCGCCAATTACGGTTTCAACAAATCGCATGCGGCGGCCTATGCCGTGGTCAGCTACCAGACCGCCTGGCTCAAGGCCAATCACCCGGTCGAATTCATGGCGGCGGTGATGAATTGCGACATTCATCTGACTGACAAGCTGGCGGTCTATAAGCGCGAGGCCGACCGGATGGGGATCGAGACCGTGCCGCCCTGCGTCAACCGCTCAGATGCGACGTTCACCGTCAGGGAGGGCCGCATCCTTTACGCGCTTGGCGCGCTCAAGGGCGTCGGCGTCGAGGCGATGCGGATGATCGTGCAGGCGCGCGGCGACCGGGCTTTCAAGGACATGCATGATTTTGCCCGCCGCGTGGACATGCGCCGCGTCGGCAAGCGCCCGCTGGAGATGCTGGCCCGTGCCGGTGCCTTCGACATGCTGGAGGAAAGCCGCGCCAGGGTGCTGAAATCGCTGGACGGGCTGGTGGCATGGTCGGCTGCCGTGCAAGAGGCTGCGCAATCCAGCCAGTCCTCGCTTTTCGGTGGCGGCGAGGATCTGCCGCCGCCGCGCCCGGTGCCGGCGCCGATCTGGATGCCGGCCGAAAAGCTGGGCGAGGAACATGCGGCCATCGGCTTTTACCTGTCGGGCCATCCGCTGGACGATTACCAGCCCGCGCTGCGCCGCAAGGGCGTGCAGACCCTGGCCGAGGTGACGGCTGCGGCGCAGGACGGGGCGCTGGTCGCGTCGATGGCCGGGACGGTCGCCAACCGGCAGGAAAAGAAATCCGCGCGCGGCACGCGCTACGCCTTTGTCGGCCTGTCCGATCCGACCGGGCTTTACGAGGTCACCGTGTTTTCCGACACGCTGGACGCGCATCGCCAGCATCTGGAACCGGGCGAGAATGTCGTGCTGCAGGTGCAGGTCGAGCCCTCGGGCGATCAGGTCAAGCTGCTGGCGCGCGGCGTCACGCCGCTGGACCAGTATGTCGCCGATGCCGGCGCCAACCGGCTGGCGGTCGAGATCATCGGGCCGGACGCCGTGCCCGGCATCGCCGCGGCGCTGGCGCGCATCCAGGCCCAGATCCGCGCCCCCGCGCGCGCCTGCGGCCCGATCTCGCTGCGGCTCAAGGATGGCGAGGATCTGGTCGATATCGAAATCACCGCCGAGGCGCCGCTGACCACGCCCGCGCGGCAGGCCTTGCGGGTGGTGCCGGGGGTTCTGGACGTGCTGGAGGAATAGGTTTGGCATCCGGTTGGGCGGCGGGCCTGATGCCCCCGGATGCCGAAAAGTTGACGATTCAGGAGAGGTTTCGATGAAAGCACCCGTAATTCGCAATGGCGGCATACCGACGCAGGACGGGGCCGTGACCCGTTATCTGGCCGATGAGCTGACCGGCCGGCCCTGGTACAATCCCAACAAGCCGGTGATCTTCGTCAACGGGATGTTGAATGACGGCGCCGGACATGCCGAGAACGCCACCCGCCTGTCGGCCATGCTGGGCGCCAGCGTCTATGGCGTGTTCAACAAGTCGCAGGGCGGGCTGGTCGATCTGGTCCAGTGCCTGACCGACAAGCTGAAATTCGCCAGCCTGCAGAAGCCGGACCAAAAGGTTCTGGCGCATGGCTCGCCCGCGAATCTGCTGCTGAGCAAATATCTGGGGCCGGCCGCCCTGGCCCTGCCGCCGCGTTCGGATTTCGGCAGCTGGCACGCGATCACCGAGGCGCTGTATCAGCTGGAAAAGGCTGCGGCCCCCGGCCTTTCCAAGGACGATTATGTTCATGGCCTGCTGGGCGACAACGCGGCGACGCGGGCGCTTTACGCGCTGCTTCTGGCCGCGCCGGGCGGCATGCTGGGCACGCCGATCCATGCCCATAGCCAGGGCAATCTGATCGTCTCGAACGCGCTGACCGGGGTGGCTCTGGCGCGCGGCGCCGGCGCGATCCGGGGGCTTGAGGTGTTCAGCTATGGCTCGCCGGTTCAGGGCTGGCCCGACGGGCTGCGGCGGGTCAACAATGCCCTGACTTTTGACGGTGTCGGATTGCTGGACCTGACCATGGACTGGAGCAGTTCCAAGGTGGGCTATCGCTTTTCGCACGGGCTGAACCCGCTGACCCATGCGTTCAGGTATTACGCCGAGGCCGACCCGGAATTCGTGATCAACCGTTTCCGCACCGGCGGCTGGGGCATGACCGTCAACATGGACGAAAAGGGGCTTGCCAGATTTCTGGTCTCGCTGGGCAACAATACCGAGCGCCTGAAAAGGATCTTCGACCGGCTGGAAAAATCGCATTGGAGCGACAGCGACGATGTGGCGCTGGAATATGTCGGCCTGCTTTCGGACAGGGAACTGGTCGCGCTGCGCGACAGCGATGGCGGGGCTCTTGTCGCGCAACTGATCCGCTTGCTGGGCGCGGGCTATCTGGCGGGAAGCGAGCGCCGCGCGATCGAGCGTCTGCGGGCAATCCAGCCGCTGTCCTGACCGCGCATTGCGCGGCACGGGTCCCGGCCCCTTGCCGCGCGTTCAGCGCCGGCCGAAGCGTTGCTTGAGCAATCTCTGGGAGCGGTAATCGTCGTTCAGCAGAATGCGCAGGTTGCGCCGGCCTTCCACCGAGAGCTTCTTGCTGAAAAGCTCGTCCCGGTTGTCATAGCCGGCGGTGAATTCGGCCTTGTCATGGCCGACCTCCAGGCGCCTTTTGGCATAGCGCTCGTCCATTGCCGCGGCAAAATTCTGCAGATCCTCGGCCAGGCGTTCGGTTTCGCACAGCCATGTCCGCGCCTTTGGCAGGGCAGTCACGACATCCGCCGGCACGTACCAGCCCTGGCCCATGCCCATATGGCCAAAGCGCGAAAACTCCAATGCGCGCGCGGCCTTGTCGCTGTCATCCGAGGATAAGGCGCAGGCCAGCATGTCGGCGGTGCGGAACTCCTCGAAGAATGGCTTGACATAGGGCGCCCGGGTCTTCTCGTTGAGAAAGAACCTGTGCTTGTCCCAGTTGAAGGCCGAAACGAAGCGGCTGATCGGGTCGCGCAGCGCGATCAGATAGGTGAATTCCTTCTGCGTGCCGAACAGGGTTTCACGCAGCAACTGGTTGGCGTTGCGGGTGTGCAGCTCGAACATCGCGTGGTTGCGGGTCAGACCGCGCCTGAGGGCCTTCATGACGCTGCCGCCGGCGCATTTGCCGACATGGACAAAGACGATTCCCGCCCTTTTCTCGGCCTCCATTTCGGCCAGCGAAGGATTCATGACGGCGGTCATTGGTCTAAAGTTGGAGGCCAAGAGCTTGAGTTTCATATCCGTTGCCGTTCCAGCAGCAGTCCCGGAGGTCGCCGCGCTCTTATTAGGTGCTTTCCACAGGGTCACGCACTACCGGCTCATCGCATGGATCACAAGGCCGGCTTGCGGCCGGGGCGCGGGAAAGATCGGGGCGCGGCATTCCTGCCGCGCCCGCCAACCTGCGCGTTCGCGCCTTAGTTGCGGTCCTTGTCGACCATCTTGCCCTTGGAGATCCAGGGCATCATGGCGCGCAGCTTCTCGCCGACCTTCTCGATCTCGTGCTCGTCATTGATTCGGCGGGTGGCCTTGAAGAAGGGCTGGCCGACGGCATTTTCCTGCATGAAGTCGCGCACGAACTTGCCGGTCTGGATGTCGTTCAGCACGGCTTTCATGCGGGCCTTGGTCTCCTCATAGGGCAGGATGCGCGGGCCGCTGACATATTCGCCATATTCGGCAGTGTTGCTGATCGAGTAGTTCATGTTGGCGATGCCGCCTTCATAGATCAGATCGACGATCAGCTTCACCTCGTGCAGGCATTCGAAATAGGCCATTTCCGGCTCGTAACCGGCCTCGACCAGGGTTTCGAAGCCCATGCGGATCAGTTCGACCAGACCGCCGCACAGCACGGCCTGTTCGCCGAACAGGTCGGTTTCGCATTCCTGGCGGAAATTGGTCTCGATGATGCCGGAACGCCCGCCGCCGATGGCCGAGCAATAGCTGAGGCCCAGATCCATCGCCTTGCCGGTGGCGTCCTGATGCACCGCGACCAGGCAGGGCACGCCGCCGCCCTTGACATATTCGCCGCGCACCGTGTGGCCGGGGCCCTTGGGGGCCATCATGATGACATCGACGCCGGGTTTCGGCTCGATCAGGCCGAAATGCACGTTCAGACCGTGGGCAAAGGCGATCGCGGCGCCTTCCTTCAGGTTGTCATGGACGTACTTGCGATAGGTTTCGGCCTGCAATTCGTCGGGCATGGTGAACATGACCAGATCGGCCCAGGCGGCGGCTTCGGCGATGCCCATGACCTTGAGGCCTTCGGCTTCGGCCTTCTTGGCCGAGGGTGAGCCGTCGCGCAGCGCCACGACGACATTCTTGGCGCCGCTGTCGCGCAGGTTCAGCGCATGGGCATGGCCCTGGCTGCCATAGCCCAGCATGGCGATCTTCTTGTCCTTGATCAGGTTCACATCGCAGTCGCGATCATAGTAAACGCGCATGGCGTCCCTCCATAGTTGACGAAGGGATTACTAGCAGGGCCGCGCGGCCAGTTCTGTGCATTTTTCGCGGATTGTCTGGATATTTGATGATAGTCATGCCAGATTTGGCAAAAAGGTGAAAAATTCATGCCCGACGCCACCGATCGCCGCATCCTGCGCCAGCTTCTGGCGGATCCCGGCATCGCCAATGCCGAACTCGCCGAACGGGCAGGGGTCACGCCCGCCAGCCTGTGGCGCCGGCTGGAACGGATGCGCGAAACCGGCACCATCCGCGCGACCGAGAGCCGCATCGACTGGCGCCGGCTGGGATATGAGGTCGAGGTCAGCCTGCGCTTCACGCTGGACAAGACCGATCCGCGCGCCTTTGACGACTTCATCGCCGCTGCCCGCCGCGTGCCGGAAGTGACCGAGATCCAGACCTTTCTCGGCTCGGTCGATCTGCGGTTGTCGGTGATTGCCCGCGACATGGCGCATTGGCAGCAGATCTATCGCGAGAGCATCCTGACCCTGCCGCATGTCACCGATTCCGACGCGCTGATGCTGGTCAGCACCATCAAGGATGTGCAGGAGCTGCCGCTGTGAGCGATGCCGCCTTTGTCCCCGATGCGACCGATCTGGCGATCCTGCGCCTGCTGGCCGGCGACGCGACGCTGAGCGCGGCCGAGATCGGGCGCGAACTCGGCATGACGCAGCCCGCCACATGGCGGCGCATCCGGCGCCTGACCGAGGCGGGCGTGATCGCCGGGAGGCGGATCTCCGTCGATATGGCCGCGCTTGGCTTTGGCGTGACCGTGTTTCTGGGCATCCGGCTGGCCGCCAGGGGCCGCACCAGCCTTGAGGATTTCGAGCGCGCCGTGACCGCCATCCCCGAGGTTCAGACCGTCCAGCATGTGCTGGGCCAGTTCGATTACCGGCTGCGCATCCATGCCCGCGACATCGCCGATTTCGAACGCATCCTGCGCCGCCGCATCATGACCCTGCCCGGCGTGGGCCAGGTCGAAGCCAACGTGATGCTGTCCGAGGAACGCCGGCCCGGCCCGCTAGGTGTTTGAGCGCCCGCGACGGGTTGCTGGGGATCACCGCGATGGTGTTCCTGTCGGCGATGAAAGCGCCGAACGCAACGCCATCGATGAGCGGCGCTGCACCGACGCTGCGAAAGCGGTGGTCAGGCATCGCGCGAAAGCGCACAAGGTTGCCCGGGGCGTCGGTCAGCGCCAGAATCCTGGTGCTCATACCGCCTTCCGAGCGGCCAATGGCGTGGTTCTGAGGCCATATTTTGCGCGCTGGCCGTGCCGGCGCACTTTGACGATGCTGACGTCAACCATGGTGTATTCGATGTCTGGCTTATCCGGCATGGCGCAAAAAATCCGTTTTGAAACAATATTTTTCGTCAATCGCGAAACCGCCTGTACGCACTGTTCCAGTTGCCGGACCGGGCTGGAAGATCGCGCCATGACTGCCTGTCTGGACGATCCACAGCACCGCCTCCAAGAACAGCCGATTGTTCCCTCTGCTCCGCCCGGGGGCTGTAGTCTTGACCAGACTATGCGGCTCCTTCTTCGCACATTGGGCGTCCGTGAGCACAAAACCTTCCATCCAAAATGTGATTCACATCTGCTGACCGAGGCAAACCCCAACTCCCCGCAGAACTTAAAGCGCCAGCAGCAGCGCCAGCCCCAGCCCGATCAGCAGAACCGCGCGGCGATAGAGCGCCAGCCCGCGTGACAGATCGCCCGGGTCCGGGTCGCGGGCGGTTTCGTTCAGCCATGGCTCGGGTGACGGGATGCCGCCATAGCTGCGCGGCCCGGATAGCCTGACGCCAAGCGCGCCGGCCATGGCGGCCTCGGGCCAGCCGGCATTGGGCGAGCGGTGGCGACGGGCGTCGCGGCGCATGACCCTCCAGGCGTCGCGCGACCATGCGGCCAGCGCGAACAGCCCTCCGGTCAGGCGCGAGGCGGGCAGGTTCACCAGATCGTCCAGCCTTGCGGCCACGCGCCCGAACAGCGCGTGGCGCGGGCTCATATGGCCGATCATCGAATCCAGCGTGTTGATCGCCTTATAGGCCGCGATGCCCGGCAGCCCGGCAATGGCCGCCCAGAACAGCGGCGCCGTCACCCCGTCCGACGTGTTCTCGGCCAGGCTTTCCAGCGCGGCGCGGGCGATGGGGGCGGGGCGGTCGTCCAGGTCGCGGCCGACGATCATCGCGACGGCGGATCTGGCCCCGGCGGTATCGCCCGACGCCAGCGGCCGGGCCACCGCCGCGACGTGATCGTGTAGTGACCGCGCGGCGACCAGCGGCCAGGCCAGTATCCCCAGGAGCAGCGGTCCGGCGGGCAGGGGCAGCAGCAGCCATGTCAGCAGAAGGGCCGGGCCAAGGGCGGCGGCCAGTGCGATGCCGGTCGCCACAGCCCCGCGCAGCATGCGGTGGCGGCCATGGTTCAGCCGCCGGTCCAGCGCCGAGATCAGCGCGCCCAGCCAGACCACGGGATGCGATATGCGGCGAAACAGCGCCGCGGGCCAGCCGAGGGCTGCATCCAGCGCCAGTGCCACCAGCGCCACGGTCAGGGTCTGGTCGGACAGGATCATGGCGAGATCCGGTTCACAGCCTCGATCGCCCAGATGTCGCCGGCACGTGTCATCACCGTCAGCGACAGCGGCGCGACGGAAAAGGACAGCGCCGCCGGCCCGACCGCCAGCGCCAGCGCCGCCCGCGCGGTGCCGGCATGGGCGATGATCGCGGTGTTGCCCCGGGCGCGGTTCAGCACCGGCTGCACGCGCGCGGCCATGTCCAGAAAGCTCTCGCCGCCGGGCGGGCGATGGGCGGCCAGATCCCGGACCGGCAGCAGACCCAGGTCGGGCGGGGAGGCGCCCGGTTCCTCCCACGCGCCGAAATCCTGTTCCCACAGATCGGCGTGATATTCGGGCACAAGCCCCAATGCCGCGCAGGTCTGGCGGCAGCGCAGCGCCGGGCTGGCCCAGCAGGCATCCGCGCCGTTCAGCGCCCTTGCCGCCCAATCCATCGCGGCGCCATCGCTGCAATCGGCCGCGACATCGCGCCGCCCGGCCAGCCCGGGCCGGGCCAGCGGCGCATGGCGCAGAATCATCAGGCGGATCGCGTCGCTCATCGGGCCTCAATCTTTCATCGGCATGGATCGCCCGCGCTCTGGCGCTTGTCAACGCGGGCAGGGCGCTTGCCCGACTCGGGTCCGGTGGCGCAGGATTTGTCTTGGGCGGCCAAAGAAAGCTTGACTCGGGGAGGGGCGACAGGCATTTTCCGGATTAAATGAACGATCGTTCAATAAATGGAGGGCGTCACGATGTTCACGCGGGGTATGGAATTCGATCTGGGCGAGGATGTGAATGCGCTGCGCGATACGGTGCATCGCTGGGCGCAGGAACGGGTCAAGCCGCTGGCGGCCGAGGTGGACCGCAAGAATGCGTTCCCCAATGAGCTGTGGACCGAAATGGGCGAGCTTGGCCTGCTGGGCATCACCGTCGCGGAGGAATTCGGCGGCTCGGGCATGGGCTATCTGGCCCATGTCGTCGCGACCGAGGAAATCGCGCGGGCCAGCGCCAGCATCAGCCTGTCCTATGGCGCGCATTCGAATCTGTGCGTGAACCAGATCAAGCTGAACGGCAGCGCGGCGCAGCGCGCGAAATACCTGCCCGATCTGTGCTCGGGCCGCGCCGTCGGCGCGCTGGCCATGTCCGAGGAGGGCGCCGGCAGCGATGTCGTCGGCATGAAGCTGCGGGCCGAGAAAAAGAACGACCGCTATGTGCTGAACGGCAACAAGTACTGGATCACCAACGCGCCCGACGCGCAGACGCTGGTGGTCTATGCCAAGACCGACCCCGAGGCGGGCAGCAAGGGCATCACCGCCTTTGTCGTCGAGCGCGGCATGGCGGGCTTTTCGACCGGCCCGCATTTCGACAAGCTGGGCATGCGCGGCTCGAACACGGGCGAGCTGATCTTCGAGAATTGCGAGGTCCCGTTCGAGAATGTCCTGGGCGAGGAAGGCCGCGGCGTGCGCGTGCTGATGTCGGGGCTGGATTACGAACGGCTGGTCCTGTCGGGCATCGGCACCGGCATCATCGCGGCCTGTCTGGACGAGGTGATGCCCTATATCCGCGACCGCAAGCAGTTCGGCCAGCCGATCGGTTCCTTCCAACTGATGCAGGGCAAGATCGCCGACATGTATGTCGCGCTGAACACCGCGCGCGCCTATATCTACGAGGTGGCGCGGGCCTGCGACGCGGGCAAGGTCACACGCCAGGATGCGGCGGGTGCCGTGCTTTACGCCAGCGAACAGGCCATGGTGCAGGCCCATCAGGCGGTGCAGGCCCTGGGCGGCGCGGGCTTTCTGAACGACAGCGTGGTCAGCCGCCTGTTCCGCGACGCCAAGCTGATGGAGATCGGCGCCGGCACATCGGAAATCCGCCGCATGCTGATCGGCCGTGAACTGATGGCGCTGGCATGAGGCCTATGGCGCGCGTGCCGGTTCTGCCCGACCGTTGCCCGGCGCCGGTCACGCGCATTTCGGGCGCGCGTTACCGCCATGCCGCGCTGCGGATGGGCCGCGCGGGCGGCAAGGGGTACCCCGCAGGATACCCCTCTCCGACCCGCAGGGCGGGCTCAGAACTTCATCACATAGCTGATGCCGACGACCACGGGATCGACATCGACCTCACCGATATCGGCGCCGTTCAGCTCGACATCGGCGTCGATATCGATCCAGCGCAGATCGGCACGAAGCGCGCCCCGCTCCGAGATCCAGTAATCGGCGCCCACATGCGCGGCCAGACCCCAGCTGTTCTTGACCCGCAGGTCGCTGCCTTCCAGCGGGCCACGGGCATCGGCATCGAAAAAGCCGGTGAAGTTGACACCGACACCGAGGAACGGCTTGAACTGCGGCGTGACGTCAAAGTGATACTGCAACGAGACCACCGGCGGCAATTGCTTGACCGTGCCGATCTCGGTTCCGTTCGACTCGATCGAATGTCTGAAGGGCAGGGCGCCCAGGACCTCGATGCCGATATTGTCGCGGATGAAATATTCAAAGGTGATGGTCGGCCGGGTGTTGTCGTCGATATCGGTCGGCACCGTACCGCCGACCAGATCGCCATTGTCGGATTTGGGATTCACATTGGCGATACCCAGGCCCAGCGTCCATTCGCCCTGCGATTGCGCAAGCGCGGGCGTGGCCCAGGCAAACCCCGAGGCGAGCACTGTCGCGGCTGTCAGCAGATGGCGTGTCATGTCTGTCCTCTCGTCTTGATGTCCGGCAGCACAGAACAGGTTTTCGTGTCGCGCAGCTTTGATCTGTATCAACCCGGGACCGGATGGGCGCCCGTTGCGACAACCTGGCGCAGGGCCTGCCCATGCCGCCGGACAACCCGCCAGGACCCCGAAAAACGCGAGGACATGGAATGAAGCTGCAATCCTCGGTCATCCCCACATCCGACGCCTTCCGCGCCAATCGCCAGGCGCATCTGGAGATGCTGGACACCGCGCGCGCGGCGGCGCTGGCGGCGGCGGCCGGCGGCGGCGACAAGGCCATGGCGCGCCACACCGGCCGCGGCAAGATGCCGCCGCGCGAAAGGGTGGCGAATCTGCTCGACCCCGGCTCGCCCTTTCTGGAAATCGGGACCGTGGCGGCGCATGGCATGTATGACGGCGCGGCTCCCGGCGCGGGGCTGATCGCCGGGATCGGCCGCGTCCACGGCCAGGACGTGATGGTCGTCGCCAATGACGCCACGGTCAAGGGCGGCACCTATTACCCGATGACGGTGAAAAAGCACCTGCGCGCGCAGGAAATCGCGCAGGAATGCCGTCTGCCCTGCATCTATCTGGTCGATTCCGGCGGCGCGAACCTGCCCAATCAGGACGAGGTCTTTCCCGACCGCGACCATTTCGGCCGGATCTTCTACAATCAGGCGCAGATGTCGGCGCAGGGCATCGCCCAGATCGCCGTGGTCATGGGTTCCTGCACGGCGGGCGGGGCTTACGTTCCGGCCATGTCCGATGTCACCATCATCGTGCGCGATCAGGGCACGATCTTCCTCGCCGGCCCGCCCTTGGTCAGGGCCGCCACCGGCGAGGTGGTCAGCGCCGAGGATCTGGGCGGCGGCGACGTCCATACCCGCCTGTCCGGCGTGGCCGATTACCTGGCCGAGGATGACGCCCATGCGCTGGCCATGGCCCGCCGCGCCATCGGCAACCTCAACCGCGCAAACGCGCCGGCAATCGCCTGGCAGGCACCCGAAGACCCCGCCTATGACCCCGAGGAAATCCTGGGCGCCGTCCCCGCCGATCTGCGCACCCCCTATGACATCCGCGAGGTGATCGCGCGCGTCGTGGACGGCTCGCGCTTCGACGAGTTCAAGGCGCGCTTCGGCGAAACCCTGGTGACCGGCTTCGCCCATGTCCAGGGCTGCCCGGTCGGCATCATCGCCAATAACGGCGTGATCTTCTCCGAGGCGGCGCAAAAGGGCGCGCATTTCATCGAGCTTTGCTCGATGCGGAACATCCCGCTCGTGTTCCTGCAGAATGTCACCGGCTTCATGGTCGGGCGCAAATACGAAAACGAAGGCATCGCGCGCCATGGCGCCAAGATGGTGACGGCGGTGGCGACCACCAATGTACCGAAAATCACCATGCTGGTCGGGGGCAGCTTCGGCGCCGGCAATTACGGCATGGCGGGGCGCGCCTATGGCCCGCGTTTCCTCTGGACCTGGCCCAATTCGCGCATCTCGGTCATGGGCGGCGAACAGGCGGCGGGCGTCCTTGCCACCGTGCGGCGCGACGGGATCGAGCGCGCCGGCGGCACATGGTCCGCCGAGGAAGAGGCCGAATTCAAGCGCCCCACCATCGAGATGTTCGAACGCCAGAGCCACCCGCTTTACGCCTCGGCCCGGCTCTGGGACGATGGCATCGTCGATCCGCGCATGACGCGCGAGGTGCTGGCCCTGTCCCTGCGCGCCAGCCTGAACGCGCCCATCGCGCCGACGCGTTTCGGCATATTCCGGATGTAAGGAAAATGGCGATGGCCGGAAAACTGCTGCTGCCGCTTCTGCTGACCGCCTGCGCCGCGCAGGCCGATGAAACGGCCTTGCTGCGGGCCGCCGCACGCGGCGACGCCGCGGCGGTCCGGAGCGAAATCGCGGCGGGCAGCCTGATCGAGGCACGCAACGACAAGGGTGAGACGGCGCTGATGCTCGCCACCCGCGCAAACCATGTCGAGGCAGCGCGGGCGCTGATCGAGGCAGGTGCCGATGTGAACGCCAGGGACGCGATCGAGGACACGCCCTATCTCTATGCCGGCGCGCGCGGCCATCAGGAGATCCTGCTGATGACGCTGGAACGCGGCGCGGATCTCGCGGACCTTAACCGCTTCGGCGGCACCGCGCTCATCCCGGCGGCCGAGCGCGGCCATGTCGAAACCGTCCGCATATTGCTCCGGGCCGGGGTCGATCCCGATCATGTCAACAATCTGGGCTGGACCGCGCTGATGGAGGCGGTCGTCCTTGGCGATGGCGGCGCGCGCCAGCAGCAGGTCGTGGCGGCCTTGCTGGACGGCGGCGCCGATCCCGACATTCCCGATTTCGACGGCGTGACGCCGCTGCAGCATGCGCGCAGGATGGGGTTTCGGGCCATGGCTGAACTGATCGCAAAGGGGGGCGGCAGGTGATCGATATCTGGCTGGGCAATATCACCACGCTGGCCGTCGATGCCATCGTCAACGCTGCGAACCCCTCGCTTCTGGGCGGCGGCGGCGTCGATGGCGCGATCCACCGTGCGGCCGGCCCCGGCCTGCTGGCGGAATGCCGCAAGCTCGGCGGCTGCCCCACCGGCGAGGCACGCATCACCACCGGCCATGACCTGCCCGCGCGCCATGTCATCCACACCGTCGGCCCGGTCTGGCATGGCGGCGCCCGGGACGAGGACGCGCTGCTCGCCGCCGCCTATCGCAACAGCCTCGCCCTCGCGCATGAATACCGGCTGCAGACGATCGCCTTTCCGGCCATCTCGACCGGCATATACGGCTTTCCACCCGAGCGCGCCGCCCGCATCGCCATCCGCACGATCCGCGCCCATGCCGGGACCCTTGCCGTCACCCTTGTCGCCTTCGACGCGACCAGCGCCGCCACCCTCGAAAAGGCCCTGATATGAGCCTTTCTTCTTCATGCAAATATCCCGCGGGGGTCCGGGGGCGCGAAGCCCCCGGCTGCCGCCAGCGAAGGGAACCGTTATGTTCCATAAGATTCTGATCGCCAATCGCGGTGAAATCGCCTGCCGCGTCATCGACACGGCCCGCAGGCTGGGCATCCGCACGGTCGCGGTCTGGTCCGATGCCGACCGCGCCGCGCGCCATGTCGCCATGGCCGATGAGGCGGTCCATATCGGCGGCCCGGCGCCCAGGGACAGCTATCTGCGCGGCGATGCCATCATCCGCGCCGCCCGGGAAACCGGCGCCCAGGCCATTCACCCGGGCTATGGTTTCCTCAGCGAGAACCCGGATTTCGTGGACGCCGTGACCGAAGCCGGGCTGACCTTCATCGGCCCTTCGGCCATGGCGATCCGCAGGATGGGCCTCAAGGACGCGGCCAAGGCGCTGATGGAAAAGGCGGGCGTTCCGGTCGTGCCCGGCTATCACGGCGAAAACCAGGACCCCGCGCATCTGGCCGCGCAGGCGGACACCATCGGCTATCCGGTGCTGATCAAGGCCGTGGCCGGCGGCGGCGGCAAGGGCATGCGGCTGGTCGAGCGGCCGGCCGATTTCGCCCCGGCACTCGACTCCGCGCAGGGCGAGGCCGCGACCGCCTTCGGCAACCCGGCCGTGCTGATCGAGAAATATATCCAGCAGCCCCGCCATATCGAGGTGCAGGTCTTCGGCGACGGCACCCGCGCGGTGCATCTGTTCGAACGCGACTGCTCGCTCCAGCGCCGCCACCAGAAGGTGATCGAGGAAGCCCCGGCCCCCGGCATGACCGATGAGATGCGCGCCGCCATGGGCGCCGCCGCCACCCGCGCCGCCGAGGCGATCGGCTACGCCGGCGCCGGCACCGTGGAATTCATCGTCGATGGCGCGGACGGGCTGCGCCCCGACGGCTTCTGGTTCATGGAGATGAACACCCGCCTGCAGGTCGAACATCCGGTGACCGAACTGATCACCGGCATCGATCTGGTCGAATGGCAGCTGCGCGTCGCCTCGGGCGAGGGGCTGCCCGCCACCCAAGACCAGCTTTCGATCAGCGGCCATGCCTTCGAGGCGCGGCTCTACGCCGAGGATGTCGCCGCCGGTTTCCTGCCCGCCACGGGAACCCTTGCGCATCTGCGCTTTCCCGATCACGCCCGGATCGAAACCGGGGTGCGGCCCGGCGATACGATCAGCCCCTGGTACGATCCGATGATCGCCAAGGTGGTGACGCATGGCGCCACCCGCGCCATTGCCCTGCGCGCGCTGGAAACCGCGCTGGCCGATACCGAGGTTGCGGGCGCGGTCACCAATCTCGATTTCCTGATCGCCCTGACCCGGCATGCGGGCTTTGCCCGGGGCGAGGTCGATACCGGGCTGATCGGCCGCGATCTCGATGCGCTGTCCCTCGCCGCCGAACCCGATCCGGCCTGCCGGGCGCTGGCGGTGCTGGGCCTTGCCGGCTTGCAGGACCCGACCGTACGCGGCGGCATCACGCTGTGGCAGCCGCTGCGCCGCACCATCGCATGGCAGGGCGGCGAGGCCGTGATCGAGGTCTTTGGCCCGGGCCGGGCGCGCGTCACGCTGGGCGACGCCACGCATGAGATCGCGCATGAGGGCGGGCGCTGGTGGGTCGATGACCGGCCGCGCAACTGGCGCATCGTCAACCATGCGGCCGGCACCAGCGTCTTTGGCGGGCGCTCGCTGACGCTGACCCCGCTGGACCCATTGGCGCGCGGCGGTGCCGAGGCGGGCGGCGGGCTGACGCTTTCGCCCATGCCCGGCCTGGTCAAGGCGGTCTTCGTCGTGCCGGGGCAGGAGGTTACCGCCGGCGACCGGCTGGCCGTGCTTGAGGCGATGAAGATGGAACATACCCTGACCGCCGCCCGCGACGGGCGCGTGGCCGAGGTTCTGGCCGGACCCGGCGATCAGGTCGAGGCCGGCGCGCCGCTGATCCGGCTGGAGGAAGAGGATGACTGAGCCGATGCCGATGCCGCAGGCCGAAATCTTCGAGGTCGGGCCGCGCGACGGGTTGCAGAACGAAAAGCGCCTGATCCCGGCGGCGGACAAGATCGCGCTGGTCGATCTGCTGTCACGCGCCGGGTTCCGGCGCATCGAGGTGACCAGCTTCGTCAGCCCGAAATGGGTGCCGCAGCTGGCGGACGCGGCCGAGGTCATGGCCGGGATCGCGCGCCTGCCGGGTATCCGCTACGCGGTGCTCACCCCGAATCTGCGCGGCTATGAGGGCGCCCGCGCCGCGCGCGCCGATGAGATCGCGATTTTCGCATCCGCCTCGGAGGGGTTTTCCCGCGCCAATCTGAACGCGTCCGTCGCTGAAAGCCTCGAGCGTTTCGCGCCTGTCGCGGGGGCCGCCGCAACAGACGGGCTGCCGGTGCGCGGCTATGTCTCGATGGTGACGGATTGCCCCTTTGACGGCCCGGTTCCGCCCGGCAATGTCGCCCGCGTCGCCGCCGCGCTGCGCGATATGGGCTGCTACGAGATCAGCCTTGGCGATACGATCGGGCAGGGCCGGCCCGAGACCGTTGATGCCATGCTGAAGGCCGTTCTCGCGGAATTGCCGCCCGACAGGCTGGCCGGGCATTTCCACGACACGACCGGCCGGGCGCTGGACAATATCGACGCCAGCCTTGCGCGCGGCTTGCGGGTCTTCGACGCTGCCGCCGGGGGCCTGGGCGGCTGCCCCTATGCGCCCGGCGCGCGCGGCAATGTCGCCAGCGAAAAGGTCGCCCGGCATCTGGCCGCGCGGGGCTATCGGACCGGGCTGGATCTCGATGTGATCGACAGAGCGGCAATCATGGCGCAGGCCATGCGGGCAGGAGGTGAATGATGGAAACCATCCGGATCGAGCGCGACGACCGCGGCGTGGCCCATCTGTGGCTGGCCCGCGCGGACAAGCACAACGCCCTGTCAGCGCGGATGATCCGCGAACTGGCGCAGGCCGCGCGGCAACTGGCGGACGACTCCGCGATACGCGTCGTCGTGCTGGCGGCCGAGGGCCGAAGCTTCTGCGCCGGCGGTGATCTGGGCTGGATGCAGGACCAGATGCGCGCGGATCGCCAGACCCGCCGCGCGGGCGCGCGTGAACTCGCGCAGATGCTGAACCTGCTGAACCTGCTGCCGAAACCTCTGATCGCGCGGGTGCATGGCAATGCCTTCGGCGGCGGAATCGGCATGATCTCGGTCTGCGATGTCGCCATTTGCACGCCCGGGGCGCGTTTCGGGCTGACCGAAACCCGGCTGGGCCTGATCCCCGCCACCATCGGCCCCTATGTCCTGGCCCGCATGGGCGAGGACAGGGCAAGGCGCGTCTTCATGTCGGGCCGCCTGTTCGACGCCGAAGAGGCGCTGCGCCTGAACCTGATCGCGGCCATGGCCGCTCCCGAGGCGCTGGATGCGGCGGTCGAGGCCGAGATCCTGCCCTATCTGGACTGCGCGCCGGGCGCGGTGGCGGCGGCCAAGCGGCTGGCCCGCCGCCTTGGCCCGGCGATCGGCGAGGCCGAGATCGAGGCCAGCATCGAGGCCCTGGTCGAGGTCTGGGAGGGCGACGAGGCCCCCGAGGGCATCGCGGCCTTTTTTGACAGGCGCAAGCCGCGCTGGCAGGCGTGACGCGACATTTGCGCGCAGCGCATGGATGCCCTGCCATCAAGGCATGGTGACGGCGGCGGGGTTTCCTGTTATCGCAAACGGCGACCCCGACAGCCTCAAGCCTGAACATCGAAGGTGCCGCCATGCAGCCGCAGCCGAACCTGAAACTTGCGATCCTTGCCCTGGGCCTTGGCGCCTTTGCCATCGGCACCTCGGAATTCGCGGCGATGGGACTCTTGCCCTGGTACGCCGCCGACCTTGCGGTCACCGAGCCGCAGGCGGGGCATGTCGTCAGCGCCTATGCGCTTGGCGTGGTGGTGGGCGCGCCGATCACCTCGATCCTGGGGGCCAAGCTGCCGCGGCGGCGCTATCTGGCGGCGCTGATCGCGCTATACGGGGCGGTGAACCTGCTGGCGGCGGTGCTGCCGGGCTATGGCACGCTGGTGGGGATGCGCTTTCTGGCCGGGCTGCCACATGGCGGCTATCTGGGCGTGGCGATGCTGTTTGCCGCCGATGCCATGCCGCGCGAACAGCGCGCGAGGGGCATCACCCAGGTCCTGCTGGGCCTGACCATCGCAAATATCGCCGGTGTGCCGCTGGCCGGCATGCTGGGGCAGGGGCTGGGCTGGCGTTGGGGATTCGCGCTGCCCGGTGTTCTGGCGCTGATCGCCGGCTGGCTGATCCTGCGGCTGGCGCCGAGCGTGGGCGTGAACAGGACCGCGCGGCCGATGGACGAGCTGAAGGCGTTGCGCAACCCCTCGGTCATCCTGATCCTGCTGGTCGGTGCCATCGGCTTTGGTGGTCTTTTCGCGGTTTATTCCTATCTGTCGGCGGCCATGCTCGCCACCGCGCAGCCGCCCGGCTGGGCGGTTCCCGCCATGCTGTCGGCATTCGGCATCGGCGGTACGCTGGGCAGCATTCTGGCGGCGCGGCTGACCATGCGCCATGGCACCTGGGGCGCGGGTTTCCGGCTGATGGCCTTCATGGCGATGACGCAGGGATTCGCCTCCTATGCGGTGGGCAACTGGTGGCTGATGGTGCTGTCCTCGTTGCTGCTGGGGCTGGGCTCGGGCATGGTGGTGCCCTTGCAGACCCGGCTGATGGATGTCGCGGGCGAGGCGCAATCCATGGCAGCCGCGATGAACCACGCGGCCTTCAACGCCGCCAATGCCCTGGGGCCCTGGCTGGCCGGGCTGGCGCTGGCCGCGGGCTGGGGCTGGCGATCCTCGGGGATGGTCGCCGTGGCGCTGTCAGTCGCGGGGCTCATGGCCTTTGCTCTGGCCTGCTATCATGCCCGGGCTTTCGGGGACGGAATGCAGGATCACCCGGCGCGAATTTGACGCGAATTCCCGCCGCCACGAAATGAACAGCACATAGCCGACGGTCAGGAACAGCCCCAGCGGTCCGGCCAGCCATCCTAATGCGGCCAGCGCGAAATAGACGCAGCGCAGCCCGGAATTGAAGCTGCGCGCTGCGGTGATGTTGATTTCGGCCGCCTGCAGCGCCGCGGGCAGGGCGCGCGGATCGCTTTCGTCATTGGGGACCGAGGCCATCATCACCGCGCAATAGCCGAACAGCCGGTGCGACCAGACAAAGCGCAGCAGCGCATTGGCCACGAAAAACAGCACCACGACGATCTTGATTTCCCATTTCAGCGCCGGCACCTGCTCAAGGTCGAACTGCCGCGCGACGCCGGCGATCTGGTCGGTATTGCCGATCAGCGCCAGGCCGCCGCCCACCGCGATCATGCAGGCCGAGGCAAAGAAGGCCGTGCCCTCGCGCAGGCTGGTCAGGATATTGGCGTCGAATATGCGCGGATCGCGGGTGATGAAATGGCGCATCCATTCGCGGCGATAATCCTTCATCAGCACCGAGACCGAGGGCCGGTTCTTCGGCGGATGCTCGGTGATCCAGCCAATGCCCAGCCAGGCCGCGAACAGCCAGATCAGCGCGCCGATATCGGCCAGGCTGAAGGGACCGGGAAGGGAAAACGCGATGTCCATGCCGCGACTAATAGTCACGCCCGGGCGATATTGCCAAGTCCCGATGCCGTGCCTAGGTGACGGCGACGAACGCAACACATAAACCCGAGGGTGATCATGGCAGCGCCGCACGCAATTCACGAGGAATTTCCGAACCAGGCCCAACGCATCCACGAGCTGAAGGTATCGGATGCGCATTTTGCCCGCCTCCTGCAGGAATATGACGAGATAAACGATCAGGTCTTTGGCGCCGAAAGCCGGCACGTCCCGATGTCGGAAGAGGCCGAGGTGGCGTTGCGCAAGAAGCGCGCCGCGCTCAAGGATGAAATCGCCCGGATGCTCTCGGCCGCCTGAGCCGCGGCATCATCCGCAGTCACCGGAGGCCGCGCCCCGTCACGGGCGCGGCTTTCGCATATGCGGTCACATGTTTCGTAATGCCCGGGGGCTTGAAAAGGCGTGCGGACAATCCCAAGTGAATCGCTGCCGGATGGCCAGCAGGCGCCGGCGGATCTGCCCGCCCGACAACCGGGGGGCAACCTTTTGTATCGCTTGGGAAAGGATGCGAATGATGCGCAATTTTGATTTGACCCCGCTTTATCGTGCCTCGGTCGGTTTCGACCGGATGGCGGATGTTCTGGACCGGACGCTGTCGGCCGATATCGCGAGCTACCCCCCCTACAATATAGAAAAGACCGGCGAGAATGCCTATCGCATTTCCATCGCCGTCGCCGGTTTCGGCGTCGATGACCTGAATGTCGAGGTCAAGGAAGGTGCGGTGATCGTTTCGGGCCGTAAGGCGCCCGAGGATGACAGCCGCAGCTATCTGCACCGCGGCATCGCCACCCGCGCGTTCGAGCGCCGCTTTACGCTGGCCGATCATGTCCGCGTCGCCGGCGCCAGCCACGAGGACGGCATGCTGAATATCGACCTTGTGCGCGAAGTGCCCGAGGCGCTCAAGCCGCGCAGGATCGAAATCGCCAGATCGGTGAAATCGGTCGAGAAACTGGACGCCTGATCCCGGATCGAACGCATCCGGGCGCTGCCCCGGATTGCGGAATTTCCGGACAGGAAAGCAGGGGCGCGGGGTTTTCCGTGCCCCATTTCATATGAGCCGGCGCCCTTGCGCCCGGCGATTCGGGTCGATGCCGCGGCAGGCGGCCTTTCCGGGGATGACCGGATCGGCAAGTCGGCGGCAAGCCGCGCAGCGGCGCCCGCCGCCATGGAAATGATACGGGCGCAAGGGCGCCGGCCGCGTTGCCCTTGTGTTTCGGTTGCCGCCACCGGCGCGGGATGCCAAGCTGCGGCAAATTACGGAAAGGGGCGAAGATGAAAGTTCGTTATCTGCACACCATGATCCGCGTGAAGGATCTGGAAAAGACAATCGAGTTCTTCCGGTTGCTGGGGCTTGAGGAGACGCGGCGCATCGACAATGACAAGGGCCGGTTCACGCTGGTCTTCCTGGCGCCGCCCGGTCAGCATGAATGCCCGGTCGAACTGACCTATAACTGGGATGGGGATGACGGCCTGCCCTCGGACAGCCGGCATTTCGGACATCTGGCCTATCGGGTCGAGAATATTTACGAGATGTGCCAGAAGCTGGCCGATGCGGGCGTGACGATCAATCGCCCGCCGCGCGACGGGCATATGGCTTTCGTGCGCAGCCCGGACAATATCTCGATCGAACTCCTGCAGGAGGGCGAACACCTGCCGCCGCAGGAGCCCTGGGCCAGCATGGAAAACACCGGCCACTGGTAATTGGCCGCGCCGCATTGTCGGGCCGCGTCGCCGGGCGTTAAGCGCAGGCGATTGGCTCGGCAATGCCGTGCGTTTTTCCAGCGATCCCTTCGCGGCGGTATCGGAACAGGTGGCCGGCATGGTTCGGGATAGGTCTTGTCACGCAAATTGCAGACCGGCCGGGGCTCAATAGATGTAACGGATCTGTTCCGCCCAGAAACGTTCGATCCGCCGCCATTGCAGGTTGACCGTTTCGATGGGCGGGTCGTCCAGAACGCCCGAGAGATCCAGCCCCTCGGCGTGGCGGGCGAAAAGCTCGGCCACGCGGTCGCGCATCTCCTGCCCGCTCGGGGTCAGGCGCACCTTGACCGAGCGGCGATCCATATCGCAACGCTCATGGTGGACATAGCCCAGATCGACCAGCTTCCTGAGGTTATAGGAGACGTTCGATCCCTGATACATGCCGCGCGAGCGCAGCTCGCCCGCCGTCACCTCGGCCGTGCCGAGATTGTAGATCAGCAGCGCCTGAACCGGCGTCAGGTCCGACTGGCCCAGCCGCTCGAACTCGTCCTTGACCAGATCCAGCAGCAGCCGGTGCAGCCTTTCCAGGATCTGCAGGCTTTCAAGATAGGCCCCGGTTCTGTTGTCATGCGGCACGGGGCGCAGGGCGGGCACCGATCGGGCAGGGCTGCTCTGAGGCATATGCGGTTTCCGTCTGAGGGATCGTTTCAGCCAGCATGCCGCAAAATCCCCAAGCTTCGGTTAACCCGCGCGTATTTCGCTAAAATTGCCGCTATTTCGCCAGACGCTCGCGGGCGAAGTCGGCGATCCGGTCCAGCAGGGGCAACAGCGGCTCGGGGCCGGGACGGGCATCGCCCAGCCGCGCGGTGATCCAGGGGTAAAGATCCTGATCGTTCTCGGTCAGCAATGCCTCGTAAAGATCCAGTTCGGCCGGGGTCAGCCGCTCAAGTTCGCTGTCCGAGAAAGGGCCCAGAATCAGGTCCATCTCTTTCGTGCCGCGCCGCCAGCTGCGCATCCGCAACCGTTTCAGCCTTGTTTCGTTATCTGTCACGCCTGTCCCCGGCTTGTCTGTCTGCGGCAGCTGTGCCTATGGTCCGGGCACACCAGTCGCAGGATGAAGTTGATGCGCTTTTTGTCCCAGACGCTTGCCCGCGTCAAACCCTCGCCCACGATCGCGATCACCGGCCGCGCCCAGGAACTGACGGCCGAGGGCCGCGATGTCATCACCCTGTCCGCCGGCGAGCCGGATTTCGACACGCCCGAACATATCCGCGAGGCCGCGAAGGCCGCGATCGACGCCGGGCGCACGCGCTATACCGCCGTCGACGGCATTCCCGAACTCAAGCGCGCGGTGTGCGAGAAATTCGCGCGCGAGAACGGGCTGGACTATGAACCCGCGCAGGTCAGCATCGGCACGGGCGGCAAGCAGATCCTTTACAATGCGCTGATGGCCACGCTGAACCCCGGCGACGAGGTGATCATTCCCGCGCCCTACTGGGTCAGCTATCCCGATATGGTGCTGCTTGCCGGCGGCACGCCGGTGATCGTGGCCGCCAGCATGCAGGACGGCTATCGCATCGCGCCCGATCAGCTGGAGGCCGCGATCACGCCCCGCACCAAATGGGTGATCCTGAATTCGCCCTCGAACCCTTCGGGGGCAGGCTACGGCGCCGACCACATGCGCGCGCTGACCGAGGTGCTGATGCGTCATCCCCAAGTCTGGGTGCTGACCGACGACATCTATGAACATCTGGTCTTTGATGATTTCCGCTTCGTGACGCCGGCGCAGATCGAGCCGGGGCTGAAGGGCCGCACGCTGACCATGAACGGGGTCAGCAAGGCCTATGCCATGACCGGCTGGCGCATCGGCTATGGCGCGGGCCCGGTCGAGCTGATCCGGGCGATGGCCAAGCTGCAATCGCAATCGACCTCGAATCCCTGCTCGATCAGCCAATATGCCGCGCTGGCGGCACTGACCGGGTCGCAGGACTATATCGCGACCAGCCGCGCCGCGTTCCAGCGCCGCCGCGATCTGGTGGTCGCGGCGCTGAATGCCTGTCCCGGGATTTCCTGCCCGGTGCCGCAGGGGGCGTTCTATGTCTATCCCTCGATCCGCGAACTGATCGGCAGGACCTCGGCCGGCGGCACGGTGATCGCGGATGACGAGGCATTCGCCACCGCGCTGCTGAACGAGACCGGCGTGGCGGTCGTCTTTGGCGCGGCCTTCGGCCTCAGCCCGCATTTCCGGTTCTCTTACGCCGCCTCGGATGAGGTGCTGGCCGATGCCTGCGCCAGGATCCGCAGATTTTGCGAAGGGATGCGCTAGCGGCGCTCTGATCCGCGGGGTCGCTGCCACAGATAGCGGCGCAACCGGCCGGCGATCCGCAAGCTGCGCGCCTTTTTGCCGGACGAAATCGCCTGCGACCCCGGTCAGGCGGGGCCGCAGGCTATCCCGACTGGGGGGTCAGGATATGAAATGCTGCGGCCGGGTCAGGTTTTCGGGACGCAGGATCGCGTCCAGCCGCTCCTTGGGCAGCAGGTTCTTTTCCAGCACCAGATCATAGACGCCGCGCCCGGTCAGATGCGCCTCGGTTGCGACCTCGGTGGCGGCGGCATAGCCGATATAGGGGTTCAGCGCGGTGACGATGCCGATCGAGTTGCGCACCGTCTCGCGCAGCACCTCGCGATTGGCGGTGATGCCGCGCACGCAGTTCACCTCCAGCGTTTCGCAGGCGGCGATCAGATGGCTCAGCGAGCGAAAGGCGCTATAGGCGATCACCGGCTCAAAGGCGTTCAGCTGCAGCTGCCCGCCCTCGGCCGCCATGGCGATGGTCATGTCATTGCCGATCACCTCGAAGGCGACCTGATTGACCACTTCGGGGATCACCGGGTTCACCTTGCCCGGCATGATCGAGGAGCCGGCCTGTTTGGCGGGCAGGTTGATCTCGTTCAGGCCCGCCCGCGGCCCCGAGGACAGCAGCCGCAGATCGTTGCAGATCTTGGACAGCTTGACCGCGACGCGCTTGAGCACGCCCGAGACCTGCACGAAGGCGCCGGTATCCTGCGTCGCCTCGACCAGATCGGCTGCGGTAATGACCGGGATCAGCGTGATCTCGTCCAGCCGCGCGCGCACCCTTTCGGCATATTCGGGATGGGCGGTGATGCCGGTGCCGATGGCGGTGGCGCCCAGATTGATCTCGCACATCAGCTGCGCGGCTTCGGCCAGGCGCTGCTCGTCCTCGGCGATGGTGATGGCATAGGCGTTGAATTCCTGGCCCAGCGTCATCGGCACCGCCTCCTGCAGCTGGGTGCGGCCCATTTTCAGGATATCGGCGAATTCCTCGGCCTTTTCGGCGAATGCCCCCCGCAACGAGGCCAGCGCCGCGATCAGGTTCTGCAGGCCGCGCCAGGTCGCGATGCGCAGCGCCGTCGGATAGACGTCATTGGTCGACTGGCTCATGTTCACATGCTCGTTGGGGTGCAGGAGTTTATATTCCCCCTTGGCATGGCCCATGATTTCCAGCGCGCGGTTGGCGATGACCTCGTTGGCGTTCATATTGGTCGAGGTGCCGGCGCCGCCCTGGATCTGGTCGACGACGAACTGGTCGTGCAGGTGATTGGCGCGGATCTCCTGGCAGGCAGCGATGATCGCATCGGCGCGTTCGCGCGACAGCAGGCCCAGATCGGCATTGGCCATGGCGGCGGCCTGCTTGATCGCGGCAAGGGCGCGGACCAGTTCGGGGACATCGCCGATCGGCTGGCCCGAGATCGGGAAATTCTCGACCGCGCGCAGCGAATGGACGCCCCAATAGGCATCTTCGGGCACTTCGCGGTCACCAAGCAAGTCATGTTCGAGGCGGGTTTTTTTCATTATCATTGTCCTGACCGCATGACCGCAGAGCCCGCCTTTGGCGGGGCCCGGGTGGCATGCGGGATTATCCTGAAGCTGTTTCGATGTCGCGGGATGTCTGATCCCTGTCATGACAATCTAGGCGCGTTTTTGTGACGGCGCCAATGCCAAGTCATGCTGGGTTATTCGGATTTCGCATAACCTTTGCCCAGTTCGGCCGCTGCCTGCCAGACCCGTCCGGTGATGCCGCGTCCGCGCGCGGCGTTGCGGTAAAGCCGGATCTCCATCGGCAGTTCCGGGGCGACGACCTCCAGCTGGCGGGCGGCCAGTTCCGCCTCGACCAGGCGTCGCGGCAGCCAGACCACGCCATGCCCGGCCACCGCCATGCTTTTCATCGCCTCGGCCATCGAGGATTCGTCGGTATGGGCGACATAGGTTTTCGGCGCGCCGGGCCGGGCCAGCGCGATCCGGGCCATGGCGTTCAGGAACGAGCCGCGGGAATATTTCAGCATCGGCATGCCCTCGGTCTTCCATTCCTCGGGCCAGCCGGGGCGGGCGACAGCGACGAGGCTGTCCTGGCCGACGGTCAGATGCGGATAGCCCGCCGGGTCCAGCGGGATATTCACCTGCGGATGGGCATAGGTCAGAAAGAAGTCATAGCCGCCTTCGGTCAGCGAGGCGATGCAGCGGTCGAAATTTTCCGGTTTCACGCGGCTGGTCATCTGGCCGGCGACCGATTTCAGCCGCATCAGCCAGCCGGGCAGGAAGGTCACCGTCAGGCTGTGCAGCGACAGAAAGGAAATCTCGCCGCCATGGTTGCGCGCATGGTCACGAAACTCGGCCCGCCGGGCATGGATCATGCGCACGGTTTCCTCGGCGGTTTCGCGAAACAGCACGCCCTCGGGGGTCAGGGTGACGGGATAGCTTTCGCGGGACAGAAGATCGGTGCCCAGCCATTCCTCAAGCGCGCGGATGCGGCGGCTGAAGGCGCTTTGCGTGACGCCGCGCAGCTCGGCCGATCGCGAGAAGCTGTGCGTCTCGGCCAGGGTCAGGAAATCCTCGAGCCATTTGAAATCCATCCGCGTCCTCCTGTTGCCGCTTTATCCGGGCGGCATGGGCGACGCCATGGAAAGATGCGCGTCAGAACAGGAATTCGTCGGGATAGGCGGGGGCCACGAAGCCGCTGCCGGTCGACAGCGCGACGACGGTCGCATCGTCCCCGAAGGCCACGATATCGGCCAGCCCGTCGCCATTGACATCGGCGAGCCGGCGTTCGTGGCTGCCGACCAGCCAGCCGTCGAGATATCCGAAATCCCCCGACCACTGTTCGGAGGGTAGGAAGCCCGTGCCATCGGACAGCGCGACATGGACGCCCCCCTCGCCAAAGCCGACCAGATCGTCGCGCCCGTCGCCATTGACATCGGCCAGCGTGCGGATATGGCGGTCATTGCGCCAGCCGCCGGACAATGCGCCGAAATCGCCGCTCCAGCGCGCGCCCGTGGCAAAGCCGTCGCCCTCGGACAGCGCAACGAAGACCGCGTTGTCGCCGAAGGCCAAGATATCGGCGCGTCCGTCGCCATCGACATCACCCGCGAGGCGGACATGGCGCGCGACGCGCCAGCCGTCCCGAAACCCGAAATCATCCGACCATTCCGCCAGCCGGCCCAGAGCGGTGCCGCTGGACAGGCTGACCCAGATGCCGTTCTGGCCAAAGCCGACCACATCGTCCATGCCGTCGCCATTGACATCGGCCAGTTCGCGTTCATGGCGGTTGACCCGCCATCCGCCGGCACGGTAGCCGAAATTTCCGATCCACAGCCCGCCATCCTGAAAGCCGCTGCCGTCGGACAGCGCGACAAGGGCGCCCGGGTCGCCGAAAGCAACGATATCGGCGCGCCCGTCGCCATTGACATCACCCATTTCGCGATCGTGATGCGCGACGCGCCAGCCGGTGCTCCAGTTGTAATCCTCGGCCCATATCGCGGCATTGCCGAAATAGGCTGTGCCCGCCGTGGCCACCAGAACGCTGCGCGCGCCGAAACCAACCACATCCGCGCGACCGTCGCCATCGGTATCGGCCAGGTCGCGCACATGCCGGCTGGCGCGCCAGCCGCTGGAACTGTCGAAGTCGAGGCTCCACAGTTCCGCGATATCCGAGACCCGATATTCACGCTGCATCCAGTCGTAATAGCTGGGCCCGAAGATCGGGCTGCCATCCGCGGCCGTGCCGGTCCAGACTGCGGGGTCATGCACGCCGTAAGCCTCGAAGGCGCGGAAATACAGATCCATCAGCCCGTCATCGGGCAGGTTGGCCGCCAGCAGCCGCGTGCCATAGCCGACATAGGCCGCAAGGCTGTGCTCGCCGTCATAGCCCTGCCCGGCAAGGCTGGCGAACAGCGAGGCATGGCGATGATCGCTGTGCTCGATGCCCGACAGCAGGCTCACATGATCCTGGACCAGAATATCGCTGGGCTGGTGGATCTGCATCAGCTGCTGCATCACCGCGACCAGTTCGGCGCGGGAATAGCTGTTGGCGCCGTCGACGGTCTGCATCTCGTCGATGGCGCCGGTCCAGAGCCGCTCCAGGCTGTCATTGCCATAGCGCTCGGACCCGGCCCCGAAGCGAAACCCGTCCGGCGCGCGCAGGAAATACAGCCGCACGTCCGGCTGGCTGGCCAGATAGCTGCTGGCGATGCTGAAATTGCTGTCGCCGATATCGATTTCGACCGTTTCGGTCACCCAGTCCGAGCGGCCGGTATAGACCGAATAGGCGGCGCGCGCGCCATCCTCGCGGCCCAGCCAGTAGGCCGCGTCGCGCCCGGCATCGCCGGCGGTGACAAAGACCGTGGTCAGCGGCTCGCCCCGCGACAGGGCGGCCCCGATCTGCTGGTTCATGAACAGGATGTCATCGTCCTCATGCGAGACGAAGATCATGTTTGCGGCGGTCACGCCCTCGGGCCGGGACGGTTCTGGCACGATAACGACTCGTTAAAGTTGAATAAAATTAACCTCTATAAAACTGTAATATTACCCGACGGAAAAGCAATAACGCGTTGCCCATACTGCTGAAAGTACAGGTCACGACTGCCCGCGCCTGCCGGGAAGGCGGGTTTTCTCTGAACCGTTATGTTCGGCGATATTTCGCTGGCCGATCGCTCAGGACGCGGTCCAGTGCTGTTCGACCACCGCCTCCATCGAGACATAGCTGCTGGTCGCATGGATATAGGGCAGCGCCGAGATGCTTTCGGCCATGATACGGCGGAAATCCGTCATGTCGCGAGAGCGCACCTTGAGCAGATAGTCGAAGCCGCCGGCGATCATGTAGCATTCCTCGATATCGGGGATGGCGCGGACGGCGGCGTTGAATTCCTCCAGCGCCTTCTGCCGCGTGTCGGAAAGCCGCACCTCGATATAGGTGACATGGGTCAGGCCCAGCTTCAGCGGCGACAGGATGGCGCGATAGCCGGTGATCAGGCCGATCTGCTCCATCTGCTTGATGCGCAGGGCGACGGGCGTCTTGGACAGGCCGACCTTGCGCGCCAGTTCGGTGATCGGAATCCGGGCATTGGTGGCAAGCTCATGCAGGATTTTCCGGTTGGTGCTGTCCAGGATATCTTCCATGGTTCGGTATTCCCGCAATTTTTGTTATGTTGGTCTAGGATTTTGGCATATTATGGTCACATGGTCCACGGCGTTCCGGCTATGACGGATGCCAGACCGGAGGAGATTCCCATGCCCGACAGCACCCTTGCCGCCCTCGGCCCCGATGCGAAATTCCAGTCCGAGGCCGCGCTGCTCGACCGTCTGGTGGCCGAGGCCGCGCTGGACGCCGGGGCGCGTGCCGCCATCACTGCCCGCGCCGCCGATCTGGTGCGCCGCATCCGCAGCGAGGCGAAGCCCACGCTGATGGAGCATTTCCTGTCCGAATACGGGCTGTCCACACGCGAGGGCGTCGCCCTGATGTGCCTGGCCGAGGCGATGCTGCGCGTGCCCGACCGGGGCACCATCGACGCGCTGATCGAGGACAAGATCGCGCCCTCGGACTGGGGCAGGCACCTGGGCGAGGCGTCCTCGTCGCTGGTCAATGCCTCGACCTGGGCATTGATGCTGACCGGCAAGGTGCTGGACGACGATCAGGGCGGCATCGCCGGCACGCTACGCGGCGCGATCCGGCGGCTGGGCGAGCCGGTGATCCGCACCGCCGTCGGCCGCGTCATGAAGGAAATGGGCCGTCAGTTCGTGCTGGGCGAGACCATTCAGAAGGCGCTCGACCGCGCGAAAACGGAAGAGGCTCGGGGCTTTACCTACAGCTATGACATGCTGGGCGAGGCGGCGATGACCGGCGCGGACGCCGCGCGCTATGCCCGCGATTATTCCGACGCCATCGCCGCCATCGCGAAAGCCTGCGACAAGGGCTCGGTCGAGATGAATCCGGGCATCTCGATCAAGCTGTCGGCGCTGCATCCCCGCTATGAGGTGGCGCAGGAAAAGCGCGTCATGGCCGAGCTGGTGCCGGTGGTGCTGGCGCTGGCGCGGCAGGCCAAGGCGGCCGGCATGGGCATGAATATCGACGCCGAGGAACAGGACCGGCTGGTCATCTCGCTCAAGGTGATCGAGGCGGTGCTGTCCGATCCCTCGCTGGCCGGCTGGGACGGGTTCGGCGTGGTCGTGCAGGCTTACGGCAAGCGCGCGGGCCAGACGCTCGACTGGCTTTACGATCTGGCCACGCGGCTGGACCGCAGGATCATGGTGCGGCTGGTCAAGGGCGCCTATTGGGACACCGAGATCAAGCGCGCCCAGGTCGAGGGGCTGCCGGGCTTTGCGCTGTTCACCAGCAAGGTCGCGACCGATGTCAGCTATATCGCCAATGCCCGCAAGCTGATCGGTTACGCAGACCGCATCTATCCGCAATTCGCCACGCACAACGCCCAGACGGTGGCCGCGATTCTGGAAATGACCGGGGATATCTCCTTTGAGTTCCAGCGCCTGCATGGCATGGGCGAGCGGCTGCACGATATCGTCATCAAGGATCATAACGGCCGCTGCCGGATCTATGCCCCGGTCGGCGCGCATCGCGACCTGCTGGCCTATCTGGTGCGGCGCTTGCTGGAAAATGGCGCGAACTCGTCCTTTGTGCATCAGATCGTCGATGAATCGGTCAGCCCCGAAGAGGTCGCCCGCGACCCGTTCGAGGCGCTGGCCGATGCGCAGGCCCCCGCCGGTCTGGTCGCGCCCGATGCGATCTTTGGCGAAGGGCGGCGCAATTCGCAGGGCCATGACCTCTCCGACGAGGCCACGCTGGCCCGGATCGAGGCCGCCCGCGCCTGCGATATTCCCGACGCGGAGCCGCTGACCGTCCGTCCGGCCACCGGCACCCGCGTTCCGGTGCTGAACCCGGCAAGCGGCGACGAGGTCGCCCATGTGCTCGAAGCCGACAGCGAAACCGTTTCCCGCGCCATCGAGGACGCACGTATCTGGGACGCTCCGGCCGCCGAGCGTGCCGAGGTGCTGCGCCGCGCCGCCGATCTCTACGAGGAGAATTACGGCCCGATCTTTGCCACGCTGGCGCGCGAGGCCGGGAAGATCCTGCCCGATTGCGTGGGCGAAGTGCGCGAAGCCGTGGATTTCCTGCGCTATTACGCCGCCGAGGGCGAAGAGGCCACGGCCGCGCCGCGCGGGATCATTACCGCGATCAGCCCGTGGAACTTTCCTCTGGCGATCTTTACCGGCCAGATCGCGGCGGCGCTGATGGCCGGCAATGCGGTGCTGGCCAAACCGGCCGAGCAGACGCCGCTGGTCGCCGCCATTGCCGTGCGTCTCTTGCATCAGGCCGGGGTGCCGGCCCATGCGCTGCAACTGCTGCCGGGGCAGGGGGGCACGGTCGGCGCGGCGCTGACCTCGGATGCGCGTATCAATGGCGTGGTCTTTACCGGCTCGACCGAGACCGCGCAGATCATCGCCGGCGCCATGGCCGCGCATATGGCGCCGGGCACGCCGCTGATCGCAGAAACCGGCGGGCTGAACGCGATGATCGTCGATTCCACCGCGCTGCCGGAACAGGCGGTGCGCGACATCGTCGCCTCCAGCTTCCGCTCGGCCGGGCAGCGCTGTTCGGCGCTGCGCTGCCTTTACGTTCAGGAGGATATCGCGCCGCATCTGATCGCGATGATCAAGGGCGCGATGGATGAGCTTCGCGTGGGCGACCCCTGGCATCTTTCGACCGATGTCGGCCCGGTGATCGACGCCGAGGCCCGTGACGGCATCGACAGCTATACCGAGGCAAACGCCGCCCGCGTCCTGCATCGTGTCTGGGCGCCCCGCAAGGGCCATTTCATCGCCCCCGTGCTGATGAAGGTCAACGGCATCGAGGAGATGGAGCGCGAGATATTCGGCCCGGTCCTGCATGTCGCGACCTTCCGCGCCGACCGGCTGGAGCAGGTGATCGCCGATATCAATGCCCGCGGCTACGGGCTGACCTTCGGCCTGCATACGCGGATCGATTCCCGCGTGCAGGAGGTGACCGAGGCGATCCATGCCGGCAATCTTTACGTCAACCGCAACCAGATCGGCGCGGTGGTCGGCAGCCAGCCCTTTGGCGGCGAGGGGCTTTCGGGAACCGGACCCAAGGCCGGCGGGCCCTTCTACCTGCCGCGCTTTTTCGCACCCGCGCCGGTGCCGGCCGGCACGGAATGGGAACGCGACGCGGATATGGGCGCGCTGGCCCGACGCCCGGCAGAGGCACGGGCACCGATCGCCGAACGGATGATGCCCGGACCGACGGGCGAGCTGAACCGGCTGGTCGTGATCAGCCGCCCGCCGCTGCTATGTCTTGGCCCGGGTCCCAAGGCCGCCGCGGCGCAGGCCGAAGCGGTGCGGGCGCTTGGCGGTCGGGCGCTTGTCGCGGACGGCCGTCTGGCCCCGGATGCCCTGACCGAAATCACCGGCATCTCGGGCGTGATCTGGTGGGGCGGAGCGGATCTCGGCCGCGCCTATGCAAGGGCGTTGGCCGCACGTCAGGGGCCGATCCTGCCGCTGATCTGTGCCGCACCCGATCAGGCGCATGTCGCGCATGAGCGCCATCTTTGCGTCGATACCACCGCCGCCGGTGGCAATGCCGCGCTGCTGGCCGGCTGATCGCCGCCCTGCCGCGAAAGCCGGCATATGCCCGGACGCGAACACCCGCCTGCGCGTACAGGCGGGTGCGCTGCCACGGAGGGAGGTCCGGGTCAGTCGAGCATCGCCTGACCGGCGACATAGGTCTGGGCAATGGCGCGGTCGTCGCCCATGATCTGCAGGATGAACAGTTCCTCGGCAAGCGTCTCGGCGCGCGCCATCCGCAGCGCCATGGCGGGCGTGGCGCGGCTGTCGAGCACCACCAGATCGGCATCGGTGCCGACATCGAGCGTGCCGATCCGGTCCTGCATCCCCAGGGCAATGGCATTGCCGCGCGTGACCCAGTGAAAGGCCGCGTAGGGGTGCAGTTTCTGGCCGCGAAGCTGCAGGATCTTGTAGCCCTCGTTCAGGGTCTGCAGCATGGAATAGCTGGTGCCGCCGCCGATATCGGTGGCGATGCCGCAGGTGACGCCGGCGGCGCGCAGCCCGGCCTCGTCGAACAGGCCCGATCCCAGGAACAGGTTCGAGGTGGGGCAGAACACCGCCCGGCTGCCGGTTTCGGCCATGCGGGCGATCTCGCGCTCTTCGAGGTGGATGGAATGGCCCAGCAGCAGCTTATCGGACAGAAGGCCATAGCTCTCGTAGATGTCCAGATAGTCGCGCGCCTGCGGATAGAGGCTTAGGGTAAAGGCGATCTCGTCGCGATTTTCGCTCAGATGGGTCTGGATATGGCAATCGGGATATTCCCGGACTAGCTGGCCGGTCATCTCCATCTGCTCGGGCGTCGAGGTGATCGCGAAGCGCGGCGTGATCGCGTAATTCTGACGGCCCTTGCCGTGCCATGTCTCGATCAGCCGCTTGCTGTCGTCATAGCCCCGCTGCGGTGTGTCGAGCACCGCTTCGGGCGCGTTGCGGTCCATCATCACCTTGCCGGCGACCATCGCCATGTTGCGGGCATGGGCGGCGGAAAACAGCGCCTCGGCCGATTGCGGATGCACCGAGCAGAAGGCGACCGCGGTGGTCGTGCCATGCGCCAGCAGCAGGTCGAGGAATTTTTCCGCCATGGCGGGGGCATGACCCTGATCGGCGAATCTGGCTTCTTCGGGGAAGGTATAGGTGTTGAGCCAGTCCAGAAGCTGCGCGCCCCAGCTGGCGATCACCTGCACCTGCGGGAAATGCAGATGCGTGTCGATGAAGCCGGGCATGATCAGATGCGGGCGGTGGTCGGTTTCCGGCAAATCCGGCGCGCGCAGCGCGGCATAGTCGCCGATGGCCGCGATCTTGCCGCCGTCGAGGATGATCGCGCCGTCCTCGTGATAGCTGTAGGCGTCGTCAGTGTCGTTGGGATCGGCGTGGAATGAGAGCGTGCGCCCCCGGATCAACTGTCGCATGGGTGCCGTTTCTTGCAGGATGTGGTCTGGGTAAGCCGGCCGATCAGTTCGGCGGCGGTGAAGGCGGCGATGACCTCGGGGCGCTTGTCACGCGAATAGGCGGCGCCGATCGGGCAGGTCAGGCGATCCGTGTCCAGTCCCTGCGCGCGGGCGAAGCGGCGGAACTGGACCAGTTTCGTATGGCTGCCGATCATGCCGATATAGGGGGCGTCCAGCCGGCGAAGCGCCTCGGCCACCAGCAGGAAATCCAGCGCATGGTCATGGGTCAGCACGACATAGGAACTGCCATAGGGGGCGTTGCGAATCTCCGCCTCGGGCAGGGGCGTCAGGCGGGTCTCGCCGCTGGCGCGGGCCAACTCGTCGCTGCGCTGGTCGATCAGCACCGGGCGCAGCGGCAACAGGGCCAGCGCGCGGGCCAGCGCCCGCCCGACATGGCCGGCCCCGAAGATCAGCACCTGCGGATGCTCGGGCGGCACCGGGGTCTGCTCGACCCGGGTCAAGGCAAGCTCGACCCGGCCGCCGCAGCACTGGCCGATCTCGGGCCCCAGCGGGATGTCCATATCGGCCGCGTCCTCGCCCAGTCGCAGCATCTGGCGGGCGCGGTCGATGGCCATGTATTCCAGCTGCCCGCCGCCGATCGTGCCGCTGAGTTCATCGGCCGTGACGAACATCGTGGCGCCGGTCTCGCGCGGCGACGAGCCGCGCGTTCGGGTGATGGTGACACGGATCATCACCGCAGCTTTTCAATGGCCATGAGCACGCGTTCCGGGGTTGCAGGCGCGTCGATTCGCGGATTCTCGCGATAGTCGTTGAACGAGGCCACGGCCATGTTCAGCGCCTGATACACCGAGATGCCCAGCATGAAGGGCGGCTCGCCCACGGCCTTGGACCGCTTGATCGTGTTCTCGCGGTTCACCGACCAGTCGGCCAGCTTGACGTTGAAGATCCTGGGCCGGTCCGAGGCCAGCGGGATCTTGTAGGTCGACGGCGCGTGGGTGCGCAGCCGGCCCTTGTCGTCCCACCAGAGTTCCTCGGAGGTCAGCCAGCCGGTGCCCTGGACAAAGGCGCCCTCAACCTGGCCCTTGTCGATCGCCGGGTTCAGCGACCGGCCGACATCGTGCAGCACATCGGAGCGCTCGATCACATATTCGCCGGTCAGCGTATCCACCGAGACCTCGGAACAGGCCGCGCCATAGGCAAAGTAATAGAACGGCCGGCCCTGTCCGGTATCCCGGTTCCAGTGGATCTTGGGCGTCTTGTAGAAGCCGGCGGCGGACAGCTGCACCCGCGCCAGATAGGCGGCCTGGATGAATTCCTCGAAGGGCATGGCCTTGGTGCCGATGCGCACCGTTTCACCGATGCTGACGGTTTCGGGCGGCACGCCATGGGCCTGGGCGGCATAGGCGGTCAGGCGTTTCACCAGTTGCCGGCAGCCGTCCAGCGCCGCCATGCCGTTCAGGTCCGATCCCGACGAGGCCGCCGTGGCCGAGGTGTTCGGGACCTTTTCCGTGGTCGTCTTGGTGATCTTGATGCGGTCGATATGGACGCCAAGCGCCTCGGCCGCGACCTGCGCCACCTTGGTGTTCAGCCCCTGGCCCATCTCGGTGCCGCCATGGTTCAGGTGAATCGAGCCATCGGCATAGATATGGATCAGCGAACCGGCCTGGTTATACGAGGTCTTGGTGAAGCTGATGCCGAACTTGACCGGCGTCAGCGCGATGCCCTTGCGGATCGCGTCGCCCCGTTCCCGGGCGCGGGCATTGTGATCCAGCACGGCCTGACGGCGGGCGTGGTAGTCGCTGCTGGCTTCCAGTTCCTCGAAGATGCGCGGCAGGATCTGGTCCTCGACCTCCTGGTGATAGGGGGTCAGCTGGCCGTTCCGGTACAGGTTCAGCTTGCGGATCTCCAGCGGATCGCGGCCAAGCGCATAGGCGATATCCTCGACCACGCGTTCGGCCATCACCACACCCTGCGGGCCGCCAAAGCCGCGAAACGCGGTGTTCGAGCAGGTGTTGGTCTTCAGCGGATGGCTGCGCAATTCGACCGCCGGGTAGTAATAGGCATTGTCGGCATGGAACAGCGCCCGGTCCGTCACCGGCCCCGACAGGTCCGAGGAAAAGCCGCAGCGGGCGTAGAAATCGGCATCGACCGCAAGGATCCGGCCGTCATCGTCATAGCCGAACCGATAGTCGATGACGAAGTCGTGGCGCTTGCCGGTAATGGCGAAATCGTCGTCGCGATCGGGACGCAGCTTGACCGCGCGGCGCAGGCGCTTGGCGGCAACCGCCGCGACGCAGGCAAACGGGTTCATCTGCGATTCCTTGCCGCCGAAACCGCCGCCCATGCGCCGCACGTTCACCACCACCGCGTTCGAGGGCACGCCAAGCACATGGGCCACCATGTGCTGGACCTCGGAAGGGTGCTGGGTCGAGACATTGATCGTGACCTCGTCATCCTCGCCGGGAATGGCAAAGGCGACCTGGCTTTCCAGGTAGAAATGCTCCTGTCCGCCGACGGTCAGCCGCCCCTCGATGCGGCGCGGGGCGCGCTCGAGCTCGGACATGTCGCCACGGGCGAGCTTCAGCGGCGTGACGACATAGGGCATGCCGGCATCGCGGGCCGAAATGGCGTCGAGGACGTGGGGCAGTTCCTCGTATTCGATCCGGGCCAATTGGCAGGCGCGGCGGGCCAGATCGCGGGTCTCGGCGATGACGGCAAAGATCGGCTGGCCGTGGAACTGGACCTCGGAGCTTGCCAGCAGCGGCTCGTCGTTCAGGCCGTTGGGGCAGATGTCGTTGACGCCCGGAATATCCTCGGCGGTCAGCACCAGATGCACGCCGGGGGCCTTGCGCACGGCCTCCAGATCGATGGATCTGATTCGACCATGGGCGACCGTGGACAGGCCCAGATAGGCATGCAGGGTTCCGGTCGGTTCGACGATATCATCGGTGTAATCGGCCTGGCCGGTGACATGCTTGATTGCGGAATCGTGAATGATCGGCGTATGCGCGGCGCCCTTGATGGTGACGTCCTGTTTCATTCTACCCTCCTCAGGCGGTGGTCGCCGCCGGATTGCTCGAGCCAGAAGCGGCGGAAGAAATTCGCGGCGAGTTGCTGACGATATTCGGCCGAAGCGCGCCAGTCGCTGAGCGGCTGAAAGTCGTTCGCCACGGCGCGGGCTGCGGCCTCGAAGGTTTCGGCGGCGAAGGGCTGGCCATTCAGCGCCGCCTCGGCATTGGCGGCGCGTTTCGGGGTCGCGGCCATGCCGCCAAAGGCCACGCGCGCGTCGATGATCGTGGTGCCGTCGGTTTCCACCCGGAAGGCGGCGGCCGAGGCGGTGATATCGGCGTGGTGGCGCTTGCTGACCTTGTAGGCGGCGATCCGCGCCTGGCCCTTCAGCGGCACGGTGATGCTTTCGACGAATTCATCGGGGCGGCGGTCCTGCTTGCCATAGGCGATAAAGTAATCCTCGACCGGCAGTTCGCGGGTGCCGCCGGTGCTGCGCAGGGTCATCGTGGCGCCAAGCGCGATCAGCAGGGGCGGCGTCTCGCCGATTGGCGAGCCATTGGCGACATTGCCGCCGATGGTGCCCGCGTTGCGGACCTGCCAGCCGCCGATGCGCTGCCAGTAATCCAGCGCCTCGGGGAAATGCTGCAGCACGAAGGGCTCGAACTCGCTATAGGTGACGCCGGCGCCGATGGTGATCTGGTCCCGGTCGAGCTCGATCTTCTTGAGGTCGCCCAGATGGCCGATGAATACGGCCGGCGATATGTTGCGCAGGAATTTCGTCACCCACAGCCCGACATCGGTGGCGCCGGCGACGATGGTCGCCTTTGGGTGTTCGGCCAGCACCTGCGCCAGATCGGCGGCATCGGCGGGCAGGATGGCACGGTCGTCGCCGCGCGCGACATCGACCCGGGTCTTGGGGATGGCGGCCAGCCAGGCGGTCACCCGCTCGCGCTCGACATTCAGCGCATCCATGTTCTGTCCGCCCGCCTCGCTGGCGGCAAAGGCGGCCTTAACGATCGGCTCATAACCGGTGCAGCGGCACAGATTGCCCTGCAGCGCGGTTTCGATCGCGCCGATATCGGGGCGCGGGTTCTGCATCCACAACCCGTACAGCGCCATGACGAAGCCGGGCGTGCAGAAACCGCACTGGCTGCCGTGATGTTCGACCATTGCGGCCTGCACCGGATGCAGGCCGCCATCGGCGCCACGCAGGTGCTCGACCGTGACCACATGGCAGCCATGGCACGAGGCCAGGAAGCGGATGCAGGCGTTGATCGGTTCATAATGCAGGCGACCGTCAAGCAGCCGGCCGATCAGCACCGTGCAGGCGCCGCAATCGCCTTCGGCGCAACCTTCCTTGGTGCCGGTCAGGCGGCGGTTCAGTCGCAGGAAATCCAGAAGAGTGTCGCGCGAACCCACCTCGGTCAGGTGAATCTCGGTCTCATTCAGCAGAAAGCTTAGTTCTTGGGCCATTCGCTCCTCGCTCGCATGGCTGGGTACAGAATAACCTAAACCCGAAAATTATTTTGCGAAATCATCGAATGGGCATAAGACTTTTCAGGATACGTTGAAAAATACCGGGGGGCTTTGTGCCATATCTTGAAAGTCTGCGGGTCTTCGTGCGCGTGGTCGAACTGGGCTCGATCACCTCGGGCGGGCGCGACCTGCGCATGTCTCCGGCCGTCGCCTCGAACCGGATCAAGGAGCTTGAGACGCGCTTTGGCGTGCGGCTGCTGAACCGGACCACCCGCAAGCTGGTCCCGACCGAGGTGGGGCGGGCCTTTTACGAGAATGCGCGCCGCGTGATCGAGACGCTGAACGAGGCCGAGGCCGTCGTTTCGGGTTTTTCCGGCAGCCCGCACGGTGCCTTGCGGATTACCGCACCGCTGGGTCTGGGGCGGCGGCTGATCGCGCCGCTGGTGCCGAAATTCTGCGACGAATATCCGGGGGTCGAACTGCGGCTGCGGCTGTCGGATCGCAATGTCGACATCATCGCCGACGGGATCGACCTGGCACTGTTTCTGGGCGAGCCGCAGGACTCGGCGTTGAAATGGCGGCGGATCGCGGAATGCCGCCGCGCGCTCGTCGCGACGCCCGGCTATCTGGCCGAACACGGCCATCCCAAGCGTCTGGAGGATCTGTCCGAGCATAACTGCCTGCTGCTGCGCTATCCGCGCAGCCCGGAATATTACTGGGTCGTGGACACGCCAGACGGGCCGCAGAAACTGCTGGTCAACGGCAAATACGATGCCGATGACGGCGATGTGCTGACCGATTGGGCGCTGGACGGCAGGGGCATCGTCAACCGCCCGCGTTATGAGGTGGCCGAGCATCTGGCCTCGGGCAAGCTGGTCGAGGTGCTGCCCGATACGCCGCCGGTGCCGTCGCAATTCGGCGCGCTGACCCCGCACCGGCGCCTGCAGGACCCCAAGGTGCGGCTGTTCGCGGAATATATCGCGCGCGAGGTGCGCGGGATCTTTGTCTGAGCCGTCAGGCCCGGACCCATTCCATGATATGCAGATAGGGCACCCGGCGATAGCGCGCGACCTCGTCGGGATTGCCGCCCCGGGGCCGGGGTTCGTCGAAATGGGTCAGCCGCAGCCCGCATTCCAGCAGCGCCTGCATATAGGCAGAGAGCGGCCGGTGCCAGTTGCGGATCAGCATGCCGCGCCAGCTGACCCATTCCGCGCGCGCATCCAGATAATTGTCGATCAGGTAGCCGCTGGCGGCCTGACCCTCGGCGTTCCAGCGCCCGGCGGTGCAGAACGAGTTGAGATTCGCGATCAGCAGGCTGCCGCCGGGACGCAGCACGCGGGTCATCTCGGCGATGGCGGTCCGGAAATCGTCGATATCGATCAGCGAGAGGTAGCTGACGACCAGATCGAAGCTGGCGGTATCGAGGGGCAGGGATTCGGCGCGGGCCTCGATATAGCGCCCTTCGGGATGGCGCTGGCGGGCCACATCCAGAAGCCGCCTCGTGGGGTCGATGCCGGTGGTTGCAAGGCCTTCGGCGGCAAGCATGCGGCTGAAGCGCCCCTCGCCGCAGCCGACATCCAGGGCGTGGCGGAAATGCTTGCGGCGGACGCGTTCCAGCATCGGCGCATCAAGGACATGGCGGCGCGCGAAATCGCCCTTGTCGCCCATATCGGCAATCCAGGCCTCGGCGGAATCGTCCCAGCCGTTACCCTGATCCATCGTCCGTTCCCCCAAAGCGCCTGTCCGGATCAGGGCTAGCCGATCCGGCGGCCAAGGGAAACTGCCTAGTTCATCGCGAATGTCTTGGGCAGGGCGCGATACCAGTCGATGATCGCCTGGCGTTCCTGCGGCTCCATGAAGCTGACATTCGCGGGCGGCATGGCATCGGTCACGCCGGCCTGCAGAAAGATCTCGCGCGCGGCGCGGGTGATGTCGTCGGGCGTCTCCAGCAGCACGCCCTTGGGCGCGGTCGCGATGCCCTCATAGCCCGGCTCGCGCGCATGGCACATCGAGCAGCGGCCCAGGACGGCGTTATAGGCGTCGTCCCAGCCGGGCGTGTCGAGCATGGCCTGCTGGGTCGGCGTCAGCACGCGGGCCTCGGACTCCTCGACCGTCTGGCGCAGCATCGGCGCGGTCGAGACCCACATGACGATGATGAACAGCAGCACCGTCACCGCCCATGTCCACCACAGGTTGCGGCCGGTGGCATGCATGGTGTTGAAGAAGTGCCGGATGGTCACGCCCATCAGGAAGATCAGCCCCGCGATCACCCAGTTGTAATCATTGGCAAAGGCCAGCGGGTAATGGTTCGACAGCATCAGGAAGACGACCGGCAGCGTCAGGTAGTTGTTATGGGTCGAGCGCAGCTTGGCGATCTTGCCGTATTTCGGATCCGCCGGGCGCCCGGCCTTGAGATCGGCCACCACGATGCGCTGGTTGGGCATGATGATGAAGAACACGTTGGCCGTCATGATGGTCGCGGTAAAGGCGCCCAGATGCAGCATCACCGCGCGGCCGGTGAATACCTGATTGTAGCCCCAGCCCATCACGATCAGCAGGATGAACAGCAGCAGCATCAGCAGCGTCGGCGTTTCGCCCAGTTTCGACTTGCACAGGTTGGTATAGACCAGCCAGCCGATCGACAGCGAACCGGCCGAGATCAGGATCGCCTGCCAGGGGGCGAGGTCCATCTTGGCGGGGTCGATCAGGAACAGCTCCGAGCCGACCCAATAGGTGACCATCAGAAGCGCCGCCCCCGAGATCCAGGTCATGTAGCTTTCCCATTTGAACCAGATCAGGTGTTCGGGCATGCGTTCGGGCGCCACCAGATATTTCTGAATATGGTAGAAGCCGCCGCCATGGACCTGCCATTCCTCGCCATGCGCGCCTTTCGGCAGTCCAGGCACTTTTCGCAGACCGAGATCGAGGGCAACGAAATAGAAGGACGAGCCGATCCAGCAGATGGCTGTGATGACGTGCGTCCAGCGGATGGCAAAGGCGAGCCAATCCCAGATGACGGCGAAATCGGACATACTTGGACTCCTAATCTAGCTGGAGAAATTCTAGCGCGGCGGGCGGGTCAGGACTATTCACGGGATTGCCCTTGCTGTGTTAAAGATTCGTTGAAAGTCTTTTCACTCGGGCAGGGCGCGCGACAGCTGTTTCGATCCGCTCCCGGGAAGGTTGGGGCTTTGCCCCGCCCGCCGCCGGGGCGGCGGACTCCCCAGGATATTTGGGTGAAGAAGAAAGCGGCGCTCAACTGCCGCGATAGGTCGAATAGCCATAGGGGGAGATGAGCAGCGGCACATGGTAGTGGTCCTCTTCGGACATGCCGAAGCGCAGCGGCACCGTGTCGAGGAAGCGCGGGCTGGCGGCCTCGTGCCCCTGGGCGTCGAGCCAGGCGCCGACATGAAAGAGCAGCTCGTATTCGCCGGTTTCGAACCGGGATTCCGGCAGGATATGCGTGTCGGTGCGGCCGTCATGATTGGTGACCGTCTCCGCGATCAGGCGGCGCTCGCCATCGAGGCGAAAGAGCTCGATCTTCATGCCCTGGGCGGGGCTGCCATTGGCGGTGTCGAGAACATGGGTGGTGAGATAGCCGGGCATGCGGGCTCCTTGTCTGGTCAATCGTCAGGCCGGGACCGGCGCGACGCTCCTGTCGGCGAACAGGCGGGTGTTCTGGAAAAGCGGCCGGCCAGCGGGCGCCGGAGGGCCGGCGGTGATGGCGGGGATCAGCCCGCCATCGACCGGGATATGTCCGCCCCTGGCCGCGCGGCGCCGCTCGTCGCCGGGAAGGGCAGAGCGGGACGCGCGGATCGGCGGGCGGGTCATCAATGCGCCTCGGCGGCCTGCGCGGCCTCGCGCAGTTCGTCTTCGGTCGCATGCGGCGCGCCGTTGAAGAACCAGTTCAGCAGCAGGGCCGAGATCGCCGCCAGCAGGATGCCGGAATGCAGCAGCGTATAAAGCGATTTCGGCAGCCACTGGTTGTAGTCGGGCGCGACCACCGGGATCATGCCGAGGCCAAGGGAGACCGCGACGATGAACAGGTTGTGCTTGTTGCCCTTGAAGTCCACTGTCGCGAGGATGCGGATGCCGGTGGCGGCGACCATGCCGAACATCACCAGCCCGGCGCCGCCCAGCACGGTGGTGGGCAGGCTTTCGATCAGCGCGCCCATCTTGGGCACCAGCCCCAGCACGATCATGATGCAGCCGCCAGTCACGCAGACAAAGCGCGAGCGCACCCCGGTCACGCCGACCAGGCCCACGTTTTGCGAAAACGAGCTATAGGGGAACGTGTTGAAAAGCCCGCCGATCAGCGTACCCAGCCCGTCCACGCGCAGCCCCGCGCTGAGCGCGCCGGGGGTCAGCTTGCGGCCGCAAAGCTCGCTCAGCGCCAGAAACATGCCGGTGGATTCGATCATCACCACGAACATCACCAGCAGCATCGTCAGGATCATCACCGGGTCGAAGATCGGAGCGCCGAAATGCAGCGGCAGGATCGGCGCGAACCATGCCGCCTCGCCGATATTGCCGAAATGCATCATGCCCATGAGGGCGGCCAGGATGCCGCCGACGATAATGCCGATCAGCACCGCGGTATTGGCAAAGAACCCCTTGGCATAGCGCGCGATCAGCAGGATCGTGGTCAGCACGACGACGCCGATGACGATCCGCGACAGCGAGGCATATTCCGGGTTCAGGACCGTGGGCATCAGCCTGACACCTTCGGGCACGCCCCCGGCCGCGACGGCCGACTCAAGCCAGGCCTGCTGCGCGGGATCGACCAGTTTCGGCGCGGTCGGCCCGACCGGCAGACCGAAGAGCCAGTTGATCCCCACGGGCATCAGGCTGACCCCGATCACCAGGATGATCGTGCCCGTCACCACGCTGGGGAAAAAGCGCAGCAGCCGGCTGACCAGCGGCGCCAGAAGGATGGAAATGAAGCCCGCCGCCATGATCGCGCCGAACAGCATGCGGGCGCCTTCCTGGCCCGGATTGGTGGTGGCGATGGCCACCATCGGTCCGACGGCGGCGAAGGTCACGCCCATCATCACCGGCAGCCTGACGCCGAACCAGGGCGTCACGCCCAGCGACTGGATGACCGAAACCAGGCCGCAGACGAAAAGATCGGCCGAGATCAGGAAGGCCACGTCCTGGGGTTCGAGTTGCAGCGCTCGGCCGACGATCAGCGGCACGGCGATGGCGCCGGCATACATCACCAGAACGTGCTGGAAGCCGAGCGCAAGCAGCCGGGGGGCGGCAATACGCTCCTCGACCGGATCGAAAGCGCCCGGTTCCTCGGTAAGTGTTTCTGTTGGTTGCATCCGTCCTTATCCTCCCTGATTCGGGACGGGAGTGGCTAGGTCAGATTTCGACCCGCTGCGCCACCCCTTTCTGTTTTGCCAATTCGACCACGGCGGCCGCGACCGCGAGGTCCTGCAGCCCGACGCCGGTGCCGTCGAAGATCGTCACCTCGTCGCCCTCGCGGCCCGGGTTGTCGCCGGTGACCACGGCCCCCAGCTCTCCGATCGCGTCCTGCTGGACCAGATTCCCGGCAATGACGTGCTGGTACTCGCCGATGCTGACCGATTGCGCGATCTCGTCGGTGAACAGCCTGGCGCGCGCGACCAGCGCCGGGTCCAGTTCCTGCTTGCCCTTGGTGTCGGTCCCCATGGCGGCGATATGGGTCGGGCCCTTGACATGCCCGTCCATGAGCAGCGGCGCAAAGGACGATGTGATCGCGATGATCACATCGGCCTCGGCGCCCAGCCGGTCCAGTTCCACGGCCTCGAAGGGCAGGCCCAGCTCGGCCGCGGTATCGGCCAGCCGGCCCAGCATTTCGGGATGCGGGTTCCATCCGAGTACGCGCTCGAACTTGTTGACCCTTGCTGCCGCCTTCATCTGGAACACCGACTGGTGGCCGGCGCCGATCATGCCCAGCACGCTGGCGCCCTTGGGCGCCAGATGCTTGATCGACACGGCGCTGGCCGCGGCCGTGCGCAGCGCGGTCAGCAGATTGCCGCCCACCGCCGCCGCGACGCGGCCGGTATCGGGATCGAACAGGAACACCGTCGACTGGTGGTTGATGATCCCGTGCTTCTGGTTGTTCGGCCAGTAGCCGCCCGCCTTCAGCCCCAGGGTCAGGGCCGCCGCGTCGAACCCGCCCTTGAAGCCGTAAAGCGCGTCTTCATAACCGATGGCCTCGCGCACGACGGGAAAGTTATAGGCCTTCCGCCGGGCCATCGAGGCGAAGACCGACTCGATGGCGTCGAAGGCCGCCTCGGGCGTCATCAGCCCGGCGATTTCCTTTTCAGGGACGACCCACATCAGTAGGCCTTTCCGCGGGCGGAAACCGGCCAGACCGTCTCGACCTTGCCATTGCGAACGCCGACATACCAGTCGTGCACGTTGCAGGTCGGGTCGCAATGGCCGGGCACCAGACGCAGCTTTTCGTTGACCTTGAGCACGCCGTCATTGTCCTCGACCACGCCATGTTCGTCGCTGCACTTGATGTATTTCACATCGTCGCGGCCATAGATGAAGGGCAGGCCGCTATCGACCGACTGCGCCTTGAGACCGGCATCGACCACCGCCAGATGCGGCTTGGCATGGCTCATGACCGAGGTCAGGATGAACAGCGCGTTTTCCCATTCGCCCTTGTCGATGCGCTTGCCGTCCTTGTCATGGATGCGGCCGTAATCGGCATCCATGAAGGCGTAGCTGCCGCATTGCAATTCGTTGTAAACGCCCGAATTGCTTTCGAAATAATAGGACCCAGTGCCGCCGCCCGAGACGAATTCCGGCTTCAGCCCCACGGCTTCCAGCGCGTCCACCGCCTCTTTCACCTGGGCGATGGCGGCGTCCAGCTTGGCCTTGCGGTCGTCATAGCTGTCCATGTGCTGCATGGCGCCCTGATAGGCCTGAATGCCCTTGAAGCTGAGGTTCGGCGCGGCATCGGCGGCCTTGGCGATTTCCACCACGGCTTCTGCGGTCTTGACGCCGCAGCGCCCGGCGCCGCAGTCTATCTCGACAAAGATGCCCAGTTCGGTGCCATGCTTCTGCGCGGCGGCCGACAGATCGGCGATATTGGCCACGTCATCGACGCAGACGGTGACGGTCGCGCCGGTTTTCGGCAGGCGGGCAAGGCGGTCGATCTTGGCCAGATCGCGCACCTCGTTGGTGACCAGAACGTCCTTGATGCCGCCACGGGCGAACACCTCGGCCTCGGAGACCTTCTGACAGCAGACGCCGACCGAACCGCCCAAGCTTTCCTGCAGCTTCTGCACATCGACCGATTTGTGCATCTTGCCATGGCTGCGGTGGCGCATGCCATGGGCCTTGGCGTAATCGCCCATCTTCTTGATGTTGCGCTCCAGCGCGTCCAGATCGAGGATCAGGCAGGGCGTCTGGATGTCTTTCTCGTCCATGCCGGGCAGGGCGGGAATGTCATAGCCGACTTCGTAGCCGGAGAAATCCGTTTTCGCGTTCATCGCAATCTCCTCAGTTCCAGGGCAGCTTGTCGAGATCGACATTGCCGCCGGTGATGATGACGCCGACCCGCTTGCCGGCGAAAATCTCGGGGTTTTTCAGGATCGTGGCCAGCGGCACGGCGCTGGAGGGTTCCAGCACCACGCGCAGATGCTTCCAGCCCAGTTTCATCGCGTCGATGATTTCCTGCTCGGACGCGGTCAGGATATCCGAGACATGGTTCTTGACGAAATGCCAGGTCAGATCCTTCAGCGGCACCAGCAGCCCGTCGGCGATGGTCTTGGGCGCATCGTCGGCGATGATATGACCGGCCTTGAAGCTGCGATAGGCGTCGTCGGCCTGTTCGGGCTCGGCCGCGATCACCCTGGTTTCCGGCGCCAGCGTCGACAGCGTCAGGCAGGTGCCCGAGATCATGCCGCCGCCGCCGATCGGCGCCACCACGATATCCAGCCCGTCGGTCTGCTCGACGAGCTCTCTGGAGCAGGTCCCTTGCCCCGCGATCACGCGCGGATCGTTATAGGGATGGACGAAATCGCCGCCGGTCTGCGCCTGTACCTTGGCAAAGGTCTCCTCGCGCGACGAGGTGGAGGGCTCGCATTCGGTGATCACCCCGCCATAGCGGCGCACGGTGTCCTTCTTGGCCTGCGGCGCGGTGCGCGGCATGACGACGTTGCAGGGAATGCCTCGCAGCATCGCTGCGTAGCTGAGGCAGGAGGCATGGTTGCCCGAGGAATGCGTGGCAACCCCCTTGGCGGCCTGTGCCTCGTCCAGGCCGAAGACCGCATTGGTGGCGCCGCGGACCTTGAAGGCCCCCGGCTCCTGAAAGTTTTCGCATTTGAAGAACAGCTGTGCGCCGGTCAGCTCGTTCAGGTAATCCGAGCTGCGGACCGGCGTGCGCCGGATATGCGGTTTGATCCGCTCATGCGCATCCAGCATGTCCTGATAGCTGGGAATATACATCGCCTCGTCCTTCATCACGCGGCTTTTTTCTGCGCGGCTGCGGCGGTCTGGCGGTAATGTTCCTGCGCCGCGGCGACGCCCGAGCCCAGCTTGATCGGCAGGCCCAGATCGGCCATGACCATTTCCGCAACCGAGATGCCAGACAGCGCCATGGCGTCGGTCAGGCTGCCCAGATGGCCGATGCGGAACACCTTGCCGGCGACCTCGCCCAGGCCGGTGCCGAAGGCCATGTCATAGGTCTCCAGCGCGTGGCTGACGATGCGGTTGGCATCGAACCCTTCGGGCACGCGGATTGCGCTGACGCTGTCGGAATACAGCTCGGGCCGGACGGCGCAGAGCTTGAGGCCCCATGCGCCGACCGCCGCGCGCACGCCGCTGGCAATGCGGTTGTGGCGGGCAAAGACGTTCTCCAGCCCCTCGGACAGCAGGCGCTCGCAGGACAGGTTCAGCCCGTTGATCAACCCGACCGGCGGCGTATAGGGATAGCCGTTGCGGGCATAGCCGGTGGCCATGTCGCGGATGTCGAAGAAGGTGCGCGGCAGGCGCGCGGTCTCGACCGCCTCCATGGCCTTGGGCGAAAAGCCGACGATGGCCAGGCCCGGCGGCAGCATGAAGCCCTTCTGGCTGCCGGTGACGGCGATGTCGACGCCCCATTCGTCCATGCGGAAATCCATCGAGCCGATCGAGCTCACGCCATCGACGAACAGCAGGGCAGGGTGTTTGGCGGCATCCAGCGCGCGGCGGACGGCGGCGATGTCGGATTTGACGCCGGTCGCGGTCTCGTTATGCGTGGCGAGGACGACGCGGATCTCGTGACCCTTGTCGGCGGTCAGGATTTCCTCGAAACGGTCGGCGGGGACGCCTTCGCCCCAGGGCGTCTCGACGAAGGTGACGTCAAGCGCGTGGCGCTGGCACATGTCGATCCAGCGATGGCTGAACATGCCGTTGCGCGCGGCCAGAACCTTGTCGCCGGGCGACAGGGTGTTGGTGATCGCGGTTTCCCAGCCGCCGGTGCCGGTCGAAGGGAAGACAAAGACCTGTGCCTGCGTGCTTTTCAGGACTTTTTTCACGCCCTCAAGCGCCGGATGCAGCATGCGGCCGAAGACCGGCGACCGGTGGTCGATGGTCGGCATGTCGACGGCTTTGCGCATTTCTTCGGGGATGTTGGTCGGGCCGGGGATGAATATGGGATTCTGACTTGTCATAGCTTTACCTCCGCTCTTGTGGATCAGATTACTGGGCGTCGTCCAGAGGCGCAATTTTTCTGAAAAACATTTCGCAACTGCGGAAAAATAAGGTATTTTCATTGTGAATCAGTGGCATGCTCTTTTTCACAATGCCAAAGCGATTTTCAACGAAAACGAAACTCAATCGAAAGGTTTTATTGAATGTCGTCCGAACCACGAAAAAGGGGCCGCCCCAGGGGCCGGGCATCGGGCAGCGGCGATTCCGGTGGCGTCCGGGCGCTGGACCGGGCGCTGGACGTTCTGGACGCGATCGCCGGGGCCAGCGGCCTCACCCTGACCGAGATCGCGCAGCGGCTGGCACTGGCGCCCTCGACGGTGCATCGCGTGCTGGTCACGCTGGAAGGGCGCGGCGTGGCGGAAATCGACGAGGTGACGCAGACCTGGCATGTCGGCCCGACCGCCTTTCGCCACGGTTCGGCCTTCATGCGCCGCACCGGCCTGGTCGAGCGGGCGCGGCCGGTGCTGCGCCGGCTGATGGAGGCCACCGGCGAGACGGCGAATCTGGGCATCCTGAACGGCGAGGCGGTCCTGTTCCTGAGCCAGGCCGAAACGCATGAGACGATCCGCGCCTTCTTTCCGCCCGGCACCCGTTCGCCGCTGCATGCCTCGGGCATCGGCAAGGCGCTTCTGGCGCATAAGCCCCGACGCGAGGTCGAGATGGTGCTGGATGAAATGGTGCTTGAGCGGTTCACGCCGATGACGCTCTGCGACCGGCAGGCGCTGCTGGACGATCTTGGGACGATCCGCTTGCGCGGCTATTCGCTGGACAATGAGGAACGCACACCCGGCATGCGCTGCATTGCCGCGCCGATCTTCGATCCGGTGGGCGAGGCGGCGGCGGGCATCTCGGTCTCCGGGCCGGTGCTGCGGATGACCGATGCCCGCCTGCCCGCGATCAGCGAGGCGGTGCTGCGGGCGGCCCGCGAACTGTCCTTTGGCACGGCGGCGGGCGGCGATCATCCGGTGCGCGAATCGGACCATGCCTGATTCGCCGCCACAGGTAAGGCTGAAATTCGTTAAATTGATCAGCAAAACCGGGCCGAAACCGGGCCGGGTTGCAGGATTCACATATCTTTCACGGCCGATCCGCTAGCTTCGATCCAGGCAACCCGTCGACGCATGACGATATGGCGTCTGTCGGAGATCTCTGCCCCGGAGTCTGGATCATGGAAGATGTCATCGGCCAGTTCGAATTCGGCAGCGCAACCGGGTTCACGCCTTTCGGCTGGCAGCTTCCGAATCTGGTCGAACTGCCCGAAGACCCGGCCGGGATATCGGCGGACCAGCCGCGGCGCGGCCAGGTCTATGGCGCCTGCAGCATCGAGGCCTATCGCGCGGCAGGCGCGCTTTATGGCGCGCATCGCGATGCCGGCGGTTTCCTGCAGCATGTGGACAGCTATGTGACGCCGGATTTCTGGCGGCGCGACGCGGGGGTCAAATCCTGGATCTATGACAGCGGCGCGGGCGAGGGTGCCGCCGCGCGCAACATGGATACGGTGCGCGTCTTTTATCACGCGGGCCACGGGCGGATCGACCCGACGGGCGTGTTTCACCTGCCGATGGGGGCGCTGTGGTCGGGGACCGATGCCAGCCTGACCTCGGAACAGATGTCGCTGGGCGCGCGCAATCTGCGTTACCTGTTCTGGTCGGCGAGCGATTCCCTTTGCGTTGCCGATGGCCACAGCCCGATGCGCAGCTGGGCGCGCGCCAATGCCGGGTTGCGCATGATGTTCGGCTTTGGATCGAGCAGCTGGGACGCGGGCGATTACGGCGCGAATTTCTGGCGCCACTGGCAGATGGGAAAACCCCTTTCGCAATCCTGGCTGGACGGGGCCACGGATGTGTCCCATGACCAGATGCCCGTGGTCAGCGCCTGCGGCGCCAGCTGTGACGAGGCGACCGAAACCCTGTTCGGCGAGCGCTATTTCCGCGACCATCGCGCGCGCGGAGAATGGTGGGCCTGGCGCTGGCATGAGCCGCTGAAAACGCAGCAGCGCGAACCCGTTCTGGCCGCGCCGCCGGCGGAATTCCAGGTCGCGCGGCTGGTGCCGGCGGCCAATGACATGGCCCTGGCCGACAGCGTGGTGGCGGCCCTCGACCTGGCGCCGCTCGAGACGGTGCCCGACGGCATGGGGCGCATGGCGACGACGCGCGGGAATATCCGGCTGCAGCGCCGGGCTGACGGCCGTATCCTGCTGGAACTGCATCCGGGCTGGCCGCCCGGCAGCAGCCGCAGCCGCGTGCCGCTGCAACGCCGCGCCATCGTCAACCGCGCCCGCAGCGCCCTGCGCCGCAACGGCTTTGCGCTGCAGGAACCTGATCTGCTTTTCGACCGTATCGCGCTGGCCAAATCCGCCGCCGCGAGCCTCTATATGATGGGCGAACCCGTACCCGAGACGCTTGACGAGATCATCGTGCAGTTCCGCCAGTCGATCGGCGGCATCCCGATCCTGACGCCGGGAACCGGCTTGCTGCGCCTTGCCATGCGGCCCGACGGGACGGTGCTGCGGATCGAGGCCGCCTTGCGGCGCGTGGCCGAACTCGGACCGGCCTGTGCCTGTCACTACGGCGATCCCGACGATGTGCCGCCGCCGGCTGCTGGCCAGGTTTTCGCGGCCCCGGATTTCTCGGGGATCGACCATGTCCTGGCGCGGCGTTCGGCGCGGCTGATGCGCGATCTGGCGGCGCGCGGCGCGGCGCCGCTGGCCGTGAGCGTTCTGCCCGGCACGACCGAGATCGGCTACGGCATCCGCAGCAATACCGCGCGGCTGGTCGCGCGACAGGGGATCGAGATCGAATGTGCGCGCGGGTTTCGCAAGAGATGCTGGATTCAGTCCGACCTGGGCGACTGATCCGGTGGCCCGGAGGCGGAGGCAGACGCTTCCGGGCGCTTTGTAGGGGTAAATGGTTCTTTGGGTGTAACGAGTATTTTGTTCGAGTGCCTGAATGAGGTGGGGATGGCGGAATTCACCCGGACGGAATTGATCCGCAAGATTGCCACGACCGGGCGGCTGCAACTTGCAGGTACCGACCTGGCGGGGTTGGACCTGTCCAACCTGACCCTGGTCGGTGCCGATTTTTCCTATGCCGATCTGACCGGAGCCGATCTTTCAGGTGCCCAGCTTTCCGGGGCCAGCCTGTGGTCGTGCCGTGCCGCGGGGGCGCGCTTTTCAGGCGCCAATCTGACCGGGGCGAGCCTTGGCCTTGCCGACCTGACCGGGGCGGATATGCGCGAGGCGCTGCTGGAGCGGGCCGATCTGACCGGCGCGCGGCTGAACGGCGCCGATCTGACCGATGCCCGGCTAAGGGGGGCGTGGCTTGATGCCATGCAGCGCGCATTGGCCATAGGGGCACCGCCGTTGCGCTATCCCGCGCGCAGCGGGCCGGGGGTGCGCGTGGTCGATGAGGACCATCTGGCCGAGCCCGTGGCATTGCGCTGCGGCGACCGGCTGGAGATTCATTTCAGCGGCTCGCGCGACGCGGCGGATGCACGCGTGGCGCAGCACGGCGCCGATGGGGCGGCGATACTTGCGCCGGTCGATCCCGCAGGTCCGGCCCGCGGCCCGTTCCATGTCCTTGCCTTCGAGGCGGTTGTCGCGGGCCGCGCGCAGCTTGTGATCGAGCATCGCGATGGCCGCGATCCCGAAACGCTTGAGGTGCTGGTGACGCCATGAGCGCAGTGCTAGAGCCCCGATTTCGTCACCCCCAGCAGGCCCGCCATGCGCAGGGTCGCGGCTGGGTAGTCGGGCGATGCCATCAGCTCCAGCGTGAAATCGGGCTCGACCTTGCGCAGGTGGTGCAGGGCGTCGGCGGCGCCGGCCTCGTCGCCGCGATGATAGCGCAGCGCGGCCAGAACCCGCAGCGACGGCCTGTTGTCGGGGGCAAAGGCAAAGGCGGCCGCCGCCGAGTTCTCGGCATCGCCAAGGCGGCCCAGCCGGATCTGGATGACCGAGCGGCGCATCAGCCAGCAGGCGGGGCCGATCTCGGCCAGGGCGCTGCGGAAACCGCGCTCGTTCACCTCGAAGGCTTCGGTGACGCGCCCGACCTCTGCCAGGGCCTGAGACAAGGCGTGGTTGGCCAGTTCGTTATCCGGGTCGATCCGGTAGGCGGCGCGGGCCATCTCCAGCGCGCCGACGGCATCGCGCCGCCAGGAGGCCGTCAACGAGGCGACCGCGATCACCGACGGGTTGTTGGGGGCCATCTGCCGGGCGCGGGTCGAGAATTCGACCGCCTCGTCCGAACACAGCTGCGGGTCGTCGGCCAGCCGCTCGAACAGCAGCGTATTGCGCAGATAGGATCGCAGCGCCAGCGCGACGGCGGCCTGCGGACCCGTGACGATTCCGGCCAGGACGCGGTCCGCGGCCAGCAGGCGGTCCTTGGAATAGCTGAACACGTCCCACATCGGGAAGGTGGTCCAGTTCGGCGAAGCGGTGCGGCGTGCCCGGTCCAGAAGCGCCACGGCGATCTGCGCGACGGCGTGGCGCATGGTCGTGGTTTCATCCTCGCCGCGGATGGTGAAACGGCGCGTCCAGTCGCGCCGGCCGCTGGCGATATCGCGCATCACCACCATCAGCGAGCAATCGTCGCCGGTCGAATAGCAGATCGTCCCGATCCGCGTGCCGGCAACCGCGTTCGGGGCGGCCGCGTCGTCGGCCAGCGTCGCCGGGATCATCTCGCAGGCACGTGCGGCCGCCTCGTTCATCACCATCTCGCCAATGACATGGGCGCGCATGTCGTTGCTCTCGATCGGTTCCAGCGCGACGGTGTAGGCCGTCTGGTGATGCAGGTCGGCGGCGGGCGTGCCGGCAGGGGCGCCCATGTCCGGGCGCTGCAATATGGTGGGGCCGTCATTCTCGGGCGTCAGGCGCAGCCGCATATTGCGCAGCCAGTCCTCGAATTCGGGGTCGGGAATGTCGATATCGGCGGCGAATTCGATCGGTGCGCCGCCGGCGTCATAGACAGGGGTCAGATCGATGTGCAGCCTTTCGGGGTCCAACCCGATCCAGCCGGCGCCACTGATCAGGATCTGCTTTTCGTCGCCCATGGCCAGGCGCAGTTCGCGCAGCATCTGGCGCAGGCTGTCAGAGCCCTGCCGCTTGCCGCGATCGCTCCACAACAGGTCCTGCAGCCTGGTCCGGCTCAGCCGCTGGTCGGGTGCGGTCGCCAGCAGCGCAAGCGCCCCGCGCGCCTTCTGGCTGCGCGGGGTCAGATCGCTTCCATCGGCGCCAAGCAGTCGTACGGACCCCATCAGGCTAAGTGTCGCAGGCATGACGATTCGCTAGAATCCTACCGTTGTGATTTGAATATTAACACTTCTTAACCGTCTGTAACGGAAACAACCAATACGGAGGCTCGCAGAAAGTGCCACTGAACAATTCACAAAACTCGCAAAACTCGCAGAATTCGCAGAATTCACAAAACTCGCAGGCGTTACAGAGCGCCGGAGGGCAGGCCGTGCTGCTGGCCCAGGCGCTCAATATCGCCCGCGAAGGGATCATCGATCCCGAAGCCACCGGATCCAAGACGCCGCATCGAGAACCGCTGAGTCCGGCCAAAAGACTGGGCCGGATAGAATTCGCCTTCGCCCAGTCGGTCCTGCTGTCCGAAATGCTGGACAGCCTGACCATCGCGCCCGAGCCAGATCAGAATCCGCTCAGCCATATCAAGGTTCTGGCCCGTGACGGCGGCAATGAAACGACGATTCTGAAGCTCAACCAACCGTCGGACGGGGATTTCGCCGAGGAACTGAAGCTGATCCTGGGCTATGCCACGCTGCGGCCCGAACGCCTGCCCGAGATCGAGGTGCAGACCGCGGATCTGATCAGCTTCTATGCCTCGATCCTGCCGATCCAGCCGGCACGGGCAAAGATGATCAACTATCTGCTGGAGCTTGGTCTCAATCTGGCGACGGCGATCGTGCAGCGCGTCAAGCTGGCCTTCGACGCGCCGCGCCCCGATGTGCTGAGCGATCAGGTGCAGCCGATGATCGACATGCCGCTGCATGGCAGCTATCCCAGCGGGCACGCCACGCAGGCCTTTACCCTGGCCATGCTGCTGACCATCCTGACACGCAAGAGAGAGGCGCATTCCGCCCGGATCAAGCCCGACAGCCAGCTGTTCCGGATGGCGGCGCGGATCGCGGCGAACCGGACCGTGGCCGGGGTGCACTTCCCCTCGGACAGCGTGTCGGGCGCGCTGCTGGGGATCACGCTGGCGCGCTGGATCGCCATCCGGGCCGGGGCGGTGAACCAGGACTGCCCCAGTTATGATTTCGACGCCCGGCTCTGGGGCGACCAAGCGCCGGGCGGCAACCGCGACTTCTATCTGGCCCGCCTGTGCGATGTTCTGAACGATGGCCATCCCTGCCTGCAGATCGGGGCAGCGGTGACTGGCCCGGTCTCGCCGGTGGTGAAAGGGGTCTGGGACATGGCGCGCGAGGAATGGGGGCAAAGATGGAGCTGAAACCCGAACCCGCAACCGGAAGGGAGGATCTGATATGGGAACCCGCCGCCAGCGAGGAGACACGCCGTTTCGGACCGGACACGGTGCCGATCGTGGATTATCTGCTGAATCCGCCCGAGGGCCATCCGAAGGTCGGCAACGGCAACAAGGGCGAGCGGGGGGCTGCGCTGCAGGCGCTGATCGATTCGGCGTTCCGGGAATGATTGTCCAGCGCACCTTCGACGCCTATGGCGAACTGGTCGAGCGGCTCGGCCTGTTCGCGCCGCCCGATGACGAGCGGCCGATGGATCTGGGCACGCATGAGGGGCTGCTCTCGCCGCAGGCGATTCCCGCCGATCCCGCCGCATGCTGCATTGTCGGCGTGATCGATCACGCGATTCCCTTTGCGCATCGCCTGCTGACCTGCGCCTCGGGCCATTCGCGCGTCGCCTCGGTCTGGATGCAAGACGCGCCGACGGTCAGGCGGCGTCCAGATATCGCCTTCGGCCAGGATCTGCACGGGACCGAGATCGATTTCCTGCGCGGCCTGGGCGGAAGCGGCAGGAAACGCAGTGCCGAGGAGATCTATCGCCTGCTGGGCCTGATCGACCCGGCGCGCAGGAATGGCCGCTGGTTCCTGCATCAATACAGCCATGGCGCCGCTGTCGCGGGAATGGCGGCCGGCTTCGACCCCGGCGACGCGCGCGGCCTTGCCCATCCGCTGATCGGGGTCAGCCTGCCGGACTGGGCGCTGGAACAGACCTCGGGCAGTTCCATGCCCTATCTGATCCAGGCCTCGGTCATCTATATCATCAGCCGCGCCCGGATGCTGGTGCAGCAGTTCTCGCAGGCGGCGGGGCGCGAATTGCGGCTGCCGCTGGTGATCAATATCTCGCTCGGGGTGACGGCCGGCCCGCGTGACGGAACCTCGCTGATCGAGATGTTGCAGGATTCGATCTCGCTGGATCCGCCGCCCGGGCTGGGCCCGGTGCATTTCGTGCTGTCGATCGGCAACACGCGGCAAGAGCGGCTGAACGCGGTGATGAAACAGGGCGACAAGATCGCCTGGCAGATCCTGCCCGACGATTTTACCGCAAGCGAATGCCAGTTCTGGAGCCAGCCGCACGCGCCGGGCCAGGATGCGATCCGGCTGCGCCTGACCCTGCCTGACGGGCGCAGGGTCGTCAGCCGCTTCGACCCGCCGGAACCCGGCAGGGCGCAGCTTGCCCGCATCCGCGACCGTCATGGCCATGAGCTGGCCCGGCTGGTGCTGCAGGGGCGGGCGGAACAAGGCGGCCGGATGCGCCAATCCCTGTCGGTGATCGTGCCGCCCAGCGTGCCGCCCCGACCGTCGCCCGGACAGCCACCCGTGCCGGGCAGGCCAACGACGGCGCCGCCCGGGCAATGGAAGCTGAAGCTGGCCGGCGGGCCGCCGGGCGATTGCGATGTCGTGATCCAGCGCGACGACCGGCTGCCGGGATTTCCGCCGGCGGGACGGCAGTCCTATCTGGACGATCCCGATTACACGATATGGCTGCCCGATGGACAATGGCCGGGGCCGGACCCGGTGCCCGCCGATGCAATGATCCGGCGCAACGGCACCTGCAATGCCTATGCCTGGGGCGATAGGCAGATCCGCTGCGGCGCCGCGCTTGGATCGACCAAGGAAAAATTGGCCCGCTTCTCGCCCTACAGTTCGCTGCTTCGGGACGGAATGGCGGGCGATCTGGTGGCGCCGGGCGATTGCGGCATGGCCCGGCGCGGGGTGCTCGCGCCGGGGATGACCGACGGGGCGATGCAGCTTGTCAGCGGCACCAGCATCGCCACGCCCCAGCTGACGCGCTGGCTGGCCGGGCAGCTTGCCGCTGGTGCCGGCTTCGCCACCCGCGATCAGGTGATCGCCGCCGCCCGCGCGGCACGCCCCGGCTGGCCCGACCCGCCGCGCGTGGACCCGGAACTGCCCTGGCAGATCCGCGAATAATCGGCGCGGGCGCAGCGGATCATTGCCAGCCCGCTGTGCCTGCGCTATCGGGGCGTCGAAGCCAAGAATGCGGAGCCCCGATCATGACCCAGCAGAAAAGCGGCCTCTCCTATGCCGAGGCCGGAGTGGATATCGACGCGGGCAATGCGCTGGTCGAGCGCATCAAGCCGGCCGCCGCCGCCACCCGCCGCCCCGGCGTGATGGAGGGGCTGGGCGGTTTCGGTGCCCTGTTCGATCCGCGCGCGGCGGGTTACAGCGACCCGGTTCTGGTCGCCGCGACCGATGGCGTGGGCACCAAGCTGCGCATCGGTATCGACACGGGCGAGCTGGACGGGGTGGGCATCGATCTGGTCGCCATGTGCGTGAACGATCTGGTCTGCCAGGGCGCCGAGCCGCTGTTCTTTCTGGATTACTTCGCCACCGGCAAGCTGTCGGTCGATGCCGCCGCCTGCGTCATCAACGGCATCGCCGAGGGGTGCCGGCGCTCGGGCTGTGCCCTGATCGGCGGTGAGACCGCCGAGATGCCGGGCATGTATGGCAAGGGCGATTTCGACCTGGCCGGCTTTGCCGTCGGCGCGATGGAGCGCGGCGCTGCCCTGCCGGCCGGCGTGGCCGAGGGGGACGTGCTGCTGGGGCTCGCCTCGGACGGGGTTCATTCCAACGGCTTTTCGCTGGTGCGCAAGGTCGCCGAACATGCCGGGCTGGACTGGAGCGCGCCCGCGCCCTTCGGCTCTGGCACGCTGGGGCAGGCGCTGCTGGTCCCGACGCGGCTTTATGTCAGGCCGGTGCTCGCCGCGATCCGCGCGGGCGGCGTCCATGCGGCGGCCCATATCACCGGCGGCGGCATTACCGAGAACCTGCCGCGCGTCCTGCCCGACGGGCTTGGCGCCGCGGTCGATCTGGACGGCTTCACCCTGCCGCCGGTCTTTGACTGGCTGGCGCAGGCGGGCGATATCGCGGATTCCGAGATGCTCAAGACCTTCAACTCGGGCATCGGCATGATCCTCGTGGTCGCGGCCGAGCGGGCCGAGGCGCTGGCCGCGCTGCTGGGCGAACAGGGCGAAACCGTGATCCGTCTCGGCCATGTGGTGGCGGGCAAGGGCGTGGGCTATAGCGGCCGGCTGCGTTGAAGCGCGTCGCGATCCTGATCTCGGGCGGCGGCTCGAACATGGTCAGGCTGATCGAGTCGATGACCGGGGATCATCCCGCGCGGCCGGTGATCGTGGGATCGAACGATCCGCAGGCCGGCGGGCTGGAGAAGGCCCGGGCATTGGGCGTGCCGGCATTCGCCGTCGACCACCGCGCCTATAAGGGGGACCGCGTCGCCTTCGAGGCCGCGCTGCTCGAACCGCTCCTGGCGGCAGAACCCGACATCCTCTGCCTCGCCGGCTTCATGCGCGTCCTGACACCGGGCTTCGTGGCCCGTTTCAAGGGCAGGATGCTGAACATCCATCCCTCGCTCTTGCCGAAATACCCCGGCCTGCATACGCATCAACGCGCGTTGGAGGCGGGCGATGCCGAAGCCGGCGCGACGGTTCATCTGGTCACGCCCGAGCTTGATGCCGGTCCGGTCCTCGGCCAGGTCCGCGTTCCTGTGATGCCGGATGATACGGCCGAAACCCTTGCCGCCCGTGTGCTGGTCGAGGAGCACCGCCTCTACCCCGCGGTGCTGCGCCGTTTCGCTGCCGGAGATCCGAGGCCGGTCATGCTCGACCGGCGCTAGGGTCGAAACCCAGCTGATCCGTTGATTTCTTTCGGCCCCTGCGATCCACGTTCAAAAAAATTGCGCAGGGGTTGATCAGTTGCGGCTGAGTTTGGCTTTCTGAACCGTCACGGGTTAACCGGAGAGTTTGTGCTTCTGATCATCCCCCAGTGAAGTGGTCCGCGGTTATACTTAGGAAACGAAGGATCGAAGATGGGAACAAAGCGACCGAAACCGAAGAGATTGTGCCGAAGCTGCGGCAGGTTGAGATTCTGATGGGACAAGAGTTGTCGCGTCTGGATGCGATCAGACGGATCGGGGTTGTCGAACAGACCTAGGACTGCCGGCACCAAAAGTATGGTGGGATGAGCGTGGATCAATTGAAGAAACTGAAGCGCCTGCAGCAGGAGAATGACCGGCTTCGACGCGCGGTGTCGGACCTGACGCTGGAGAGGCTTATTCTGACCGAGGCTGCAAAGAGAAATTTCTGAGCCCGTCGCGGCGCGGGACCTGCGTTGATCATGCTCGTGATGGGTTGGGTGTGTCCGGACGTCGGGCGTGCCGGATGCTGCGTCAGCATCGGTCCATGCAGCGCCGACGGCCGAGAGGCCGGAGGCGGTGTCGTCGCAGACATGGCCGAACTGGCAAGGCGGTACGGCCCCTATGGCCATCGCCGGAGTTGCCATCGGAGCGCCATTGGTCCGAGCGACAATGGCGACGCGCTGTTACGGGCGGCGGTTCCGGGCGCCGAATGTGCTGGATGACGTCACGCGGGCATGTCTGGCGGCAAGCCCGGAATGATAGTCTTGGACGATGGTACGGAACTGACCTCGAACGCGATCCTGACGGGTTGCGGCGAGAACAGGATCGAATGGCACCACATCGCACCGGGCAAACCCGTGCAGAACGCGTCGCAGGTTCTCTCGGACCGGTGGCGTTCACCTGCTCCCTGTCGAAAGCTTCAACCGACGCATGCGGGGCGAGTTTTTTGAATGAGACGCTGTTTCGAAATCTCGCCCATATCCGCGAACTGACGGCGGCTTGGGTCACAGATTGCAGCACCGCGCGGCCACGCGCGGCCCTCGGCTAACAGACACCCGCAGGCTTCGCCCTGCGCCTGACCGCCGCAATCGCCCGACCCGCGGCGCGAAATGCGCACTTGGCTTCTCCGGGGCTCGTTGATCATCACTCGGTTCATGTGGCTCAGCAACACGAGCCCACCAGAAATCCGATGACCACAGAAAGCTACACCACGCCTTGGGACGTCATCCCTGATGATGCGACATGCTGGATCGCTCGCCGCATATCGCGCATCTCGGATTTGTGCGGACGAGCCGGTTGCGGCCCGGAAGCAGCGCGATCGCTAGCGACCTTTCCCTATCGGTCAAATCGCGTGAATGACCGTCCGCATTATTTCCGGGTGATCGCCGTTCGGTTTCGCAAACGAACGGACTCACGCCCGGCTGAAATCACCCGACCAGTTTCGGATCAGCCTCTTAGACGACCACGGCGGCGCCCTCGGTCGCGGCGCTGACATGGGCGCGGAAAGCGGCGAAAAGCTCGCGGCCGAGGCCTTCGCTTGAGGCGGCGCTGTCGTGGCGGGCCGGCTCGCGCGTGTCGAATCCATCGGTCAGGCAGTCCAGCGTACCCGCGGGCGCATCCAGCCGCAGAATGTCGCCATCGCGGAGACGGGCCAGCGGGCCGCCATTCGCGGCCTCGGGCGAGATATGGATCGCCGCCGGCACCTTGCCCGAGGCGCCCGACATGCGCCCGTCGGTGACCAGTGCCACCCGCAGCCCGCGATCCTGCAGCACCGCCAGCGTCGGCGTGAGCGAATGCAGCTCGGGCATGCCATTGGCGCTTGGCCCCTGAAAGCGGACGACGACGATGGTGTCCTGGTTGAACTCACCGGCCTTGAAGGCGGCTTTGACCTCTTCCTGATCGGCAAAGATCCGGGCCGGGGCCTCGATCACATGGCGCTCGGGCGCGACGGCCGAGACCTTGATGACGCCGCGGCCCAGATTTCCGGCCAGCTGCTTCAGTCCGCCGGTCGCGGCAAAGGGGTCGCGGGCCGGGCGCAGGATCTTGTCGTTCAGGGTTTCGCGGGCGCCCGCGACCCATTCGACACGACCATTCTGCAGCTTGGGTTCGGTGACATATTGCTCGAGCCCGCCGCCGGCGATGGTGCGCACATCCTCGTGCAGCAGCCCGGCTTCGAGCAATTGCCCGATCATGAAGCCAAGCCCGCCGGCCGCGTGGAAATGGTTCACATCGGCCAGCCCGTTCGGATAGACCCGCGCCATCAGCGGCACGTTTTCCGACAGGTCGTGGAAATCCTCGAGGTCCAGGATCACCCCGGCGGCGCGCGCCATGGCCGGCAGATGCAGGACCAGATTGGTCGAGCCGCCGGTGGCCATCAGCCCGACGATGCCATTGACGAAGGCGCGTTCGTCCAGCACCTCGCCGGCGGGCAGGTATTCGTTGCCCAGCCGGGTGATCGCGGCGGCGCGCTGCACGGCGGCCGTGGTCAGCGCCTCGCGCAGCGGCGTATTCGGGTTCACGAAGCTCGATCCCGGCAGATGCAGGCCCATGAACTCCATCAGCATCTGGTTGGTGTTGGCGGTGCCGTAGAATGTGCAGGTGCCCGGCGCGTGATAGCTGGCCATCTCGGCCGCCATCAGCGCCTCGCGCCCCACCTCTCCGGTCGCGAATTGCTGGCGGATCCGGGATTTCTCATCATTCGGCAGGCCCGAGGGCATGGGCCCCGCCGGCACGAATACCGCCGGGATATGGCCAAAGGTCGCGGCGGCGATGATCAGCCCCGGCACGATCTTGTCGCAGACCCCCAGATACATGGCAGCGTCGAACACGTCATGCGACAGCGCCACGCCCGAAGCGAGCGCGATCACATCGCGCGAGAACAGCGACAGCTCCATCCCCGGGCGGCCCTGCGTGACCCCGTCGCACATGGCCGGAACCCCGCCTGCGACCTGCGCCGTGGCGCCCGCGGCATGGGCCGCCTTGCGGATCAGGTCGGGGAAATGCTCATAGGGCTGATGCGCCGACAGCATGTCGTTATAGGCCGTGACGATGCCGATATTCGGCTTGCGCGTCGTGGCCAGATCCTGCTTGTCGGGCATGGCGGCATAGGCATGGGCCTGATTGCCGCAGGACAGGTGGGCGCGGCGCGGCCCGTCCTCGGCCAGGCGGGCGATCTTGGCCAGATAGGCGGTGCGGCTTTCGGTCGAGCGTTCGCGGATACGGTCGGTGACCCGGTCAATGGTGGCGTGCAGGCGCATGGCTGGGGTTCTCCTTTTGGCGCAAATATACGCTGTTAGCGTTAACAATGCAACGGTTGCGGCCTTGCCCGCGACGGCCTGGCATGGCAAGCCTGCCCCGTTTCGCACGAGGCCCGCCATGACCGCCGATCTGCCCATCATCCGCCTGCGCCCCAAATCCAGACCGCAGGCAATTCGCCACGGCTTTCCCTGGGTTTACGCCGATGAGCTGGTGACCGACCGGCGCACCCGCGCGCTGCAGCCGGGCAGTTTCGCCCTGCTCGAGGATGCCACGCGCCAGCCTCTGGCGCTGGTCACGGTCAACCCCGAATCGCGGATTATCGCCCGGGTGATGGACCCGGACCCGCAGGCGCGGATCGACCGCGACTGGATCGCGGCGCGGATCGCGCGCGCGCTGGCGATGCGGCAGCGGCTGTTCGACCGCCCCTTTTACCGGCTGATCCATGCCGAGGCCGACGGCCTGCCCGGCACCATCATCGACCGGTTCGGCGATGCGGCGGTGATCCAGCCCAATGCCGCCTGGGCCGAGCATATGGCGGACGAGATCGCCGATGCGCTGCGCGAGGTGACCGGCGTCGCGACGGTGATCCTGAACGGGCAGGGCCGCGCCCGCAGCCTTGAGGGGCTGGAGGAGCGGATGGAGGTTCTGTCGGGCAGTGTCAGCGCCCCGGTCGAAGTGCCGATGAACGGCGCGATCTACCTGGCCGATCTGGCGCAGGGCCAGAAGACCGGCCTGTTCTATGACCAGCGGCCGAATCATGCCTTTGCCCAGCGGCTGGCGCAGGGCGCGCGCGTGCTGGACGTGTTTTCGCATGTCGGCGGTTTTGGCCTGGCGGCGCTGGCTGCCGGGGCCGAGCATGCGACCTGCGTCGATGGCTCGGCCCCGGCGCTGGAACTGGCGCAGGGCGGCGCCCGCGCCATGGGGGTCGCCGCGCGGCTGACCACCCGTCAGGGCGACGCCTTCGCGCAGATGGAGGCGCTGGCGGCCGAGGGCGCGGAATTCGATCTGGTGATCTGCGACCCGCCCGCCTTCGCGCCCTCGAAACAGGCGCTTGAGGCGGGCCTGCGCGCCTATGAGCGCGTGGCAAGGCTGGCCGCGCCGCTGGTGGCGCCCGGCGGCTATCTGGGGCTGTGTTCCTGCAGCCATGCCGCCGATCTGACCGCGTTCCGCAATGCCAGCGCGCGCGGCATCGGGCGCGGCGGGCGGCGCATGCAGCTGATCCATACCGGGCAGGCCGGCCCGGACCACCCCACGTTGCCGCAGCTGGCCGAAACCGGCTATCTCAAGGCGCTGTTCTTCCGGCTGGACGGATGAGGGCGGTTCTGGACGCCTGCGTCCTCTACCCGACGGTGCTGCGCGAGATTCTGGCCGATGCGGCGGGGGCGGGCCTTTACCGGCCACTCTGGTCGCGGCGCATTCTGGACGAATGGCGCCATGCCGCGCAGCGCGACGGGCGCGATGCCGGGGTCGAGATCGCGCTGCTGCAGGACCGCTTTCCGCAGGCGATGGTGCAGGGGGTGGCGGATGCCTCGGGCATTGATCTGCCCGATCCCGCCGACCGCCATGTGGTCGAGGCCGCGCTGGCCGGCGGGGCTGCCGTCATCGTCACCGCCAATCTGCGCGATTTTCCGCGCGGGGCGATGGGCGCGGTCGGCCTGCAGGCGATTCACCCCGATGAGTTCCTGCGCGATCTGTTCCTGCGCGCGCCCGACCCGATCCTGACGGCCATTGCCGCCACGCTGACCCGCGCCCGGGCGGCCGGCGGTGACATGACACAGCGCGAGCTGATGCGCCGCGCAAGATTGCCGCGACTGGCCAAGGCGATTGCCCGCCTTGCCGCGCCGGAGATCCCGGCCAGCCCCGGCCCGGGGGTGGGTGAGGCGGCTGAAATTCCCCGCGACAAGGACGGCAAGGCTTGATGTTATCGCTAACATACATTAGTGGCGAACACAGCCACGAGGAGTCAGCCATGGTTTCACGCACCATTCCGGTCGAGGATTTTGATCTGGTGATCTTCGGCGCCACCGGCGATCTGGCGCGCCGCAAGATCGTGCCGGGCCTCTATCGCCGTTTCGTCGCAGGCCAGATGCCCGCCAGCGCCCAGATCATCGGCGCCGCCCGCACCCGGCAGGACGAGAGCGCCTTTCGCGCGGACATGCGCGGCGCCATCGCCGAATTCGTCGGCCGTGACGAGGACGAGGCCCAGCTTGACGCCTTTCTCGCCACCTTGCGCTATGTCCCGATCGACGCGCGCGGCACCGATGGCTGGCCGGAACTCAGCGCGCATATGCGCCCCGGTGTGGTCCATGCCTTCTATTTCTCGGTCGCGCCCTCGCTCTTTGGCGATATCGCGGAACGGCTGGCCTCGCACGGGATCGCGGATGCCGACAGCCGCATCGTGGTGGAAAAGCCCTTTGGCCGCGATCTGGTCACGGCGCGCGCGCTCAACGCGACGCTGGCGCAGCATTTCGCGGAAAACCAGATCTACCGGATCGACCATTATCTGGGCAAGGAGACCGTCCAGAACCTGATGGCCGTGCGTTTCGCCAATATCCTGTTCGAACCGCTGTGGAACGCGCAATATGTCGATCACGTCCAGATCACCGTGGCCGAGACGGTCGGCGTCGGCGGGCGCGGCGAATATTACGACCATTCCGGCGCCATCCGCGACATGGTGCAGAACCACATGATGCAGCTTCTGTGCCTGATCGCGATGGAGCCGCCCTATCACTTCGACCCCGATGCCGTGCGCGACGAGAAACTGAAGGTGATCCGCGCGCTTGAGCCGCTGGACGCAGACGATATCGTGCGCGGCCAGTATCAGGACGGGCCGGACGGTCCCGGCTATCTGCAGGATGTCGAAAACCCGCTGTCGCGCACCGAAAGCTTTGTCGCGCTCAAGGCCCATATCGCCAACTGGCGCTGGACCGGCACGCCCTTCTACCTGCGCACCGGCAAGCGCCTGCGCGCCCGCACCAGCGAAATCGTGATCACCTTCCGCGAACCGCCGCATTCGATCTTTGACGATGGCGGCACGCCCAAGGCCAACCAGATGGTCATCAAGCTGCAGCCCAACGAGGGCATGAACATGACGGTGATGATCAAGGAACCCGGCCCGGGCGGCATGCGGCTGGTCCAGGTGCCGCTGGACATGAGCTTCGCCGACGCGCTCGGCTCGAACGGGACCGATATGCCGGACGCATATGAACGGCTGATCATGGACGTGATCCGTGGTAACCAGACGCTGTTCATGCGTGGTGACGAGCTCGAGGCGGCCTGGGCCTGGACCGATCCGATCATCGCGGCATGGGATGCGGGAACCCGCCTGCCCGAGCCCTATGACCCGGGTTCCAGCGGCCCCGAGGAAGCGCTGCGCCTGTTGCATCGCGACAACCGGCGCTGGAGGGAGATACGAGCATGAGCCTGGAATTCGTCGAATATCCCGATCGCGAGATGCTGAACCTGTCGCTGGCCGACAAGCTTGCCGGGCAATTGTCCCAGGCTCTGCGCGTCCACGACAGCGTCAGCCTCTGCCTGCCGGGCGGGACCACGCCGGCGCCGGTCTATGACATGCTCTCGGGCAGCGAGTTGCAATGGCCCCGGGTCACGATCTTCCTGAACGACGAACGCTGGGTCGATGGCGAGCATCGCCGCTCGAACGGCCGGCTGCTGCGCCGCCACCTGCTGCGCGACAAGGCGGCGGCGGCGCGCTATATCGACCTTTATACCGGCGACGAGACGCCCGAACAGGCCGTTCCGGCGCTGACCGAGGCGATTTCTCCGCACCTTCCGATCACCGTTCTGCTGCTGGGCATGGGCACCGACATGCATACCGCGAGCCTGTTTCCCAAGGCGTCGGAAACGGTGCGCGCCCTGGCTTCGGACGCGCCGCCGGTCATGGCGATCAACAGCGTCAAGGACGAGCCGCGCATCACCCTGACCGCGCCCGCCCTGCGCAAGGCGCTGAACACGCATCTGCTGATCACCGGCGCCGACAAGCGCGAGGCGCTGGAACGCGCGCAGGGCCTCGATCCGACCGAGGCGCCGATCCGCGAATTTCTGGGCGACATCACCGTACATTGGGCCGAGTGACATGACCGATATCTGGACCAGGCTGAAAGACCACCGCAACGCACAGGGCGATCTGCGGATCGAGACGCTGTTCGCCGAGGATCCCGACCGCGCCGCCGCCTATGCGACCAGCGACGGCGGGCTGGTGTTCGACTGGTCCAAGACCCTGATCGATGCCGGTGCCCGCGCGCTGCTGCTGGAACTCGCCCGACCGGTGGCGGCCCGTCGTGACGCCATGTTCGCGGGCGCGCGGATCAACGAAACCGAGAACCGCGCCGTGCTGCATACCGCGCTGCGCAACCTTGACGGCAAGGTCATGGTCGATGGCCGGGACGTGATGCCGGCGGTGCGCGCGACCCATGAGCGCATGCGCGATTTCGCGACCGCGCTGCGCGATGGCGGTTTCACGGGGCAGGGCGGGCGCATCACCGATGTGGTCAATATCGGCATCGGCGGCTCGGATCTGGGTCCGGCCATGGCCACGCGCGCGCTGTCGCCGTTCCATGACGGCCCCCGGGTGCATTTCGTCTCGAACGTGGATGGGGCCGATATCGCTGATGTGCTGCGCGGCCTCGACCCGGCGACGACGCTGGTCATCGTTGCCTCCAAGACCTTCACCACCATCGAGACGATGACCAATGCCGAAACCGCCCGCAAATGGATGGCGCGGCAGGTGACCGATCCGGCGGCGCAGTTCGCGGCGCTTTCCTCTGCGCAGGACAGGACGGCTGAATGGGGCATCGACGCCGCCCGCGTCTTCGGCTTCGAGGACTGGGTGGGCGGGCGCTATTCGCTGTGGGGGCCGATCGGGCTGTCGCTGATGATCGCCATCGGACCCGATCTGTTCGACAGCTTCCTGGCCGGCGGCGCTGCCATGGACCGCCATTTCCGCGACGCCCCGGCCGAGCGCAACCTGCCGATCCTGCTGGCGCTGGCGGGCATCTGGCACCACCAGATCTGCGGCCATGCCACCCGGGCCGTGCTGCCCTATGACAACCGTCTGGCGCGGCTGCCCGCCTATCTGCAGCAGCTGGAAATGGAATCGAACGGCAAGCGCGTGGCGATGGACGGGCGCGAACTCGACCTGCCCTCGGGCCCGGTGGTCTGGGGCGAGCCGGGAACCAACGGTCAGCACGCCTTCTACCAGCTGATCCATCAGGGTACGGCGGTGGTGCCCTGCGAATTCATCCTTGCCGCGCGCGGCCATGAACCCGATCTCGCCCATCAGCACCTGCTGCTGATCGCCAATTGCCTCGCCCAATCCGAGGCCCTGATGCGCGGCCGCTCACTGGACGAGGCCCGCGCCCTGATGCGGGCCAAGGGACTGACCGGGGACGAACTCGAACGCCAGGCCTGCCACCGCGTCTTTCCCGGCAACCGCCCCTCGACCACGCTGCTGATCGGGCAACTGACCCCCTACACCCTGGGGCAGATCGTCGCGCTTTACGAACATCGGGTCTTTGTCGAGGGCGCGATCCTGGGCATCAACAGCTTCGACCAATGGGGCGTCGAACTGGGCAAGGAACTGGCCTTGCAGGTGGCGCCGCTGCTGGCGGGCGAGCCGGCCCCCGGCCACGATCCCTCGACCCTCAATCTGGCCCGGCTGGTGCGGGAACTGCGCGGCTGAGCGGGTTTCTTCTTCATCCAAATATCCATGGGACGCAGCCGCTGGCGCCGTGCTGCGCCGTTTATCCCCCGCGCCGCGGCGCCAACCGCCCGCGCGGCGGCGTCAGAACCACTGGCCGGGTTCCAGCAGGCCGAAATCCATCAACTGCTGGGAATTCCAGCGGAACGGGTGCGAATTTCGCCAGGAAAAGCTCTGGATATGCGCGCGCGAGCCGGGGTTGCGCGCCAGCGCCTTGGCGACCCGGAACGAGGCGATGGCAGCCGTCAGGTTGTGATGCCAGGGACAGGAATAGGTGTTGTATTCCTCGTCGTTGAAACGGTGATCGGGCAGCAGCTTCAGCCCCCGGCGGGTGCGGAACAGCGCGATCCGGTCGATGCGGCGCTTGTCCATCGGGATATGTTCCTCGAATCGCCAGCGCAGCCCGCCGTGGAAATCAAGCTGGCGCTCGCGATACTGTCCGTCGCGGTCGCGCCGCCCCAGGGCGTAATAGCCGGTGCGGTCGAACATCGCCTCGTCCAGGCTGACCGCGTCGGGAAACCGCTTCAGATCGGGGGCATAAAGGTCGATCACATAGGTCAGCATGGCGCGGCGCCGTTCCTCGGCGTGAAAGGTCAGCATCTCATTGACGCTGCGGTTCTCGGAAAAAGGGTAGAACAGGAATTCGGCGTTATAGCCGTAATAGAGCCAGGTATCCGCCGGCGCCGCCCCGATGACCGCATTCACCGCCGAGACATGGGCCTGCGCGTGGCGGGAATCGTGGATCAGATTGACGATCCGGCCGTGCCTGTCCTCGGGCAGCAAATGCACCGGCAGCGGCGCGGGCGAAAGCGCCAGAACCAGCCGGAACCCGGCGTTCAGGTGATGCGTCAATGTCCGGGCAACGGCGGTCTCGTCCTCGATCAGCAGGATGGCGATGGGACCCTTGGCCAGCCGCGAGGCCGAGGTCCTCAGGAATTCTGCAAGCGTCCGGGCGGTCATTGCAGCGCCGCCCGGTATTTCACCAGCGCTTCATCCAGCCGGGCCGGGTCCAGCGCCGAGGCGTCCAGAAGCCGCAGGATATCGGCCTTGACCTCGGGCGCCATGGATTGCGAACTCTCGACGATATCGCGCATCTTGCCGATATCGACAAAGGCGGCGGTGGGCGGCGGTGCCATAGCGTTTTCCGGCGCGGGCGCGTCACCGGCAGGCGCGGCGCTGTTGGCGGCGGCGATCACCGCCTCGGCTGCGGCCTCGGCCTGATCGGCGGGCGAAGCCGGGCCTTCGGGCGCCGCCTTCCGCAGCGCGCCCTCGGCGATCACCCTGGCCCCGTCCGGCAGGGACAAGCCGCCTTGCTGCCAATACCAGGCGGCAAGAATGCCCGAGGTCAGCGCGAGGCTCAGGACAAGGGGTTTCTTCATCGTGCACTCCGGGGGCAGGGCGGCAGGATCGGGGCGTATATGCCATGTCGCGGCCGGCGGGGAAAGCGTCGCTGCACCGCCCTCGCGGGTTAATGAACGGGCCCGCCACAACCTGGGCGCGAATCGGCGCCGATGCGCCGCGGCGCGGCCCGATGGCATGCGAATCCGGTTGAAAATCCGCCGCCGCATCACTATTTAACCGCGCAAACCCCCGGCAATGCAAGGAAGACAGCCATAGCCCGCAGACCGCATAATGCTCCGCCCACCCGTGACACTGGCCCCCGCGTGAACGAACGCATCCGGGTCGCAGAGATCCGCCTGATCGGCCCCGAAGGCGAAAATGTCGGTGTCGTGTCGCCCGCCCGCGGAATGGAGCTTGCGCAGGAGGCCGGGCTGGACCTTGTCGAGATCTCGCCCAACGCGGCGCCGCCGGTCTGCAAGATCATGGACCTTGGCAAGTTCAAGTACGAACAGCAGAAGCGCGAAGCCGAGGCCCGCAAGAAGCAGAAGACCATCGACATCAAGGAAATCAAGTTCCGTCCCGGGACCGACACCCATGATTACGATGTCAAGATGCGCTCGGTGATGAAATTCCTCGAGGCTGGCGACAAGGTCAAGATCACGCTGCGTTTCCGTGGCCGCGAGATGGCTCACCAGCAGCTGGGGCTTGAGCTTCTGAACCGCGTGGCCGGCGATGTCGGCGAGGCGGGCAAGGTTGAAGCCATGCCCAAGCTGGAAGGGCGCCAGATGGTCATGATGATCGCCCCCCGCTAGGGGCGATCCGTTTCCAGATCAGCGGGACAGGGGACATGGCCGGCGAAGTCACGATTCTGGTTCAGCGCGAACCGGGTGCCGATCCGGCGCTGCCCCTGCCCGAATACCAGACCTCGGGCGCGGCCGGCGCGGATCTGCGCGCCGATCTGGGCGGCGGCGAAATGCTGCTGGAACCCGGCCAGATACGGCTTGTTCCCACCGGCCTGCGCGTGCAAATCCCCGACGGCTACGAAATGCAGATCCGGCCCCGCTCCAGCCTGGCGCTGAAACACGGGCTGGGCCTGGTCAATTCGCCCGGCACCATCGACAGCGACTATCGCGGCCCGCTGGGCGTCATCATGATCAACATGGGCGGCAAGTCCTACACCATCGGGCATGGCGAGCGCATCGCCCAGGCGGTGATCGCGCCGGTCATCCGCGCGCGCTACGCGATGGCCGTGGCGCTGGACCAGACCGCGCGCGGCGAGGGTGGTTTCGGCTCGACCGGGCGGGGATGATGCCCGTCCTCGTCTTTATCGTCGTTCTGATCGTCGCGACGCAGTCACTTTGGCTGATCGCCTATCTGGGGTTTCTGCTCTGGCTGGCATGGCTGGGGGTCCGGGGCTGGCGGATGGCGGCGGCAGCCGCGGCTATATGGGCTTTGGTGACGCTGGGCGTGATGATCGCGCCCGACAGCAGCTTTGCGGCGCTGATCGGCTGGCCGGATCGCGGGCTGATCTTTGCCTTCCTGTGCATCGCGGCCCTGTTCGGTTCTTCGCACCTGCTTGACATGGCCCGGCAGCGCGGGATGCGCCTGCCGCAGGATGCGCCGGGCCTGGTGCCCGTGCCGGCAGCACCCACGGCCGAGGCCGCCGCTCCCGATACCCCCGGTGACGAGGAACTGACCCGCTATGCGCGCCATATCGTCTTGCGCGAACTGGGCGGCCCGGGGCAGGCGGCGCTGCGCCGCGCGCGGGTGCTGGTGGTCGGCGCGGGCGGGGCGCGCGATCCCTATGGCTCGCGCCGCGAGGTCGATATCTGCGACGCCAAGGCCGATGCCGAGGCGATCCTGCAAGCCGTCGGCGCGCCGGCAAAATCGCAGATCAACCGCAAGCTGGACGGC
>NZ_JRKN01000016.1 GCF_000763905.1 Paracoccus halophilus
GCGCAGATCCGTTCCCGAAGGTCCAAAGAATAGGGGTTGCCCATGATCCACCTCCCAGAAGAAGTGAATCAGAAAATCGGCACCATGTGAATCTCCGTCCGATTCAGATCAAACGCAAAACGCTTTAGTGTGACGCGTATCCGGCAGCGTTGAAGTATTCCCAGAACTCTTGCGGATCGTAGAGGTTGCAGATTTCGCCGATGGCTGCGAAGGCGGCGCCGTCCATGGCCCGCTTGATGACCGACGGCGCGATCGGGGCGTCATGGCTCAGCCGCTCGTTACATGGAACCCAACCTCGCAAACCCCTCACGGGGTTCCCTTGGCAACGGTGCTGGCATGACTTGGTCCTCCCGAACAGGGTGAACCAAAATTCTCGCGTCGGGGAAAGCGTCCGATCCAAACTGTCATCGAAACGCTGTCGCGATGATGATTTGCGCCCGCCCCGACAACTTGAAGCGAGTTCGGCGATGATCGGCGTTCGCCTTGCTGCTGTTCCCGCCTAGGCTTCGGCGCATCGCAAGGACAGACAGCCTGTCGATGCGCTCATGTGGAATATCCGGAATTCATCACGATTCCGAACACCGGATCAGCCGCGATGGCAGTCAGCCCGCTGCAGAATCCGACATCATCCGGCCGGTTCAGCGCGTGAATTTCTTGTATTTCACGCGCTTCGGCTCGATCGAATCCGGGCCCAGACGGCGGACCTTGTCGGCCTCGTAATCCTCGAAATTGCCCTCGAACCATTCGACATGGGCATCGCCCTCGAAGGCAAGGATATGGGTGCAGAGCCGGTCGAGGAAGAAGCGGTCGTGGCTGATGATCACCGCGCAGCCGGCGAAATCCTCAAGCGCGGCTTCCAGCGCCTGCAGGGTTTCCACGTCCAGATCGTTGGTCGGTTCGTCCAGCAGCAACACGTTGCCGCCCGATTTCAACAGCTTGGCCATGTGGACGCGGTTGCGTTCACCGCCCGACAGGAGCCCGACCTTTTTCTGCTGATCGCCGCCCTTGAAGTTGAAGGCGGAACAATAGGCGCGGCTGTTCAGTGTCGCATCGCCCAGTTCGATCTGCTCGGCGCCGCCGCTGATTTCCTCCCAGACGGTCTTGTTGGCGTCCAGCGCGTCGCGGGACTGATCGACATAGGACAGTTTCACCGTATCGCCAAGGGTGATCTCGCCGGCATCGGGTTTCTCGTTGCCGGTCAGCATGCGAAACAGCGTCGATTTGCCGGCGCCGTTCGGGCCGATCACGCCGACGATGCCCCCCGGCGGCAGGCTGAAGCTGAGATCCTCGATCAGCAGCTTGTCGCCCATCGCCTTTTTCAGGCCGGCGACCTCGATCACCTTGCTGCCAAGGCGCTCGCCATTGGGGATGATGATCTGGGCGCGGGACAGTTTTTCCCGCTCGGACTGGCCGGCCAGTTCGTTATAGGCGTTGATCCGGGCCTTTTGCTTGGCCTGACGGGCCTTGGCACCGGCGCGGATCCATTCCAGTTCCCGCTCAAGCGTTTTCTGCTTGGCCTTGTCCTCGCGCGCTTCCTGCTCCAGCCGCTTGGCCTTTTGCTCCAGCCAGCTTGAGTAGTTGCCCTCATAGGGGATGCCGCGGCCGCGATCCAGTTCCAGGATCCAGCCGGTGATATCGTCAAGGAAATAGCGGTCATGGGTCACGACCAGGATGGTGCCGGGATATTCGATCAGGTGCTTTTGCAGCCAGGCGATGGTTTCGGCATCCAGATGGTTTGTCGGCTCGTCCAGAAGCAGCATGTCGGGCGCCTCAAGCAGCAGCTTGCACAGCGCCACGCGGCGGCGTTCGCCGCCCGAAAGCGACGCGACATCGGCATCGTCTGGCGGGCAGCGCAGGGCCTCCATCGCGATGTCGATCTGGCTGTCCAGATCCCACAGGTTCTCGGCGTCGATCTGGTCCTGAAGCGCGGCCATCTCCTCGGCGGTTTCGTCCGAGTAATTCATCGCCAACTCGTTGAAGCGGTCGAGCTTGGCCTTTTTCGCGGCGACGCCCAGCATGACGTTTTCGCGCACGTTCAGCGATTCATCAAGCTGCGGTTCCTGCGGCAGATAGCCGACCTTGGCGCCTTTCGCGGCCCAAGCCTCGCCCGAGAAATCCCTGTCCATCCCGGCCATGATCTTCAGCAACGTGGACTTACCCGCACCATTGACGCCGACGACGCCGATCTTGACGCCGGGCAGAAAGTTCAGGCGGATATTTTCAAAGACCTTCTTGCCGCCGGGATAGGTCTTGGACACGCCATCCATATGATAGACGAATTCATAGGCTGCCATCGGACGCTCCTGTCAGGGAAAGAGATTTTGGCCGTGTTTAGGCGATCACGCGGCGAAGTTGAAGCGTTGCCGTGCGCGCAGCCTCGACAATCTTGCTTGCGGGCCGGTCGCGCGCCTTGTCACGCCCGCATGGAAAAGCGCCCCGGAAAGACCGGGGCGCACGATCTTGGGCGGGACATGGCCCCCCTCACTTCGGGTTATTCGGTTTCCCAGTCGCGCAACTCGCCATTCGGGGCATATTCCGCCTCGACCCAGTTACCCTGGGCGTCCACACCCTCGAACTCGAAACCATCGCTTTCCAGTTCGATCTTTTCAAAGCGGCCATCGACCGGAAAGCGCTCTGCATTCAGCAGGATATCGGGAAGTATCGCCCTGACTTCCGACACCGGGGCAAGATCGCTTCCCCCGACCTCGATTTCCTCCAGCGTGCCGTCGCGGTGAAAGTCGATTTCGACCATGGTGCCGCCGGGCAGGCGTCCCCTCAGATCCGGTCCCCGCCGGCGATCGCTGGTTCTGGGATCGGCATCGGTCAGCGCCAATGTCTCGATCGTCTTGTCCAGCGTCGCCCGATCGATCAGGGCGCGATCGCCCTGCGCAACGGCCGGCGCGGCAAGAAGGCTGCCGAGAATCAGCGGGTAAACAATCTTCATGACATCAACTCCTGAAGGGGAACCGACCGGCATGGAATTCCATGCGGTCTGTCGTTCATGGTTACCGGCCCCGAACGCGGCGGATTGGCAGAAGTTCCGGGCTGTCTTGGCCAGGACGGCGCGACCGGCTTGCCGGTCAGAGCCGTCCCCACAGGTCGTATTCGCCGGCCTCGTCCACCGTCACGGTGACGATATCGCCGGGGGCCAGCGCCTCGAATCCCTCGTCGATGAACAGGTTGCCGTCGATTTCGGGGGCATCGGCCCGGGTGCGGCAGGTGGCACCGCCCGCGTCCACCTCGTCCACGATCACCTCGATCTTTTGCCCGACCTTGGCGGCCAGTTTCGCCTCGGATATCGCCTGCGCCTTTTCCATGAAGCGGTTCCAGCGCTCCTGCTTGACCTCATCGGGGATGTGATCGGGCAGATCGTTGGCCCGCGCGCCGCGCACGTTTTCGTATTGAAAGCAGCCGACGCGATCCAGTTGCGCCTCGTCCAGCCAGTCCAGCAGGGTCTGGAATTCGGCCTCGGTCTCGCCCGGATAACCCACGATGAAGGTCGAGCGCAGGGTGATATCCGGGCATGCCGCGCGCCATGCGGCGATCTCGTCCAGCGTCTTTGCGGCCGCCGCAGGGCGGGCCATGCGTTTCAGCGTATCGGGGTGCGCGTGCTGGAACGGGATATCCAGATAGGGCAGCACGAGGCCATCAGCCATCAGCGGGATCAGATCGCGCACATGCGGATAGGGATAGACGTAGTGCAGCCGCACCCATGCGCCCAGCCCGCCCAGATCGCGGGCCAGATCGGTGATATGGGCGCGGTGGCCGCGTTCGGTCGCGAATTTGCGGTCCAGACCATAGGCGCTGGTATCCTGGCTGATTACCAGCAGTTCGCGCACGCCTGCCTCGACCAGCTTTTCGGCCTCGCGCATTACCGCATGGGCGGGGCGGCTGACCAGCTTGCCGCGCATGTCGGGGATGATGCAGAACCTGCAGGCGTGATTGCAGCCCTCGGAGATTTTCAGATAGCTGTAATGGCGCGGCGTCAGCTTGACGCCCGAGGCCGGCAGCAGGTCGATGAACGGGTCCGGGCTGGGCGGCACGGCGCCATGGACGGCATCCAGCACCTGCTCATATTGCTGCGGCCCGGTCACCGCCAGCACCGAGGGATGCGCGCCGGTGATATATTCCGGCTCGGCCCCCAGACAGCCGGTGACGATCACCTTGCCGTTCTCGGACAGCGCCTCGCCAATGGCCTGCAGCGATTCCGCCTTGGCGCTGTCCAGAAAACCGCAGGTATTCACGATCACCGCGCCCGCGCCCTTGTAATCGGGGCTGATCGCATAGCCCTCGGCCCGCAGGCGGGTCAGGATGCGTTCGCTGTCGACCAGCGCCTTGGGGCAGCCAAGGCTGACCATGCCGATGGTCGGCTGCCCGTCCCTTCGCGTGGTGTCGAAGACGGGGGCCGGGGCTAGATCGGGGCGCAGCAGGGGCGGGTTCTGGCTCATGGCCGGCATATAATGCGATCCGGGCGGCTTGTTAAGCATCCATGCACGCAAGCTACACCGGAACTTCATTTTGCTTTCGGCGTTGCCCCGTGCAATCTGCGCGCCATGACGACCAGGACGACCATGACCCGAGTGACCGCCGCCATCGGCCTGACCCTGACCCTGATGCTGGCGGCCTGCGTCGCCACCTCCAGCGCCCCGCCGGCCGAGGCCGCGCCGCGCGGCAAGCCCATCGTGATCCGCGACAATCGCGGCGGCAATGTGCTGGAGACGGTGAGATACCGCAACAAGCTGGCCGCCAGCGGCCGCCCGGTGCAGATCCGCGGCTATTGCCGTTCGGCCTGCACCATGCTGATCACCCTGCCGAATGCCTGCCTTGGCCGCGGCGCGACGATCGGCTTTCACGCGCCGCGCATCCCGAATACGACGATCATCCCGCCGCTGGTCGATCAGATCATGGCCAGCTATTACCGCAACGGCATCCGCGCCCGCTGGGATGCCGAGTGGAAATATTCGCTGGAGATGCAGAAGATCTCGGCCCGGGAATATGTGAAACTCGACCCGCAGACGCGGCTCTGCGGCGCATGATCGCCTTCATCGCAGGAGAATGACATGAAAGGTTTTCACTGGGCCGCCGCGCTGCTGCTTGGGTTTTCCACGCCGGCGCTGGCCGGCGCCCAGCTGAGCATATCGCTGGAAACCGGCGCCGGGGCCGAGATCGTCACCGCGAATTACGACTGCAGCGGCGCGGCGCCGCTGGAGGTGCAATATATCAACGCCGGCGAGAACAGCCTGGCGCTGGTGCCGGTCGAGGGCGAAGCGCTGGTCTTTGTCCAGGTGCCCAGCGGCTCGGGCGCGCGCTATGTGTCGGGGATCCATGAATGGTGGGACGATGGCGAGGGCGCGACGCTGAAAAACTCCCTGAACGAAGAAGAGATGTCGCTTTCCTGCTCCGTGATCCCGGCCGAGGGCGGGGGCGCGGCGGATCAGGAGGGTTAGCCCGCCACCACCCGCGCCCGGTCACGACCGGCCCGACGAGATCGATACGGCCCGCCCTGATCCGGCGGGCCGTCTTGTCCTTGCGTGATCTGGCCGGCGTTCAGCGCGCCGCCAGCAGTTCGGGCACCGACAGCAGGATGAATTCGTTATCCGCCGCGCGGCCGATCTCGCGCCCGCCCGAGAAGGGCAGGTTGTTGTCATTGGCAACGATGATATGGCTCTCGTCCAGCCGTGCCACATCCTCGATGGTGAAGAAGGGAAAGCTGAAATTCGCGCCCTCGGCGCTTGTGCCCGGCAGCGCCTTGCCGTCCGGGTCGGCGATATCCAGCAGGTTCACATGGCCGATGCGGCGGATATAGCCCTGCTCGTCCCGGCTGGCGGTATCGACCAGAACGATGTTCTTGACCCGCGCGGGCGCCGGGTAGCAGCCCGCCGGGTCGGCGCCCTCGGCGCAGGATTTCGCCGCATCGCCCTCGCCGTTGTCGCGCTCGATCACCAGCGCGCGGGTGCCGTCGATGAAGTTGAAATCCCCGATCGCGGTCGCCCCTTCGGTCAGGCGAAAGCGATAGCTGTCGCCGGTCCAGTCGCCGGCCCCGGTGTCAAAGGTCATCACGCGCAGGAAATCGCCCTCGGGCTGGCCGTCCTCGCCCAGCAGGGGCTTTTCCAGCATCGCCCAGAGCAGGCCGGTTTCGGGTTGCAGCGCCATGCCCTCGTAGCCGCCCGAGCGCTGGACCCGGAAATCCGTGCCGGGCTGGGCGGGCACCAGCATGCCGTCGGTATCGGGACCGGCCAGGATCTCGCCGTCCAGCCGGGTCGGAAACACCTCGAGCAGGCGACCGTCGCGGGCCACGCGCAGGATATAGGGGCCGAATTCCTCGCCGATCCAGAATTCGTCGTTCAGATACTGGATGCTTTCGGGGTCGAAATCCGCGCCGGTCAGATAGCGGCTGTCGGTCGCCTCATTGGCGATGCGAAAGGGCGCCTTGTGATCGGGGTCGCGCAGAAAGATGGTCTCGGCCCGGGTGACCGTGCCGGTCTGGAAATCGGGCTGCATGCGGTGCAGGAACAGCATCGCGTCGGGGCTGTTCACCTTGCGGCCGAAACCGTTATCGGTCAGCGTGAACCAGCTGCCATCCGCGGCCCGGTTCATGGCCAGGCCCGACATGCCCTGCAGCGGCTGGCCAAGAAAGGGCAGCGAGATGCCGGTCTTGTGGCTGCCATAGGTGGCGCCGGTATCGCCCTCGACGCTCATCGGGGTTTCGTTGCGGCTCTGGCCGGTGAACTTGCCCGAGATCCACAGATCGCGCGGCGCATCGGCGGGCGGCGCGATCAGCGAAAAGGCGGGCAGGACGGCATGGCCGGCCAGGGTGGCGGGGAACAGCTGTTCCTGTGGCGCTTCCTGCGGGGCCGCCTGTTCCTGCGCAAAGGCGGGGGCGGCGACGGCGCAGGCCAGCAGGGCGATGGAAAGACGCATGACGTGGCTCCTGTGCAAGCGATCGTCACACCCTGCTAATCGCCCGCCGTGACAGTTCCGCTGCAAAAGGGTGGCGAAACCGTGACGCGCCGGCCGTCACTCGCGCAGACGCCAGCCGGTCAGGAAGATCCGGCGGATCGCCGCCATGCAGATGGCGATGGTCAGCGCCACCGCGAACAGCGACAGCCCCACCGGCACATCGGCCAGCCCGAAAAACGACCAGCGAAAGCCCGAGATCAGGTAAAGCACCGGGTTCAGCTTGGCCACCCCCTCCCAGAAGGGCGGCAGCATCGAGGCCGAATAGAAGGCCCCGCCCAGAAACACCAGCGGCGTGATCACCATCATCGGAACGATCTGCAACTGCTCGAAATTCTTTGCCCAGAGCCCGATGATGAAGCCCAGCAGCGAAAAGGCCAGCGCCGTCAGGAACAGGAAGGCCAGCATCCAGACCGGATGCGCGATATGGACGCCGTTGAACCAGAAACTGGTCAGAAGGATCACCAGCGCGATCAGCACGGCCTTGGTCGCGGCGGCGCCGACAAAGCCCAGGGTGACCTCGACCCAGCCGGTCGGCGCCACGAGATATTCATAGATCGTGCCCGAGAATTTCGGGAAATAGATGCCGAAACTGGCATTGCTGACCGATTGCTGCAAGACCGTCAGCATCATCAGCCCGGGCACGATGAAGGCGCCATAGGGCACGCCCTCGACCGACTGGATGCGGCCGCCGATGGCGGCGCCGAAGACGACGAAATACAGCACCGTGGACAGCACCGGCGAGGCCAGCGACTGCCAGATCGTGCGAAAGAACCGCGCCATCTCATGACCGAAGATGGCGGCGACGGAACGCCAGTTCATGCCCGTTCCTCCTTGGCTTCTTCCTCGACCAGCGAGATGAAGATCTCTTCGAGGCTGCTTTGCTTGGTCGAGACATCGCGCACGGAAATGCCGTTCTGTGCCAGATCGGCCAGCAGATGCGCGATGCCGGTGCGCTCGGCGCGGGTGTCGTAATCATAGCCCAGCGACTGGCCGTCCGGGGCAAGCACCATCCCCCGGCCCTGCAGCGCGGCGGGCAGCGCGGAAAGCGGCTGGTCCAGCTGGATGGTCAGGCGCTTCTTGCCGAATTCGCCCATCAGCTGGTCCTTGGGCTGGCACAGCAGCAGCTGGCCGCGATTGATGACGCCGATGCGGTCGGCCATGTCCTCGGCCTCTTCCAGGTAATGGGTGGTCAGGATGATGGTGACGCCCTGCGCGCTGAGGTCGCGCATCACCGCCCACATCTCGCGCCGCAGGGCGACATCGACGCCGGCGGTCGGCTCGTCCAGGAACAGCACCTTGGGGCGATGCGCCAGCGCCTTGGCGATCAGCACCCGGCGCTTCATGCCGCCCGACAGCTCGCGCGTGCGGGCATTGCGCTTGTCCCAGAGCGCGAGACTGCGCAGAAGCTGCTCGAGATAGGCTTCGTCGCGCCCCTCGCCGTAAAGGCCGCGGGTAAAGCGCACGCAGTCGATGACATGCTCGAAAGGTTCAAGCAGGATTTCCTGCGGCACCAGACCGATCAGCTTGCGCGCCGCGCGCCAGTCGGTGCGGATGTCGTGGCCGCCGACGCGCACCGTGCCGCCGGTCGGCACCACCAGCCCGCAGATGATCGAGATCAGCGTGGTCTTGCCGGCGCCATTGGGGCCGAGCAGGGCCAGGATCTCGCCCTCGGCAATCTCCAGCGAGACATCGTTCAGCGCCACGGTGCCGCTGTCATAGCGTTTCGAGATATGGTCGATTTCGATGATCGGACGCATGCGCCCTCCTTCGGGTCGGGCCGAGGGCCGTTGCGCTACCACATCGTGCGGGCGGCGCGTTCGGGCCATTCGGCGTCATAAGCCGCTCCGCCGACCTCATCCGAGGACAGCACGGACAGGATTTCGCCCGGTGTGGGCAGGCTGGCGGAATCGTCATGCCCGTCCCACAGGCTGGCGCGGTTCACCGCCCGGGCGCATTGGAAATAGGCCTCGGCCACCCGCAAGACAATGACCGCGCGCGGAAGTTTTTCGCCGCGCGCGAATGTGGCGCGCAGATCGGCGTCGTCGGTGACACGGGCATGGCCGCGCAGACGCAGCACCGTGGCCGAGCCGCGGATCAGGAACATCAGGCTGGCGCGGCCATCGGCGACGATATTGGAAATGGAATCGATACGGTTATTGCCCTGCCAGTCGGGCAGCGCGACGTGATGCGGATCCAGCAGCCGCGCCACCGGGCCGTCATCGCCGCGCGGGCTGGCATCGGTACCGCGCGGCCCCTGCGTGGCCAGCACGCAAAAGCGCGAGGCAAGCAGCAGCCGCGCATATTCCGGCGTGACGCGATCCGCGACCTTGCGCAAGGCGGTCGCGCCGGGCGGGTCGTAGATCCCCGCCAGATCGTCTTCGGTCAGCCAGCGCATATCCGCCCCCATTGCCCATTCCCGCGCGGCGGCAGCTTCCGCGCCCGGGCCGGGAATGTCCATAGCGACGCGATTGGCCGCGGCGCGGGCATAAGCCCCGGTGCCGTCTGTCAGATATTTCAGGCTTTCCGTCAGGTTCTTGACCCATGCGGCGCCTCGGCAGGGTAACGTCATCGACGCTTCTGGCCCTAAACCGCCGGTGGGGAAACGCTCGGTGAACCGAAATGCCGATAGACCAGATCGGGTGGGTCTTGCCTTGCAGCGTCAACATCAAGTGTTGCGCCAAGAGGTTGCGCGAGCTTGCGGGAACGCAGGTTGTCCGGGTCGACATAGCTGACTAATGTGGGCAAGCGCCTGACGTTTTGAGCCCATATTAACGCGACCTTGCCGAACCTTCACTGCCCGTGCATTCGTCCGGTGTCAGCCCTTATATGCCCTTTTAAAAATCGTTCTATTTCTACTCGACCTCGGACTGGATCTGATAGCGCATGGCAATCGCGAGGCGGTTCCAGAGATTCATCAGGCCGATCAGCATGGTCAAATCCGCTATTTCCTTCGTGTCGAAAAGATCGACCAAGGCGTCATATTCGGCATCGGAAGCTCGGCTCCCGCCAATCTTCGTCACGGCTTCAGCCCAGCCGAGCGCAGCCCGCTCTCGCTCTGACCAAATCGCGGCTTCATGCCAGCCACCGAGTAAGATAAGTTTGCGTTCTGATACGCCCGCCTTGATCGCCGCTTGACTGTGCATGTCGAGGCAGAAGGCACACCCATTGATTTGAGAAATGCGAACTTTCACCAGCTCGATCAGGGCTTTGCCAAGTGAGGAACCGTAAAGCTTCTGGTCTACGACGGCGATCGCTTTGTAGATCTCGGGTGAAACTTGTTGCGGTGAGATACGGCCTGTACCAGTCAACTGCATGCTCCTTGATGTCTTCCTGTGCGGTCTACAGGGATAGCTAAAGATCGTCAAAGTCGGTTTTGTCCCGCATAGCAGCCGGCCAGCATGGGGCATCTCTGGCTGACCTTTGCGCTGGAAGTGCCTGACGCTTCCGCCTGTCAGGACCGGCGATACAGCGCCTCGTCAGTCAGCTATCTCAGGTATCTGACACCCGGGGCCGGGGCTGCCTAGCGCGCCGGAGGAGCAAGCTGGCCGCCGGCCTCGGCGAACAGGCGCAGGCTGGCGGCCTCGATGCGGTCCTCCAGGATCTCCATGACCGGTCCGGCGCGCTCGCCGGGCGGCAGGGGCGGCAGGAACTCGATCACCGCCGTGCCGCGCCGGATCGGATAGCCGCGCTTGGGCCAGAACATGCCGCAATTCACCGCCACCGGCACGATGGGCAGGCCGGTCGCGCGCTGGATCAGGCCGACACCGTGCTTGTAGGGGACGCTGGTGCCGGGGCGGGTGCGCGTGCCCTCGGGGTAGAAAATCAGCTGGCCGAGGCCATCGGGGCTGGCCATGGCGGCCTGCACCTCGGCGGCGATCTGCTTCATCGCCTCCTTGCCGCGCGCGCGGTCGATGGGAATGCTGCCGACCTTGCGCGCGAACCAGCCCATGACCGGCACGTTCAGCACCGCGCGCTTCATCACGAAGGCCCGGCGCGGGCAGGCCTGCGCCAGCGCCAGAATGTCCAGAAAGCTCTGATGTTTCGAGGCGATCAGGCAATCGCCGGCGGGGGGCGTGCCGCGAAACTCGACCCTGACGCCCAGGATGACCCGCGCCGCGCCCATCATCTGGCGCAGCCAGACGGTCGCCACGTGATTGGCATGCGCCCGCCCGCGCAGCCCCTGCGGCAGCCCCCAGAGGCCCAGAACCAGGGTCGCGAGCGCGATATAGAGGTAATAGGCCAGTGTACGGAGCCAATCCAGCGGCGAGGCCGGGCGCGGCCGGTAGTCGGTCATCAGCGCACCTCGCGCAGCATGCGCAGCGCCGCCCAGCGGGTGGCGACAAAGCCGATGGCGGCGGCCACCACCGGGATCAGGACCGGCAGCAGCCAGCCCCAGCCCCGAAAGCCGAGCCCGGTCAGAAAGCCGCCCGCCCCGTCGACCGAGGGCAGCGCCCAGATCGCCAGCATCCCCAGCACCGTGCCGCCGGCCGCCCCCAACGCCGCGCGGCGGGTAAAGCGGCGCACGAAGGCGGTGGCGATGGTGATGTCGCGCGCCCCGACCAGGCGCAGCACCCGGATCACCTGCCCGTTCGCGGCCAGCGCCGCCTTGGCCGCCAGCGTGATCATCGCCCCCGAGGCCGATGCGATCAGCAACAGCGAGAACAGCCCCAGGATGCGCAGCCGGTTCGCCGCGCTGACCAGCGGCTGGCGCCAGCGGGTATGGTCGTCCAGCACCGCGCCCGGCGCCTCGCCCTGCAGGCGCAGGCGCAGCGCCTCGGCATCGAAGCCCTCATCGGCCTCGACCAGTTCGATCAGCCGCGGGATCGGCAGCGCCTCGATCGGAAGATCGGGGCCGAACCAGGGCTCCAGCAGCTTTTCGACCTGCTCGTCGGGCAGGACCCTGGCTTCGGCGATGCCGGGCGTGGTGTCCAGCGCCGCCATCACGGCATTCACCTGCCGGTCGATCTGATCGGGCGGCGCCTGCACGCGCACGGTCATGGTCTGGGTCAGTTCGCTGGACCAGCGTTCCGCCAGCCGCCCGGTCGCCAACGCCAGCGCCATGGCGAACACGGCAAGAAACGCCATCGCGGCGGCGGAAAACAGCGTCAGCTGCGCGGTAAAGCCGGTCGGCGGCACCACGCGGTCGGCCCCCGCCGCATCGGGCCGGGTCAGCCCGCGCCACAGTGTCGCCAGGTCAAGCGATTTCAGTTCGGGTTTCCTCACAGGTCTGCCCCCGCAAGTTGCAGTTTCATGCCCGCGATGCGCAGCACCCTTGCCTGCACCTGCTGCTTGGCGGCGCGGACCAGGTTCAGGTCATGGGTGGCGATCAGCACCGCCTTGCCCGACCGGTTCAGCTCGATCAGCAGTTGCAGCAGGCGCATCGACATGTCCCAGTCCAGATTGCCGGTCGGCTCATCGGCCAGGATCAGGTCGGGTGCCATGATGACGGCGCGGGCCAGCGCCGCGCGCTGACGCTCGCCGCCCGACAGTTCCGGCGGCATGGCGCGGGCATGGCGCGACAGCTGCACCCAGGCCAGCAGATCGCCAAGCGCCGCCATGTCGACCGCCTGCCCGGAAATCATCAGCGGCAGGGCGATGTTTTCCGCCACCGGCATATGGTCCAGGAATTGCGGGTCCTGATGGACCACGCCGACCCGGCGGCGCAGCCCGGCAATGCCGTCGCGCGACAGCGCCCGGACATCCTGGCCAAAGGTCGACATGCGCCCGGCCGAGGGCAGCAGATCGGCGTAGCACAGCCGCAGAAAGGTCGTCTTGCCCGCCCCAGACGGCCCGGTCAGGAAATGAAAGGAACCCGGCTGAAGGCTCAGCGTCATGTCGGCCAGCAACGCTTCGCCGCCGCCATAGCCGAAGGACAGGTTCTGCATCTCGATCACGGTCCACTCCTCTGGCTGCCGCCCGCTTGGCGCGCGGTTCGCGGCTTGATAGAACAGTCTGGCGGCGAATGCGAGACGCCCGCTTGACCGAATTCGCAGCCGAGGAAAGTTGAAAGGACCCGCCCATGCGCCTGACCTGCCCCCGCTGCGCCGCCCAGTACGAGATTTCGGATGCGGCCATCATGGCGGCCGGGCGCGAGGTCGAATGTTCGGCCTGCGGCCATGTCTGGCACCAGCCGGGTCCGGCGAAAACCGCCAAAACGGCGATACCGGACACGCCCCGGCACAGCCCCCAGGACAGGCCCCAGGACAGGCCCTATGACCCCGACGAGCGCCCGGCGCTGAACCGGCCGCTGAACGAATCGGTCCTGTCGATCCTGCGCGAAGAGACCGCGCGCGAACTTGGCGCGCGCCGGGCCGCCCCCCCCGCGACCGGCCCGACGGTGGATCACATCCGCGCGAAGAAAGCGCCCGCCGCGATCTATGACCACATCCCGCCGCGCCGCGTGCCGCCCCTGGGTATCCACAGCGAAACCGCGCCGCCACCGGCGGCCGACCCGTCCGACAGCGAATGGCCGGCAACCACCGTCACCGCCGGCGCCGAGGGCATCCCGGCCGATCCGGTCACCCCGGCAGCACTGCCCGACGCCACGGAACTGGCGGCGACGCTGACCCGCACGGGGCCGCCCCTGCCGGCCGGCGATGCACCCGCTTTGACCGAAGGCCCGGCCCGGGCAGAAACCGTGGCCGATGCCGAGCCCCCGCCAACGAGCGACCGCCCTGCGGCCGATGCCGCGCCGCTGGCCACTGCTGCGGCCATCCCGGCCGCCACCCCGGTCCGAGGCGGCTCGGGCTATATGACGGGTTTCGGGCTGGCGGTCATGATCGCGCTCGGGGTCGTCGCGCTTTACGCGCTGGCGCCAAGGGTCGCCGCCGATGAGGAAGCGGGGTTCCTGTCGGTCTTCCGGCAGGAACTCGACCGCGGGCGGCTCTGGCTTCACGATCGCATCATCGGCGAAGAATAGCTCAGAACCGCTCCAGCAGGCGGCCCAGATAGTCGCGCTCGTCGCGCGGCCGTTCTCGCTCGCCGCTGCGCCGCCGGATCTCGTCCTGAAGATCGCGCGCCTTGCGCGAACGGTCTGCCCCTTCGGCCAGGGGATCGCCGCCGCTGAGCGTGCTGCCATCGCCCGACAGGGCACGCCCCAGCGGATCCATCTGCGGCGGCGTATCATAGGGCCGCTCGAGCGCGCGCTTGCCGCCCGGACCTTCGCGGAACCCCTCACTGCCGTCCTGCGCGCTTTCGCCCTGCTGGTCCGCGCCCGGCTGGCCTTCGCCCTGCTGCTGCTGACCCTCGGCCCCCGGCTGCGGGTTCTGGGCCAGCGCATTGCCAAGCGCGCGCATGCCTTCGCGCAGGGACTGGATCGCCTGCGCCTGACGGCCCATCGCGCCGCCGGGATCGCCCTGGCGCAGGGCCTCCTCGGCCTCTTCCATGGCGCGGCCGGCCTCGTCGAGATTGCGCCGCGCCTCCTCCCCCTGGTCGGTGCCGCGCCCGGGCAGCAGGCCGCGCTGACGGCCCAATTGCTCGCGCAGCTGGCGCTGGCGGTCGGCCAGTTCCTGATTCCCGGCGCTGCCCTGACCCTGCTGGCCCGGCTGCCACTGGCCGTACTGGTCCTGCATCTGGCGCATCGCCTCATCGGCCAGATCCTGCTGCTCGCGCAGCGTCTCGGCCAGTTGCCCCATCCGCCCCGAGCGCGCCGACGAGGACGGATCGTTGCTGTTCGTCACCCGCAGATTCTGCATCATGCGGTTGAACTGCTCCAGCAGTTCCTGCGCTTCGGCCATGCGGCCCTCGTTCATCAGGCGCTGGATCTCGTCCATCATCTGCTGGATCTGATCGCCGGTGATCTGCTGGTTCGCGCCCTGCGGCGAGCGGTCGAAGCGCTCGGAGGGATCCTCGCCCTGCCGCTGGGCCAGCATCTCGATATATTCGTCGGTGGCCTTGCTCAATTCATCCATCAGGCGCTGGATCTCGTCGGGACTGGCGCCGTTGCGGATCGCCTCGGACAGCCGCTCCTGCGCCTGCTGCATGCGTTCCAGCGCATCGGCAAGGCCGCCATCCTCAAGCTGGACCGCGGCGTCCCACAGCACCTGGGCCAGCCGGTTGCGCGCCTCCTCGGTCAGGTTGCCGGATTCCAGCGTGCCGACGGCGCCCCGCAGCCCGTTGTAAAGCTGTTCCTCCATGAAGCCGTCGGGCTGCCAGCTGATCGCGCGCAGGACCTCGGCACTGCGCCCGGCATTGTCGCGCGACCACAGAAGATCGCGCCGCAGCTCGATCAGCGCGGCGGCCAGCGGGTCGAAAAAGCGCCGGCCGGGCAGGATCATCGGCAGGGGCGGCGACGCGCCCTCCTGCCCGATCCCGTCGCTGACCTTCAACGAGACGGTCACCGGCAGATTGGCCCAGGGGTGGCGCGACAGATCCTCGACCAGCCGGCCGCGTATATCCTGGCGCCCGCCCGAGGCCGGCAGCGGCAGCACAAGCGTGATCGCGTCGCGCGGCTCGGGCTCGGCGGCAAGGCCGAAGCGGCGATCGACCGCGCCCATGTCCAGCGCGACGACCGCCTGCCCGCCCGCCACGCCGTTATCGTCGCCGGCGGTGAAATCCTGGATGAAGCGGCCGTCCGCGCGCCGCTCGGGGGCGGTGCCCGGCGCGACATGGGGGGCGGCATCGGGCAGGACGTTGATCGGGAACCGGCGGCCCGCGACCTCCAGCACGCCGTCGCGCTCGGCGGTGAATTCGGGCGCCGAGGGGTCGGCATCCGCAACGGCCGTGCCGATATCCTGCGTGATCCGCGACGGCCCGGCATAAAAGCGGAAACTCAGCACCGTGCCCTCGGGCAGTTCCAGCACCTCGCCCTCGGGCAGGGGGTTCAGGTAAATGGTCGGCCGGCGGGTATAGGCGGGCGGCTCGGCCCATCCTTCCCACATCGGCGCGGCCGGCACATCGGGGCGGATCTCGGGCGCGGGGCGAAAGGTCGCGCCAAGCGCCGCGATCCCCTGCCCAAGCCGGCCCGAGGGCGCAAAGATCAGCGCCATGACCAGCGCGACCAGCCCGACCAGCCGCAAGGCCGCCGGGTCGCGCCAGCGCAGCCGCGCATCCGGGGCAACCGGGCGGGCGGCCGAGGCCAGCTGCGCCATCCGCGCCAGATGCGCGCGCCACAGCCCGGCCGATCCGTCATCATCGGCCCCGACCGCGACCCGGTCGCGCAGCGCGGAAAGCGGCTGTCCCGGCAGGGTCGCATCGACCCTGAGCCGCGCGCCGTCCGCGCTTGGCAGACGGAACCGCCAGAGCCCCCGGCCCGCCAGTACCAGCACCACCAGACCCACCGCGACCATGATCCAGCGCAGCATCCGCGCCCCGAACAGATCGGCCGCGCCGAATGCCAGCGCCGCCAGCAGCAGGGCCAGCACCACCGCCAGCGGCCAGAAGGCCCGGGCAAGCGCCTCCCACCACATGCCGGCGCGGGTCAGGCCGACCGCGCGCGACGCCGCTGAGAGGTGCTGTCCCTGTTTCATGCGGCCAATATCCCACGGGCGCCCGGGGGTGTGGAACCCCCGGCAGGAATCCGGTGCAAGGAGCCGATCAAAGCCATGCGGGGATGGTATCGCGTCCCAGCATTTCCTCAAGCGTCGGCCTTGCCCGAATGACGGCGAATTGATCGCCGCTGACCAGCACCTCGGGCACCAGCGGCCGCGAATTGTATTCCGAGGCCATCACCGCCCCGTAAGCCCCGGCCGAGCGGAAAGCGACCAGATCCCCCGCCGCAAGCCCCGGCAATTCCACGGCCTTTGCAAAAGTATCGCCGGTTTCGCAGACCGGCCCCACCACGTCATGCGGCGCGAGATCCGCGCCGGGCGGGGTTTCGCGCAGCGGGACGATATCGTGATGCGCGCTGTACATGGCCGGGCGGATCAGGTCGTTCATCGCCGCGTCGAGGATCAGGAAGTCCCGCCCCTCGCCCTGTTTCGGATAGATGACGGAACTCAGCAGGATACCGGCATTGCCGGCAATGTTGCGCCCCGGCTCGATCTCGATCTCGCAGCCCAGATCGCCCACGGTGTCGCGAATCACCTGGCCGTATTCGATCGGCAGGGGCGGCGCGTTATTGTCGCGGCGATAGGGGATGCCCAGACCGCCGCCCATGTCCAGCCGGCGAATGTCATGGCCATCGGCGCGCAGGGCGCGGGTCAGTTCGGCCATCTTGGCATAGGCCTGACGGTAGGGGTCCAGATCGGTCAGCTGGCTGCCGATATGCATGTCGATGCCGACCACCTCGATCCCCGGCAGGCGGGCGGCATGGGCATAGACATCGCGCGCCCGCGCGATGGGGATGCCGAACTTGTTTTCCGATTTCCCGGTGGCGATCTTTTCATGCGTCTTTGCGTCGACGTCCGGGTTCACCCGCACGGCAATCGGCGCGCGCAGCCCCATGGAATGCGCGACGCGCGACAAAAGCGCCATCTCGGGCTCGGATTCGACGTTGAACTGGCGGATGCCGCCCTCGAGCGCCATGCGCATCTCGGATTCCAGCTTGCCCACGCCCGAGAACACGATCCGCTCGCCCGGCACGCCCGCCGCGCGTGCCCGGGCATATTCCCCGCCCGAGACGATATCCATGCCCGCGCCCAGATCGCCCAGCAGCTTGAGCACCGCGATATTCGAATTCGCCTTGACCGCGAAGCAGACCAGATGATCGGTCCAGTCCAGCGCCTGCTGAAACAGCTTGAAATGCCGGGTCAGCGTGGCGGCGGAATAGACATAGACCGGCGTGCCGACGGCCTGCGCGATGCGCGTCAGCGGCACGTCCTCGGCATGCAGCCAGCCATCCACATAGTTGAAGTGATCCATCAGGTAATCCTGCGAGAGCGGATGAAAAGATAAAGCGGCAGCGCGCAGCCGATGCCAAGCGCCAATGCCGGCAGGGTCCAGAGCGCGGCCCAGTTGCGCCGCACCATGGTCTCGGTCAGGCACCAGAGCGCCAGCGCGATCTGCGCCACGATCTCGGTCGCGCGGGTGCCGGCCCAAGGCAGATCGCCCTGCCACAGCGCCAGCGCCGCGCCCAGCAATGCCAGCACCAGCCAGCACAGCCGCAGGGGCGTCAGGTCAAAGGGTCGAGACAACACCGATACGTGCCTCACCGCTGATGTCCAGACCCGGCGCGGGCTGGTCGGTATCGGGCCGCGTGGGCGGACCATCCACGCCGCAGCCGGCAAGCGCCGCGACCAGTGCCAGGGCGATCAGGGGAGCATATCGGGTCATGCGCCTTCTCCGTTCAGCTTCTTTTGCCAGCGGGCGATCTGGGCGCGTACCTGCGCCGGCGCCGTGCCGCCATAGCTGGTCCGCGAGGCGACCGAGTTATGCACGCCCAGCACATTATAGATATCCTCGGTTATCGCCGGATTGACCGATTGCATCTGCTCCAGCGTCAGGTCGGGCAGATCGACGCCCGCCTGTTCGGCCATGGCAACCAGCGCGCCGGTGGCGTGATGGGCGTCGCGGAAGGGCAGGCCCGCCTCGCGCACCAGCCAGTCGGCCAGATCGGTGGCGGTGGAAAAGCCCGCGCCCGCCGCCGCCTCAAGCCGGTCGCGATTGGCGCTGAGGTCGGACAGCATGCCTTCCATCGCGGCCAGCGCCAGCATCAGGTTGTCGGCGGCGTCAAAGACCTGCTCCTTGTCCTCCTGCATGTCCTTGGAATAGGCCAAGGGCAGGCCCTTCATCACCACGAACAGAGCGACGGCCGCACCCAGAATCCGCCCGATCTTGGCCCGGATCAGTTCCGCCGCATCGGGGTTTTTCTTCTGCGGCATGATCGAGGACCCGGTCGAGAAACGATCCGACATGGTGACAAAACGGAACTGGGCCGAGGACCAGATCACCAGTTCCTCGGCCAGCCGCGACAGATGCACCGCGCAGATCGCGGCCGAGGACAGGAATTCCAGCGCGAAATCGCGGTCGCTGACCGCATCCAGGCTGTTGGCCATCGGCCGGTCGAAGCCAAGCGCCTGCGCCGTCGCCTCGCGGTCGATATCGAACCCGGTCCCGGCCAGCGCCGCCGCGCCCAGGGGCGATTCGTTCATCCGCCGGCGCGCATCCTGAAAGCGCGACAGGTCGCGGGCGAACATCTCGACATAGGCCATCATGTGATGCCCCCAGGTGACCGGCTGGGCGGTCTGAAGATGGGTGAACCCGGGCATGACCCAATCGGCCCCGGCCTCGGCCTGCGACAGGGCCGCGCGGATCAGTGCATCCAGCCCGGAAATCGCCGCATCGCACTGGTCGCGCACCCAGAGCCGGAAATCCGTCGCCACCTGATCGTTGCGCGACCGCGCCGTGTGCAGCCGGCCGGCCGGCTCGCCGACGATTTCCTTCAGCCGCGATTCCACATTCATGTGAATGTCTTCCAGCGCGGTGGAAAAGGGGAAATCCCCCGCCTCGATCTCTGACAAGACCGTGAGCAGCCCTTTCCCGATCGCCTCGGCATCGCTAGTGCTGATGATGCCTTGTGCGGCGAGCATCGCGGCATGGGCGCGGCTGCCCCGGATGTCCTGGGCATAAAGCCGCCGGTCGAAGCCGATCGAGGCATTGATCGCCTCCATGATCGCATCAGGTCCGGCGGCGAAACGTCCACCCCACATCTGGTTGGCGGTGTTGGCGGGCTGCTCGGTCATGACATGTCCTTCGGGGGGTAGAATGCTGCGTTGGCTGGTTCTTTATACGGCACTGGGGATCGGTGCAAATGCCGCTGCCGCCGGGGAAATCGACTGGCAGGCCGCGCATGAAGGCGGGCTGGCCAAGCTGGCGCAGACCGATCCGACCCCGGTCCCCGCGACCGAATTCACCGACCCCGAGGGCGGCACCCATTCGCTGGCCGATTACAAGGGCCAGGTGGTGCTGCTGAATTTCTGGGCGACCTGGTGCGCGCCCTGCCGCGAGGAAATGCCCTCGCTCGACGCGCTGCAGGCCGAAATGGGCGGCGAGGATTTTCAGGTCGTGACCATCGCCACAGGCCACAATCCCCCTGCCGCGATCACGAAATTCCTGACGGAAACCGGGATCGAGAACCTGCCCCTGCTGCTGGATCCGCGGCAGAAACTGGCCCGCGAAATGGGCGTTCTGGGCATGCCCGTGACCGTGCTGATCGACCGCGACGGCAATGAGATCGCGCGGCTGATCGGTGGCGCGGACTGGGCGTCCGAGACGGCGAAAACCCTTATCCGGCAGGCGACAGCGCCCTGATTTCCGCATGGCGCGGGCAGCCGGTCATGTGGTCGTTGACCAGCCCGCAGGCCTGCATGAAGGCATAGGTGATGACCGGGCCGCAGAACTTGAAACCTTGCTTTTTCAGCGCCTTGGACATGGCTTCGGATTCGGCGGTTCTTGTCGGGACCTGTGCCATGCCGGCGAAATCGTTCTGGATCGGGCGGCCGTTCACGAATGACCAGATAAAGGGGGAAAAACCTCCGTCCGCCTCGATCTCCAGATAGCGGCGCGCGCCGGTAACCGTGGCCTCGATCTTGCCGCGATGGCGGATGATGCCGGGGTTTTGCAGGGCTTTGGCGACCTGCGCCTCGCCCCAGGTCGCGACGCGTTCGGGGTCGAAACCCTCGAAACACTCGCGAAAGGCGTCGCGCTTGCGCAGGATGGTGATCCAGCTGAGACCCGCCTGGAACCCGTCCAGCACCAGCTTTTCCCAAAGCGCGCGCGAATCGTATTCGGGCACCCCCCATTCCGTGTCGTGATAGGCCACGTAAAGCGGATCGGTGCCGCACCAGGTGCAGCTTTGCGGGGTGTCGGTCATCTTCCGTTAACCTCGAATCCAGAAAGCATCTTGGGTTTACGCGATCTTAGGGGATGATCGCCAGAGTTCCGGCGATGACAGGAGCTTGGCATGACCGACAAAATCGATTCGCGCCCGGAATTCGGCTCGCCGCTGGATTTCGCGGTGGATCAGCAATCCCGCCTGACGATGGCCACGGTCAGGCGGTCGGTGGCCCGCGGTGACGCGGTGCTGGCCTATCAGCCGGTGGTGCAGTCGAATCGCACCCAGACCCCGGCCTTTCACGAGGGGCTGATCCGCATTCTCGACGAAACCGGACGGATCGTGCCGCTGCGCGACTTCCTTCCGCTCGCCGAAACGACCGAACTGGGGCGGCAGATCGACTGCCTGTCGCTGTCGCTCGGCCTCAAGGCGCTGGCCGAGGAGCCCTCGTTGCGGCTCTCGATCAATATGTCGGCGCGGTCGCTCGGCTATCCGGCCTGGCTGCGGACGCTGCGCTCCGGCATTGCCGGGGACGACCGGATCGCCGAGCGCCTGATCCTCGAGATCACCGAAAGCTCGGCCATGAGCATGCCGGAACTGGTCGGCCGTTGCATGCAGGAATTGCAGGCCCATGGCATCAGTTTCGCACTGGACGATTTCGGCGCCGGCTATACATCGTTTCGCTATCTGCGCGATTTCTGCTTCGACATGATCAAGATCGACGGGCAGTTCGTCCGCGAAATCGCATCGCATCGCGACAACCAGGTCCTGGCCCGTGCCTTGCAATCCATCGCGCATCATTTCGACATGTTCACGGTGGCGGAATCGGTCGAAACCGCCGATGACGCTGCGTTCCTGATCGATATGGGTATCGACTGCCTGCAGGGCTATTATTTCGGCGCCCCGACCATCGTCCCGCCGTGGAAAACCCCGAACAAAGCGGCTGCGAAAGGCTGAGCGTTCCGGCCGGGGGTGGGTGGCCGGCGGCCCGGACTCCGCTTGACCTCGGCAAATGAAATGGCGAACAGTTCTCCTGTCTCCGAGCAACTCGGCCATCATGAAAGGAGCCTGTCATGACCAAAGCCGTAATCGTATCTGCAGCCCGAACCCCCGTAGGCAGCTTTCTCGGATCCTATGCGAGCCTGCCCGCGCATGACCTTGGGGCGGTCGTCCTGAAAGCCGTCGTCGAACGCGCCGGGATCGACCCCTCGGAAATCTCGGAAACCATTCTGGGCCAGGTGCTGAGCGCCGGCCAGGGCCAGAACCCGGCCCGCCAGGCCCATATCAATGCCGGTTTTCCGCGCGAATCCGCCGCCTGGGGCATCAACCAGGTCTGCGGATCCGGTCTGCGCTCGGTGGCGCTGGCGGCGCAGCAGGTGCTGCTGGGCGACGCCACCATCGTTGCGGCGGGCGGACAGGAATCCATGTCGCTCTCGGTGCATGCCGCCTATATCCGCGCCGGCCAGAAAATGGGCGATATGAAGATGCTCGACACCATGATCCGTGACGGGCTCTGGGACGCATTCAACAATTACCACATGGGCCAGACAGCCGAGAACGTGGCCGAGAAATGGGGCATCACCCGCGAGGAGCAGGACGAATTCGCCGTCGCTTCCCAGAACAAGGCCGAAGCCGCGCAGAAGGAAGGCCGCTTCAAGGATGAAATCGCGCCGGTAACCGTCAAGACCCGCAAGGGCGATATCGTGGTCGATAGCGACGAATACATCCGCCTCGGTGCCACGCTGGACGCCATGCAGAAACTGAAACCCGCCTTCACCAAGGACGGCACGGTCACTGCCGCCAATGCCTCGGGCCTGAACGACGGTGCCGCCGCCGTGCTGGTCATGACCGAGGATGAGGCAAATCGTCGCGGCCTGACCCCGCTTGCGCGCATCGCCTCTTACGCGACGGCGGGGGTCGATCCGGCAATCATGGGCACGGGTCCCATTCCGGCCAGCCGCCGGGCACTTGAAAAGGCCGGCTGGAAAGTGGCCGATCTGGAACTGGTCGAGGCGAACGAGGCCTTTGCGGCTCAGGCCATCTCGGTCAACCGCGACATGGGCTGGGATCCGGCGATCGTGAACGTGAACGGCGGCGCCATTGCCATCGGCCACCCGATTGGCGCCTCGGGCGCGCGTATCCTGAATACGCTGCTGTTCGAGATGCAGCGCCGCGGCACCAGCAAGGGGCTGGCGACGCTCTGCATCGGCGGCGGCATGGGCGTTGCCATGTGCCTTGAACGCTGAGAAAGGTCTAAGCGGCAGGCGCGCGCAATTATCTTGCGCGCGCTGCACCATCTGGATAGCATAATTACAGGCGGAAGGCTCGGAGGGAGAAAATGGCAAAAGTGGCTCTTGTGACCGGCGGATCGCGTGGGATCGGCGCGGCGATTTCGAAAGCCCTGAAAGAGGCGGGGTATACTGTCGCGGCGAACTATGCCGGCAATGACGAGGCGGCGCGCGCCTTCACCGATGAAACCGGCATCAAGACCTACAAGTGGTCGGTCGCGGATTACGACGCCTGCGCCGCCGGCATCAAGCAGGTCGAGGAAGAACTGGGCCCCGTCGACGTGCTGGTCAACAATGCCGGCATCACACGCGATTCGATGTTCCACAAGATGACGCCGCAGCAGTGGAAAGAGGTTATCGACACCAATCTGACCGGCCTCTTCAACATGACCCATTCGGTCTGGGGCGGGATGCGCGATCGCAAATTCGGCCGCATCGTCAATATCAGTTCGGTCAATGGCCAGAAGGGACAGGCCGGACAGGCGAACTATTCCGCCGCCAAGGCCGGCGATATCGGCTTTACCCGCGCCCTGGCGCAGGAGGGCGCGCGCGCCAATATCACGGTGAACGCGATTGCGCCCGGCTATATCGGCACCGAAATGGTGCGCGCCATCGACGAGAAGGTGCTTAACGAGCGTATCATCCCGCAGATCCCGGTCGGACGCCTGGGCGAGCCCGAGGAAATCGCCCGCGCCGTCGTCTTTCTGGCTGCCGACGATGCCGGCTTCATCACCGGCGCGACCATCAGCGCGAATGGCGGTCAGTTCTTCAGCTGACGGGCGCAGGCGAGACACCCCCGAAAAGGCAACGGCCCGCGTCACTCGCGGGCCGTTTCTCTTATCCTTCCAGAAAGCTGCGGGCGGCGGCGCCGCCCGCAAGACCCGTCAGTGCGACAGGCGCGCGATCTCTTCCTTGAGGCGAAGTTTTTCCTTTTTCATCTGCGAGATGGCAAGGTCGTCCACACCCGGACTGCGATGTGCGTCCTCGATGGCGTTGGACAGTGATTGGTGTTTCCGGCGAAGCTCCTGCACGTGGGATTCAACCGACATTCAGTCCTCCTCTTGGATTGATCGAACCCAAGGATTGCAGCACAGAATCGTCATATTGTCACCGAAAATCGGCCCCCCCGCGCGAAAGCGCCGCAGCATCGCGCAAAACCGCCTGCGCGGCGGGGGTCAGGTCCTCTCCATCCCCGGAATGTGACGGTTTTTCATGCATGATAAAGGGGGCGAGCAGGCGCAGGGGCGCACGCGCGCCCTTGCGCGCCACGATGATGACGCGCCCGGCCTCGCGCCCCTCGCGGGGCGCCACTGGCAGGATTGTGATCGCCCCGGCCCGACCCTCCAGTGCCGACATCAGCATGCCCAGCCGTTCGGTGCGCTGGATCAGGGTCAGATGCCCGCCGGGACGCAGACGCCGCAACGCGGCATCGATCCAGACGGCAAGCGGGGTGTTCTCGTGCCGCGCGGTGCTGCGCCCGGCATCGGGCGCCGCCGTGCCGGCGGTGAAATAGGGCGGATTCGCCATCACATGGTCAAATACCGTATCACGCAGGGTCGCGGGCATCCGCGCCAGATCCCCCTGGAAGATCTGCGCGGCGATACCGTTGGCATCGGCATTGCGCCGCGCCAGTGCCGCATATTCGGGCTGCAATTCCAGCCCGCTCAGCATGATGCCCGGCACGCGAATGGCCACGCAAAGCATCGCCACACCGGCCCCGCAGCCCAGTTCCAGCAGGCTTTGCCCGGCACGGGCCGGGCAGGCCGCGGCCATCATCACCGCATCGGCCCCGGCGCGATAGCCGCCTGCGGGCTGGGTAATGCGCAGCCTGCCGCCCAGGAACCCGTCCTCGCGCAGGTCACTCATGATGAATGCGGTTGTCGCGCAGAATGGCACGCGCCAGGAACAGGTCGCGATCCGCGACCACCAGCCGGCGCGGCAGAATCCCCAGCGACCCTTCCAGCACGCTCATGTGCTGATCGAGCTGAAAGGACGTGATGCCCTCGGCCGCCAGCAGGTCGGCGGCGCGGGTAATCAGCAGGGGGTCGGTTGTGCGCAGGAGCTCTTTCATGTCTTCTCGAGGTTATGCGGCGGTTGCACAGGTGTCCATTGCATGGCAATGCCTTGCGGGAAATGGGGATGGCAGATGGGCATGAACGAAAACTTGTCAAAACCGCTTGACCGGCTTTCCGCTGAACTTGCCGGTGATATGGATCAGGTCAATGCCCTGATCCGCGAACGCATGGCCAGCCGGCATGCGCCCCGCATCCCCGAGGTCACCGCCCATCTGGTCGAGGCGGGCGGCAAGCGGCTGCGGCCGCTGCTGGTGCTGGCCGCCGCCCGGCTCTGCGGCTATTCCGGCGCGAACCATGTGCTGCTGGCCGCCGCTGTCGAGTTCATCCACACCGCGACGCTGCTGCATGACGATGTGGTCGATGAAAGCCGGCAAAGACGCGGGCGGCCGACGGCAAACCTGCTTTGGGACAACAAGACCTCGGTTCTGGTCGGCGACTATCTTTTCGCGCGCAGCTTCCAGTTGATGGCCGATACCGACAGCATGCGGGTCATGCGGATCCTGGCCAATGCCAGCGCCACCATCGCTGAGGGCGAGGTGCTGCAACTGACCGCCGCGCAGGACATCTCGACCAGCGAGGAAACCTATATCCAGATCGTGCGCGGCAAGACGGCGGCGCTGTTTTCCGCCGCGACCGAGGCCGGCTCGGTCATCGCCGGGGCGGATGAGGCCGTGCAGCGCGCGCTGTTCGATTATGGCGATGCATTGGGGATCGCCTTCCAGATCGTCGACGATCTGCTGGATTACGGCGGCATGAGTTCGACCATCGGCAAGAATATCGGCGACGATTTCCGCGAGCGCAAGCTGACCCTGCCGGTGATCAAGGCGATCGCCGCGGCCGGGCCGGATGAGCGCGCGTTCTGGGAACGCACCATCGGCCATGGCCGGCAGGACGAGGGCGATCTGGAGACCGCCCTGAGCCTGCTGAAACGGCACGACGCGCTGAAGGCCGCCCGCGCCGATGCCATCGACTGGGCGGCGCGCGCCAAGGCCGCTCTTGGCCCGGCGCCGGATCATCCGCTGCGCGCCATCCTGTCCGATCTGGCCGATTACGTCGTCTCGCGCATTTCCTGAGCCGATCCGCCCGGCGCATCAGAAAGCCCGGCGCGAGGCCGGGCTTTTTTCGTCTCAGGCACCCCTCAACTGTTATAGGCGTTCTCGCCATGGGTCGTGATATCCAGGCCCTGGCGCTCGTCGCTTTGCGAGACGCGCAGGCCGATCACCGCCTTGACGATCATCAGCGCCAGCCAGGACACGACGGCGGACCAGACCACCGCGACGCCCACGCCCAGCATCTGGGTCGTCACCTGCCCGGCGATGCTGTAGCCCGGGGCGACCGATCCGGTGGCGTAGTCATAGACGCCCGTGCCGCCCAGCGACGGCGCCGCGAATACGCCGGTCAGGATCGCGCCGATGATGCCGCCGACACCGTGGATGCCAAAGACATCAAGGCTTTCGTCGATCCCCAGCCGGGTCTTGAGGCTGACGACGAACCACATGCAGACCAGCCCCGCCACCAGACCGATCGCGATGGCGCCCATCGGCCCCACGAAACCGGCCGCCGGGGTTACCCCGACAAGCCCCGCGATCGCCCCCGAGACGCCGCCCAGAAGCGAGGGATGGCCCCGGAACGCCCATTCGGCAAAGGCCCAGGCAAGCGCCGCGGCGGCGGTCGCGACCACGGTGTTCAGGATCGCCATGGCGGCGGTGCCCGTGGCCTCCATGTTCGAGCCGGCGTTGAACCCGAACCAGCCGATCCACAGCAGGCAGCCGCCGATAAAGGTGAATGTCAGGTTATGCGGCGCGATCAGTTCGCGGCCATAGCCGACACGGGGGCCGACGACGATCGCGGCGACCAGGGCGGCGACACCGGCATTGATATGAATGACCGTGCCGCCGGCGAAATCCAGATCGCCATGACTGAACAGAAAGCCCGCCGGCGCGTCATGGGCACTGGGGCCGCCCCACCACCAGACCATATGGGCCATGGGCAGATAGGAAAAGACGAACCAGATCACCACGAAGGCCAGCATCGCGGTGAACTTCATCCGCTCGACCGTCGCGCCGACGATCAGCGCCGAGGCGATGCAGGCAAAGGCCATCTGGAACACGACAAAGACATATTCCGGGACAAAGACATTGGCGGTGAAGGTCTCGGCCAGCGAAGAGGTATCGACCCCCGCGAGGAACGCCTTGGAAAGCCCGCCGACAAAGGGCGTCAGCGCCGTCGCCGCATCGGCCGAGCCGGCGCCGGTAAAGGCCAGCGAATAGCCGAAGGCGACCCAGAGCAGCGCCACGACGCAGAAAATGGTCAGGACCTGCATCAGCACCGAGAGCATGTTCTTGGCCCGGACCAGGCCGCCATAGAAAAGCGCCAGCCCCGGAATGGACATGGCCATCACCAGGATGGCCGAGAGCATCATCCAGGTCGTATCGCCCTTGTCCACGATGGGCGCGACGGTGTCAGCGGTGACGGCCGCGGCTGCGGGCCCGGCGTCCTGTGCCAGCACCGGCGCCGCCAACCCGATCAGCGGCAGGGCAAGCGCCGGGATCAGGGGATGGATCGCGGTTGGTCTGTTCATGTTTCCTGCACCTTCTTTCTGCATTGCAGCAGTTTCCTGTCGGTTCAGGAAATGCCGCACGATCCTTCGGGCACAAGTTTCGCGCAGGCTCCGGCCGCCCCGGCGCGGTTCCTGCCCGGATTTCAGGCAGCAGCCGGGCGGATTGCGGCCGCATGAGGCAGTTCACCGATAGGTCATCCATGTTCTCAAGCCCCGCGCTTTGCTGTATGTTGCCGCGAAACAGGCCACAGGACTTGGCCGGGCAGGATAACAGGCATGAAGAAACCGACCGGCAAAGGCCGAATTGTGGCGGATAAGCGCAACTTCGACCAAGCGCCTCAGAAAAAACAGAAACAGGGCCCCGGCCCTGCCCGCAAACGCACGCGCCCGGGCCGTCGCGGCAATGTCATCACGCGTGGAATCAGCGGCCTCGTCTTGCTCTTGTGGCGGGTGGTCTGGGGGTCGTTCTGGCGGCTGGGCCTGACCGTGGCGCTGATCGTCGGCCTGGCCAGCTTCTACTATTATACCACCTTGCCCGAGCCTTCGGCGCTGTTCGACGGCCGCGCGCGCGGCTCGGTCACCATGCTCGACAACGGGGGCCGCGTCTTCGCCTGGCGGGGCGAGACCTTTGGCATGGTCAGCGCCGACAAGATCGCGCCGGAGCTGAAAAACGCCGTGGTCGCGACCGAGGACAAGCGCTTTTACGGCCATTTCGGGGTTTCGCCGCGCGGCATCGCCAGCGCCATCAGGATCAACATGGCTGAAGGCCGCGGCCCGCTCGAGGGCAATGGCGGCTCGACCATCACGCAGCAGGTCGCCAAGCTTCTGTGCCTGGGCGAGACCTTCGACCCGATCCGCTGGAAATCCGAGGCGGAATTCGAGGCGGAATGCCGCAAGTCCTCGATCTGGCGCAAGGTCAAGGAGGTTCCCTATGCCTTCGCGATGGAGGCGAAATATTCCAAGCAGGACATCCTCAACATCTATATGAACCGCTCGTATCTCGGCGCCGGCGCGCGCGGCTTCGAGGCGGCGGCGCAGCGCTATTTCGGCAAATCCGCGGCCGAGGTGAACGCGGCCGAGGCGGCGATGCTGGCCGGCCTGCTCAAGGCGCCCAGCTATTTCGCGCCGACCTCGAACCTGCAGCGCTCGCAGGACCGGGCCAGCGTCATTCTGGGCCTGATGCGCGAACAGGACTATCTGGACGACGCGCAATTCGCCCAGGCCAAGGCCAATCCGGCGGTGCTGTCCAAGGCGGCGGCGGACCGCGCGGGCGGTTATTTCGCCGATTGGGTGATGGAATCGGGTCCCGGTTTCCTGACCTCGGAAACGACCGAGGACGTGACCATCACCACCACCTTCGATCAGCGCGTGCAGCGCGCCGCCGAACGCGCGCTCAAGCGGGTCTTCGACGAGAAGGTGGCGCCGGGCTCCAAGGCCGAGGCGGCGGTGATCGTCATGTCGCCCGACGGCGCGGTGCGCGCCATGCTTGGCGGGCGCGACACGCAGGTGATCGGCACCTTCAACCGCGCGACCCAGGCCAAGCGCCAGACCGGGTCCAGCTTCAAGCCCTTTGTCTATGCCGCCGCGCTGGATCAGGGTTACGGGCCGAACGATCTGATCCTGGATGCGCCGCTGACGATCAATGTCCGCGGCTCGGGGCCGTGGTCGCCGCAGAACTATACGCGCAAATATTCCGGTGAGATCACGCTGACCCGCGCGCTGTCGCAATCCCTGAATACCGCGACGGTCCGGTTGCAGGAAATCGCCGGCCGCGATGCGGTGCGCCGCGTGGCGCGTGATTTCGGCGTCTCGGACGATCTGGCGAGCGGCCCCTCGCTGGGCCTGGGCGTCTCGGAATCGACGCTGTTGAACATGACCGGCGCCTATGCCGGCATCCGCAATGGCGGCACCGCCGTCAGCCCCTATGGTCTGGTCGAACTACGCATCAAGGGCGACGATCAGGCGCTGATCGGTCAGGCCGGCGGCATGGGGCAGCGCGTCATTTCGCAAAAGGCGGCGGGTGAACTGATCGGTATGATGCAGCGCGTGATCGAGGGCGGCACCGGCGGCCGCGCCAGGCTGGCGGGCCGGCCCGCCGCCGGCAAGACCGGCACGACATCGAGCTATCGCGATGCCTGGTTCATCGGCTTCACCGGCCAGTATGTCACCGGCGTCTGGATGGGGTATGACGACAACACGCCGCTCAAGGGGGTGACCGGCGGCGGGCTGCCGGCCGAGATCTGGCAGGCCGTCATGACCGAGATCCATGACGGGCTGCCGGTCGAATCGCTGGGCAATTTCGTCTTTGACGCCGAGAGTGCGGTGCCGCAGGTGGTCAGCACCAGCACCGATGGCGCCCCCGATCCCCTGGCCGAGGCGCTGGCGCAGGCGCTTGGCCAGGCCGCGCCGCAACAGCAGGCCCCGGCCGCCCCGGCCGCCGGGCGGCGCCTGCCCGACCCCGGCACGCAGGGCAATGCCGGGCCGCCCACCTTCCCGGCCGAGACCGTGACCAGCGGCCCGGCCGGCGATCTGCCCCCCGCCGATGGCGGCGGCCTCGAGGACGCGCTGACCCAGGCCCTGCGCGGCATTCCGGGCGTCTTTCCGGAATAACGCCCCCGCACGGGCAAACGAAAAGGCCGGCCCCGAAAGGGCCGGCCTTTTCCATCCGCGCCTGCCTGCCTATCCCGCCTTTTGCAGATCGGCGGTCAGCCCGGCCAGATCCCCGCCACGCCGCGCCAGCATGGCGCCGATCTCGGCCCGCTCCGAGGCAAGCATGTTCACCCCCTCGATGATGATATTGAAATAGCGGCTCTGCCCGGACTTGTCCGAGACATGCCATTCCACCTCCATCGGGCTGCGGCCATTGAGATAGGCGACCGAGGTCACGGCATAGAAGGATTTGACCTGCCTCGCGCCGGTCACCTCGATCTTCGAGCCGATGAACTCGCGAAAGCGCTTGCCGTATTTGCGCCCGATATAGCCCTGAAACGCCTGCCTGTACGCGGCAAACTCGGCCGCGCCGGCCTGACGCGCGGCAGGCCCGAGCGCCGAGCGCGCGATGATATCGACATCGGCATAGCGCGCGAAAATCGTCTCGAAGGCCTTGTACATCTGCGCCGGCGACTGGCCGGAATTGATCACCGCATAAACCTCGTCCAAGGATTTCTGGACAAGCGCGCGCGCCTGATCGGTGCTCAGCGCCCGCGCCGGCAGGGCGGCAAGCGCCAGTCCGCCAGCCATCAGGCCCAGAAAACCGCGGCGGGTCTCATTCGGCATAAGGATCAATATAATCTCCCTCCTCGCCCAGTTCGTAACGGCGATGCTGCAGCCAGATCAGCCGTGTCTGACTGTAACTATCGGCACTTTCATACAGGATGGAATCCACGGAATCGCCGAAACGCGCCCGATCACCGGCTTTTGACACGACGCGCGCGCCAAATCCGATCAGCCGCTCGTCGCGGTTCAGCCGGCTGTTCAGCGGGTCGATCACCAGATCGACCACCCGCCCGGTCGCGTCGCGCAGGGTCGAGGGGCCGATCAGCGGCAGTTCCAGATAGGGCCCCTCGCCGACCCCCCAGCTGGCCAGGGTCTCGCCGAAATCTGTATCCTCCTCGGGCAGGGCGAAATCCTTGCCGGCGGGGTCGAGAAAACCCGCCAAACCCAGGCTGGAATTCAGCAGAAAGCGAAAGGTCATGCGCGTGGCGGGCAAGGGTCTGCCCTGCAGCAGATGGTTCACCGCCTTGCCGGGCAGCGACAGGTTCGAGCCGAAATTCCCGATCGCCTCGACGGCCTTGCCGCCTGCGCCGCCCTCTGCCGCCCCTCCGGCGCCCTCGCTCAGCGGCTTGACCAGATTCTTGTCCAGACCGCGATTGAAGGCGTGAACCTTGCGGTTCATCGGCTCGAACGGGTCGTTGATTCCATCGCCCGGCCGGTCCGCGGCACAGGCGGACAGCGTGGCGGTCAGGCCAAGCGCGGCCAGAAAGTTCCTCGCAGGCAAGCTTGTGATAACCTTTTCCCGTTATGACGATCCGTGAGCACACGATTCGTGTTCCCGGCTCAAAGTGGCAATCGGGCTGTTTCACAGCCCCGGTTTGGGATATGCGCTGCGGGGATGCCGGGCAAGCCCCGGCGAACGGATCAGGAAGGAGCCGGCATGGCCTTGCCGCCGACGCGACATGACGGTGAGCGTGAATTGCGCGAGGCGCGTGGAATCGCGTGGAAGCTCTATGCCGTGGTGGGGCTGTTTTCCTTTGCGGTGAATGTGCTGATGCTGACCGGCCCGCTGTTCATGATGCAGGTCTATGACCGCGTGCTTGGCAGTCGCTCGGTCGAAACGCTGACCGCCCTGTTCCTGCTGGTGGTGTTTCTTTTCGCGATGATGGGCGTGCTGGATCTGGCGCGAAACCGTGTCATGTCGCGCATTGCCGCCCGCTTTCAGGAGCGGATGGAGGGGCGGGTGTTCACCGCCGCCTTGCAGGACGGAAACGCGTCCGGCTCGGACATCGCGGTGCGCGGCGGCATGCGCGATCTCGAGGCGGTGCAGCGCCTGATCGGCTCGCCCGTGCTGATGGCGCTGTTCGATCTGCCATGGGCGCCGTTTTTTCTGGCGGCCGTCTATATTTTCCACCCCATCCTGGGCGCGGTGGCGACCGCCGGATTGGCGGTGCTGGTGATCTCGACCCTGCTCAACCAATGGCTCAGCCGCGATTCGCTGCAGCAGGCGGCGATCGCGGGGCAATCTGCCGAACGCATGTCCGACCTCTATCGCGACGAGGGCGAGCTGATCGGCTCGCTCGGCATGCGCGCCGCCGCCTTCCACCGCTGGCAGATCGCCCGCGACCGCGCGACCGAGGCGACCATCCAGGGCGCCGACCGCGCCACCGGATTTACCGTGTTTTCCCGCACTTTTCGGCTGTTTCTGCAAAGCGCCCTACTGGCCGCCGGCGCCTGGCTGGTGCTGCGCCAGGAGGTGACGCCCGGGGCGATGATCGCCTCATCGATCCTGATGGGGCGCGCGCTCGCGCCGGTCGAACAGGTCGTCGGCGGCTGGTCCATCGTTCAGCGCGCGCAGGACGGCTGGAAACGACTTGCCGCCCTGCTGACCCGGCGGCCCGCGCTGGCCCCGCGCACGCCCCTGCCACGCCCGGCGGCGCGGCTCGAGATACGCAATCTCACCGTGATCCCGCCCGGCCAGAATGCGCCCACGCTGCGCGGCATCAGTTTCGATCTGGGTCCGGGGCAGGCTCTGGGCGTGATCGGCCCTTCGGGCGCCGGCAAGACGACGCTGGCCCGCGCCCTGATCAGCGCATGGCCCATCTCGGGCGGTTCCATCCGGCTGGATGGTGCGACGCTGGATCAATACGACCCGGACGTGCTGGGCGGCCTGATCGGCTATCTGCCGCAGCAGGTCACGCTGTTCGACGGCACCATTGCCGAGAACATCGCCCGGCTCTCGATCAGCCCCGACCCGCAGCGCATCGTCGCCGCCGCCACCGCCGCGGCGGCGCATCGGATGATTCTCGACCTGCCGCAGGGCTATGACACCCAGGTCACGCAGGGCGGCGGACGGCTTTCCGGCGGCCAGATCCAGCGCATCGGCCTCGCGCGCGCGCTCTATGCCGATCCGGCGATCTTCGTTCTCGACGAGCCCAATTCCAATCTCGACAATGAAGGTTCGACCGCGCTCAATTCCGCGATCCGGAACATCAAGGCACGCGGCGGCGCGGTGATCATCATGGCGCACCGGCCGGCCGCCATTTCGGAATGTGAACTGCTGCTGGTGATGGATCAGGGCACGCGCCGCGCCTTCGGCCCCCGCGACGAGGTCCTGAAATCCCTGGTCAAGAATGCCGAGCAGATCACCCGCGCCCAGGGCCAGGGTGGAGGTGTGACATGACCGATCCCGATCGACTGGGCCGCGCGCCCATCGCGAAACTGTCCAACGACACCAAACCGTCCGCCGGCGAAACCACACCGCGCTTTCGTGCGCAGCGCAGCGCCAGTCCGGCGCCGCAGACCCCGCCCGCGCGGCAGCGCCCGGACTGGTCGGCACGCGGCGCGATCCTGCTTGGAATCTTTGCGCTTTTCCTCTTGGTCGGCGGCTTCGGCTTCTGGTCGTGGACGGCCCGGATCGCCGGCGCCGTCGTCGCCAGCGGCCAGGTCGAGGTCGAACAGCGCCGTCAGGTCGTCCAGCATCCGGATGGCGGCGTGGTCTCGGAAATCCTCGTCCATGACAGCGAATCGGTGGTGGCCGGGCAGCCGCTGATCCGCCTGGACGGCGCGCTTCTGAACACGGAATTCACCATCGTCGAGGGGCAGTATTTCGAAATTCTGGCCCGGCGCGGCCGGCTCGAGGCCGAGCGCGCCGAAAGCACCCAGATCACCTTCCCCGAAGAACTGATCACCGTCGCCGCCACCGATCCCCAATACGAAACCTTGATGCAGGGCCAGCGCAGCCTTTTCGCCGCAAGGCTCGATACGCTGGAGCAATCGCTGGGCCAGCTTGCCAAACAGTCGGACCAGATCGAATCGCAGATCAGCGGCATCGATGCCCAGAACCAGGCCCTGCAACGGCAGCGCGAACTGATCTCGCAGGAACTGCGCGATCAACGCTCGCTTCTGGAAAAAGGGCTTGCCCAGGCGCCTCGGGTGCTGGCCCTGGAACGCGAGGCCGCGCGGCTTGACGGCCAGCTTGGCGAAATGACGGCGACCCGCGCCCGCGCGGTCACGCAGCTGGCCGAAATCGACCTTCTGCGGTTGGAAAAGATCGCCACCCGCCGCGAGGCGGCTGAAACGGAACTCCGCGATCTCGGCTACCGAGAACTGGAGCTGGCCGAACGCCGGCGCTCGCTGAGCGAACAGATCTCCCGGCTTGAAATCCGCGCGCCGGTATCGGGCGTGGTGCAGGAGTTGCAGGTCACGACGCCCCGCTCGGTCATCCGTGCCGCCGATCCGATCCTCTACATCATCCCGCAGGACCGCCCGCTGGTCGTAGCCGCCCGCGTCGCCACCATCAATATCGACGAAATCCATCCGGGCCAGGAGGTGGTGTTGCGATTCTCCTCCTTCTCCTCGCGCACCACGCCCGAGATCGACGGCGTTCTCAGCCGCGTCTCGGCCGATACGCTGATCGACGAGGCGACCCAGATCCCCTATTACCGCGCCGAGGTCACCATCCCGGCAAGCGAACTCAAGAAGCTTCAGGGCCTGGACCTGATCCCCGGCATGCCGGTCGAGGTTTATATCCAGACCGGCGAACGCAGCCCGATTGCCTATCTGGTGAAACCGCTCAGCGACTATTTCACCCGTGCCTTTCGCGAAAACTGACGAGGGGCGCGGCCCCTGTGACGCAGCCTCGTCTTTATCTGAGGCACCCCGGGGAATACCCGCAAGGCCGGGCTTCGTATCTTGTCCGGTCTGATATCGCCTCAAGTGGTTTGATACCGGAAATTACCCTACCGTTGACGGAATTATGCTCGCCGCGCCGGGTCGGGGGCCAACCTTTTCGGCGCCATGACAGGTATCCAACTTCATGCGGTGACGCCCGATCAATAGTTCGGCTGTCGCCGCAAGTTCCTGATCGCGATGCTTTTGAGTCCAGTTCAGAACATCGGCTGTGATATCAGCGATGCGGGACAGATCGCGCAAGGACAGGCGGCCGGTCACGGCAATCGCACTGCGCCGCATCACGATGTCAGCCAGACCGACAACGCGTTCATGCCCGGCAATCCAGGCGAATTCTTCAAGACTATAATCCGGGGCATGCGTCAGCATTCGGGGGGATGCACCTTCGGTCCCGGCGATTGCTTCGGCCTTGGTTCCGTAACGGTTCAGCAGGGAAAGAACCCGATCCGCACGTGCCCCGCTGGCGTTCACGATCCTCGACACCCAGGCATCCAGGGCGGCCCCGGCAGCCGGAAGGTCGCGCCCCCCCCCGATGGGCAATTCGCGGGTAGAAACCTGGCGTGGGCGCTCGAGGCGCTTCAGGATCGTATCGGCCACTTCTTCGGCGAATCCACGGAAAGTGGTCCATTTACCTCCGACCAGCGAGATGATCGGCCATTTCCGGTCACCCTCGGCTTCGGCCACGGGGGCCGAATGATCGCGGCTGATCAGACCCGGCGCCGTGCCGCCACTTGCCGGCAAAGGGCGGATGCCGGAATAGGCATAGACGATCTGATCACGTGAAAAAGCCAGCCCCGGCAGCAGGCTGCGAAGCGCATCGATGAAATAATCTATCTCATCATCCTCGCAGGCAACGGTATCGGGATCGTCGGCACGAATATCGGTCGAGCCGACCAGCGCCCGGCCCAGATAATCAAAGACCAAACAGATCCGACCGTCATCAGCCTCGAAATAGATCATGCGCCCGTCGAGCGCCGCCAGCAACGCCGGATGGTCCAGCAGGATATGCGATCCCTTGGTGCCGCCGATCATCCTTGAGGGCGCGCCAAGCACCGCATTCACCCGGTCGATCCACGGTCCTGCCGCATTGACGACAAGGCGCGGGCAAAGCTGCCTTGGGCCATCGGGCGAAGAAAGCCTGATTTCATGACCGTCAGTGCCCAAGATATCGGTATAGTTCAGCGCCTCGGACGCGGGCTGCGCCCGCATTCCATCGGCCAGCAATTCCCAGACCAGACGCTCCGGCTGGGTGACAGTGGCATCATAATAATGGCCCGCAGCGACGACAGCCGGCGTCAGCGGCGGGATTTCGCGCAGAGCCCGTCTCCGCGACCATAATTGGTGACGGGGCATGACGCGGGCGCGCCGACCATAGAAATCATACATGGTCAGCCCGATCTTCATCAGCACCGCGCCCCGGCTGCGCGGCGCGGTGGTCGATCCCAGCAGCGTCCGCAAAGCCGGTCCGATCCCCTTTAGCCAGGAAAAGATCGGGATGACGGTGGGCAGCGGACGCACCAGATGCGGCGCGTTCTTCAGCAGCAGATTCCGCTCAAGCGTGGATTGCGCGACCAGCCCCAACTCACCTGTTTCCAGATATTTGATCCCGCCATGGATCAGCCGGGAGGGCGCCGCCGAGGTCCCGCCACCGAAATCGCCCTTGTCGGTGATCACGCAACGCAGCCCCTGTTCGCACAGGTCGCGAAACAACCCCGCACCATTGATCCCCGCGCCGATGATCAGCACGTCGATATCCTGTGTCCCGCTCATGTCCTTGCCTCGCTCAGCGTCTCGATCCGGGGCCAGATGGGCGCAAGCGCCCGCGCCAGTTCGGTGAATATTCCGTATCGCGCCTCCAGATCGGCACTGCGGACCGGATCGGGGACATAGTGCCGCGTCAGCGCCGTCAGGTCGCGCGGGTCGTCGCGTGCCGAGCGATAGAGCCCCACCGCCGATCCCGCACAAAGCGCGGCACCCCAGGCCGCGGCCTCATCGGTGTCACTGACGCTGACCGGCATCCGCAGGACATCGGCGAAAAGCTGGGCAAAGAGCGGGCTCCGGGATATGCCGCCGGTCAGCCTGACCTTTTCCGGCGCAAAGCCATCGCGCAGCGCATCGACATGGCTGCGATGGTTGAAGGCGATCCCCTCGATCACCGCGCGCAGCATGTCGCCCCGGTCCTGCCAGCCACGCAGCCCGAAAAATCCCGCGCTGGCGACCGGACCCTGTGGCGAGCCAAACAGATAGGGGTGAAAGATCGCAGTCGAGGGACGCGCCATTGCGGCCTCGATCTCGGGTATGATCTCGGCGTGGAAGGCACGGCCCGCGGTCTCGGCGGCGCGGCGTTCGACACCGCAGAGCGTATCGAGGAACCAGTCATAATTCGTCGCCGATGCCGGCGAAATCGCCATGCTGTTCCATTCGCCGCACCGCAACCCGTTGCGGCAGAACCAGCGTGCATCGGTTTTCGGCCGATCCGAGACGGTTTCGTTGATCGAATAGGTTCCCGCGACGATCGCCACGACACCGCGGCGATAGCCCCCCGCACCAAGTGACGAGGCGGTGACGTCATGCAGACCGGCAGCGACCGGCGTTCCGGGGATCAGCCCGGTGAGACGCGCCGCAGCCTCGGTCACGGTCCCGGCCAGCGCATCGGGCGCGACGATGGGCGGCAGCGCGCGCGACAGCGCATCAAGGCCGAAAATCGGCAGAATATCGGCGGCGTAGCCCTGCGTGGCCAGGTCGGTGAACGAGGTGCTCGCCTCGGTCAGATCGGTCGCGATTTCACCTGTCAGACAAAAGCGCAGCCAGTCCTTGCAGGCCAGCACATGCGCGATGCGGCCAAAGCGGTCCGGATCGTGCCGCTGCATCCATGCCAACAATGCGGATGGGGCCGAGGCATGGGGCGTCTGCCCGGTTCGGTCCAGAGCCACGGCTGCTGTCCCGTCCTTGTCCCAGCCGGCGGCGACCTCGCCGGCGCGGCTGTCCAGCGACAGGATGCCGGGACCCAGCGGCTGGCGGTCGCCGCCCAGCAGGTAAAGACCATCGCCATGCGCGGTCGCCGCGATGCAGGCAATCTCGGATGCGGGTCGGGGACAGTTCGCGACGGCTTCGGCAATGGCCGCCGCGGTTTGCTGCCACAGCACACCCATATCGCGCTCGACATGGCGGGGCTTCGGCATCAGTTGCGGCACACGCCGTCTTGCCGTCGCCAAAGCGGCGCCCGCTTCATCAAAGATCACCGCCTTGGTGACGGTCAGTCCGTTGTCGATGCCAAGCAGCAGGGGCATGGGCGTCGGGCCTCTTGTTCGGTGGGGCGTGCCGGGTCGCGGCGCGCCAGGTCATCCGGATAAGTCGCTCCGGAAGTGCAAGGGCTTGGGCTTGCAAATGACAGGTGAGGAAAAGCCGGGGCGCGGCCGACGCCGCGCCCCCATTTGACGATCACTCTTCCAGCACGAAGGCCGAGGTGTATTTGTCGGCATTCTCGGCGGTGATCAGCAGGCAGTCGAAAAGCTGCTTTTCCGATGCCGCGCCGGTTTCCCCGGTCTTGATGAAATTGTCGGCCTGGCGCACGGCTTCTTCGGCGAAAACGGCGACGGGCTGCAGAACGGTGTACTGCATTTCGCCGGCCTTCACCGCCTCGACCGCATCGGGCGAGCCGTCAAAGCCGCCGACCTTGACCTGATCCAGCTTGCCGGCCTCTTTCAGCGCAGCAATGGCGCCCAGTGCCATTTCATCATTACCCGAGATGATCCCGATCACGTCAGGGTTCGCCTGCAGGAGGGACTGCGTCTTCTGATAGCCCTGCGTGCGGTCCCAGTTTGCGACTTCCTGACCTGCCTTGTTCAGATCGGGATACTGGCTCAGCACCGTTTCAAAGCCGTTCGAGCGGGTCTGTGCGTTGTTGTCGGCGGGGTTGCCGAACAGTTCGACATAATTGCCGCTGTCGCCCACCGCTTCGACCCATTGCATCGCGCCAAGGGCCGCGCCCTGCGCGTTATTGGATACGAGCTGCGCCTTGGCCAGACCTTCCTGATTGATCTCGGCATTGACCAGAAACACCGGAATGCCCGCATCGACAGCCTTCTTGACCGCCCCGATCGAGCCATCGGCATTGGCCGGGTCAAGAATGATCGCAACCGACCGGTTGGTGATCGCAGTGTCGATCAGCGTGCTTTCGGTATTGGTATCGCCCTTATGGGCCGAGACATTCGCCTCATATCCCAATTCCTCGGCGGTGGCCTTGGCGACCTCGCCTTCGGTGAACCAGTAGGGGTTCGCCGGATCGGTGACGATGATCGAAATCAGCCCCTCGGCCCAGGCGGAACCGGCCATCAGCGGCACGGTGGCGGCCGCAGCCAGCAACAGACGGCGCGTCATCTTGATCATGTTATCTTCTCCCTTTGGGTTGGTGGATCTGCCGTTTGGGCAGGCTTTCCGCCCGGCCTTGTTCTGTTTGCGGCCGGGCGGGGAGGTCTGGGGACAGGTCAGCTTTTGCGGCCACTGCGCCCGTATTGAAGCGAGTTCATCAGCACCGCCAGCACGATCACGGCGCCGGTGAAAACGGTCTGCCAGTAGGACGAGACGCCGATGATGACCAGGCCATCCGACAGAAAGCCGATCACGAAGGCCCCAAGCATGGTGCCGCGGATGGTGCCTCGCCCGCCGGTCAGCGCCGCGCCGCCGATGACGACCGCCGCGATCGCGGTCAGCTCATATGTGATTCCCGCGGTGGGGCCGGCCGAGGTCAGCTGCGATGACAGCACCAGACCGGCAATGGCCGAAAGAATACCCGACAGCGTATAGACGGTGATCTTGACCCGGCGGGTCGGCACGCCCGACAGTTCCGCCGCGCGCTCATTGCCGCCCGAGGCGTAGAGCCAGCGTCCAAAGGCCGAGCGGGACAGCATCAGCCCGGTCAGCACTGCCAGCACGGCAAGAACGATGACCGAAATCGGCACGCCTGCGATGCGGTTGAAGCCCAGCCAGTCAAAGCCGGTATTGCCCAGTTCGGGCCGCCCCGACAGGTTGTTATAGGTCAGCCCGTTGGTCATCAGCAGCGCGATGCCCCGGGCGACATACATGACGCCCAGCGTGGCCACGAAGGCCGGAACCTTGAAGACCGAAATCAGCACGCCGTTGACGGCACCGACCAGCGCACCCAGCGTGCAGGTCAGGACGACCACGGCCCAGACCGGCGGATACAGGATCACGCCCAGCGCCTGAAGCTCGATCCCCTGCATCATGGCGCCCGCGCTGACCCCCGCCAGCGCCAGAATCGAACCCACGGACAGATCAATTCCGCCATTCAGGATGACCAGCAGCATACCGATCGCGAGAATGCCATAGATCGCGACATGGCTGGACATGATCAGAAGGTTGCCGACGGTCAGATAGTTCGGCGACAGGACGGAAAAGACGATGATGATCGCGATCAGCGCAAAGAAGGCGCGGCCTTCCAGCAGCAGGCGCCCGATGCTGAAATCGCTTTTCTTCACGGGGCGGGTGACGGTGGTATCCGACATTTCTCAGGTCTCCCTCACTCTCGTCCCTCAGGCGGCCACGGACTCGCCCGAGGCGGCCATGATCTTTTCCTTGGTGACGGTTGAATCGAATTCGGCCGAAATCCGGCCCTTGTGCATGACGATGATCCGATGCGCGATGGACAGGCATTCGCTGACCTCGGAGGTCGAATAGAGCACGGCGAGCCCCCGCCGGGCCTCTTCGGCCAGCAGCCTGAACACCTCGGCCTTGGCGCCGATATCAATGCCGCGAGAAGGCTCGTCCAGCATGATCACATGCGGTTTGGTGGCAAGGATCTTGCCGATGACGACCTTCTGCTGGTTACCCCCGGACAGCGATCCGATGGCCGCATCCGGTCCCGAGGTCTTTACGGTCACTTCGCGGATGCTGTCCTCGATCAGGTCACGCTCGGCCCGTTTCCGGGTGAACAGGCCCCTGGTAAAGCTGGAAATCGAGGCCAGAGACAGGTTTTCGCCCACGCTCATGGTCTGAACCAGACCGTCGCGCTGACGGTCTTCGGGAACCAGCGCAAGGCCGCGGGCAATGCGCTCCGCGATGGACAGATGCGACACTTCGCGCCCTTCCAGCACGATCTCGCCCCCTGAGGCATGCAGCCGCCCCGCGCAGGTTTCCAGCAATTCGGTCCGGCCCGCCCCCATGAGCCCGTAGATGCAGACGATCTCGCCCGCGCGGACATCCAGCGACAGCCCCTCGACCAGATTGAAGCCACCTGCCGGATCGGGCACCGTCAGATTGCGGATCGACAGCGCGGCTTCGCCCTTGTCGCTGTCGGGGGGGCTGCCCAGATCGTAATTGTCGCCCACCATATTACGCACGATCCATTCCAGATCGATATCGCGGCGCGGCGCATAGGCCGTCATATTGCCGTCGCGCAGCACCACGGCATGATCGGTGATGGTCAGCGCTTCTTCCAGGTGATGTGAGATATAGACGATGGAAACGCCGCGCGAGGTCAGGTCGCGGATCACCTTGAACAGCACCTCGACCTCGCTGGCCGAAAGGGCGCTGGTCGGTTCGTCCATGATCAGGATACGGCTGTCCACAGACAGGGCGCGGGCGATTTCGACGATCTGCTGTTGACCCAGGCGCAATTCCTCGACCGGGGTCAGCGGATCGATATCCTCTTCCAACTCTTCCATCAGGGCGCGGGTCTGACGCTCTTCCTCGGCGAAGTTGACGCCGCCGGGACCGATGATCTCGCGGCCCATGAAGATATTGTCGCGCACCGAAAGGTTGGGGGCGAGGCTGAGCTCCTGATGGATGATCGAGATGCCGCGGTCGCGCGCCTCGGTCGAATTGTGGAACGTGACCGGCTCGCCGTCCAGGATGATCTCGCCCGCGCTCGGCTGAATGACGCCCGACAGGATCTTCATAAGCGTCGATTTTCCGGCGCCGTTTTCGCCGAACAGCGTGGTCACCTGGCCGCGATGAATGTCGAAATTGACGCCTTTCAGCGCATGGACCTGACCATAGGACTTGGCGACGTTGCGGGCGGCCAGAACGACTTCGCGCAGATCTGGATTGCCGCCGGGGATCGGGGTTTCCGGGCTCATTGGACGGTGACCTCCACCGGGGTGATCATCCAGTTCTTCGGGTTGATCAGGCGGAAAGCGCCGGTGACCTGCAATGTCCTGCCGGTCAGATTGGCGGTGTCGATGCCGTCGAGCACAGCCGCCTTCATCGCCCGGTTGATGCCCGATCCGGCGTCCTGATATTCGATCTGGTTCTTGAAAGCGCCGAATTCGATATCGCCCGGCGCATCGCGCAGATCGGTTCCGTTGATCGCGGGGCCGGTCTGAACGCGGACGGTGATATCGTCCGGCACGCCTTGCACGGCAAGCGTATAGACGCCGGATTTCGCCTCGCCCGCGGTGCCGGTCAGGGTCACGAACATGATCGCGCCGGTCGAGGCGGGGGTGCCATATTGTTCCGCCGCAGCGTTCTTGTCGTCAAGAACCGCCGCCGCGAGCGTGGCCGCATCCACCGCCTTATCCTTTACGAAAGCCTGAATCCGGGGGAACTCGGCTTGGCCGTAAGAGTCGGGCGAGAAGGCCTGCTGACGGACATCCGCCTCCGAGCCGATCGACACGACGGTCGTATCCAATGCGATGCCGATCAAAACGGCGGCCGCAACCCCCGCGCTGATCATCAGGCCGCGGCGCGAAGGTGCCGGGGCCTTGGGTGCAGATGTGTTCATGGTCTGGGCCATTGCTCGCCTCGGTCAGGAATTACATGATTGCGATGAAGTGATGGCGCGGCCTGTCGCTATGCCGCTGCCGCGATTCGCGCGGCATCCGGCTGGACGCCGTGAACGGCTGCTGGAATTCGATCGGCGCCCTGGATTCTGTTCATTTCCCGCCCCTCCCCTGGCTGGCTATGCGACCGCAGAAGGATGTCCTTCCGGCGCGACAAGAATGTTCGGATGGACCTCGCCTCTCCTCGCGATTCCATCCCGATCAGCCCACCTTATCTGAAATTTTTTTCTGTGTCTGTAAAAAAATTCATTCACCGGACCGTCGTTTTCGGCTATGCAAAAAAGACGAGGGGTTTCGCCACGGCCCGATCCGGGACTACGGCGCCGCCGCCTGACTTGCCCCAAACAGGCAATTCAAACGCGAAGGGAGGGGACGATGAACCACCACGATCCTGCACGGAACGGTCCGGCCCCGGGCATGGAGTATCACGATGGCCGGCACTGATATCATTATCGGAATCGACGCAGGCACGTCGGTCATCAAGGCCGTGGCCTTTGATCTTTCGGGGCGACAGCTGGGCGCGGCCTCGGTTCCCAATCACTATGCCACGGGCAAGGACGGATCGGCCACGCAGCCGCTGCTGCGGACCTGGCAGGATTGCGCGGCCGCGATTCGCGGGCTGGGTGAAAAGCTGCCCGATCTCGCGACCCGCACGGCGGCGCTGTCGGTGACGGCACAGGGCGATGGCACCTGGCTGGTCGGCCCGAATGGCCCGGTCGGCGATGCCTGGCTGTGGCTGGATGCCCGCGCCGCGCCGACGGTGGAAAGACTGGCGGCGACGCCGGCAAACCGGAGCCGCTTCAAAGCCACCGGCACCGGGCTGAACACCTGTCAGCAGGGCAGCCAGATGGCGCATATGGACGCCCATGTACCCGAACTTCTGGACAGCGCGGAGGTCGCCTTGCATTGCAAGGACTGGCTGTATCTGAACCTGACGGGCATTCGCGCAACCGATCCCTCCGAGGCCAGCTTTACCTTCGGAAATTTCCGTAACCGTCAATATGATGATGGGGTTATCGACGCGCTTGGCCTGACGCATCGCCGTGCCCTGCTGCCGGAAATCGTCGACGGCACCCAGATAACCCATCCGCTGACGCAAGGGGCCGCCCGCCAGACCGGCCTGCGCCCCGGAACCCCGGTCAGCCTGGGTTATGTCGATATGGTCATGACCGCGCTTGGCGCCGGGGTCTATGATTCGGGCGCGGGCGATGTGGCCTGCTCGACCGTCGGATCGACCGGGGTGCATATGCGGGCGGTAAAATCGGCCGAACTCTGCCTGAACGATCAGGGGACCGGCTATGTCATCTGTCTGCCCATCCCCGATATCGTGACGCAGGTGCAGACCAATATGGCCGCCACGCTGAACCTCGACTGGGTCCTTGCCGTCGCTGCGGGCATTCTGTCGGATGTCGGCCAGCCGGTCACGCATCGCGATCTCATAGCCCATGTCGACGGCTGGCTGGCAGCCTCGGATCCAGGGCAGATCGTCTACATGCCCTATATCTCTGACGCGGGCGAGCGGGGGCCCTTCGTGAACGCCAATGCCCGCGCGGGATTTACCGGCCTATCTGCGGGCCATCGCTATCCCGATCTGGTCCGTGCGGTAACCGAAGGGCTGGCCATGGCGATGCGCGATTGCTACGCCGCGATGGGACCGCTGCCCGGCGAATTGCGGCTGACCGGCGGTGCCGCGCGCTCGCAAAGCCTGCGCGGCATCCTGTCGGCCAGCCTGAACGCACCGATCCGCGTTTCGCAACGCGATGAGGCAGGCGCAGCGGGTGCCGCGATGATGGCGGCCGTCGCCATTGGCGCCTATCCCGACATGCAATCCTGCATCGCCGAATGGGTCACCCCCCTGCTGGGCCGGCCCGAGCCGCCCGACCCCGGACTTGTCGCAGCCTATGACCGGTTGTTCCCCGCATTCACGGCAGCGCGGCAGGCCCTGCCTCCGGCATGGGACGCACTTACAGCAACCCGCGCCGCCTTTCCGAAAGGACATTAAGATGAGCAAGGATACCGACATGATCGACCTTTTCGTCATCGGCGGCGGGATCAACGGCGCCGGCATGGCCCGCGATGCCGCCGGCCGCGGTCTCAGCGTCGTTCTGTGCGAAAAGGACGATCTGGCCGAGGGCACCTCGTCACGCTCCGGCAAGCTGGTTCATGGCGGGCTGCGCTATCTGGAATATTACGAGTTCCGGCTGGTCCGCGAAGCGCTGATCGAGCGCGAGGTTCTGATGAAATCGGCCCCGCATATCATCTGGCCAATGCGCTTCGTTCTGCCTCACAGCCCGCAAGACCGGCCGGCATGGCTGGTGCGCCTGGGCCTGTTTCTTTACGATCACCTGGGCGGGCGCAAGAAACTGCCCGGCACCCGAACGCTGGACCTGCGTCGGGACCCGGAGGGCGCGCCGCTGCTGGACCAGTACACCAAGGGGTTCGAGTATTCCGATTGCTGGGTCGATGATGCGCGGCTGGTGGTGCTGAACGCCGTCGATGCCGCCGAGCGCGGCGCCCGGGTGCTGACCCGCAGCCCGTGCATCTCGGCCCGCCGCGAAGATGGCGCCTGGACGGTCGAGACCCGGAACGAGATCACCGGCGAGATCCGCAGTTTCCGCGCACGCTGTCTGGTCAATTGCGCCGGCCCCTGGGTCAGCGACATCATCACCCGCGTGGCAGGGGCGAATTCGACCCGCAATGTCCGGCTGGTCAAGGGCAGCCACATCATCGTGCCGAAATTCTGGGCAGGCAACAACGCCTACCTGGTCCAGAACAACGACAAGCGCGTGATCTTCATCAACCCCTACGAGGGCGACAAGGCGCTGATCGGAACCACCGACATCGCCTATGACGGCAGGGCCGAAGAGGTCCAGGCCGACCCATCCGAGATCGATTATCTGATCGGCGTCGTGAACCGCTATTTCAAGGAAAAGCTGCGGCGCGAGGATGTGCTGACCTCGTTTTCGGGGGTGCGCCCGCTGTTCGACGACGGTCAGGGCAATCCTTCGGCGGTCACGCGGGATTACGTCTTCGATCTGGACGAGACCGGCGGCGCGCCGCTGCTGAATGTCTTTGGCGGCAAGATCACGACCTTCCGCGAACTGGCCGAACGCGGCATGCACAGGCTGAAGGGGATCTTTCCGGGCATGGGTCCCGACTGGACCGAGACCGCAACCCTGCCCGGCGGCGAGATCGCGAATGCCGATTACGAAAGCTTTGTCGAAACCCTGCGGAGCGGATATCCCTGGATGCCGCGCAAGCTGGTCCATCACTATGGCCGGCTTTATGGCGCACGGACGCCGGATCTGCTGGGCGGTGCCCGCGACCTGGCCGGGTTGGGGCGGCATTTCGGCGGCCAGCTTTACGAGGCCGAGATCCGCTATCTGGTGGCCAAGGAATGGGCCCTGCGTCCCGAGGACATCCTTTACCGGCGGACCAAGCATTACCTGCACCTGACCAAAGACCAGATCGGCGCGTTCGCGGACTGGTTCCACCAGTCCGATCTGGCCAAGGCGGCCTGAGGAGCAAGCCATGCCGATGACCCTGTCGCTGAACACGAACCCGCTGGTGAACCGCTTTGCCGAGCCGGATGACCTGATCGAAACCGTCGCCCGTGATCTGCGCTTGCGCGATCTGCAGCTGACACATGAATTCATCAATCCCGGCTGGCCCGCGCCGGTGATCCGGCGCCTGACCCGCCAGATGGGCGCCGCGCTGAACCGTACCGGCGTCCGTGTGACCAGCGGCATGACCGGCCCTTACGGGCGGCTGAACCATTTCGGCCATCCCGACCGCGACGTGCGGCGCTATTATGTCGACTGGTTCAAGACCTTTGCCGATATCATCGGCGATCTGGGCGGCAATTCGGTCGGCACACAATTCGCGATCTTCACCTATCGCGACTATGACGATCCGCACCGGCGCGAGGAACTGATCCGGATCGCCATCGACTGCTGGGCAGAGGTCGCGGAACACGCCAGGGCCGCCGGCCTGAAATATGTCTTTTGGGAGCCGATGAGCGTGGGGCGCGAATTCGGCGAAACCATCGCCGAATGCATGGCGCTGCAAGACCGGCTGACGGCGGCCGATATGGCCGTGCCGATGTGGATGATGGCCGATATCGACCATGGCGATGTGACCAGCGCGAACCCGGGCGATTACGACCCCTATGCCTGGGCGCGCGCGGTGCCGCGCGTCTCGCCCATCATTCACATCAAGCAATCGCTGATGGACAAGGGCGGCCACCGCCCGTTCACCGCCGAATTCAACGCCCGCGGCCGTATCCAGCCCGAGCCCTTGCTGGACGCCCTTGCGGAAGGCGGGGCGCGGGACAACGAGATCTGCCTGGAACTCAGCTTCAAGGAACGCGAGCCGAATGATCGCGAGGTCATTCCCCAGATCGCCGAAAGCGTGGCATTCTGGGCGCCGTATATCGACACCGGGGCAGACAGGCTGAATATCTGATGCCGGAGATCTTGTGATGGCAAAGCGCGCGGTTCCGGACCCGGAACAAAGCCTCGCAACCCGTGCCGCCTGGCTGCACTATGTCGGCGGCATGACACAGGCCGCGGTGGCCAAGCGGCTTGGCCTGCCCTCGCTCAAGGCGCACAGGCTGATTGCACGCGCCGTCGCGGACGGGATGGTCAAGGTTTCGATCGACGGCGAGATCGTCGAATGCGTCGAGCTCGAGGACCGCATCTGCGCCAAATTCGGGCTGGATTTCTGCGAAGTCGCCCCCGATCTGGGCGAAGGCGACCAGCCGCTGCGCGCGCTTGGCATGGCGGGCGCGGGGCTGTTGCGGCGGGCGATCGAAAGCCGCGAACATCAGGTGATCGGACTGGGCCATGGCAGCACGCTGGCTGCAGCGGTAAGCCAGTTGCCGCGCTTCGATGCGCCGGGCATGCGCTTCGTGTCGCTGCTGGGCGGCTTGACGCGCAGTTATTCGGCCATCCCGCATGACGTGATGCACAGCCTTGCCGCCAAGACCGGCGCACAGGCGCATGTGCTTCCCGTGCCGTTTTTCGCCAATTCCGAACATGACCGCGCCATCCTTCTGGAACAGCCCGGCGTGCGTGAAATCTTTGAAATGTCCAACGCCGCCTCGCTGAAGATCGCCGGAATCGGCTCGGTCGGGCCGGACGCGCAGCTGGTCACTTCGGGCATGATCGAACCGCATGAGATCGAGGAAATCAGGAATGCCGGCGCGGTCGGCGAGGTGTTGGGACATTTCTTCGATGCCGGGGGGCAGGTGCTTGAAACCACGCTCAGCGCCCGGACGCTGGCCGCGGATCTTGAGCGGACCGAAGGCAGCCATTTTGTCGCCATCGCCGGCGGGCCGGCGAAATACGATGCCATCCGCGCCGTTCTGAAAAGCGGATGGCTGTCAGGGCTGGTCACGGACGAGGCGACGGCGCGGGTGCTGACCGCGCCGTCCTGAACGCTCAGGCCGCGTAGCGCGTCGCCATGCTGGCCAGCGGCAGGGGCCGGATCTTCGAGGCATTTCCCGCCGTTCCGAAGGCCTCGAACCTTGCCTTGCAGACCTCGGCCATCATTGCCATCGCAGGCTTCAGATATTTGCGCGGATCGAATTCCGACGGGTCCTCGGTCAGGGTCTTGCGGATCGCCGCCGTCATCGCCAGCCGGTTGTCGGTGTCGATATTCACCTTGCGCACGCCCGAGCGGATCCCGCGCTGGATCTCCTCGACCGGGACGCCCCAGGTCGGGCGAATATCGCCCCCGTAGGAGTTGATGATCCGCTGCAGATCCTCGGGCACCGAGGATGAGCCATGCATCACCAGATGGGTGTCGGGCAGACGCGCATGGATCGCCTCGATCACGTTCATCGCCAGAATGTCGCCATCCGGCTTGCGCGTGAACTTATAGGCGCCATGGCTGGTCCCCATGGCCACCGCCAGCGCATCGACGCCGGTATCGGCGACGAAGCGTTCCGCCTCGGCCGGATCGGTCAGCAGCTGTTCCTCGGACAGTTGCCCGGTCGCGCCATGGCCGTCCTCCTGATCGCCCATGCCGGTTTCCAGACTGCCCAGCACGCCCAGTTCGCCCTCGACCGAGACGCCGCAGGCATGGGCCATCTCGACCACCCGCGCGGTGATGCCGGCGTTATAGGCATAGTCGGCGGGGGTCTTGCCATCGGCCTTCAGCGAGCCATCCATCATCACGCTGGTGAAGCCGTTCTGGATCGCCGTGGCACAGGTCGCCAGCCCGTTGCCATGGTCCAGATGCATGCAGACAGGAATCTGGGGAAATGCGCGGGCAAAGCCCTCGATCAGGCCGGCCAGCACCAGATCATTGGCATAGGCCCGCGCGCCCCGGCTGGCCTGCAGGATGACCGGCGAGTCGGTCGCCTGCGCCGCCTGCATGACAGCCAGCCCCTGCTCCATATTGTTGATATTGAAGGCGGGAACGGCATAGCCATGCTCGGCCGCGTGGTCCAGAAGCTGTCGAAGGGTGATCATCGCCATAGCGGTTATCCTTTGCTGGGCGCGAGGTAAAAGAGGATCGTTTCCACCTCGTCCCGCGCGCCGAAAATCAGGGGTGTCATGTCGTGCAGCCCGTCAGGCTGGCGGTCGAGGATCGCGACCCGCCCGTCCGAGGCCGCCCCGCCCGCCTGTTCGATCAGAAAGGCGATCGGGACGCATTCATAGATCAGCCGCAGCCGGCCGTTTTCATATCCTGCGCGCCGGTCGGCTGGATATAGAAACGCCCCGCCCTGCAACAGGATCCGGTGCAGTTCGCCCACCGCCGCCGCCAGCCAGCGCATGTTGAAATCGCGCCCCCTCGGGCCGTCGCGCCCCAGCCGCAGATCATGCAACCAGGCCTGCAGACCCTCGTGCCAATGCCTTTCGTTCGAGGCGTTATAGGCGATGGTCGATGCGGTCGGCTTCAGCACGATGTTTTCGCGCGTGAGGCGAAAGGCATCGGCTGCCGCGTCATAGGTGGCGATATGCACGCCATCGCCCAGCGACCAGCCGAAATCCAGCGAATGCCCGAACGAGGCATAGCCCGCCGCGACGACCGCCCGGCCCGGGCGCAGAAAGCCCTGGGGCGCGGCGGGCAGCACGCTGAACAGCATGCCCAGCGGCGCGCCGATACCGATGCTGCCAGATCCGTCGATCGGGTCGATGGCGACATCGAACGCGCCGTCGGGGTTCAGCACGATGATATTCTCGGCCTCTTCCGACAGGACCTGCCGCACGCCCGCCGCATCAAGCGCGGCGAGCATGTGGTCATGTGCCGCGACATCCAGCGCCTTTTGCCTGTCGCCGCTGTCATTCACGCCGACGATATGTGCCGGATCGCCATACAGCCGGCCCGCCGCCAGCCGCGCCGAGACGGGCGGCAGGGCCTGCGCGAGGGCAAGCACGATGGCCGCCGGGCCCTTGCCCGTCAAGACATGCGCGACCGGCCGGCCCGTCGCGGGGCCGTCATTGGGCAATTTCAGCATCAGGGTCCTTCCGGCGCTCAGGCCTTGCTGTATTTCGCATCGACCTCGTCGATGGCATTCACATTCCCGGCCGAGCGGCCATTGGCGTCGAAATTCTGCGTCTCGGCCAGCCATGCATCGGCGATGGTCTTGGCGACCTCTGCCCCGATCACCCGCGAGCCCATGGTGATGATCTGGGCATTGTTCGACAGCGCGGCGCGTTCCGCCGAATAGGTGTCATGGGTCAGCGCGGCGCGGATGCCCGGCACCTTGTTGGCCGCGATGCAGACCCCGATTCCGGTGCCGCAGACCAGGATCGCACGGTCATAGGTGCCGGCCAGCACCTCGTTCGCGACGCGGTCCGACAGATTCGCATAGAAGGCATCGGGGCCGGCATCGGTGCGGCTGATCTCGGCCACCTCATGCCTGTCCTTCAGGTAATCGGCCAGCACCTTGGCCAGACCTTCGCCCGCGCTGTCGCCTGCGATTGCCAGTTTCATGTCGTCTCTCCTTCAGATGGTTGCGGCGCAGCGCGCCAGAATGTCCAGATATCCCTCGGCCTTCCAGGCCGAGCGTCCGATGAACAGCCCGTCGATATGCGGACATGCGATCAGTTCCTCGCAATTCCCCGGATTGACCGAGCCGCCATAGAGGCAGGGAATCCGCCGTCCGAGCAGATCCAGAGCCACCGCGATGATCTCGGCCTGCCGCGCATCGGCATAATCCGAGGTGGCGGGGATACCATGCTCGCCGATGGCCCAGACGGGTTCATAGGCCAGCAGGATTTCGGCGGATTTCTGATCCTCCGACAGCTTTCCCAGGGCGCCGCGAACCTGCGCCTCGAGCACCTCTTGCGCGCGGCCCGCCTCGCGCTGTTCCAGCGTCTCGCCGATGCAGATCAGCGGGATCAGCCCGTGACGCACCGCGGCTTCGGTCTTCAGCCCGACCGTTTCGTCGGTTTCGCCGAAATGCTCGCGCCGCTCGGAATGGCCAAGCTCGACGAGATCGAGGCCGCAATCGGTCAGCATCGGGGCCGAGATCTCGCCCGTCCAGGCGCCCTGATCGGCCCAATGCATGTTCTGCGCACCGACCTTGACCGAGGTGTCGGCCAGGATCGCCTTGATCTCGCGCACCAGCGTAAAGGGCGGGATGACAAAGCGCTGGATGCGGGGATCGCGACCGGCCTCGGCGGCGGCCAGCGCTTCGGCAAAGGCGCGTCCCTCGGCCAATCCCTTGTTCATTTTCCAGCTTGTGCCGATCCAGAAATCCGCCATGTTCCTATTCCCCTGCTATGGTCAGCGCGATCCCGGCCCGGTCGGTCGCGGCGCGATCCTCGGGCGCCGGGGCAGCATCGGTGATGATTGCGTCGAACTCGGCCAGATCGGCCAGCACATGCAGGGCCGAGCGGCCGAAACGCTGATGGTTCACCAGCAGCACATTGCGCTCTGCCGCCCGCATCATCGCCCGCTTGGCACGCACCACCGCGTCGTCCATGTGAAAGGCCTGTATCCCGGCCAGCGCAGGGGTCGAGACAAAGGCCAGATCGGCCCGCAGCCGTGACAGCGCGTGTTCCGTGACCACGCCGAAAAACCCGTTGAACTTGGCGTTATAGATGCCGCCAAGCGCGATCAGCGTGATCCGCGGCGCATCCTTCAGCCGGTCGATCACCGCCGCATTATTGGTGATCACCGTCAGCGGCGCCTTTTCCGTCAGGCTGGCGCCCAGCAGGGCCGCCATCGAGCCGTCATTGATCATCACGGTCATCCCCGGCTCGACCAGTTCCAGCGCCGCACGCGCCATCCGGCCCTTGGCATCGCCATCCTGCAAGGCGCGGATGCGAAAATCGCTTTCGAACCGGGTGCCGGCCTCGATCGTCGCACCGCCACGCACCTTGCGCAGAAATCCGGCCTGTTCCAGATCGTCCAGATCGCGGTGGATGGTCATCTTGGAAACGCCGAAACGATCCGCCAGAGCGTCCAGATCGACGGCGCGGGCCTCGACCAGCAGATCCATGATCGCCTGCCTGCGTTCCTCGCGCTTCACCGGCATTCCCCCTTTTGGCCGATTCCGTCTCGGCATGGCTGTTTGTAACACCACAGCCGGTTTAATCAACATGAATTTTGTGATTTTGTGATTTAACATTGTTACTTTCAACTTTCTCGTTTATGCAACCGCCAACAGAGGAGAACCGGACATGCCATTGGACACCCCAAAAGACCCCGCAATCGCCGCCAAGGCCGCGCTTGACCCGGAGAATTTCGCGCTGGCGAACTGCATCCGCGCGCTGTCCATCGACGCGGTGAATGCCGCCAATTCCGGCCATCCCGGCGCCCCCATGGGCATGGCGGATGCGGCCACCGTCCTGTTCCGCAACCATCTGAAATTCGATGCCAAAAACCCCGACTGGCCGGATCGCGACCGGTTCGTGCTGTCGAACGGTCATGCCTCGATGCTGCAATACAGCCTGCTGCATCTGACCGGTTACGAGGACATGACGCTGGATCAGGTCCGGAATTTCCGCCAATGGGGGGCGATCACCGCGGGCCATCCGGAATATGGCCATGCCAAGGGGATCGAGCTGACCACCGGCCCACTGGGCCAGGGGCTGGCCATGGCGGTCGGCATGGCGCTGGCCGAGCGTCGCCTGGCCGCCGAATTCGGGGGTGATCTGGTCGATCACCGGGTCTATGTCATGCTGGGCGATGGCTGCCTGCAGGAAGGCATCGGGCAAGAGGCGATCAGCCTTGCCGGCCATCTGGGGCTGGGCAAGCTGATCGTGCTGTATGACGACAATTCGATCACCATCGACGGCCCCACCTCGGTCAGCTTTTCCGAGGACGTGCCGGCCCGGCTGGCCGCCTGCGGCTGGCATGTGCAAAGCTGCGACGGCCATGACGGCCGCGCGCTGGATGCGGCGATTGCGGCGGCCCGGGCCGAGACCGCAAAGCCCTCGCTGATCGCGATGAAGACGGTGATCGGCTTCGGCTCACCCAACAAGGCAGGCAGCCATGACGCCCATGGCGCACCGTTGGGCACCGACGAGGCCGCGCTGACCAAAGAGGCGCTTGCCTGGGCCGCCGCGCCCTTCGAGATCCCCTCAGATCTGGCGCAGAAATGGCGCGATATCGGCATCCGCGGTGCCAGCGATCGCGAGGCGTGGGAGGCGCGGCTGGCCGCGAAACCCGCCGAACTGCGCGATGAATTCGCCCGTCGCCTGTCAGGTACGCTGCCCGCCGGTTACGAGGACACGGTCAAGGCGGCCCGCGATGCGCTGTTCGCCGGGCCGCAAACGGTCGCCACACGCAAGGCCAGCCAGATGGCGCTGGAATCCCTGACCGCCGCCCTGCCCGAGATGCTCGGCGGCTCGGCCGATCTGACCGGGTCCAATCTGACCCGCGTCAAGGCGGTGGACAGCCAGTATACGCGCGAGGCGCCGGGCCGCTATATCGGCTATGGCGTGCGCGAATTCGGCATGTCGGCGGCGATGAACGGGATCGCGCTGCATGGCGGCTTCATCCCCTATGGCGGCACTTTCCTCGTCTTCTCGGACTATGCCCGCAACGCCATCCGGCTGTCGGCGCTGATGGGAGTCGGGCCGATCTATGTCATGACTCATGACAGCATCGGGCTGGGCGAGGACGGCCCGACCCATCAGCCGATTGAGCATCTGGCCAGCCTGCGCGCGATCCCCGGCCTGACCGTGCTGCGCCCCGCCGATACCGTCGAGACGCTGGAGGCCTGGGACATCGCCATTCGCAACCGCCATACGCCCTCGCTTCTGGCCCTGTCGCGGCAGGCCGTGCCGCAGCTGCGGCTCGAGGCCGGCGATGAGAACCTGACCGCGAAAGGCGCCTATGTCATCCGGCGGTTCGGCGAAGGCCGCGACCTGACCCTGATCGCCACCGGCACCGAGGTCGCGCTGGCGGTCGAGGCCGCCCAGGCGCTGCATGCCGAAGGCATGAGCGTCGCGGTTGTCTCGATGCCGTCGTGGGAGCTGTTCGACGCGCAGCCCGAGGCTTACCGCCAGGCCACGCTGGGTGACGCGCCGCGCATCGCGATCGAGGCAGCGGGGGTCTTTGGCTGGACCCGCTATGTGGCCAGCGAAGAGCATGTGATCGGCATGAAAGGCTTCGGGGCCTCTGCCCCGGCGGAAAGGCTGTATCAGGAGTTCGGGATCACAGCTGCCCGGATCGTCGAGCGCGCCAGAACCCTCGCCCTGGCCAGTCCCGCCAGTCAGGTCCTGGGCTGACATCGGGGCATAGCTGTCGCCCCCGCTTTTCGATGCCCTTCGAAGATGCGCCCCGTAACGCGCCACGCTGGGAGGCGGGATCAATGCCCGGCAGCGCAAGCTGGGCGGCTGCAGCCATGCGGACGCCAAGGAGTTCACGGCCCGCCCCGCCGCCTTGTCGCGACATCCCGGCAGATCCTATCCCCTATCGGGGACAGGTTCATCCGGCACCGCTGGTTTTCATTAATGAAGACTGGCTGAAGACGAACACGGCGTCCTTGCGCGACCGAACCCGTTGATCAGACATTTCCCGATTTCATTGGTCCGAAACGCGCGCCGGCATCAAACCATTTCAGAACCGTCAGGCGCCGCCGCCCCTATACCGCCAGACACCAGCGCATGACGGCCTTTTGCGCGTGCAGCCGGTTTTCGGCCTCATCGAAGATGACCGAATTCGGCCCGTCCATGACCTCGCTCGTGACCTCGTCATCGCGATGCGCCGGCAGGCAATGCATGAACAGAGCGTCCGGTTTGGCCTGCCCCATCAGCAGCTTGTTCACCTGATAGCCACGCAGCTGATTGTGCCGCCGCTCGCGCGCGGATTGCGGGTCATGCATCGAAACCCAGGTATCGGTCACCACCAGATCGGCGCCTTCGACGGCCTTCATCGGGTCGCGCTCGATCACCGCCTGCACCCCCTGGGCGCGGGCGAAATCCAGCGCCTCGCGTTCGGGATCCAGCGGCTGCGGCCCGGTAAAGGTGAAATCGAACCCGAATTGCCCGGCGCCATGGATCATGCTGGCGCAGACATTGTTGCCATCCCCGGACCAGACCACCTTTTTCCCGGCAATCGGGCCGCGATGCTCCTCGAAGGTCATCACATCGGCCATGATCTGGCAGGGATGCGTGCGGTTGGTCAGCCCGTTGATCACCGGCACGCTGGCATATTCCGCCATCTCGAGCAGCGTCACCTCTTCGAAGGTGCGGATCATGATCAGATCGACATAGCGCGACAGGACGCGGGCGGTATCGGCGATGGTTTCGCCGTGACCCAGCTGCATTTCCTTGCCCGACAGAACCATGGTCTGCCCGCCCATCTGGCGCACGCCCAGATCGAAACTGACCCGGGTCCGGGTCGAAGGCTTTTCAAAGATCAGCGCGACCATCCGGTTCCTGAGCGGCTGTTCCGCATCGGGGGCGCCCCTGGGCTGGCCGGCGCGGGCGTCCTTCATCGCGCGCGCGGCATCAATCATGCGCCGCAAATCTGCCTTGTCGGTGGTGTCGATACCTAGAAAACTGTTCATGTCTGGCTGTCTTTCGGAATGATCGGACAAGCAAGCCGCTTTACCGATACGAGGTCAAGGCCCAAGCCGGAGGCGGCAAGGGTTCCCAAGGCGGATTCCCTGCTGACCGACGCATCGGTGCCGCGCCAGCACGCCCGGCACCCGCCCGATTCCCGAAACACCACACCGGCGCGTGGCAGCCGACCCGCCGGACAGATGGAACCAAGGCCGCATGCGCTAGCCCTGAAGCCGCGCGGCGGCGCGATCCAGCCGGGCGACGGCCTCGCCGATTTCCTCATCGGTGATGGTCAGCGGCGGCAAGAGACGCAGGGTGTTGTCCGCCGCGGCCACGGTCAGGACATGCTCGGCATAGCCCGCCCGGACCAGATCCGCCGGCGCCACCTTGCATTTCAGCCCCAGCATCAGCCCCTGCCCGCGCACCAGCTCGAAAACATCGGGATGCGCGGCGACCAGACCTTCCAGCTTTTGCCGCAGCAGGCCGGCCTTGCGGTTCACCTCGGCCAGAAAGGCGGGCTCGGTCACGATCTCCATGACCCGGGTCCCGACCGCGCAGGCAAGCGGATTGCCGCCATAGGTCGAGCCGTGGCTGCCCGCGACCATGGCCGAGGCCGCGTTTTCCGTGGCCAGCACCGCGCCCAGCGGAAAGCCGCCGCCGATGCCCTTGGCGACCATCATGATATCGGGGATAATGCCGGCATATTCATGCGCGAAGAGCTTGCCGGTCCGGCCCATGCCGGACTGCACCTCATCCAGCACCAGCAGGGCGCCGGTGCGGTCGCAGAGCTGCCGGATCAGGCGCAGATCCTCGTCGGCAAGCGGGCGGATGCCGCCCTCGCCCTGCACCGGCTCCAGCATCACGGCGGCGGTGCGGTCGCTGATCGCGGCCTCCAGCGCCGCCATGTCCGCCCAGGGCAATTGCCGGAAGCCGGGCATCAGCGGCCCGAACCCCTTGACCATCTTTTCCGAGCCGGCCGCCGCGATTGCCCCGGTCGAGCGGCCATGGAACGCGCCCTCGAAGGTCAGGATCTCGTACCGCTCGGGGTCGCCCTGTTCGGCCCAGTACTTGCGCACCATCTTGATCGCCAGCTCGGCCGCCTCGGTGCCGGAATTGGTGATGAAGGCGGTGTCGGCGAAAGTATGCTCGACCAGCAGATCGGCCAGCCTTTCCTGCTGCGGGATCTGATAGATGTTCGAGACATGCCAGATCCTGCCCGCCTGTCCGGTCAGCGCGGCGACCAGTTCGGGATGCGCATGGCCAAGCGCGTTCACCGCGATGCCCGCGCCAAGGTCCAGATATCGCGTCCCGTCCGTCGCGATGGCCCAGCTGCCCTCACCCCGTTCAAAGGCGATGTCGGCGCGGTTATAGGTCGGCAGGACGTGCGAAATCATGGAATTGTCCTCTTACAGGCGATGGCCGCGGTATGGCGGTGGCAAAAGGTGACGAAAAGGCAGGCGCGATCGGACGTCGAGGCGTCAACGTCGGGGACAGGCGATATGGGCGGCCCGGATGATCATGGCTTTCGCATAGCGGCAAATTCGGGGCGGCGCAACGGGTTTCACGGCTTCATCCGATAGCCGGTGGCCAGCCAGCGCCAGGCCAGCAGCAGAACCAGCGCGACGGCCAGCGCGCAGACGACCAGCCCGCGCAGCGGCGGCGCGTCCGATACCCCAGCGACGCCATAACGCGCGCCGTCGATCAGGTAGAAGATCGGGTTCCAGTGCGCGAGGGTGCGGAACGGCTCGGGCAGGGCCTGCACCGAATAGAAGGTCCCCGACAGAAAGGACAGCGGCGTGACGATGAAATTGGTGATCGCCGCCATCTGGTCGAATTTCTGCGCCACGATCCCGCCCAGCAGGCCCAGCCCGCCCATCAGCAGCGCGCCCAGAACCACAAAGGCCAGCATCCACAGCGGATGCGCGATCCCCTGCCCGATGACCAGCGCCATGCCGATGGCGATCACCGTCGCGACGATCAGCGCCCGCAGGAGCGAGCCGATCAGATAGCCTGCCAGGATCTCGCCCGCCGACAGCGGCGGCATCAGCGTATCGACGATATTGCCCTGCATCTTGGCCGAGATGATGCTGGACGAGGTATTGGCGAATGCGTTCTGGATCACCGTCATCATCAGGATGCCCGGCCCCAGAAAGGCCAGATAGGACAGGCCCATGATCTCGCCCCGGTTCTGACCCAGGGCCAGGGCAAAGACCACGACGAACAGGCCGGCCGTCACCAGCGGCGCCAGAACTGTCTGCTGCCAGACATTCATGAAGCGCATCACCTCGCGCCGGGCCAGGGTATAAAGGCCCAGCCAGTTGATCCGGCCGAAACGGCGCACCCCCATCTGGCGATTTCCGGGGCTGGACTGGAGCGGTTGCATCGCTGCCTCCTTGAACTTGCGGCATCGGACGGGTAAATCTGGCTATCCCCGGATTTAAGGCGGGGTTTCGCGGAATTGAAGCCACAAGTAGCATAGGGCACCGGGACCGACCCGGCGCAGGAAAGGCAAGCCATGTCCTGGACGGATGAGCGCGTCGAGACGCTGAAACGCATGTGGGCCGAAGGCCAGTCGGCCAGCCAGATCGCCAAGGAACTGGGCGGCGTGACCCGCAACGCGGTGATCGGCAAGGTCCACCGGCTGGGCCTGTCGAACCGCAATGACGAGGGCACCGAGGCCAGCGCCCCCGCCGCCAAGCCTGCCGCCGCAGCCCTCGGCCAACGAGATCAGCCCCGAGGCGCTGGCCAGCGTCCGCGAGGTCGAGAAAAAGGCCCGCAAGCTGAACCTGATGGAACTGACCGAGCGGACCTGCAAATGGCCGATCGGCGACCCGGCGACCGACAGGTTCTGGTTCTGCGGCCTGCCCAGCCAGCCCGGCAAACCCTATTGCGAGGCGCATGTCGGCGTCGCCTTCCAGCCGATGAGCTCGCGCCGCGACCGCAGGCGCTAGATGCCGCATCTGCCCCGGCTTGCCGCGCTGGCGGTGACGCTGGACGGCAGCGGCGACGGCTTGCGCGTCCTGCTGGTCCGGCGCCGCAATCCCCCCGATGCCGGGCTATGGGGCTTTCCCGGCGGCCATGTCGAACCCGGCGAGACCGGCCTTGCCGCCGCCGCCCGCGAACTGGCCGAGGAAACCGGCATCACCGCCCGCCCGCGCGGCTATATCGACAATATCGACGTGATCGAACGCACCGCCGATGGCAGCCTGCGCTTTCACTTTCTTCTGGCGGCGGTGCTTTGCGAATATGTCTCGGGCCGGCCGGTCGCGGGTGACGATGCGCTGGATGCCCGCTGGATCGCGGCGGATGACGTGCTGTCGGCCAGATTGCCGCTCAGCGCGCGGGTGCCCGAAACCTTGGCCAAGGCGCTTGCCCTGGCCGGCCTTGGGCGCACGAATTCGGGCTGACCGATTGCGCTGGCGACCGGATCGGCCTGCCGCGACCGCGCGAAATAGACCACCGCCTGCACCAGCAGGATCGCCATGCCGAGTTCCAGGATCTCTTCGAGCCGGCCGGCCAGCGTGCCCTGCCATTGCTCAAGCTCGATGCCAAGCGGCGCCAGCTTGCGGCCCAGCCCGTCCAGCGATTTCGACACCACAAGCAGCACCGCGCCGATCCCGACCAGCCAGCTTGGCACCGCGCCTTCGCGCAGTCCGCGCCACCACAGCGGCAGGTTCAGAAACATCAGCCGCAACCCGCAGATCACGATCAGCAGCACCACCGCGAGGCCGATCGCCTTTTCCCATAGCGGCGCGCCACCGGAATAGAGGCGCAGCTGCAGCACGCCCTCGGTCGTGAAACGCTTGTCGAAATCCATCTCGCGCAGCGCCATCAGCGTCAGGATCATCGGAATATGCCATTGTCCGCGCACCGATTTCGCCATGCCAAGGGCCAGCCAGGCCAGCGCCGCGAACAGCAGCAGCAGATAGGACATGACCTCGATGCTGTGCCCCTCCTTGAAGATCAGCCGCACCTCGTCCTGGGTCAGCAGGTCGAACCCGACCGCAGTCAGCCCCAGGCCAAGCTGCAGGTTCAGAAACAGGGACGGGTTCGGGCGAAGGTTCGGCATGGGTAATCTCGTTTCGGACGGGCCGGAATGACGCAGGCGCCAGCGGATGCTGGCCGCAGCATAACCGGACGATACTTGATTGTCACTGGATCGTTACATATCGGACATATGGTCGCGCGACGGCGGTTTTCAACTGTGACGCGGCGGGACAGGTCTCTGGTCTTCGCCAGTTCCGGCGGCTAAATACGGGCCACGAAAGTTACAGGATCCGTATATGGCCCGGCATCTCATCACCTCGGCGATCCCATACATCAACGGGATCAAGCATCTCGGCAATCTGGTCGGCTCGCAGCTTCCCGCCGATCTCTATGCGCGATACCTGCGCGAACGCGGGCATGAGGTGATGTTCATCTGCGCCACCGACGAACACGGCACGCCGGCCGAACTGGCCGCCCGCAAGGCCGGCCAGCCGGTCGCCATCTATTGCGCCGAGATGCATCAGGTCCAGGCCGCCATCGCGCGGGATTTCGGCCTGTCCTTCGACCATTTCGGCCGCTCGTCGTCGGAACGCAACCACGTCCTGACCCAGCATTTCGCCGGCAAGCTGGACGAAAACGGCTGGATCACCGAGGTCGAGGAAAGCCAGGTTTATTCCGTCGATGACGGCCGCTTCCTGCCCGACCGCTATATCGAGGGCACTTGCCCCAATTGCGGCTATGACAAGGCCCGTGGCGACCAGTGCGAGAACTGCACCAAGCAGCTGGACCCGACCGACCTGATCGAGCCGCGCTCGGCCGTCTCCGGCTCGACCAATCTCGAGGTGCGCAAGACGAAGCACCTTTATCTGCGCCAGAGCGCGCTGAAGCAGCAGCTGGCGGAATGGATCGACGGCAAGAGCGACTGGCCGATCCTGACCACCTCGATCGCGAAGAAATGGCTGAACGACGGCGACGGGCTGCAGGATCGCGGCATCACCCGCGATCTGGACTGGGGCATCCCGGTGAAAAAGGGCGACAAGCCCTGGCCGGGGATGGAAGGCAAGGTCTTCTATGTCTGGTTCGACGCGCCCATCGAATATATCGCCGGCACCGCCGAATGGGCCGATGCGCAGGGCCGCCCCGATTCCGACTGGCGCCGCTGGTGGCGCCTGGACGAGGGCGCAGGCGACGTGACCTATACCCAGTTCATGGGCAAGGATAACGTGCCCTTCCACACGCTGGGCTTTCCGGCCACGATCATCGGCTCGGGCGAGCCGTGGAAGCTGGTCGATTACATCAAGTCCTTCAACTACCTGACCTATGACGGCGGCCAGTTCTCGACCAGCCAGGGACGCGGCGTGTTCATGGATCAGGCGCTGTCGATCCTGCCGGCCGATTACTGGCGCTGGTGGCTGTTGTCGCATGCGCCCGAATCCGGCGACAGCGAGTTCACCTGGGACAATTTCCAGCAATCGGTGAACAAGGATCTGGCCGATGTGCTGGGCAATTTCGTCAGCCGGATCACCAAGTTCTGCCGCAGCAAGTTCGGCGAGACGGTCCCCGAGGGCGGCAGCTACGGCCCCGAGGAAGAGGCCCTGATCGAGGCGCTGACCAGCCGCATCCGCGCCTATGAGGGCTTCATGGACCATATGGAGATCCGCAAATCGGCCGCCGAGCTGCGCGCGATCTGGGTGCTGGGCAACGAATATCTGCAATCCGCAGCGCCCTGGTCCACCTTCAAGACCGAGCCCGAGCGCGCCGCCATGCAGGTCCGGCTGGGTTTGAACCTGATCCGGCTTTACGCGGTGCTGTCCTCGGCCTTCATCCCGTTTGCCTCGGATGCGATGCTGTCGGCGATGCGGACCGACAACCGCGACTGGCCCGACGACATCCGCGCGGCGCTGCAAGCCCTGCCCGCCGGCCATGCCTTCATCGTGCCCGAGGTGCTGTTCGCCAAGATCAGCGACGAAAGCCGCGACGAATGGCGCGAACGTTTCAAGGGGATTCGCGGCTGAACCCGGCCGCCTGTCGCACGCCCCCGCCCGGCCCGCCGGCGGCGCCCTCCATGCAGGTCAGGCTTGCCAAGCGCCGTGATGCCCGCTAGCCAAGCGCCGGCGCGGGCGTGGCGGAATGGTAGACGCATGGGACTTAAACTCCCTGGGGCGCAAGCCTGTGCGGGTTCAAGTCCCGCCGCCCGCACCACCCGCTCCCGCGCCGGACCGGCCGCAAACGGCAATCCGACGCCGGAACCGCGGACAGCCCCTGCAGAGACTGTCCGCGATCGCAGAAAAACGGCAGGAGAAAGCACACCGGTCCACCTTCCCTGCCCCCCGGGCGATCCTTACCACCACGTTCAGACCTTCCGGGCCGATCTTTCTGCCGGCCAGACCTTTTTACGACGCAAGACGATTCGCCGCAAACACCTAGAACCATCGGATTTATACAATTCATCTTGGTTCGCCCGCGCCACTCGGTTAGGTTCGCGCCGGACGACCCATGCAGGAGAACATGATGGCGCAGCGCCTTCACCTTGTTTTCGGCGGTGAGCTGACCGACCCTTCGCGCTCCGAGTTCCGCGACACCGACAAGATACATATTGTCGGGATCTTTCCGAACTACCAGACCGCCTATGCCGCCTGGAAGGCCGAGGCGCAGCGCACCGTGGACAGCGCCCATACGCGTTATTTCATCGCCCACCTGCACCGGCTGCGCGACGAAGAACGCGAGGTCAGCCCGACCGAGGAACTGGGCGGCTGATCCCGCCCCGACCGGATGGCACCGGCCAACACCACCGCATCGCTGGCTCTGTGGCTGCACCTGCGCCGTCGCGCGGCGCTTGGCGACGGCCGGGAACAGGTCTTCACCCCGCCCCCGGGCGAGGGGCCCCTGGCCATTGTCCACCTGTCCGAACGCGCCGCCGATCCGCCGCCGCTCGCGGCGCTGATCCGGGCCATGCTGGCCAAGCGGCCGGGCCTGCGCTTCGTTCTTACCGGCGCCCAGCCACCGGCCGGGACCCGGCCCGAGGATCTGCGCGCGATCTATCTGCCGCTGTCACGCGATCCGGGCACGGTGCGCCGGATGATCGACGCGCTTTCCCCCCGGGTGCTGCTGCTGGTCGGTGATCAGCTGCCCTCGGCGCTGATTACCGTGATGGGCGATCGGGGCCTGCCGATCATCCTGTCCGAGGCCCGCCTCAGCGCCTATACCCGGCGCAGCTCATGGCGCGGCGCGATCAATCGCGGCCTGATGCACCGCATCAGCCGCATCCTTGCGCCGGACCTGAATGCCGGCACGGCGGCCCGCCAGCTGGGCGCCCCGCAGGACCGGGTCGAACTGACCGGCCCGGTCACCGAAACCCTGCCGCCCCCCGCCGTCAACGAGGCCGAGCGCCGCGCCCTGGCGCAGATCCTTGCCGGCCGGCATGTCTGGCTGGCCGCGGCCCCCACCCTGCCCGAGGCGCGCGCCGCCCTGGCCGCGCATCAATCGTCGCTGCATCACAACCACCGCGCGCTTCTGGTGCTTGCCGCCCTGCCGCCCGAGATCGTTCCACCGATCCGGCAAGAGCTTGAAAACCTGGGGCTGGCGGCGGTCCTGCGATCCGAGGACAGCGACCCCGCGCCCGACGACCATGTGCTGATCGCCGCCGAAGACGACGAGATGGGCCTGTGGTACCGGCTGGCCCCGGTCTGCTTCATGGGCGGCACGCTGCTGCCCGGCCCCGGCCTCGCACCACGCCACCCGTTCGAGCCCGCCGCCCTGGGCTCGGCCATCATCCACGGGCCGCTGACCGGGGCGCATGCCGCCGAATGGACGCAGCTCGACGGCGCCTCGGCGGCGCGGATGGTCGCCGATGCGGCGGGGCTGAAACGGGCGGTCGCCGATCTTTCGGCCCCGGATCAGGCGGCGATGCTGGCCGGCAACGCCTGGTCGGTCAGCACCGGCGGCGCGGCGGTGCTGCGCCGGATCGCCAGTGCCGTGATCGACGCGATGGAGAGCCGGCAATGAGCCGCCGCGCCCCCGCCTTCTGGTTCCGGCCGGCCGGGCCGGCAGCCCGGCTGCTGTCGCCGCTGGGCGCGCTTTATGCCGCGGCCACCGCGCGGCGGCTGGCCCGAGGGCCGCGCGCGCGCATCGGCGTGCCGGTGATCTGCGTGGGCAACCTGAATGCGGGCGGCACCGGCAAGACGCCCACCGTGATCATGCTGGCGCAGCTTCTGCAGGCGCGCGGCATCGCGGTCCAGATCGTCTCGCGCGGGTATGGCGGGCACGAGAAAGGGCCGCTGCAGGTGCGCGAATCGCAGCACAGCGCCGAGCAGGTCGGCGATGAACCCCTGCTGATGGCGGCCTTCGCGCCGGTCTGGGTCTCGGACGACCGGGCCGCCGGGGCGCGCGCGGCGGCCAGGGCCGGCGCGCAGGCGATCCTGCTCGATGACGGCTTTCAGGATCCGGCGCTGGCGCATGACCTGTCGCTGGTGGTCGTCGATGCCGCCAAGGGGTTCGGCAATGCGCTTTGCCTGCCCGCCGGCCCCCTGCGCGAGCCGGTCGGCCGGGGCCTTGCGCGCGCCGATCTGCTGCTGTCGATCGGCGAAGCCGAGGCGCAGGAGCGTTTCGCCGCGCATTGGGGCGCGCGCCTGTCGCTGCTGCATCTGCGCGGCCGGCTTGCCCCCCTGCAGACCGGCATGGACTGGCAGGATCTGCCCGTCATGGCATTCGCCGGGATCGGTCATCCGGAGAAATTCTTTGCCACCCTGCGCGGCCTTGGCGCCCGGGTCCTGCGGGCCGAGGCGCTCGAGGATCACCAGCCCTTTACGCCGCGGCTGCTGACCCGGCTGGAAACCGAGGCGCGGCTGGCCGGCGCACAGATGGTGACCACCGAAAAAGACGCGGCGCGCATGCCGCGCGGCTTCCGCGCCAAGGTTCTGGCCCTGCCGGTGCGGCTGGAACTGGAGGACCCGGCGCCGCTGGAACAATGTCTGACGAGGCTGGGCCTGTAGCCGGAAACCGCCGCGGCCGAAGCCGCGGCGCGCGGATCAGCCTTGCTGCCCGGCCTCGGCCAGCTTGGCGTCGATGATCTTTTTCAGGTCGGGCCAGGGCTGGTTCTGGACCTTTTCGCCTGCGATCATGAAGGTGGGCGTGCCATCGATTTCATCCGCCGTGGCGTTCTGCTGGAAGGTCGTGACCAGATCCGCGATCTTCTGCTTGTCGGCCCAGCAGCTATCCATCTGCTCTTCGGTCAGGCCGGCGGCGGTGCCGATCTTGCGCAGATTCGCCGCGATCTCATCGCCATTGCTGGCGTCGAGCCAGGTCTTTTGCTGGCTGAACAGCATGTCCGACATGGCATAATATTTGTCATCCCCGGCGCAGCGCGCAAGAATCCCCGCCCACAGGCCGACACCGTCGAAATAGATGTCGCGCTGGATGAAGCGGACCTTGCCGGTCTCGATATATTCCGATTTCAGCCGCGGCCAGTTCTCTTGGTAAAAGGCGCCGCAATGGCTGCAGGTAAAGCTGGCATATTCGATGATCGTGACCGGCGCATCCTCGTTGCCCATGGCGATATCGGGCAGCATCCTGCCTTCGGGCATCTGCCCGGCATCGCCGGCTTCCGATTGCGCATCCTGCGCGAAAGCGGGCAAGGCAGAGACGGTCATCGCGCCCATGACGGCGGCGATCAGGGAACGGCGGTGCAGTTTCATGGATTGGCCTTTCGGTCGTTGTTGTCCGCGCGGGACAGTATGTTCAGCGCCATCTGCCGCATGGCGGCGGCAAGCGCGGGATTGTCGAAGCCCGAAGCGATGTCTTCGGCCTGATTGCGGGCATATGCGATCCGCGCCGGGTCGGGCGCCGGCTTGCGCGGCGGCGCGGCGGTAAACGGCGTCTGCCCCTCGGCAAAGCCGGTGGGCGCGGTCTGGGTCAGCACGATGCGCGCCACGGCGTTGAAGCCATAGCAGGCATTCACCTTGTCGCGGATACGCGGCAGTTGCATCTCGATCAGGGGCGCGCGGGCACCGGGCACCAGCAGGGTCAGCGTGGCGCCGAACCCCTTGCCATGGCTGACCTTGACCGGACGGGCATGCAGCGCGATCTCGGGGCCGACGACCTCCTGCCAATGCGTCAGCAGGCGTGCGACGGCAAAGCCCCGGCTTTCGCCGGCCGCCCGAACCCGCTGCGCGACAAGCTGGGCGGCGCTCTCGAAACCGCGCATGCGGCGTCGGGCTTGAGCATCGGCTTTGTTCTGGGCCATCTTGTCCCGTCTGGTTACTGTCTGCGCAGTCTGGACCGTGTCGCGCCCGGACGCCAGAGAAAGAGGACTGAAAATTGCGTGACCCGCAGGTGATCGCGGAAAAACTGCTGGCATGGTACGATCGCCATGCCCGCGCCCTGCCATGGCGCGTGCCGCCCGGGCAGGGGCCTGCCGACCCCTATCGCGTCTGGCTGTCCGAGGTGATGCTGCAGCAGACCACTGTCGCGGCGGTGAAATCCTATTTCCTGCGTTTCACCGACCTGTGGCCGCGAATCGAGGATCTGGCCGCGGCCGAGCAGGCCCGGGTGATGGCCGAATGGGCCGGGCTTGGCTATTACGCGCGCGCCCGCAACCTGATCGCCTGCGCGCGCGCCGTCTCCGCCCTGGGCGCATTTCCCGACACCCGCGCCGCGCTGGCCGAACTGCCGGGGATCGGCCCCTATACCTCGGCCGCGATTGCCGCGATTGCATTCGACCGCCCCGAAACGGTGGTGGACGGCAATGTCGAGCGGGTGGTGGCGCGGCTGTTCGCGGTGCCGACGCCGCTGCCCGCCGCGAAACCCGAACTGGTGGCGCTGGCCGGCAGACTGACCCCGCAAGACCGGCCCGGCGATTACGCCCAGGCGATGATGGATCTGGGCGCCACGATCTGCACGCCGCGCAATCCCGCCTGCGGCATCTGCCCGGTCAATGACGATTGCCTGGCCCGCAGCCAGGGGATCGCCGCCGAGTTGCCGCGCAAATCGCCGAAAAAGCCCAAGCCGCTGCGGCAGGGCACGGTCTGGATCGGCTGGACAGATGAGGCCGTGCTGGTCGAGACACGCCCCGCGCGGGGCCTGCTGGGCGGCACGCTGGCTTTCCCCTCGACCGGCTGGGACGGCTCGGACCTGGCGCCGCCCGCGCATGCGGACTGGCAGAAGGCCGGCCTCGTGCGCCATGTCTTCACCCATTTCGCGCTGGACCTGACGGTGATGAGCGCGCGGCTGGACAGCCCGCCCGGGCGGGGGCGATTGCTGCCGCTGCGCGATTTCAGCGCCGATGCCCTGCCCGGCCTGATGCGCAAGGCCTGGGCACTGGCGCGCCCGCAGGCGCGGGCCGGCGGGGACGAACTATAGCCGCGTGGTTCATTCTATATTATGAATTCCCTGCTAGTTCATGGACCCGTGATGCAAACCGCCTTTCCTTCCCGCCCGATCAAGGCGCTGCCCTTCTGGCTGTCGCTGGGCATTGTGCCCATGGTCGTCATCGCCCTGCAAAAGGGCGGCTGGTGGTTCATGCTGGTGCCCTCATATGCGTGGTACATGACCTCGATCCTTGACTGGCTGCTGGGGCTGAACCGGGAAAACCCCGATACCGAAACGCCGGAAAGCCAGCTTTTCTGGCATCGCGCCATTACCGTCATCTGGTTTCCGGTGCAGGCGGGGCTCGTATTCGGCGCGATCTGGCATGTGACGCGCAACGATTTCTCGCTGGCCGAGCAACTGGGCCTGTTCTGGGGCATCGGCATCGCCTCGGGCACGATCGGCATCGTCTATGCCCATGAACTGATGCATCAAAAGAACCCGCTCGAGCGCTGGCTGGGCGACCTGCTCATGGCCTCGACGCTCTACGGGCATTTCCGCTCCGAGCATCTGCTGGTCCATCATAGCTGGGTCGCGACGCCGCGCGACGCCGTCACGGCGCGCTATGGCCAGGGCTTCTGGAACTATTTCCTGCATGTCCTGATCGACTGCCCCCGCAGCGCCTGGCGGGCCGAGACGAAGCGACTGGCCCGCGCCGGCCGCAGGCCCTGGGACCGCCGCAACCCGTTCTGGCGCTATGGCGCGCTGCAACTGGCAATGCTGGCGCTGGCGCTAGCGATCGGCGGCTGGCAAGGGGTCTTGCTGTTCTGCTGGCAGGCGCTGGTCGCGGTCTGGCAACTCGAGCTGACGAATTACGTCGAACATTACGGACTGACCCGGAAACATCTGGGCGACGGCCGGTACGAGCATGTCCGGCCCCGCCACAGCTGGAACGCCAGCCACAAGGTCACGAACTGGCTGATGATCAACCTGCAGCGCCATTCGGATCACCATTTCAAGCCCGACCGCCGCTTTCCGCTGCTGCAGACCTATGCCGAGGACGAGGCACCGCAGCTTCCTCTGGGCTATCCGGTGATGGCGACGCTGGCCATGGTGCCGCCGCTCTGGCGCCGCCGGATGAACCCGCGCGTGCGCGCATGGCGCCGGCGCTTCTATCCCGAGATCGAGGATTGGAAACCCTATAACCGTGGCGAGAACCCGATGCCGCGCGGTGCGCCATAGCCGCGACCGGCGCACGCGCCGCTTCGGAACCGAAAAAATACCTGCGCAAGCCGGCAACAGGCTTGGCATGGCCCCGATCCTGCCGCCCCATCACGACAGCCGCGTATTTCGACGCATTCCGTAGCCGATGGCGGCAATGCTGCGGAGATAGCCAATCCTGCTTCAGCCCTCCCCGGACAGCCAGCTTCAAACGCCATCCGCACACATCCGCCGCAACTGCTCGAAAGAACAAATTCTGCCCGCGTTCGCACTGGCAACAACCGTCAGCGGGCTTGCGAGCCATGTTTTGCCTGGACCGCCGCGCCCCGGAAAATTGCGGTTGATCGCCGAGATGGTCATCTGATCAGCAGTTTCCGACACGCCCGGGCCGCATTGTCAGCAGACCGACAAGGGCGTTGCCGAAATCGATCAGCCTTGACGATATCCCTCCATTAGACATGGTCGCGCCCGCGAACAGGAAGGCCGGTATGGCCATCAGCGAAAAGCTGTCCATGCCCGCGAACAGCCGCCGCGGCGCGATCACCGGATTGGCGCCGCCATGGGCAAGGATCGCCGCAAAGGAGCCCGCGATGATCGAGAGCGCCAGCGGCACGCCGATCGGGATGCAGAAGGTGATCGTGCCCGTCAGGATCAGGGCGAGAAGTGCAGAATCCATGTCTCAGCTTTCCTGCTGGTGCTGGCGGTTGATCCGGCCCAGCACGAGGATCAGCGCCATCAATGCGGCGCCGACCGGGATCGCCAGGCAGGGCAGCGACATCTTGATCGGCATGCCGGCCGAGCTTTGCCGCACTCCGATCCCAACCGGCGTCGGCCCATACCACGCGATCAACCCGCAGATCGTCAGTGAGATCGCATCGCGCAGCCAGGTCAGCGCAATTCTCGGACGCCCGGGCAGCATCTTCACGACGGTCTCGATGGCGATATGGTCGTTCTTCTCGATCAGGATCGCAGAGCACAGCATGGTCGCGGCGACCAGAAGATAGCGGCCCAGTTCCTCGGCCCACATGGACGGCGCGCCCAGGAGGAAGCGCGCCACCACCTGCCAGCCGATCACGACCGGCATACCGGCGAGTAGCAGATTGGCCAGCAATCCGATCCCCTGGGTAAGGTGACGGGTCGCCCTGGAGACCAGCGGGCTGATCGAGGAGTTCAACGGGCCGGCCCGTTTCGTCCTGTCCCGCCCCGAAAGGCTGCGACTGCTTCAGGAAGCGCGCATGATGCTCAAGGGCTTCCTGGCCCGTTTCGCGGCGCGCAGGGCGACGCCCCGGCATCTCGGGGCCATCGGCGATGCGCTGCAAGCCAACCGGCAGACCATCGGCGACCCCGAGGGCCTTGTCAGAACCAATATCGATTTCCACCTGGCGATTGCCCAGGTCAGCCAGAACGTCTTTCGGCTCGCTGCACAACGTCGTTCAGGTCTGGCTGGCCGAACATCGCCGTGTCGCAATCCAGCAACCCGGCGCCGGCGAGCGCGCCTTTGCCCGCCATGTCGAGATTTTCGAGGCGATCAAGGCCGGCGATGCCGAGGCGGCCGAGGCAGCCGTGACCGCGCATCTGCAGGAAACTATCGACGCCTAATGGGCGGTTGTGGCGGATCCGTAAAGATCGAAACCGGCCTGGCGGCCGTGGCACAAGTCCGCTTGACGGGCGGGAAACCCCGGCCGGCAGCGGATACCCGCATCAGATCCGGTCCCCGGTCAGCCAGTCTGCGAACAGCCTGGCCTTGGCCGATGCGCGCGGGTTCAGCCTCAGGCAGAACGCCGCTGGCGAGGCGATGCTCTCGGGCACCAGATTGACCAGACGCCCGCCTTGCAGGACGCGGCTCATCAGCCCCTCCCAGCCCAGCACCGCGCCGACATCGTCCTCGGCCGCTTGCAGGGCGATCATGTGATTGTTGACCAGGAGGCCACGGCCCGAGGGCGCGGGATGGCCAAGCTCGTGGAACCAGTCCGCCCAGCCTGTCCAGGCATTGTCGTCGCTCATGTGGATAAGCGGCGCCCGCAGAAGATCCCCGATGCCCGAAATGCCGTGTTCGCGGGCAAAGCGCGGCGTGCCATAGGCCAGGATCCGGTCGCGAAAGATCTCGCGCCATTCGTCGCTGTCATTGCCGGGAAACGCATAGCCGATGTTCAGATCGTGCCGGCTGGTCGAGGTGGCGACATCGCTGATGACCTGCGAGACGGTGATGTCGGGATGGATCTTCCAGAAGGCGGTGATCTTGGGCGTCAGCCACAGCGCGCTGACCGCCGTGGTGGTGCGGATGGTCACATCGACCACATCGGGCCGGTCGCGCAGCCGGCTCACGGTGTCCGAGATCGTCTCGAACCCGCGTTGCAGCGCGACCAGCAGGAAGGCGCCCTTTTCGGTCAGTTCCACGCCGCGATGCCGGCGGATGAACAGGGCGCAGCCAAGCTCCTGCTCCAGCGCCTTGATCTGGTGGCTGACGGCGGCCGGCGTCACGTTCATCTCTTGCGCGGCGGTCTTGAAGCTGGCGTTGCGGGCCGCCGCCTCGAAACAGATCAGCGCGGTCATCGACGCGAAATCATAGGGGCTGCGCATATCGGAGGCCTTCAGGTTACCTCAGGTAATCCAGGATGAATTTTTATGCCGTTGTCAACAGGGGTTGAGTCGGTGGAAGGCTGGTCGGGTTCAACACCGACAGGGAAGCCGAAAATGACCGCCACCCATCCGAACATCCACGACCTGCTCGCGCGCCGGGTCCCCGGTCACGCGCTTGAGCAACCCTTCTATACCTCGGCCGAGATCTTCCAGCTGGACATGGAGCACATCTTCTACCGCGAATGGCTCTATGCCGTTCCGGCCTGCCAGCTGGTCAAGCCGGGCAGCTATGTCACGATGCGGGTCGGCGCCTATAACATCGTCATCGTCAAGGGCCGCGATGGCGAGATCCGCGCCTTTCACAACTCCTGCCGCCATCGCGGCTCGATCGTCTGCAAGCAGCGCGAGGGGCACGTACCAAAGCTGGTCTGCCCCTATCACCAATGGACCTATGACCTCGACGGCAAGCTGCTCTGGGCCAACAGCATGGGGCCCGATTTCGACCCGACCCGGCACGGGCTGCGCCCGGTGGCGCTGCGCAACCTCAAGGGGCTGATCTACATCTGCCTGGCCGACACCCCGCCGGATTTCGAGGATTTCGCCCGTCAGGCCGAACCCTATCTGGCGGTCCATGACCTGTCCGAGGCCAAGGTCGCGCACAGTTCCTCGATCATCGAAAAGGGCAACTGGAAGCTGGTCTGGGAAAACAACCGCGAATGCTATCATTGCGGCGGCAACCATCCGGCCCTGTGCCGGTCCTTCCCGCTCGACCCCGAGGTTGCCGGCGTCTCGGCCGATGGCTCGCTTTCGCAGCGCATCCAGGACCATTTCGATGCCTGTGCCGCGGCCGGCGCCCCGGCCCAGTTCCTGCTCAGCAGCGATGGCCAGTACCGTCTGGCGCGAATGCCGCTGCAGGAAACCGCCGTCAGCTACACGATGGACGGCAAGGCAGCAGTGGCAAGGCAGCTCGGCCGCGTCGCCAAATCCGACGCCGGATCGCTGATGGTCTTCCACTATCCCTCGACCTGGAACCATTTCCTGCCCGACCATTCGCTGACCTTCCGCGTCACCCCGATCAGCCCGACCGAGACCGAGGTGACCACCACCTGGCTCGTGCACAAGGATGCGGTCGAGGGCGTGGATTACGATCTCAAGCGCCTGACCGAGGTCTGGATCGCCACCAATGACGAGGATCGCGAGATCGTCGAGACCAATCAGGAGGGCATCTTCTCGCCCGCCTATATTCCCGGCCCGTATTCGCCCGATTGGGAAAGCGGCGTGATCCAGTTCATCGACTGGTACGCGGACTGGATGGAACGCAGCCTTGCCCCCAGCCGTATCGCGGCCGAGTAGGGATGAACGTCCTGACCAAGCCGGCGCTGGCCTTCTGGACCGACGCCGAGGAACTGGAATGCGCCTCCTATCTGCAGGAGGCGCCGAACGTCATGACCTTCTGCTTTCGCAGCCCCTCGGGCGCGCTGTTCAGCTTTGAGCCGGGGCAGTTCCTGACGCTGGAACTGCCCATGCCCGGCGGGCCGGTGCAGCGCACCTACACGATTTCCTCGTCGCCCTCGCGGCCGACCTCGCTGACGGTGACGGTCAAGGCGCAACGGGATTCCGTCGGCACGCGCTGGATGTTCGACCACCTGCGGCCGGGCATGCGGATCCGCGTCAGGGGACCGGCCGGCCGGTTCTCGATGATGCGCGAGCCGCTGGCGAAATACCTGTTCATCTCGGCCGGCTCGGGCATCACGCCGATGATGTCGATGACGACCTTTCTCTACGATTCCGGGCTGGACCCGGATATCGTCTTCGTCAACTGCGCCCGCCGCCCCTCCGAGATCATCTTTCGCGAGGGGCTGGAATACATGGCCACGCGCACGCCGGGGATCCATCTGAAATGGATCGTCGAAGAGCCCGATCCGCTGCGCCCCTGGACCGGCTTTCGCGGCATGTTCAACCAGCTGATGCTGGGGCTGGTCGCCCCGGATTATCTGGAGCGCGACGTCTATTGCTGCGGCCCCGAGCCCTTCATGCAGGCGGTGCGCGACATCCTGCACGGGCTGGGCTACGACATGGCCCGCTATCACCAGGAAAGCTTTGGCGCCCCGCCGGCCGAGGCGGAACTGGTGCCCGAGGACGTGGTGCCGCAAGAGGATGCGCTGGCCGAGGTCACCTTTGCCGCCTCGGGCAGGTCCGCCCGCGCGGCCGAGACCGAGACCATCCTCGCCACCGCCCGCGCGGCGGGCATCGTGATCCCATCGGGCTGCGGCATGGGCATCTGCGGCACCTGCCAGGTGCAGAAGCTCTCGGGTCAGGTGCATATGGTCCATAACGGCGGCATCACCGACGAGGATGTCGAGGCAGGCTATATCCTCGCCTGCTGCTCGCGGCCGATCGGAAACGTCACCATCGACCTGTGACCCATATCACGGGGGGCGCCCGCCCCCTTGAGCCAGCATTTCCATCGACATGACAGGGACAGCCCATGAAAATCTCGGAAATCCACATCCATACGCATGACATGCCCGTGAAGAACGGGCCCTATACCATCGCCAGCTCGACCGTCTGGTCCCTGCAGACCACACTGGTCAGGATCGTCGCCGATAACGGCCTGACCGGCTGGGGCGAGACCTGCCCGGTCGGCCCCACCTATGCGCCCAGCCATGCGCTTGGCGCGGTTGCCGCGCTGTCCCAGATCGCACCCGGCCTGATCGGCGCGAACCCGCTGCAGCCGCTGCTGCTGCGGCGCAGGATGGACGGCCAGCTTTGCGGCCACAACTACGCCAAGGCGGCGCTGGACATCGCCGCCCATGACCTGATGGGCAAGCATTACGGGGTCCGCGTCGCCGATCTGCTGGGCGGCGTGGCCAGCGAACGGGTGCCATCCTATTACGCGACCGGCATCGGCGAGCCGGACGAGATCGCCCGCATCGCCGCCGAAAAGGTGGCCGAGGGCTTTCCGCGCCTGCAGATCAAGATCGGCAACCGCCCGGTCGAGACGGATATCGAGACGGTCCGCAAGGTCTGGGAGCGGATCGGCGGCAAGGGCGTGCGGCTGGCCATCGACGGCAATCGCAGCCTGCCCGCCCGCGACGTGCTGCGGCTCAGCCGCGAATGCCCGGACATCCCTTTCGTCATGGAACAGCCCTGCAACACGCTGGAAGAGATCGTCTCGATCCGCAACCGCGTCCATCACGGCATCTATTTGGATGAGAATGGCGAGGATCTGTCCACCGTGATCCGCGCCGCCGGCCAGGGGCTTTGCGACGGCTTCGGCATGAAGGTCACCCGCATCGGCGGCCTGCAGGCGATGACGGCCTTCCGCGACATCTGCGAGGCCCGCGCGCTGCCCCATACCTGCGACGACGCCTGGGGCGGCGACATCATCGCCGCCGCCTGCACCCATATCGGGGCCACGGTGCAGCCGCGCCTGAACGAGGGCGTCTGGATCGCCCAGCCCTATATCGAGGGCAATTACGACGAAGAGAACGGCATCCGCATCACCGGCGGCCATATCGATCTGCCAAAGGGTCCGGGCCTTGGCATCACGCCCGACGACAGCCTGTTCGGCCCTGCGGTCGCCTCGTTTTCATAACGCCGTCTGCCGTGGCGCCCGGTTTCATCTCGTCGGATCCCGGTCGGAACCGGCGCGCAGACCATCGGCCCCGCGCGGACCGACGGATAGAGCAGGATCGCCTGAAAGGGCGCCCAGAACCGCCTCGACCGTGGCGCCGATGGCGGCGAACAGACCGTGCAGGTTGGTGTTCATCCAGTCGACGAAGGGGGCAAGCACCATGGCGATAATCCGGTTGATGTCTTCGTCGATGGGATGAATACCGCCGCCCTTCGGCGCTTTATGTGTAAAACCTCGTCGATACCTATGCCCGCGTGGCCATGGCCAAGCTCTACACCGAGAAGACGGCGATCACGGCGGCCGAACTGCTTCGGCTCTTCGGCCATCCTTGGGCGGCCGCAATTGGCCAGGCTCAACCGCGACTGCTCCTTGATATGGGCAGAACCACCAGGTCCATGCCCTGCCGGCGGCTCGCCGGGCAACTGCGAAAGGCCTGTAAGCCGCGGGGCTGACATTCATCACCTGGCACAGCCGGTCGATCAGCAGGGCCCCGCGCTGCTCTTCGACGAACCTGAACATCACGGCGTTTGGCTCGCGAAGAACTGGGTGGTCTTTTTCAGGATGCCCCCTCTTCTGCTGGCTCTCACTCGGATCGGCACCTGCTTGCATTTAGCTTGGGCACCCGGTTGCATGAACACCTGCAACATAGACTCGCTACATGCGCCTGCCCGCCGCGACCTGGCGTCGCCTGTCGGCTGGCCTCGGCACGACGGGAGAGCGGCTCCATGGCTGGGCCTGTCCGGAGCTGGCTGATCTCGATGCCTGTGATCTTGACGCGCATTTCACCGGCCTGTGGACACGGGGCTTGCTGATCCGCCGCAACATTGCCGATGGTGAGCTCGCTTTCTTTTCCGCCTGATCCCCGCAGCGCACACCCATGGAAACCCTGGTGCAGGTTGAAGGGCATCGACGGGCGGTCGAGGACAGTTTCGAGAGCGCAGAAAACGAACTCGGCCTCGGTCACAGCGAAACACGCTCTTGGCATGGCCGGCACCGCCATGTTTCTCTGGTCAGGCTGGCCTTCGCCATCACGCAAATGCCGCATCGCCGACCGCATCGCACAGCGGCAGATCCAGCCAGCTCAAATCATCGCATGGCCGCTTTGGCGAAGGGCGCATCAGGCTGCGGCAAGGCGCGCCCAGATCAAACAGAAAATGCAACTGGAATGATAGGGCGGATCTCACCGCCCTGCCTCGCCGGCCGCCGGCGGGCCGGATCAGCGCCGGAATTGCAGGCGGATCTGCTTTTCGATCTCGGTCAGCGCGAAAAAGGCTGCGCCGATGCCGACGATCAGCAACCCGTCGCCAAAGCTGATCGGCCGCGTGCCGAACATGCTCTGAAAGACCGGCACATAGGTGATGGTGAATTGCGCCAGCGTGACGATCGCGACCATGGTCCAGATCACGCGCGTTCCGCGCACGGCACGCCAAGTCAGCGATGTGTCATACAGGCTGCGCACGAAGAACAGGTGAAAGATCTCCAGCACCACCAGCATGTTCATCGCCATGGTCTGCGCCAGTTCCAGCGGATAGCCGCGATCGATCGCATAGCTGAACAGGCCATAGACCGCCGCCAGGAACAGCACCCCGACCAGCACGACCTGCCAGACCAGCACGCCCGGCATCACCGGCGCGTCGCGGGGGCGCGGCGGGCGGCGCATGGTGCCCGCCTCGGTCGGCTCAAAGGCGAGCGCAATGCCCAGCGTGGTGGCGGTGATCAGGTTCACCCACAGCAACTGCACGGCGGTCACCGGCAGGGCATGCCCGGCCAAGAGCGCGGCCATCACGGTCAGCGCCTCGCCGGCATTGGTGGGCAGGGTCCAGGCGATGACCTTGCGCAGATTGTCGAACACCGTCCGCCCCTCGCGCACCGCCGCCACGATCGAGGCGAAATTATCGTCGGCCAGAACCAGATCGGCGGCTTCCTTGGCGGCCTCGGAGCCTTTCAGGCCCATGGCGATCCCGGCATCCGCACGCTTGAGCGCCGGGGCGTCGTTCACCCCGTCGCCGGTCATCGCCACGGTCAGGCCATTGGCCTGCAAGGCAGCGACCAGCCGCAGCTTGTGCTCGGGGCTGGTGCGGGCAAAGACATCGGTGCCGATCACCTCATGTTCCAGCACGGCATCGTCCATCCGGTCCAGATCGGCGCCGGTCAGCACCCGATCGGGCTGCGCCAGCCCGATCCCGGCGGCGATGGCGGCGGCGGTGCCGGCATGATCGCCGGTAATCATCTTGACCCGGATCCCCGCCGACCGGCATTCGGCCACGGCCGCCACCGCCTCGGGGCGCGGCGGATCGATCAGGCCGATCAGCCCCAGAAAGCGCAGCCCGCCCTGCAGGGCATCCTCGTCGATGCCGTCACCGGCGGGCTCCATCGCCCCGAGCGCCAGAACCCGTTGCCCCTGCGCCGCCATGGCCTCGGCCCGGTCCAGCCATAGCGCATGGTCGATATCGCCGCACATCGGCACCACCCGCTCGGGCGCGCCCTTGACATGCACCAGCCGCCCGCCTGCGCCCGCGCTGAGCACCGCCATGAAGCGATGCCGCGAATCAAAGGGGATCGCATCGCGGCGCGTCCAGCCGCCCGGGGCCGCCGCCAGCTTGCCGGCAAAGGCCAGCAACGCGCCCTCCATCGGATCGCCCTCGCAATGCCAGTCGGCGCCCTCGCGACGCAGATGCGCGTCATTGCACAGCGCCGCCGCCAGCCCCAATGCGGAAAGATCGCCCTCGGGCGTGACGCGGCCCTGGGGCGCGTAGCCTTCGCCCTCGACCACGAAGCGGCCAAGCGGGGTTTCGGCGGCGGCGACCATCATCTCGTTGCGGGTCAGGGTGCCGGTCTTGTCGGTGCAGATGACCGAAACCGAGCCGATGGTCTCGATGGCATGCAGGCGCCGGACGATCGCATTGCGCCGCGCCATGGCCTGCACGCCGATGGCCAGCGTGATCGTCAGGACCGCCGGCAGGCCCTCGGGGATGGCGGCGACGGCGAGGCTGACGACGGTCATCAGGATCTCGACAAAGGCGAAATGCGCGACGTAATAGCCATAGGCCAGCATCAGCCCCGAGACGAGCAGGATCAGCAGCGAAAGCCAGCTTGCGAAACGGTTCATCTGCTCGATCAGCGGCGTGACCAGCTTCTCGACCCCGGACAGCAGCTGCCCGATACGGCCGATCTCGGTCGCGGTGCCGGTGGCGACGACCAGCCCGCGCGCGGTGCCCTGCGTCACCAGCGTGCCGGAATAGGCCATGGAATGCCGGTCGCCAAGCGCCGCATCACGAGGCGCAGGCGCGACATCCTTGGCCACCGGCACCGATTCGCCGGTCAGCGCGGCCTCCTGCACCGACAGGCCATTGGCCGCGATCAGACGCAGATCGGCGGGAACGCGGTCGCCCGGCTCGAGCAGCACGATATCGCCGGGAACCAGCGCCGCCCCCTCCAGGCTAAGCCGCTGCCCACCCCGGATCACCGCCGCGCGCAGCGCCAGCATGTTGCGGATCGCGCCCATCGCCGCCTCGGCCCGGCCCTCCTGCAGGAAGCCGATCACGGCATTGGCCAGCACCACCGCCAGGATGACGCCGGTATCGACCCAGTATTGCAGCCCCGCCGTGACCGCCGCCGCCGCCAGCAGCACATAGATCAGCACATTGTTGAACTGCGCCAGAAACCGCCGCAGCGGGCCGCGCCGCTGCCCCTCGGGCAGGCGATTGGGGCCATATCGCTCAAGCCTTTCGGCCGCCTCGGCGGGTTCGAGCCCCCCGGCCCTACTGTCAAGCGCGGCCAGGCATTCCTCGACCGTGCGGCTGTGACTGTCATGGGGCACGAACCCGGTGGTTTCAGCATTCTGCATGACGATCCGCCCGCTGTTTCCGAACATCCGCAATCTGCCCGATCGGCAAGGCCCTGGCACCGGGCATCTTGCCGCACCGCAGCATGAACTCTTGCATCCGATCCGGATCATGTCCAGACCGCATGCATGGATGATCCGGGGGCGGTTGACCGGGACCAAAGCGCGGCGCAGGAATGATGCCGACACCTGTCCCGCCGCCGAATCGAACCCGACGGAAGCCCCATCATGCCGACATCCGACACAGACACTTTCGCGCAGCCCCCCGAGACGACGGCGACGGCCAGGCCCGATCGCGGCGCGCGCCGGCCGCCCGCCGATCTGGCGCCGCGCATCTGCACGCCGGTCATCCAGCCGCAGCAGGCGCCGATGGCCGAGCCGCTGGGGTTCGAGGCGTTCAGGTCGCTGGACCGGATGTCCGAGGCGGCGATCGGCCAGCTGACCGGCGGGCTGTCGCCCGCCGCCGCGATGCTGGCCATTTCCGACTGGGCGCTGCATCTGGCCGCGGCGCCGGGCAAGCGGATGGAACTGGGCTACAAGGCGGCGCGCAAGTCGGCGCGGCTGATGACGCATCTGCTGGCCTCGGCCGCGGATGTGGCGGCGGCGCCGGCGATCCTGCCGCTGCCGGGCGACAACCGATTCCGCCACGAAAGCTGGCAGAGGCCGCCCTTCTCATGGCTGGCGCAGGGTTTCCTGTTCCAGCAGCAATGGTGGCACAATGCCACGCATGAGGTGCCCGGCATGACCGAGCACCATACCGATATCATCTCTTTCGCGGCGCGGCAGATCCTCGACATGTTCTCGCCCTCGAACAACCCGTTCACCAATCCCGAGATCATCGCACGCACGGTCGCGACCAACGGGATGAACTTTGTCCAGGGCTGGCGGAACTGGCTCGATGACGTCACCCGGCAGGCGACCGGCCGGCCTCCGGCTGGGGCCGAGAATTTCCGCCCCGGCATCGAGGTCGCGGCGACGCCGGGCAAGGTGGTCTATCGCAACCACCTGATCGAGCTGATCCAGTACGAACCCGCCACCGGCAAGGTGCATCCCGAGCCGGTGCTGATCGTGCCGGCCTGGATCATGAAATACTATATTCTCGACCTGTCGCCCGAGAACTCGCTGATCCGCTGGCTGGTGGCGCAGGGCCATACCGTCTTTGCGATTTCCTGGCGCAATCCCGATGCCGAGGACCGCGACCTGAGCATGCAGGACTATCACCGCCTGGGCGTCATGGCGGCGCTGGATGCGGTCTCGACGATCCTGCCCGGGCGGCGCATCCACGCGACGGGCTATTGCCTGGGCGGCACGCTGCTGGCCATCGCGGCGGCCAGCATGGCGCAGGCGCGGGACGCGCGGCTGGCGACGCTGACATTGCTGGCGGCGCAGGTCGATTTCTCGGAGCCGGGCGAGCTGGGGCTGTTCATCGATTCCAGCCAGCTGCATTTCCTGCAAAGCATGATGTGGAATCGCGGCTATCTGTCCGCCGGGCAGATGGGCGGCGCGTTCCAGATGCTGCGCTCGAACGACCTGATCTGGTCGCGCGTCGTGCGCGACTACCTGATGGGCGAGCGGACCCCGATGATCGACATGATGGCCTGGAACGCCGACAGCACCCGCATGCCCTACCGGATGCATGCCGAATACCTGCAACGGCTGTATCTGGACAACGAACTGGCGAGCGGGCGCTTTCTGGTCGAGGGGCGCCCGGCGATCTTGCAGAACATCCGCGCGCCGATCTTCGCCGTCGGGACCGAGCGCGACCATGTCGCGCCCTGGCCTTCGGTCTACAAGATCCATCATGTCACCGATACCGAGGTGACATTCGTTCTGACATCGGGCGGCCATAATGCCGGCATCGTCAGCGAACCGGGCCACCCGCACCGCCATTATCGCATTCATTCCTGCCGGCTGGGCGACTGCCTGCCGATGGCCTGCGACTGGCACCAGGCGCAGGAGCCGCGACAGGGCTCGTGGTGGCCGGCCTGGCATGACTGGCTGATCTCGCATGACGGCGACGAGCTGGTCGATCCGCCGACCATGGGCGCACCTGACCGGGGCCTGCCGCCGCTTTGCGACGCGCCGGGCACCTATGTCCTGCAGCACTGAACGCGGCAACGGTGCATCGGGGTCGCGGGCGCCGGGATTTCCGCGCGGGCCGCGTGTTTACGGCCCGTCGCCGCGATAGCCGATTCGGGCCTTGAAACGCTCCATCTCCTGCCCGGTCGGACGCTTGTCGGTGTAGATCTCGACATATTGGGGGAATCGTTTCAGGCGTTCCGCGATGCTTTCCTCGATTCGCATCGAGATATAGCCGACCTGCACCAGATAGATCGTCCGCGCCCGGACATCGGCATCCTCGGGCGGGTGGCCCCAGCGTTGCAGCATCGCCTGCAAAGCCTCCAGCCGCTCGGCATCGGCCCGTTGCAGCCGCGCCAGCACATCCGCGTCCTGCTGCGCCCAGCTGCGCACCGCGAGTTCCAGCCGGCTGTCGAAACTGTTGTCGGACAGAAAGGTCGAGATCAGGTTGAGCATCGCCTCGGTCTCGGTCGCGGCATAATCGCGGGTCGCGGCGACCAGATGATGGGTTGTGCTCGCCTCCCAGCGGTCCAGCAATGCGTCCAGAAGCTGCTTGCGATCCTTGAAAAACCAGTAAAAACTTGTGCGCGACAGCTTCAGCGTGGTGGCCAGCGGCATGATCTTGACGGCATCGACGCCCTTGTCCACCAGCGCCTCATAGGCGGCGTCCAGCCAGAGCTCGGGCGAGCCGCGCCAGCCGCGTTCCGGCAGCTTGTCTGTTCCCATGTCTTCATGTCCCGCTGTCAGAGCCAAGGCAATCGTCCGCGCCGGGTTACTGTCCATGAAATGTTCGGCCCTGTCCAGATCGTGGACAGAATTCACCGCCCCCGGCCAGCCGCGACAAGGTGACAAACCCTGCAAACAGCCCGGTAAGAGAGAAGTATGACAGCCATGAACTTTTAATTGACACATATGAACATTTTTGAGATCGTCCGCTGATCCGATCCTAGGCACCAACCCGCGCAAGGCACCTGTCATGTCCAACGATCCCCTTTTGCAGCCCTATCGGCTGAAGCATCTGACGCTGAAAAACCGGATCATGATCACCAGCCATGAACCGGCCTATCCCGAGGACGGGATGCCCAAGGAGCGCTATCGCGCCTATCACGTCGAACGCGCCCGGGCCGGGGTGGCGATGACGATGACCGCAGGCTCGGCCTCGGTGGCGCGCGACAGCCCGCCGGTCTTCAACAATATCCTCGCCTGGAAGGACGAGGTGGTCGGCTGGATGAAGCAGCTGGCCGATGAATGCCACGAACACGACTGCGCGGTGATGATCCAGCTGACCCATCTGGGCCGGCGCACCCGCTGGGACAAGGCCGACTGGCTGCCCGTCGTCTCGCCCGGGCATGAGCGCGAGGCGGCGCATCGCGCCTTTCCGAAAAAGATGGAGGACTGGGACATCGCCCGGATCATCGACGACTATGTCGATGCCGCCGAGCGGATGAAGCTGGCCGGGCTGGACGGGGTCGAGATCCAGGCCTATGGCCACCTGATGGACCAGTTCTGGTCGCCCCTGACCAACGATCTGGACGGCCCCTATGGCGGCAGTCTGGACAACCGGCTGCGCTTTACCTTTGACATCCTGTCCGGCATCCGCGCCCGCTGCGGCGAGGATTTCCTGCTCGGCGTGCGCTATACCGGCGACGAGGACCTGCCCGGCGGCTTGACGCGCGAGGACGGGCTGGCGATCTCGCACAAGCTCAAGGACAGCGGGCTGGTCGATTTCCTGAACGTGGTCAAGGGCCATATCGACACCGATGCCGGCCTGACCGACGTGATTCCGATTCAGGGCATGCGCAACGCGCCGCATCTGGATTTCGCCGGCGAGATCCGGGCCGCGACCAATTTCCCCACCTTCCACGCCGCGAAGATCCCCGACATCGCCACCGCCCGGCATGCGATCGCCTCGGGCAAGCTGGACATGGTCGGGATGACGCGGGCGCATATGGCCGACCCGCATCTGGTGCGCAAGGTGATCGAGGGCCGCGAGGACGATATCCGCCCCTGCGTCGGCGCCAATTACTGCCTCGACCGGATCTATCAGGGCGGCATGGCACTGTGCCTGCACAACCCCTCGACCGGGCGGGAACTGGAACAGCCCCACACCATCGCCCGCGCCGAGGTGAAAAAGCGCGTGACCATCGTTGGCGCCGGTCCTGCGGGGATGGAGGCCGCCCGCGTCGCCGCCGAGCGCGGCCACGAGGTGACCGTCTTCGAGGCTGCCGACCAGCCCGGCGGCCAGATCCGGCTGACCGCGCTGCAGGAACGGCGGCGCGAGATGTCCTCAATCATCGCCTGGCGCTTCGAGCAGTGCCAGAAGCGCGGCGTCTCGTTCCGCTTCAACAGCTTTGCCGAGGCCGGCGACGTGCTGGCCACCGATCCCGACGAGGTGATCATCGCCACCGGCGGCCTGCCCCATACCGAGGTGCTGGAGCAGGGCAACGATCTGGTCGTCTCGGCCTGGGATATCGTCTCGGGCGATGTGAAGCCGGGCCAGAACGTGCTGATCTTTGACGATGCCGGCGACAATGCCGGGCTGCAGGCGGCGGATGTCATCTCGGCCGCGGGGGCACGGGTCGAGATCGTGACCCCGGATCGCAGCTTCGCGCCCGAGGTGATGGCGATGAATCTGGTGCCCTATATGCGCAACCTGCAAAAGCGCGACACCACCTTTACCGTGACCTGGCGGCTGAAATCCGTCCTGCGCGAGGGCAATGCGCTCAAGGCCGTGCTGGGGTCGGATTACGGCGATTTCAGCCGCGAAAGGCTGGTCGATCAGGTGGTGGTCAATCACGGCACGCGGCCGCTGGACGATATCTATTTCGACCTGAAACCGCAGTCGCGCAACCTGGGCGAGGTCGATTACGAGGCGCTGACCACCGGCGGCGTCCAGACCGTCGAGAAAAACCCCGAGGGCCGCTTCCGCCTGTTCCGCATCGGCGATGCCGTGGCGGCCCGCAACACCCACGCCGCGATCTATGAGCCTGATCGGAAATGAGTTGGGTGATTTCAGCGAGTTATGATTCTGTTTGTTTGTGAGAACGAACGGAGATCATGATGCCCTGGACCGAAATCACCCGGAAACGATACGAGCGCAAAGCGGCTCG
>NZ_JRKN01000017.1 GCF_000763905.1 Paracoccus halophilus
GCTGGCAAAGGATTGGGAGAAATCCATCGAGAGCGCAGAGGCATGGGTTCTCATCGCACATATCAGGCGCATGACCAGGGCAATCGCAACAGATTGAAATCATTCATCTCGTTTTGAATCTGGCTCTCAGGTTTTCGGCATGATCGGCAGCTGCTTGCTCAGGCCAAGCGATTGCTCGAGCACGGCAGCGGCAGAGATCAGGTCGAAATCCCCCTTGGGCCGGCCGATCAGTTGCAGGCCGACGGGCAAGCCATCGCTGGTAAAGCCGCAGGGTACGGAAATCGCCGGGCAACCGGTCAGGGTGATGACGAAAGTCAGATACATCCAGTCGATATAGGTGGTCAGTTCCTGATCGCCGATCCGGGTCGGGAAGCGTTGCTCGACCGGATAGGGCGGCACCGAAACCGTGGGACATGCCAGGATGTCGTGGGTTTCAAAGAACTTGACCATGGCACCGAAGATGCGGGCCCGGCTGCGCTCGGCCGCCAGGATCTGATCGGCGGTGACGTTCTGTCCCTTTTCGATGTTCCAGATGATCTCGGGGGCGATGCGCTCGCGCTCGGTTTCCAGCAATTCGCCCCGCAGGCTGGCGATCAGCACGGCGCGCAGGGTCTGGAAGGCATCGATGCCGCCCGAGAAATCGGGGCAGGTTTCATCGACCGTGCTGCCCGCACCGGCAAAGGCCTGGACGCCCTCACGGCAAAGCCGCTCGACCTCGGGATCGACCAGCGACAGCCCCAGATTCGGGGTAAAGCCGATGCGAGTGGGGGCCTTCGGATCGCGGACCGCCTCGACAAAGGGGCGCGCGGGGGCCTCAAAGCTCAGCGGATCGGCGGGATGCGCATGGGCCATCGCATCCAGCATCAGCGCCAGATCGGGAACATTTCGCGCCATCGGCCCTTCGACCCATAATGCATCGTAAGGCAGGTCGGCGACACGCGGGACGCGGCCGACGCTGGGGCGCAGGCCGACGATGCCGCAATAGCTTGCCGGAATGCGCAGGCTGCCGCCCAGATCGTTGCCGGTGGCCAGCCACGCGGTGCCTGATGCCAGCGATGCCGCCGAGCCGCCGGACGAGCCGCCGACGGTCATCCGCAGATCCCAGGGGTTGCGGGTCGCGCCGAATACCGGGTTGAAGGTATTCGCGCCGGCGATTTCGGGAACGTTCGACTTGGCATAGGCGATGCCGCCGCTGTCCTGAATCGTCGCGACCATATTGTCGGATGTCTCGGCCCGATTCTCGGCGAAGATGGGTGAGCCATAGGTGGTCAACTGCCCGGCGACGCTGTTGTAATCCTTGATCGCGACGGGCAGACCGGCCAGAAATCCGGGGCGATCCCGGTTTTCATGGCTGCGCGGATCGAAACGCGCCGCCTCCTTGCGGGCCTCTTCGAAGAACCGGATCGGCAGGGCATTCACATGCGGCTCGACCTTTTCCGTTCTGTCAATGAGCGCGTCGAGCAGATCCAGCGGCGACAACTCCCCCTTTTTCAATCCGGCCACGACGTCGGTCGCGCTCATCCGGATCAGTTCATCTGCGTTGTCGGGTTTACTATTCATGACCTTACTCCTCCAGTTGGTCGGTAATCCTGATGTCGCGCTGGCCCTCCGGCGCGCGGCATCAGGGGGTTTCTGCGGATGAAAAAAGCCCGGCATAGGTCTTGCGCAATTCGGCCTTCTGGACCTTGCCCATGACGTTGCGGGGCAACTCATCAATCAGGATCACGCGCTTGGGCTGCTTGTAGCGGGCCAGCGTGCCGCCAAGCGCCGACAGCAGCGCCGTCTCGTCGAGTTTCGCGCCGGGCTTCGGCACGACAAGCGCGACGACACCCTCTCCGAAATCGGGATGCGGCACACCGATGACCGCGCTTTCCAGTACGCCCGGCAGTTCGTCGATCAGCGCCTCGATCTCTTTGGGGTAGACATTGTAGCCGCCCGAGATCACCAGATCCTTGCTGCGCCCGACGATATGCAGATAGCCCTCGGCATCGATCAGGCCCAGATCGCCGGTGATGAAAAAGCCGTCCGGACGGAACTCGGATGCGGTCTTTTCCGGCATGTTCCAATAGCCCTCGAAGACATTCGGCCCCTTGACCTCGATCGACCCGATCTCATCGGCGGGCATGGGCGTGCCGGTTTCTGCGTCGGCAACGCGGACCGTCACACCCGGCAGGGCCATCCCGACCGCGCCCGGCCTGCGATCGCCGTCATAGGGATTGGATGCGATCATGCAGGTTTCGGTCATCCCGTAGCGTTCGAGGATCGCGTGGCCGGTGCGCTCGCTGAACGCGCGATGATCCTCGGCCAGCAGCGGGGCGGAACCCGACACGAAAAGCCGCATGGCCGCGGTGGCCTCATGCGTCAGCCCATCGGATTTCAACAGGCGGGTATAAAAGGTCGGGACCCCCATCAGCACCGTCCCGCGCGCCATAAGCGATATCACCTCATCGGCGTCAAAGCGGGTCAGAAAGACCATCGTGGCGCCAGAGCAGATGGCCATGTTTGCTGCAACGAACAGGCCATGGGTATGAAAGATCGGCAGCGCGTGGATCAGCCGGTCATCGGCCGTAAAGCGCCAGCAATCGATCAGCGCCTCGCAGTTCGAGGCAAGGTTTCCATGCGTCAGCACGGCCCCTTTCGAGCGGCCGGTGGTGCCAGAGGTATAAAGGATCGCAGCCCGGTCCCGAGGCCCGCAAGGGTGGTGATCCTCGCGCGCCGGCGCCCGCGCCGCGCGCTCCAGCAGCGAGCCGTCGCCTTCGGCCCCCAGGGTCTCGACCGTCAGCACGTCCGAGGCTCTGCCCTGATGCTGATCCAGCGTTTCCGGTGCGCAGACGAACAGGCGGGGATCGGCGTCACCGATGAAATAGTCGATTTCCGGTCCAGTATAGGCCGTGTTCAGCGGCAGGAACACCGCGCCGCATTGCAGCGTCGCCAGATAAAGAGCAATGGCCTCGGGACTCTTGGGCACTTGCGCGGCAACCCGGTCGCCCGGCTGAACGCCGATCTGGGTCAGGGCGCCCGCAATACTTTCGACCAGCATTCGCATGCGGGAATAGCTGATATCGGCTTTGCCGGGCCGCTCGAACAGGGTCTTGCCCTGCAATATCTCGGCCCCCGAAAGGAATTGTTCATAAATCGTCTGCATCGGATCAGTCCTCCCCGGAAAGGCGCCGCAAGGCGTCGGCCAGCGACGGGCCATGCGTCACCGTGCCGTCGCGCACGAAACGTTCGTGCTGGGCCTCAATTGCGGCAAGTTCGTAAAGATAGTTGATCATCAGGCCATGCGCGGCCTTCAGCGCATGTTCGGATCGGTCGGCGGGCCAGTTGAGACGCCAGGCCGAGGCGCCGTTGCCCAGATGAAAGCGTGCGACCGGGTCGGGCGGCGCCCCGGCCTTGTTGCGCGCCGTGACGAAATATCTTGCGGCAAAGGCCTCGACCTCGGGCCGCAGCCGCTCGATGTTCTTTTCATCCGTGATCCAGTCCCGACGGTCGAGCGCCTCTTTGAGCGCCCTGGCCCGTTCCGAATCCTGCGCCTCGAGCCAGCGGGCGAAGCCGGGTGCGGGCGACAGCGTCACAAAACGGGTGAGCCCCGACAGTTCCGCAGACAATTCGCTGGCGACCTGCTTGATGAGGAAATTGCCGAACGACACGCCTTTCAGGCCCGGAAGGCTGTTGTTGATGGAATAGAAAACAGCCGTATCCGCCTCGACCGGGGCGTCCGGTTCGGGCGCCGTCAGGATCGTCGAGATTGCGTCCGGCACGCCTTGCGTCAGCGCCACCTCGACAAAGATCAGCGGCTCGTCGCCGGTCGCGGGGTGAAAAAAGGCGAACATCCTGCGGTCATGCGGATTCAGCCTGCGGCGCAGATCCTCCCAGCCCTGCATGGGGTGGACGCTTTCGTAACGCATGATCCGTTCCAGGATCGCGGCCGAGCTGTTCCAGTCGATGCGCTGCATCCGCAGGAAGCCCCGGTTGAACCAGGACGACAGCAGATGCGCGAAATCCAGATCGACCGCCTCCAGTTCCGGGGCGTCACGCATCGCCCGTAAAAGGTCGGAACGCATCCTGACCAGTTTCAGCGTTGCACCCGGCGCCAGGTTCAGACGGCGCAGCAACGATTGCCGTTTCGGCTCGACCGCCTGAAACAATGCGGATGCGGCGGTGTCATCCTGCTTCTGGTCCCATTCCTGATAGGCCTTGCGGATATCCGCCGGATCGACGCCGTAATCGTTCAGCAGCATGCGAAAGAAGGCACGCTTCTCAGGCTCGTCGAGTTCGGCATAGGCGGCCAGCGCCTGTTCGGCCACGGCGACCCGGGCGGCGTCGCCGATCCGCGCCATCAGCACCTTGCACGCGACAGATATCCGTTCGGTGGCCGGGCGGGACAGCGCCTCCTGCGTTGCCGACCCTCCACCGGTGCGCCGGCCGTCGCGGCGCATGATCGCATCGACGAAATCCGAAAGAAGTGCGAATCGTTGCTTTACCATGTCTCACCTCCGGGATTTGTTGTACTCCAGACATACCATGTTGTATATAACAAAACATAGAATGGACATTTCCAACTGTGCACGGCATCCTGTCTGCTGATCGAGACCGCACCATGACGGCGTTGTTGCAAAACCCCGGCGGCGCAGGGTTAACGACGTGAATCCATGCGGTTATGCGGGCGGCATGAATAAGTCATGCCCCGCCCGCCACCGCATGACGAACTGGTCCAGCTACAGTCACGCGCTCAGGAAGTGCGGGCGGCAGAAGAGCTTGCTACCCAAGGTTTTGCGCAGCCCCATGATGCTTTCGGCCATGGCGTCGTCATGGGAATCCCCGACGCTGCCGACCGAACCACCCGCTAAAATGGGGCGGATTACCCATCTCCGTCATAAAGGCTGAGAAGCTCAACAGGTCGCTTTTGATTATAAGATTTCATCTGCCAGTCTTTCCACAAGATATCACCTCCACCGAATCTGTCTGGAAGGGGCGGTGGAGATGAGTTTGAAAACTAGCCGTTCCTCACAAGTACCAGAGCGGGTTCCAATGATGGCGCTATTGCCCGAATCTTGTCGAGAATATCGATGAACCAGGCTGCGCCTGCCACGGGTCGTTTCGCGAATGCTGTGGAAATTCCCTGGCGGCGCGCTCCGGGCAGGGAAGGGGCTGCCGTCAGAATTTGTTGGGGAGATAGCCCCGGCGCTGCTTGAGGCGGGCTGTTTCGTCCGGGGCATCGATGGCGCGGCCTTCGTCACGGTGATGGCTGACCTGCATCTCGCCCGGACTGCCGATCCGGCTCCATGCTCGCACCAGCGAGGCACCGCCGAGCGGGTAGCGCTGCACGATCATCAGGTAGAAGCGGCGCATGTTGCGCGCCGGGCCACCCGGCGCAGCAGGACGCGGTCGGAGAAAAACTCCATTCGTCCGGGATCTGCCGGCAGCGAAGGGACAAGCGGTCACATATCGTCAAAGCGGGTGAGGTATTCGTGTAGTGTTTCGCGGCGCTGGTCCTTGTCATATTTGTCATTGGGGCGGCGATAATTCACGATGCTCCATTTCCCCTTCCCCCCATATTCCGAGATCCGCGCCGGTTTCAGCGCCCGTGCCAGCGCCCCGTAATGCGGCATTTTCTCACCGGTCTCTCGATTGCCGAGCAGGGGCGCAGGACCGGCCTGCACCACGATCCCGTTGTCATAATCCCAGAACTCGAAGCCGGTCAGACCGAGTTGTGCCAGAACCGCCTCACGCCCGCCGCAGCGATCCAAAAGATCGTTATGGACCGCGTTCAGCCAGTTGATCGGCAGCATGTCATCGCCGATGGAGAAGGTCATATCGGCGGCGCGGCCCGCAATCAGGCCGGGATATTTGCGCAAAAGCGGGTAAAGCGATTCCGCGCCTTCACCTTGTGTCCATGAAGGGTTCCCGGTCATTGTCATGCACAGGCCTGACTGCGCATGAAGCGGCTGCAGGATATCTGCCAGATCCCTGAAAATCTTCTGCGCCAGCCCCGGTCTGTCCTGCCGTTCCAGCCAAGGCAGCGGGAAGTTGAACTGGAAAAAATCCTGCTCTTTTGCGGGAAATCGCAAGCCCAATGCGCGGATTTCGAGAGCATGTCCCGCCGCTTCGCCATCCTTGTTCGTGAAATCGAAAAGACCGAACCAGAGGTCATCGTTCATGGCCTGCCTTTGCCAAAGCTCATAGGCCTTGGCATCGTTCCCGGCTTTCCGAAGGTCCAGCCAGGTCAGATTGTCCGGCGTCTCCACAACGGCCCAGTTATAGGTATCAGTCGGTACCAGATTCCGGCAATATTCCTCTGCCTGCATCAGTTGCTTGCGATGTTCAGGATTGTCCGAACGGCGGAGAAAAAACATCATTCCGAACACGACCCGCGCGAAGGTCCGGGTTATGTCGCCGCGTGCGCGTTCAAAACGGATGTTGTCAAATCCCTGAAAAAGACTGAGTTCCATAGGCTTTCCTCAATGTGCCAGTTGTGCGCCGGACTGGAAAATCCGCGCCCATGAAGCCGCCGCTCCACGCGCCAGAGCCTGCCTCGCGGCGGCACTGAGCGCCGAGGATCCAAAGACCCGCGCCGCCATGCCCGCCGTGAGCGCACCAAGGGCGATTTCCCCGGCAGGCCCTTCAAAGGGCGAGGCAATCGCCACGGCGGTTCCCAATGCGCCCAGAATGGTTCCGCCCACCGCAAGAGCGCGGTCCCCCAAAGAGATATGCGCATCGTTGACGGTCTTGGCGGCGGTCACGAGAGCCACCTGTTCCTGGGTCCTGTTATCATCGCTGCATTCGCATTCTTTGGGATTCAGTTCTTCAACATCGTCAGCATCTCCGGCAATCTCGCTATAATCGTCAAGCTGACCAGACCCCCAATCATCCGTTCCGAACTTCATCTCGACAACCTTGAAGATATTGTCCTGCGTGGGTGGGCCACCTTGCTGATGGCATCACGTGGCGCCGCCTTCTTCGCTGTCGGTGATCGTCCCATCGGGTCTTCCTCCTTCCCGAAAATAGCACGGAAAGAAGGTTAAGTGGACACATTGACGACGGTCCTGATCTTGCGAAGCGGAGGCTCCGCCGGGATGCGCTCTTCGAGATTGATGTAGCTGAACAGCGATCCCGTCACCTTGTCTGATCAGCGCATCGCCACCTCCGCACCTGCAGTGGCTACAGTGAATCATGTTCCGAGATGGGCGTCGAGGCAGGAGTTTTTCAGCAGCCTGCTAACTTATCGGGTTCGAAACGTGAATCCTTCCAGCGTAAAGTTCTGCAACAACGCCGAGAAGCTGCGAAATTCCGACCTTTCGACAATCCTCCTCAACACTCAGCCCGTCATCGGCCTGCTTCAGAAGAATGCGATCTGCTGCTCGCTGAACCTGGACGTCTTCATCACTCTTCCTCGCTTTGCCTGCCAGGGACATTACGAGAATTTTCTCACCTCAAACGGTCCAAATTCTTGCAAGCAGGTCACGCCCTGACCGAATTTGCTCCGCCGTTGACAGCGGGCATTATCAAAAGAAATGCAGCAAGAATTGCCAACCCGGTCCTTGGCAAAAAGTTTCGGATCATTGCAATGCTCTCCATCGGGCTCCGTCACAGACTGCCCGACCGTCGCCCGCCAGTTTAAGAAGCAACGCCCCGATCGTGCGATGCGCGATGCCACGCATTTCAGGGCTCAGCGTTCCATAGGATTCGGTAACGATATGGTCGATATCTGCAGGGGCATTGGCGATCTGATCCCACAAGGCCTGCTCGCGCTCTCTGGTTCGTGCTATCAGAGCGCCGACGAATTTTCGCGGATTGCGGATCGCCGGTCCATGGCCCGGCAAAAAAAGCTTGCTGCGTATCTGAAGCAGTTTGCCAAGGCTTTCCATATAACTGCGCGCATCGCCGTCAGGCTGCAGGACCGATGTCGGTGCCCAGGCCATAATATGATCTCCGGTAAAGATCACATCCCCCAGTTGAAAACAAAGATGATCTGCCGCGTGTCCGGGGGTTGCGATCACAACGAAGCCGTCGATCACCGAGTTGTCGGACAGGCGCTGATCCACTTGGTCGCCCTGTGCCAGGCTGGCACGTGCGGCGGCAAGATTGGCGCCGCTTTCACGAGCCAGCCATGCCGCACCTTCGACGTGATCGCGGTGATCATGCGTAATAAGGATCCGACCTATCTTGCCGCCAGTCGCGAACATGATCGCGTCCAAATGGGACTGATCATCGGGTCCGGGGTCGATGACGACCCACCCCCTCTCGACCGCGACCAGATATGTATTGGTTCCGTGATGTGTCATCGCGCCTCCATTGCCGGCCACCAATCGCTGAATGCGATCGGTGACCTGCATTGGTGTCCCGCGAGGCGGCTCTGGCTCAGAAAAGAACACACGCTGCTCCTGCTTTTTCGGATGTGATCAGAACTGACGCCGTATACCGATAAGCAGATCGGTACGGCCCTTGTCGGTTACGTCGGTCGAAATCGGAAAAGCACCACGGCGCGGGTTGACCAGAATGTCACCGTCAAACGTGATGCTCTCCAACAAGCGCGTGTGCCGAAGCTCGGCAGTTAGAACAATGTTCGGAGCTTGCGGGAGCTCATAAGCGAAACCCACCATGATCTGGGCCGCAGTCGCATCGTCGCTGGTGTCGTGCCAAGCCACCTCATCCGAGTTGGAGGTCCGGGCATTATCCCAGTTCATATGCGTAACGCCGATGCCCGCACCGGCATAAGGCGATATGCCGCGCGCGGGCCCCTGCTCGACCTTGGCGAAATCGTAGTATCCGTTCAGAAAGATCGACGATTGTCGCAGATGGCCCGTTGTCGCTGCATTTCTCAAAGCTCCGCCAGCCGAGCCGCGATCGAGGTCCGAACGGCGATAGCTGTACTCGACTTCGACGCGGATACGGTTATCGAACCGCCAACCGGCACTGAACGTCACACCTGCGCCGGGATCGCTGCTCATATAGCCGCCGGGTTGGCGCCCGAACGGGGTGTCGACTCCGTCGATATCCTGATCGGCTGGCACGCTATAGGCGAGAGATAATCCAACATAAGGGCCGGGGGTGGTTTCAGCCTGAGCCACCGCTCCCGCGGCCAGCGACGTGCCGGCCGCAAGGGCGAGCATAAGCATATGTGACATTATTGGACTGCTCCTTCTTTTTCACGCATAAGCAGCCCCATTGCCAGACCGATGCCCAGCAAGCGATGCACCCGGGCGGTGGGATACACGTCGTCAAGGTAGACGTACGATTCGAAGTCGCAGTCGCGGCCCTTTGCGACACAGGATTCGGTTGTGTTCATGATCCCGAACTCGTCACCGTTGCGGAGCACGTTTTCGGTAAAATCATTAAAGCTCCAGCGGATGATTTCGATGCCATCACGCTGTTCAACGCGATCCAGCATCGCGTCGAAATCGCGGTTCCACTGCTCGGACAGCTTGGTTCCGTATGCGACCGCTTCGGCACCACGATTGACTGCCGCCGGAGACTTGCCGACATCCACGAAGTCGGGAGCGTAGAACGTCTTTGCGCCAGCGTCCGCAAGGCGGTGCATCTGCGTCTCAATGGTCGCTACGGCGTCGTTCAATATTTCCTGGCCGACCGCCGGGTCGGGCTCGGCAAAGGCTTTGATGACGTCGTTGCCGCCAAGAAAGATGAAGTACAGGGCGCCGGGATCAGCCTTGCCATCGTTTCGCGATAGGAATGCATCTACCTGTGCCGGAACATCGTGCGGTCCATTACCGCTTGCCGTCGCATCGAAAACAGAGAAATTCGATCCACCTTCCTCTTGGGTCAAATGCAGCGATGGTGCTGCACTAAGGCCCATCAGATCAGCCATCACTTCCACAGCCACCGGACCGTTGGTCGAGCGGTTTTGGTAGAACGGCTCCGGTCGCGTGGTGCCGGATTCGGTGTAATAGTTCCCAATATCCGAAAATGCCGCGCTGAAGGTTACGAGTTCAGTGAACCTCTCGGCAGAAGCGGAGGTGCTGAACAAAATGCCGACCAAAGACAACGCAAGTACATGTTTACGCATGGTGATCTTTCCTAGAATGGTTAATCGATTTTTCCGCCGGCAGAAGGCCCCGCCGAAGGTCTTCAACTTTCCATTGCCAGACGCATCGCCTCGGAAATCGAGGCTGTATTGCCTGACGAGAGCATGGTCAGATGTGTCCCGGGAACGAAATGAACCTGGCAATGCCCGCTTGAAAGCCCGTTCCAACCCAGACTTGATTTTGCTGCGGGATCCCTGAATACCTCGCTTGCAGAATAGTCGTAGTCAGGATGGGCTTGCGCTGCACGAAGTAGTGTTACGTCGGCAGCAATAGAGTTTGCAGGTCGATAGCGCGCACGGCTGTTGGCTTGGAATACATTTATAAAGCCCTTCAGGTGGTCCCGTGCCGCGTCGATCGGCAGCAGGCCCGCTGACGCTATCTTTCCTGCGGTGAAGGTCAGTGGGTCGGCCGATTGGCGAATTTGATCCGCAGCTATGCGCAGATCCATCTCGGCGCTTTCGGCCAAAACTTCGGCGATTTTCGCCAGCCAGTCGGCATCATCGATATCGTCATGCTCGATATTGTTGAGCTGGCCGCCGCATTCGACAGGTGCCGGGGCGTCCATGATGACCAGGCGTTCGACCGTGTCTCCCCGCGCTTCAAGCCTGCGGGCCATTTCGAATGCGACCACACCGCCAAAGCAGTGCCCGGCCAAGCGGTAAGGTCCCTGCGGTTGAATATCAGTCAACGCGCGGACCAATTCGTCGGCCACGTCCTCGACCGTTTCATGAGGTCGAGACAGCCCGTCAGTACCTCGCAGCTGGAGGCCAAAGAACCTGAAGTTCTTTTCCAGAGCTGCAGCCATCGACTGGTAATAAAGCGTGCTGCCACCGCCTCCGGCGACGCAGAATATCGCCGGCAGGTGATCGGCTGCGTCATTCATCGGGACCAGCGGGGACCATTCATCACCGCTGCCTTGGCGCAAAGCCTGCGCCATCTGTGCGATGGTCGGATTGCGGAACAAAAGCGCAGTTGGCAATTTGCGCCCATAGGCAGTTCCAATTTCGGACATCAAATGGACGGCCAGAAGTGATTGACCACCCAAACGGAAAAAGTCGTCGTTCACGCCGATGGGCGACATGCCAAGCACACGCTCCCACAAGGAGGTCAGAGCGGCTTCTTCGCTATTGCGTGACGCGACAAAAGCCTGGGTCTCGTCGCGATTTGTTTCTGCCTCGGGCAAACGTGCATGATCTACCTTGCCGTTGCCGTTCAGGGGGACTTCGTCGATCTGCATCAAGACCGCCGGGATCATGTAATCCGGCAAGCTGTCTGCCAGATGGTTGCGCAAATCGCGCTCGTCCATCTGCCAGTTGCCTTTGGGAACGACATACGACACCAGCCGCTTGCCCAATGAAGGATGGTCTTGCGTTACGGTCACCGCGGTGCGCACACCCGGATGCCTGCAAAGCGAGCTTTCGATTTCGCCAAGCTCGATGCGAAAGCCGCGAATTTTCACCTGTTTGTCGTTTCGGCCAAGATATTCGATGTCGCCATCCGGCAGATAACGTCCCAAATCGCTGGACCGATAATAAAGCACCTTGTCGGAACCGGTTACAAACTTATCGGCGGTCAGTTCCGGTCTGCCAAGATAACCCGACGCGAGGCCCGGGCCGCTGACGTGAATTTCGCCGGTGGCGCCGATGGGTACCGGACGAAGACGGTGGTCCAGAAGGTCCAGTCGCAGATCCGGAATTGCCACGCCGATGGGGCTACGCGTTCGCGTCAGATCCGCCGCCCGAATGACACGATAAGAAGCGTGGACCGTGATTTCGGTGATCCCGTACATGTTGACCAGCAAAGGCTGCTGATCACCGTGGCGCGAGACCCAAGGACGGAGGCTCTGCAGATCCAGCGGTTCCCCACCGAAAACGACGGCGCGCAAAGCAAAGGATTGAGGTGCCCCGCTGCGCCCCTCTTCGGCGACGAACAACTTGAAGGCCGAGGGGCTTTGATTGAGGATCGTTACGCCTTCGCGCCGCACCAGATCAACAAAGAGCGAAGGTGAACGGGACACCAGATAGGGCACAACAACAAGCCGCCCCCCATAAATCAGCGCACCCCACATTTCCCAAACGGAGAAATCGAATGCGAAAGAGTGAAAGAGCGTCCAGACATCGTTGCGGTTAAATTCAAACCAGCACTGCGTGTTAAGAAAGAGCCGCGCCACATTGCGGTGCGTCAGCTGAACGCCTTTGGGCCGCCCGGTGGTGCCAGAGGTGTACATGACATAGATCAGGCCATCCAGACTGGCGCGGTTTTCCGGATCTGCCTCTGGCCAGTCGCCTTCAATCTCTCCGTTCGGGCCCATCTCGATCAGTTCGGCACCCGCCGTCTCGACAACCGCCGCCTGCCCATTCTGAATGAGAACCCGCGATGATTTGCTGTCTTGCATGATGAAGTTCACGCGTTCGGCTGGCAGCGATGGATCGATCGGCAGATAGGCCGCCCCAGCTTTCAGGATCGCCAGAAGCCCGATCATCATTTCCAACGACCTGTCGGTGCAGAACCCGACAAGATCACCCGGCAGCACACCCGCCGCGATCAGGCGATGAGCCAATCGGTTCGCTCGGCGATTGAGTTGGTCATAACTCAGCGTCACACCCTCGCAGGTCAGCGCGGGCGCTTCGGGGTCGGCAGCGACCTGTCTCTGAAAGCTTTCGTGAACGCACTCGACTGCTTCGATCGCCGCAGCGCCCGGCCTGCTGAACTGCTCGATCAACTCGCGCGATGCGGCGCTGACAATCGGAAGATCGTCCACTTGCTGGTCGGGGTTGACGACGAGCGCCTGCAGCATGGTCGTGAAATTATCGGCAAGCCTTGTAATGCTTTCGGGCAAAAACAAAGCCGTATCGTATTTCAGCACGCCCTGAAGCTGCTCGCCCACCTCGAACATTTCCAGATCCAGATCGAACTGGCCTGTTTGCTGCGGAAGGTCGATATATTCGACCTCCAGGCCCGCCCAAAGCGCACGGCGACCATTCTGATGGGCGGCCATTATTTCCATCGCTCCGCCCGCGCGCTGCGCCTTCTGCATAACAAAAGATGTCTGAAACAGCGGCGTCACACTGGGATCGCGTTGCAGTTTCATTTTTTCGACGATCACCGGAAACGGCAATTCGTCGTGACTTAATGCTTCGGTCGCCTGTTCATGCGCGTTCCGAAGGACCTCACCGACAGGTTGATCCCATTGCAGATCAGAAACGACCACGACCGGGTTCACAAAGTATCCGACGACTCCCATCATTTCCGGGTCGTTACGCCCGGCAGAGCGTGTGCCGATCGGAATCGTTTGCTGCCGGGAATAGCGGGCGATGAATATCTGATAGGCGCCAAGCAAAAGCGAAAACAGTGTGATACCAAGTTCGCGCGCCAGGCCCTGCAACTGTGCGGTCAGCTCCGGCGACAAAGCGAACGAATGGCTCGCGCCACCAAGCTGACGCACCGGAGGGCGAGGAGCGTCAAATGGCAAGTCCAGCGTGCCACGCGCGGCTTGCAGATTGTTCGTCCAATAGGTCGCCAGCTCTGCCCCGCGGGGGCCATTGATCATACGTTCTTGCCGCTCGATATGTTCGATGTAGCCCTTTTGCGGTACCGGCAGGCCGTGCTGTCGACCATGCACTGCGGCCTCATAGGCAATGCGCAGTTCATCCAGTGTCAACCATAGCGACCAGCCGTCAAAAATGACGTGATGGACGCAGAGCAGCAGGACATGGTCAGCCTTACCAAGCGTGAACAGCTGTGGCCTGAAAAGCGGGTCAGTCTCTAGATCGAAGGGCGCCGCGGCCGCTCTTCTCAGCGTTGCATCCAGATCCTGCTCGGCCCCTACCTGCGTTTCGGGCAGGGTGACCGTGCGATATCCAAGGATCATTTGAACCAGCTTGCCATCTTCGCCCATTCGGAAGTTGGCGCGCAGTTGCTGGTGACGATCTACCACGACCTGCAAAGCCGATCGCAGCGCCGCTTTGTCCAGGGCTGACCGGATGCGCAGCGCGAAGACAACGGTGTATGCTGGACTGTCGGGCCTGGACTGGTGCAAGAACCACAGGGCCTGCTGCCCGCGTGACACCGGATGGATGTTCATATGCTGTTTGCCGTGGTTGCGCAGCAACTGGGCAAGAGCTTCCTTTCGCGACACGGTATCCGTATCGGGCGAAGTGCTGACAAAGGCCATGATCACGCGCTCCGCTCAAGGTTACTGTAGGTTTCCAGCGTTTGCTCGATTTCCTCGGGTGTCATCCCGTCCAGACGCGACAACAGCTCGCCCGGATCCAGCGGCGCAGTTTCTACGGCACTGACTTTAGGCGCTGGCCCTGCGGCTTTGCTTTCGCTGGGCGTTGCAGAGTCCTGAGCCTTTTCGAAAAGCGCGGTGATATTGCGGATCAGCGCCGCAAAGGACACGCCCTTCATCAACTCCAGTGTGGGGACACGCAGACCGAGACCCCGATCTACCCCTACCTGCAACTCCATCGCCATGAGCGAGTCGACGCCCATGTTCAGCAGCGAGCGGTTCATGTCGATGCCGTCCGCTGGCAAGCGCAGCACACCACTGACAAGGTCGATCAAGACCTTTTCGACCAGGGCCGCGCGTTCTTCGGCGCTCATGGTCGCAAACCCGTCATTCTGGACAGCTGCGGTAGCTTGCCCTGTTTCAGGCATCAGGTGCTTATAGCGGGGCGATGCCGCCCATTTCGCATAAGTTCCGCCCCACAGCGCCCAATCCATGCGTGCAGCCGCCATGGCCACCGGGTTCCAGCCAAAGATTTTCTCCAGCATGCCTATTGCTTCGGCCGGGTTCAGCGAGCCGACACCGACACGGCCAAAGTGTTTCTCCACCCCTTCGTGACGCGCCGCCATCCCGACCTCGGCCAGGGCACCAAGGTTGATGCTGATCGCGGGCAAGCCGCTCTTGCGCCGATGGTTGGCCAGACTGTCCAGGAATGTATTGGCTGCGACATAGGCACCCTGTCCCGGGCTCCCCAGAAGCGCGGCGATGGACGAGATCATCACAAAGGCATCTATCGGCATGTTGCGCGTGGCTTGATGCAGGTGCCATGCCCCCACCGCCTTTGGCTGCATGACCCGGACAATCTGATCCTCGCTCAGCGAGTAAACCGGAGCATCGTCCAGAATGCCCGCCGCGTGGAATACGCCCCGGAGCGGCTGATCAAGCTTGCCGATTTTTGCGAACATCTCACTGACATTCTGCGCGTTGGCAATGTCGGCCGAGAGCGCCGTCACCCCGCTGCCCCGCCGCTGCAATTCCGCCATCATCTCTTGCGCGCCAGGCGTTTTGGGGCCTTTGCGCCCCGCCAGAACAATATGGCCGGCCCCCTTATCGGCGAGCCACTTGGCGATCTCAAAGCCGAAGCCGCCAAGCCCCCCGGTGACGAGATAGGCGCCATCCGCACGGATCCGAGGCGCTGGCAAAGACGCCGCGACTGCCTTGACCCGAGCGGCAGGATCGTGCTGCTCCAGCACATAGCGAGACAGTTCGATTTCTGCCGGCGAAAGTTCAGCGATCATGCGCCAGATTGGCGACTCTGCGGCAAGCGCCGTGAGATCCGCCAAGGCAGGACGCAGGTAAAGATCGGCCCTGCTCGCCAAGAATGCCGGGTCGATTTTCAGCTCGACCCGGTTTGCCGCTTCGGCCAGCGGCCGTGCGCCGTTTGCGAACAACCGGACCACAGTGCCGAATGGCGTCACCATCGAGGCCAGTGTATCCGCGAGCTCATCATCGGTCCCAAGGCAAACAATATCGACGCCCGACGGATGGTCTTGCTGCAAGCTTTTTGCAGCAAGCAGCGGATCGGTTGGATCAATCAGGGCCACCGTAGCACCGATGGCACGCGCAGCCGTCGCCAGAGGCTGCAGAAGCCCGTGTTTGGGCGCATAAAGTGCAAGCGTCTTGCCCGATGCCAGCCCGGCGCGCCGCAAGATTGCAATCGCAAGCGTCAGCGGCAGCAGCGCCAGACTTTGCGTTTCACTAAAGCCGGTATCCTCGGGACAAGCCAAAATTGCCTCGGCGGGGGCACGCAGGTAACGAGGGGCATCGCCCGGATGTCGCAGCAGGACGATCTGTCCGGCTGCAAGATCATGAACCCCTGCGCCAGTCGCCACGACGGTAGCCAGAACGTTCGACACCGGCTTGGTCTCACCCTCGGGCGGCAGTTCCTTCGAAGCAATGATCACTTCGACTTCTGCTTCGTCGTCGGCCAACGGATCTGAGCTGCGGCAGGCCAGCGCTTCATCCGCAAGTTTAGACGCCTCGACCGGGCGCAGGCGGCGGACCAGCCGTTCCGAACCGGTCAGAACCACATCATCTTCGGCACTTTGCGAAAGCAATTCCCGCATCAGCGCTTCTGCCCGATCCTGCATGTGATCGATCTGGATCATGCGAATGTCCAGGTCGGCATATTCATTAGCGGCCACCCGCGTCAGCCCAAGACGCCCGGCATTCGCAGGCGTCACGATATCTGCTTGCTCATCGGAATGACGCATCACAACGCTCAGCCTGCGACGCTTTCCGTCCTGCGGGATCGCCTGAATGACAGCCAGCGCATCCAGCGTGTCGTTAATGCCGACCGGGTCGCCCGCGCCTGCCGAGAGTCCGCGCAGATCGACAATATGGGCCTCGTTCAGATCAGCCAGCAGCGCCGCCAGATCCTCAGGGCGATCGGCGCGATAGGTCCAGGAAGGCCCTGTCTTTTCAAGCGCTTCACCCGGCTCGACGGTCTGGATCTGATGGCCTTCGCTGGACAATCGGTTGGTCAACCAATGTCCATGCCCCTCAACATCCATCACCGCGAGAATGGGCACGGATTGCGCGCCACCTGACAGGGCATCGCTGTCGTTCAGAGATTGCGGTTCACACTCGAAACGGTCAAGCAATGTGTTGACGGTGGCAGCCGGCAAGGGTCCGACCTCTGCCTGTCCCAGTGCGCGCGCCGTGATACCACGCAGCTCGGCCAGGATGGTTCCGTCCTCGGCTATCAGGCTGATCTCGCCTGTCATTTGCTGCACATCGTAGGAAAGCAAGCGACCATGGCACCAAAAGCGATCCCCGACGCTCTGATGGATGACGATTTCATCGATGCGGACAGGAACAAACGCGACTGGCGGCGCATCGTCGGGCAAGCACACGATCAGAGATTGGAAGCATGCGTCCAAAAGCGCCGGGTGGAGGATCTCATCGCCCAGCCGCAATTCCTTGGGCGCGCGAATTTCGGCCAGCACCTGCGCGCGATCAGCGGACAAGCGCAGTTCGGTCACACCTTGGAACATCGGGCCATATTGCAGGCCACGCGCCGCCATTGCTGCGTAATGATCAGCCGCGGACACCGTCTGAGAAAGCTCACCGCCCAATTTGGCCAGATCGACAATCGCGCCTGGCACAGGGTTGAGTAGTGAAACCCGCCCTTCTGCGTGCCGTGTCCAATTGCCGCGATCCGATGACAGCGCGCTGTATATCGAGAAGTTCCGCGTCTGCGGGTCGAACCGGGTCAGCAACTCGACATCGTCGTCATCGTCAATCAGCAACGCCTGGCTGAACGTCAGGTCGGTCAGACGCACCTGCCCGGTACCGGTCGCCGTCTGCGCAAGCTCCAGCCCGATTTCGCAATAGGCCGCGCCCGGGAGAACCACGCTATCCTCGACGCAGTGATCCAAAATATAGCTGTAGCGGTTGCGATTGATGCTTGCTGCCCATGCCGGATCGGGCATTTCCATCTGCAGACCCAGAAGCCCGCCTTGCTTTGGGGTACCCAACCGGTCCTCACGGGCTGCGGGGCTTTCGCTCCAATATGTGCGGCGCTGCCAAGGATAGCTTGGCAGATCGACAAACGCCCGATCATGCCGCGAATGGAAGATCTCCCAATCGATCGCGCAGCCGGCTACGTGGAGCGCCGCAATCCCGCGCAGAATCGACCTGACTTCAGGCTGCTGACGCCGCAGAGTAGACGCAAGGACCCCGCCAATATTCGCCGCCAGCAGGCATTCGCGCAGCGCATTGCCCAGAACCGGATGAGGTCCGATTTCCAGAAAGCATTCGTGCCCGTCGTTTATTATCTCGTCGATCGTGTCGGCGAACCTGACGCAGTCGCGAACATTGCGACGCCAGTAAGCCGCGCCGAAATCATCGGCTTCGACGGGGAGTCCGGTAACGGTCGAGTAAACTGGAATCTTGGCAGGTTGAGGCGAAAGACCGTTTAACCCTTGCTCAAGCGGATCGAGTAACGGATCCATGATAGGGCTGTGATAGGCCGTTTCGACTTGCAGCGCGCGATTGAATATCCCGTCATCGGACAGGCGTTCAGCGATCTCGCCCAACGCCGTCTCATCGCCGGCGAGGGTGATGGTTGCCGGACCGTTCACTGCGCCGATGGATACCAGGGCCTGATACCCGTCAAGGTATGGCGCGACCTTGTCTGCACTCAGACCGACTGCGAGCATCGCACCCGAGCCGGCAGTGGTCGCCTGCAGCTTGCTGCGCAGATGCGATACCTGCACCGCTTCCTCGAGTGTCAGGACCCCTGCGGCATATGCGGCGCTGACCTCTCCGACGCTGTGGCCCAGCATCGCTGCCGGGCGCACACCCAAGGCCTCGAGCAACCTGACCAATCCAGCTTGAATGACGAAGTTCGCAGGCTGTGCAATCTCGGTACGCGAGACCCTCGACTCGTCCTCGGGTTTGCGCATTTCATCAAGGATCGACCAACCTGAAAGCGGCGTGAATATCTCGTCCACTCGCTCGGCGAATTCACGAAACAGCGGCTCACGGTCCAGAAGTTCGCGGCCCATGGCCCACCACTGCGGACCCATGCCGGTGAAGACATAGACCGGTTCGATCGCGTGATGTTCGGCGTAGCCTTCGATCAGATCGGCATTGGCGCGCCCCTCCAGATAGTCGCGCAGCGCCAACCTTGCCTCGTCCGCATTGTCGGCCACGATGGCGAGGCGGTATTCATAGCTGCTCCTTCGGACGGCTGACGAATAGCAAAGATCGCCGAACTCCTGATCTTCGAGCCCGTGAATCCGTTCGATATATGCACGAGCGAGCGCACGCAGCGCGTCGACGGTTCGCGCTGACAGAAGCAGCAGGTTGCTGGCGGCACCTTCAGAGACAGCGCGCTTTTTACCGGATGGCGGCGCTGGCTCCATGATCAACGAGGCATTTGTACCCCCGTAGCCAAATGAATTGATCGCCGCCCAGCCAGGATTGCCCTGCGGCGTCAAAGGAAGCTCGGTCAGCGTTCGTGGTAGCGCAAGATTCCAACTGTCGAGTTCAAGCGCCGGATTGATGTCCTGAAGATTGGCGACAGGAGGTATCTGGCCCCGCTGCAGACATAGTGCCGTTTTGATAACGGCCGCGATACCTGCCGCCGCCTCGAGGTGGCCGATATTGGCTTTGACCGACCCGACAAGGCAGGCATCCTGATCCTCGGTCCGAGCCTTGCCAAAAACCGCGCCGAGGGCACTCAACTCGATAGGGTCACCGATGGCCGTTCCGGTGCCATGTGCTTCGACATAGGTCACCGAGGCCGGGTCGATATCGTTTCTTGCGCAGACGGCCTTTACCAACTCTGCCTGCGATACACCGTTCGGAACGGTGATGCCGTCGGTTCTGCCGTCCTGATTTACGCCACTTCCGCGGATGATGGCATGGATCCGGTCGCCATCGGCCTGCGCCTGACTGAGACGCTTGATAACCACGACCCCCGCACCCTCACCTCGACCGTAACCATCGGCGCGGGCATCAAAGCTTTTTGAGCGCCCGTCGCGGGCGAGGAAGCCGCCCTTGCACATTGCAATCAGAGTCTCTGGCCGAAAGATGACATTGACACCACCGACCAGGGCCAGATCACATTCGCCATGCCGGACGGCCTGACAGGCCTGATGCATCGCAACCAGCGACGACGAACAGGCCGTATCCAAGGTGAAACTGGGGCCATGCAGGTCTAGAAGATAGGACAGACGGTTCGATAGAATCGTGAGGGTCGAACTGACCGCAGTATGCGGTCCGATATTCGTTCGACCCAATGGGCTGAACTGGGTCAACATACCGTCGATCATGAAACCCCCGATGAAGACCCCGGCATTCGTGCCCGTGATCCGCTCTATGGGGATCCCGGCATTTTCGATCGCCTCATATGCGACCTCCATGAGCAGGCGCTGTTGCGGGTCCAGATAAGCCGCCTCTCGCGGGGATATGCCAAAGTATTCCGCGTCGAAAGTATCCAGGGGTTGCTGAAGAAAGCCGGCCTGACGAACGAAGAATTTTCCGGGTGCATCGGCGCGAGCGTCGTAGAATTTTTCCAGATCAAGCCGGTCGGAAGGTATTTCGATGACCCCGTCGCGACCCTCAGCCATCAATGCCCAGAAATCGTCGAGACCAAGCACGGCTCCGGGGAGGCGGCACGCCATTCCAACAATTGCAAGCGGTTCGCGGTCGTTGGCGGCTACAGGCACTTTTGTCGATTGGTACATGGAACTCTCCTAGGTAACAGCAAACTAAGATCCGTCCGCCGCATTCGGGATGCGGCAGCCAATGGTTCAACAGAACGTTTCGGCACGAATAAGAAGGCTCTGGAGGTCGTCTAATCAGACGTGGCCTAGAGATTGGTGGGCTTTGTTATGAAAATTAACGTGCCGGGGTTGGGTTCAGGGAATTTGGGATAATCTCTATCCGGAGGTTAATGCACGGATATTGAGATATGCGTGAGTCAGCTTTAAAAGCGACATAACAATGGCAACGCATATAGTCAGAAGCGCGGCTGCAACAATGGATTGAGGCAAGGCCAACGGTGCAATAAAAGCGGTTCCGACCGTGTGGCTGTAGAAAAGTGAACCTATCCCCGCAAGGGCAGAGGACAATATCAGCACTGCTGGCACCACCAGCATTAGAAAGCGGCTTCCAGTCAAGGGTTGCGGGGTATCTGGTGCCGCATTCCGCAGCCTGGCTGCTTCACGACGCTCGATCAGCAAGTTCAACGACACGATCATGCTGGCGATGGCGAAGCCATAGCGATCAACACCCATCATCACCGTTCCCCAAATGGTCGAGACGACATCATCGCGCCAACCGGGTTCAAGGATGAAGCCGCGCATCCGCATGACGGCGAACACAACAAATATTGCGAGAATCACGACCCAACGCAGGCTTCGGCTACGGGTTTCTATGACGACTGTACGGTAGTCGCTGGCAATTTCGGCGACCGAACCGAAGCGTGAAATAGCGTCCCGAGCGCGCGATTCTGAATCATCATATGCTTCTGATTCTGCTGCAGCTTCAGTTAGATGGTCAGTGATTTCGTCACGCAGGCGCTCGGCCATTATGCGATCCGTTGACGCTGCGTTGGCGAGCTCGCTGGCAAATGCCTCTATGAGTTCGCGGCCGTGGTCTTTGTTTTTCGTAGAAGTGAATTTATCGATTGGGAGAAAATCATCCATTGATCGCATCTTTCCTTCAGCCCATGTCTTCCGGTCTCGGTCAGCGAATATACTCTCCGCTTGCGCCCTGACGGCGCAACTTCATTGCGGCTGGTGATCAAGCCGCGATTTTCCAATCTATGCAGTGTGGGGTAGATAGTTCCCTCCGGAAGGTCCAACACACCATTGGTGGTGTCTCTGATTTCCTTGATCATCGCATAGCCGTATGACGCGCCCGAGGCGATGACCGACAATACGATTGCGTCCAGATGACCTTTGAGCATTTCGGAATTCAAAATAGACCTCGTAGCGCTGGACGTGCCCAAACAAGACAGCAGCCTGCCTTGCTATTCACCGCTATGTATAGATACCTCGCAATCAAAGGCAAGTGGCAGTTTTATGAACTGGGCGACTTTCCGCTTTTTAACTTGTAAGTATTAAGTTTATATCATATTTTAGGCCTCCCCACAAAATACAGCAGCACAGCGCCCCCTGTCCTGAGCTGCGGAATTCAATATTAAGATGAAATTTTCCAAATTTATTTTATCTTAGGTTGTGAATGCTCAGAAAGCTCAAATTTCAAGCTTTCTACTTGTGAAGACTGGGGACCTTTGGAGCGAGCGGCATGGTGCCGGTACAAGCCGATAGTGCCGGAGCACGCTGTCTCGCCTGACATGCGCCGGCTAGCTGCGCGCGGACAGTCGAAGCTGTGGCGAAAACCGTAACCTGGACCCCATGATCGCGGCGTGAGCTGACTGGGTCGGCGACGCCAAAGTCAATTTTTGCCTCAGCAGCACGGTATCCGATGGCACTCACTTGTTCTGTAATGTCGCGATGCGATCAGTCACTCGCCGTGATTTCACAGCCTCTTGATGCTCGGCAGTCAATAAGCAGCTATACAATGCATCGAATCACAAGGTATATGGACCCATCCTTCGACCTGAAGCGGAAAGGAATTCCGATATGAAGCCATACATTGCTGCTGCCTTGATCACGCTGACATCTGTAGATTTTGCCGCTGCAGAACCTCAGTCCACCCGGATTCGCGGAACGATCGAAAGCTACGAACCGGGCGCCCTACGCGTCCTTACGCGGGAGCGCGAGCTGGTCGCGGTCGCGGTTCCAGAAAACCTGCAGGTCGTCAGCCTCGCCTCGAAAGAAATCAGCGACATCGGGTCTGGGGATCTGGTCAGCGCCTCAGCCGTACCGAACGAAGAAGGTGGCCTGACCGCGCTGCAGGTTTCAATCCTGCCACCGAACGCAGGTCTGCCGGTCGGGCGCGGCCCAAATGATCTGGCGCCCGACAGCGTCATGGTCACCGCGACGATCAGCGGTACCGCAGCCTCGGCAGAGGGCGATAAACTCACAATGTCCTATGAGGGCGAATCGGTCGTGCTGACCGTGCCAGAGGGCGTTCCGGTCGTCACCTTCGGGATGGGCGACACAAGTCTGCTCAGCGAGGGCGCCACAATCTTCGCCATCGCTCAGGTTGCCGAAGACGGTACTTTCTCGACCAATCGCGTGATTGCCGAAACCAACGGTGTCAAGCCGCCGATGTAAGGCATGGGCACCGTCTGGCGCTGAAACCAAAGGGGATGGATCATGCCGGTTGATTTCGGTTTTGCCTTTCTTGCCGGGGTCCTGACCATTGCGGCACCCTGCATCCTGCCGATGCTGCCGATCTTGCTGGGGGCCTCGATCGGGCAGCGCTCGCCCCTGCGGCCGGTGCTGATCGTGCTGGGCTTTGTGCTCAGCTTTTCGCTGGTGTCGCTGGTCTTCAGCGCGGTGACTAGTCTTGTCGGGTTAAGCGCGTTTGACCTGCGACTGATCGCGGCGGCGGCCATTGCCCTGATGGGCGCGGCGCTGCTGTGGCCTGCCCCATTTTCAGCCGTCATGACGGGTCTGACCCGCCTGCTGCCCGAACAGAACGCGGCAGGTGGGCAGGGGGGCTTGGGGGCCTTGGCCCTTGGCGCAAGCCTGGGGTTGATCTGGGCGCCCTGCGCGGGGCCGGTGCTGGCCTCGATCCTGATCTTTGTGGCCACCAGCCCGGATTGGGGCAGCAAGCTTTTGTTGCTGCTGGCCTATTCTATCGGTGCCGGGGTGCCGATGCTGATCATCGCCTATGGCGGTCAGTTCGTGTCGGGCCGGGTGCGATCACTGGCGCGGCACACGGCAATGCTGCAACGGGTTTGCGGGGTGCTGGTCCTGTGCACGGCTGCGCTGATCGCTTCGGGCTACGATACTTTGCTGATCGCCCGAATCTCCGAACTCTATCCAGAGGGCCGGGTCGGCCTTTGACCATGGGGACGTCTGACGATGCGATTTTCCAATCGACGTGATTTTCTGACGATAGCGGCGGCGGGCCTGGTGGCAACCATGCTGCCCCGTTCCGTCCGGGCCGGGCCCGGCGATACCGCGCCCGAATTCACCGGACTTGAGAACTGGATCAATTCCGAACCGCTGAGCATGGCCGGGCTGCGCGGCAGGGTGGTTCTGGTCGATTTCTGGACCTTTGGCTGTTCGAACTGCGTGGCGACGCTGCCCTTTCTGACCGCGTGGCATGCCGAGATGGCCGAAAAGGGCCTGACCATTGTCGGCGTCCATACGCCCGAGTTCCCGTTTGAGCGGGATCTAGGCGCACTCGAAAAAGCGGTCGGACGGCACGGGATCGAATATCCCGTCTCGCAGGACAATAGCTATGCCACATGGCTGGCTTATGAGGTGCGCTATTGGCCGACCTCGGTAATCGTCGACCGCGACGGCAAAATCTTCAAATATCACGAAGGCGACCGCGGCATGGAAAAGCTGGGCGACGAATTGCGCGCGATGCTGGTCTAGCTGTCTGATCCCACGGTTTGATGGTGCGATCCTTTCTTTGGAATGGAAGGATGCCCCATGGGACAGGTTCGTCACGGAAGCGCCACGACCACGCACGCTGTCCGAGCAGCAATGATGAGGGCCTGACCGCCATCGGTCCAGGGGCCGGCCCGGATGATCGCAGGCTTCGCTCGCGGCGCTGAGCCGGGAACCGGGCATCAACCCCAAGACGGTGGCGAAGTGGCGCAAGCGCGCCACGGTCGAGGATATGAAGACCGGATCGTCGGAGCCTCGGTCCACCGTCCTCAGCGAAGCCGAAGAGGCGATGGTCGTGGCGTTCCGGCCTCATGCGCTTCTGCCGTTGGACGACTGCCTTTATGCCCTGCAGCCCTCAATCCTTCACCTGACGCGATCTGCGCTTCACCGATGCCTGCCACGACAGGGCATCTCGCGCCTGCCTGATATGGAGGGCGGCAAGCCGGAGCGGTCGCAGTTCAAACGCGACCCCACAGGGGTCTTCCAAATTGATATCGCCGAGGTGCAAGCCGCTGAGGGCAAACCATATTTGTTCGTTGGAACCGACCGGACGAGCAGGTTCGCCGTGACCCGGCTCGTCGACAGGGCCGACAGGAAGACAGCCTGGGAATTCCTTCAGCACATGCCCGAAGCCGTGCCCTGCCGGGTCCATGCCATTCTCACCGATAACGGGATCCAGTCCGCAGAGCAGCCTCGGAACCGAAACACGATCTGTTCCCTGCCCATGCGCTTCGACATGATCTGCGAGGGCGAGACCTTGTCCGCCATCGGTTCAAGGACAATGGTCGAGCGGCATCGAACACCGACTGACCAAACCCGGTCATCCGTGGAGTTTGGAGGATCGGAAAACAGTCCGGGGGAGTGTTTTCCCGACGAACGGCCAGGTCGAACGGATGAACCGCACGATCATGGAGGCCACCGTCAGGCGCAGGACGGCGATCTCTGCGATATGTGCTCTGTGAAGCCGCACTTGCCGCGGCCTGTCACAACCCGGTTCTGAAACCGATCGCGCAAAGGCCCAGGACGGGCGGCAAACCCCACAACTCGTCATCGTCGCGATCGCCCGCAGACTCGCCACCATCGCAAACGCAATCCTCAAAACGGGCGTCCCATGGCAGCCTCAACCGGGCGCATGAACACAGTTGCTAGTGCCAGGAACCCCAGTGTCGGGGGCTAAAAACGTAGGTAGTGCTACACCAACCGGGCTCCGGTCGCGGTTGGATGAAAGTTTGGTGGCAGGTCAACAGTCCGGTAACTCGATCTAAAATTGAATTACTGTGGCATTTATCATATGCGGCAACCAATTCCACACGGCTCCAGATCAATCTAAAGATGTGTTATGATTGTTATTTCAATCAAAGATTTATTCTCTGCCGCACCAAACCGAAGTCGAGGCCAAGCTATCTGAAGGTAGTCTTTTGGCCCGCCCAAGGATTTCCACCGCAACCCATTGATAACATTGAAACCTATACTTTTAGTCAATCGACTGATTCTTTCTAGTTTTATTAAAATGCCCGTCTATACTGCCGTCATAGTAATTGTGATGGGTAATTGGTATGCGGCACACTTCTAACTTTGATGCCGAGACGGCCGAGATGGTTTTGCTGAATGCAACGCCCGCGCCGTCTCATGAGCCGGTTGGCGTACGCTCCTTCTACGCCCGCTTTCTGAAACGTCCCCTCGATATCGCAATGGTCCTGCTTTCCGCGCCGATCGTCCTGCCGGTGCTGCTGATCCTGGTGCTGGTGATCCTGTTCCATGGCGAAAAGCCGTTCTACTCGCAGCAGCGGGTCGGCCGTTCGGGTCGCAGCTTCCGGCTTTGGAAACTGCGCACCATGGTCGATGATGCCGAAACGCGTCTGGTCGAGTATCTGGCGACCAACCCCGAGGCAAAGGCCGAATGGGACGAAACCCAGAAGCTCAAGAACGATCCGCGGATTACCTCAAGCGGTTCTTTCCTGCGCAAGACTTCGCTGGATGAGTTGCCGCAGCTCTGGAACGTCCTTCGCGGCGACATGAGCATCGTCGGCCCGCGTCCGATGATGATCGACCAGGCGCAGCTTTATCCCGGTGCGGACTATTATCACCTGCGCCCGGGCGTGACCGGCCTCTGGCAGATTTCGGATCGCAACAACAGCAGCTTCGCGGAACGCGCCAATTTCGACGCGGAATATGCCGCAAACCTCAGCCTGAACGGTGATGCTTCCATCATCGCCAAGACTGTCGGGGTCGTGCTGCGCTGCACCGGCTACTGAATCGGGCTAGCCGCGCCTCTCGTGATATTCCATGCAACGAAATCGCCGCCATGCAACGAACAGCGTGGCGGCCGTTCCGCTGAGCGAGTAGAGCAACACGCCTGCCCAGATTGACAGGCCGAAAGCAAGAACCCCAATCGCGGCGCAAGCCAGCGCGACAGCAATGCCTATGGTCAAGATGCCCGTCAGTTCCAGTCTCCTCAATCAATCATCCAAATCCATGTATACACATAGTGCCTAAGATATAGTAAATCGCTAGCGAAACCTTTCAGAAGCCGGCATGGCTACTGCATATCCGCCCAAGAACATGTACCAAGTGAGCATAAAACGGCCGAACTGGTAATCCAATACCTTTCCGCCTGACGTTTTCTAGCGCTGACTGGACCCTGCGACGTGCGAATCGGCTATCTGATCAATACCTATCCCCGCCCCTCACACAGTTTCATCCGGCGTGAAATCAAGGCAGTTGAGGCCCGGAACCTTGCGATTCACCGCTTTGCCATGCGTGGAAACGCGGCCGATCTGAGCGATCCGGCGGACCTTGCGGAACATGGCAGGACCGAACGCGTGCTGGAGGCCGGCGGCCGGCGTCTGCTGGCGGGCCTGCTCGCGCGCGCCGGAACCACCCCGGGCCAGTTCGCCGCTGCATTGACGCTGGCCCGGCGCCGCGCGGCGGCCGGAGAATCGAGCCTCGCCCGGCAGATCATCTACCTGGCCGAGGGCGCGCGCATTGCGGCACGGTCGAAGCAGTTGCGGCTTGATCACATCCACGCCCATTTCGGCACCAACTCCACCCGTGTCGCGGCCTATTCCCGGCTGCTTGGCGGGCCGCGCTTCAGCTTTACCGTCCACGGCCCCGAAGAGTTCGACAATCCGCAAGCGCTGGATCTGGGGGGCAAGCTGGCACTGGCGGAGTTCTGCGCCACGGTCAGCAGCTATGGCCGCTCGCAGATGTATCGCTGGGCCGCGACGGCCGATTGGGACAAGGTCAAGGTCGTGCATTGCGGGCTGGACCTCGATCGCTGGACCGATCCAACGCCCCTGCCCGACGGGCCGTTTCACATGGTGGCCGTCGGACGTTTCGCCGAACAGAAAGGCTTTGGCCTGCTGATCCGCGGCTTTGCCCAGGCCTGGCGCAGCAATCCCGCGCTTCGCCTGTCGCTGGTGGGCGATGGCGAATTGCGCCCGGAGATCGAGGCGCTTGTCGCCGCCAATGGCATGGCCGGGGCGGTCCGCCTTCTGGGCTGGCAGGACGAAACCGGCGTCCGCGCCGCCATGAACGCCGCCCATGCGCTGGTCACACCCAGCTTTGCCGAGGGCCTGCCGGTCGTCATCATGGAGGCCATGGCTTGCGCCCGCCCCGTGATCGCCACCTATATCGCAGGCATCCCGGAGCTTGTCCGGCCGGGGCAAGAGGGCTGGCTGATCCCCGCCGGAGATCCGGACGCGCTGGCCCGGACCATGTTGGAGGCCGCCGAAACCGGGCGCGATCAGCTGGAACGCATGGGGGCCTCGGCCAGGACGCGCGTGACCGCGCGCCACGACATAAACGCATCCGCCGCGCGGCTGGCCGAACTGTTCAGCCGTAGCACAGGCTGACCGAGAGGTAATACCCCATCGCCCGCCCCCACAGCCCGCCGATCAGCCTGTTGCCCAGACAGGCGCGGAACCTGTGATCGCGAATCGCGACCGGGACGTCACTAAAATCCAGCATCCTGCCGGTCAGCGGATATTGCGCCTTGAACAGCGCCTCCTTGATGCTGAACACCAGCAGCGGATCGTCGGGGACCGCCGTCAGGCGAAATGGCGCGACCATCTCCGCCAGACCTTCGGGCAGCGCGCGGCTGATCGGTTCAAGATCGATCCCGACGCTGGCCCCGCCCGGCGGGGCGGCAATGGCAATGCAATGATCGCCGCCATGTGACAGGCTGGCGCGGATCTGCCGGGGCAGGTCGGGGAGCCGGTCCGGACGGGCGGCAATCGGGCGATCGGCGGGCAGGGCATGCCCGGCCTCGCGGATCGCGGCGCGCAGAACCATGCGCCCCACGGCGAATTCACGCTGCCTTTTCGGGACGGCGCGCGCGACCGCCGCGCTCTCTTCGGGCAGCAAGGGGGTGGCGGCGGCGCTCAGCGGCTGCACCGCACAGCCATAGCCCTGCGGCAACAGGCGCAGCGCCAGATCGCGCAGCGCCGCGCCGTCGGCGCTCACCGGGATCCGCGCAACTGCGCGCGCAGCGCGCGGCGCTTGGCCACCGCATCCTCGGCCAGCGCCGCAGGTGCCTCACCGGCAGCGGGGGCTGCGGATCTGTCGGTCACGGCAGGCTCGGCGACGGCGGCCTTGGCAGCGGGTGTCGCGCCATTGGCCGCCGGCGCCAGCGTCGCCACATGCCTGGCGAAATCGGCCATGACCGGGAAACGGAAGATATCGGTCACCCCCAGACGCGGCAATGCCAGCCGGTCGCGGATGGTGCGATGCAACTGGATCGCCAGCAGCGAATGACCGCCAAGCGCAAAGAAATTGTCGCGCGGCGCGATCTGCGGCACGCCCAGAACCTCGGACCACAGGGCCTGGACGGCTGCCGCCAGATCCTCGGTCGGCGCGACATCGGCAGGGGCGGTTTGCGCGACCGTCTCGGAGACCGGAGGCACCCCGGCGACCGGCGCTGCCACCGCGGCCCCCGGCATCGGCAACTGCTTGCGGTCGATCTTGCGGTTCGGGGTCAGCGGCATCCGGTCCAGCCGAATGATCCGGCCCGGCACCATATGCGCGGGCAGATGCGCCAGCAGCGCCTCGCGCAGGGCCTTTTCGGACAGGTCGGCCCCGCCGGTGACATAGCCGACCAGCCGCTTGTCGCCGGGCGTATCCTCGCGTACCAGCGCGACCGCCTCGCGCACGCCGGGCTCATTGGCCAGCGCGGCCTCGATCTCGCCCAGTTCGATGCGGAAGCCGCGCAGCTTGATCTGGTGATCGGCGCGGCCGATATAGTCCAGCCCGCCATCCTCGCGCCAGCGCACCAGATCGCCGGTCCGGTACATGCGCGCGCCCCAGGGCGCGGCGCGATCGGCGGGAACAAAGGGATCGGGCCGGAAGGCAGCCTCGGTCAGGTCCTCGCGCTGCCAATAGCCGCGCGCAACGCCATGCCCGCCGATCCACAATTCGCCCTGCGCGCCGGGCGGCACCGGCGCACCCTCGCCATCCAGCACATAAAGCTGGGTATTGGCGATCGGCCGGCCCAGCGTGACCTCAGCCGCATCGGTCAGATCGGCCACCGTGGACCAGATCGTGGTTTCGGTCGGGCCGTACATGTTCAGGACCCGCGCCTTCGTCACCGACCTGATTTCAGCCAGAAGCGAGGGCGGCAGCGCCTCGCCCCCCACCATCACGCAGTTCAGCCCCGCCATGGCCGAGGCCACCTGCGGGTCCGAGACCAGAATCCGCGCCATGCTGGGCGTGCATTGCAGATGCGTGACGCCCCACCGCCGGATCTGCGCGGCAATCGAGAAATCGCCATCCTCGGGCGCGTCGGAATGGGGGTTCACCTCGGCCCGCAGACGGGCCAGCCGGGGAAAGCCCTCGATCACCTGCGCCGGCGCGATACCGTAATCGATCAGGCAGGCGATTTCGCCCACGCCGATCTTTTTCAGCTGCTCGACCCTGGCGATCCCGTCCTCAAGCGATCCGAACAGGCCCGAATCCTCGAAATAGCGCAAGAAGGCGAATTCGAGGATGCCGTCCATCTCGTCCTCGGACAGGCTGCCAAGGTCGATGGCCATCGGGTTGGTCATGCCTTCGGGCCGGCGGAAGGCCGGGAAATCCCAAGCATATTGCTTGACCAGCGCGGCGGCACTGGCGAGGTAGTTCTTCATCGGCTCGCGGGCGATTTCGCGCGCCGTCTCGCGGTCCTCGGCCAGGCAGGTATGTAGCATCAGCGTGACGGTGAAATTCGCCGGGTCATGCCCGACCGAGCGCAGCGCCGCGTGATATTCCTGGATCCGCTGTTCCACCGTATCGATGCTTTGGCCCAGCAGATGGGTCAGCACGTTCATGCCCAGACGTCCGGCCTCGGCCCAGGTATCGGGGTTGCCGGCGACGGTCATCCACAGCGGCAAGTCCTTCTGCACCGGGCGCGGCTGCGTCACCACGCCGAACATGCCGCCATCCTTGCGCGGGAATTCCACCGCCTCGCCGCGCCACAGGCGCCGCAACTGGCCGATCCCCTCGATCATGGCGGTCTTGTTTTCCGGCGGGGCGTTTTCGGGGCGCAGCACGAAATCATCCGGCTGCCAGCCCGAGGCAATGGCCAGCCCCGCACGCCCGGCGGTCAGATTGTCGATCACCGACCATTCCTCGGCCACGCGGGCGGGATGGTGCAGCGGCAAGACGCAACTGCCGGCGCGCACGGCGATATTCCGGGTCACCGCAGCCACGGCCGCGCCGGTGACCGCAGGGTTCGGATAGGGGCCGCCGAATGCGTGGAAATGGCGTTCGGGCGTATAGACGGCGACAAAGCCGTTCTGATCGGCGAAACGCGCGCCTTCCAGCAAAAGCTCGTATTTCTTGGGGCCGGGGCCATCGTCATTGCCCCAGTAGAACAGGCTGAACTCCATGCCCCCCTGCACCTCGCGGCGCGGCGCGTTCGTGGGGGCCGAGGACACGGCCAGCCGCGATTCCTCGCCCGCGATGACCAGTTTCAGGCCGCGCGCCAGCGACCAGAAAATCTCAAGCACCGAGATGTCGAAGGACAGGCTGGTGACCGCCAGCCAGGCATCGCCCTGACGGTGCGGGATGACCGCATCCATGCCGGCAAAGAAATTGGCGACATTGCGATGTTCGACCATCACCCCCTTGGGCCGCCCGGTCGAACCCGAGGTATAGATGAGATAGGCCAGGTTTTCCGGCCCAGCCCGGCCATCCGGCCCGGCGACCATGCCATGCGGCACGCTGGCCGGGATGGTCACCACCTGCGCGTCGTGTTGCGGCAGGCGCTCGGCCAGACCGTCCTGCACCAGCAGCACCTTCGCGCCGCTGTCCTGGATATAAAGCTCGATCCGCTCGGCGGGGTAATCGGGGTCCAGCGGCACATAGGCGCCGCCCGCCTTCCAGATCGCCAGCGCGCCGATCACCAGTTCCGGCGCGCGTCTGGAAAACAGCCCCACCGGCTGATCGGGCCCCACGCCCATCTGCACCAGCTTCGCCGCCAGCGCGTCCGAGGCGCGTTCAAGCTGGCTGCGGGTCAGGCTGCGATCCTCGAACGCGAGCGCCACCGAATCGGGATCGGCCTCTGCCATGCCCGAGATCAGATCGTGAATGCAGGCCTGCGGGAAATCGGCCTGCGTGGCGTTGCGGGCGATCAGCAGGTCCTGACGCTCGGCCTCGTCCATCAGGGGAATGTCGCGCAGGGCGGTCGTGCCGGGCAGCGCCAGCCCGGCATCCAGCGCGCGCGCCAGACGCTGCGCCTGCGCAGGTGCGATCCGCGTCGGGTCATGGTCCAGCCAGGCGCCGTCCTCGGTCAGGGTCACAGTCAGCGCCGCGCCCTGAACCGGGCCGCGCGCGGTCAGGCTGATCGCCATATCCGGGGTGGCAGCCGCGCGCAATTCCGGGGCGCGATGCAGCAGATCGGCCATGAACCAGCCGCGTTTCGCCTGATCCGCGATCTGCTGCGCCAGGGTTGCCCCAAGATCGGCAAGCGTCAGATCGGGCTGCGCCTGAACCGCGAGAGGCTGCCAGTCGGCGACGATCCCCGCCGCCGGCCCCGTCATATCGGGGTGATCGGCCGGGCGCAGGGCCAGATCGCATGCAGCCTGCCCCGCCAGCCGCGCCATGAGCGCCGCTGCCAGCGCGATCCGTTCCGGCGCGGCGCCGGGCATCAACTGCACGCGCTGACTCGCGCCCGCACCCTCGCCCGGCAGAACGGCCGGGCTCATCGCCGCCAGACGCTTGCGCCACCAGCCGTCATGTTTCGCGGCACCATCGGCCAGTTCGGTCAGGCGCGCACGCTCTTCGGCCGTCAGGGCCGGGACCACCGTCCCCACCGGCGGCAATTCATCCGCGAATTGCAGCCTGACCGCGCCGTCTGCCGCCGCGATCACCGCCGCATCGCCATCATGGGACAACACCGTGCCCGGCGCGGCGCTTGCCGCCTCTTGCCCCATGAACGAGGTCACGATCAATACGCGATCCGCCAGCCGGACCTTGGCCGCGGCCAGCGGGTTCCAGTAACCGCCGTGATCGAGGCCCCGGACCAGCGCGCCGATCTGCGCCGCGGATTGCGAGAAATCCAGGACCGAGGCCCCCTCGGGGCGCTTGTCCCTGCCGACATAGCTGCGCTGGCTCAGATCCTGCTTCACCCGCTGCGGTCCGCCGGCCTCAAGCTGCGAGACGACCTCGGCAAAGCTTTCGGCGCCGCGCGCGAAACAGCGGGCATTGACCGTCAGCGCGGTATCGTCGGGGCGCAGATCGAACAGCGCCTGGGTCAGCATATCGCCTTCGTCCACGCCGCCCTCGATCATGTGCCAGGTGATGCCGTGCTGCGGCTCCTGCCCGATGATCGCCCAGACCGGCGCGTTCAGCCCGGCCAGTTTCGGCAGCGGACCGTCATGGAAATTGATCGCGCCCTTTTGCCCACGCGCCAGCATTTCCGGGCGCAGGATCGACAGGTTGGCGACGCTGAACAGCCAGTCGGCCGCCGGCGCATCGGCGGGCATCGGCGCATCCTGATCCTCGACCGTGAGGCCGGCGCCCTGCGCCCAGCCCTGCAGATCGGGGTTGCGGGTGACGATGGCGGCAATGCGGTGCCCGCGCGAGATCAGCGTCTCGGCCGCGTGGCGCATGAGAGATTCGTTACCGACCAGAATCGCGGAAAACTGCGTCATGGCTTACCCTTTTCGACATGTACGGGCCTTGGCTGCGCCCGCAGGGCGTGGCGCAGAAGGTATCCCAGATGGCCGGGTGGCGTGTCGGGCCTGCGCCGCGCCAGCAGGCAGCGCAGCCGGTAGATCCCGGTCCCCGCCAGATGCGCCGCCGTCGCCCAAAGCGCGCCCAGCCGGCCGTGATGCTTTTCGAAATAGCGCCGGCGGCTGTCATACCAGTAATCCGGCGCGCGCTTCCAGGTCTTCATCCCGGTGCTGACCGAGCCGATATGCAGGACCAGGCTTTCGACGACGTAATGCGTTTCCCAGCCGGCATCGGCGGCGCGGCGGCACAGGTCGGTTTCCTCAAAGTAAAGAAAGAAACCCTCGTCGAACAACCCGATCTGATCCAGCACATCCATGCGGATCATCATGGACGCCCCTGCCGACCAGTCCACGCGACCCGATGTCACGGGCTGCGGCATGGAGACGATCCGATGGCGCAACAGGCGCGAGATCGGGCCGGTCCGGCTGGCATCCTCGAACTCTCCGGCAGCAGTGGGAAAGCGGAAGGCGGTGTCATGCGGCACATCATCGGTGCCGCGCAGACGCGAACAGGCGATGCCGGCCCGTGGGTTCGCGGCCAGATAATCGACCAGCGCCCGGATCGATCCGGGCTGCGGCAGCGCGTCCGAATTCAGCAGATAGACCAGATCGGCGCGACGCCCGTCGGGCAGGTTCTGGCGGATGCCGTGATTGTTGCCGGCCCCGAAGCCGCCGTTCCAGCCCGATTGCACCACCGCCACGCGGCCGGTGCCCAGCCAGCCGCGCGCCTGCGCGCCGGCCTGAAGCTTCTCGAACGAGCCATCGCCGGAATCGTTGTCAACGATGGTCATGCCACCGTCGATATCCTGGATCTCCCGCATCGCGGCATCGGCGGCGTCCAGCGACATTTCGGGCGTGCGCCAGTTCAGCACCACGACATGAACAGTGGCTGCGGTCGGGGTCGCCATCATTCGGCCGCCTTCGCGCGGGCCGGGGCGTCGCCATCCGCCTCGCGCAGAATTTCCCGCAGGATCGTGGTCAGGCGCCGCACATTGGGCTCAAGCACCATGGAATCATGGTCGCCCGGCACCTCGATCACCCGCAGATTGGGCATCCACGGCGTCCAGCCGTTATCCTCAATGACATAGTCGCGGCCGGAATTGATCCAGCGCCCGCCGGTCGCCTTCCAGCGCTTGTCGAGCGGCGGCCGGAACATCGCCACCGGGCCGTCCCAGACCGAGAGTTGCAGCGTCGGCAGCGCGGCATAGAAGGCCGCCTCGATCGCCAGATCGTGAAAGGCGCCGGTCGCCTCGGAGGCCACCTCGGCCTCGACCGCCCGGGCCTTGCTGCGGCGCCGGAACTCATAGGCCACGCGGTCGCGCAGCCATTTCCAGACAAAGCCCGGCCCGCCCTCGCGCAATTCGCCCAGCCGGATCATCAGCCGATCCTGACGGCTGACCGGCTCGCGCAGCGGCAGCGGCGTGTCCAGCATGACCAGCATCGCGACCTCCTGCCCGGCGGCGCGCAACTGCCGCGCCATCTCATAGGCGGTCAGCCCGCCGCCCGAGAAACCGCCCAGAAGATAGGGGCCCTCGGGCTGAACCTCGCGCAACTCCTCGATATAGTCGCGGGCGGCATCGGCAAATGTCTCGTGCGGCTTGTCGTCGCCCAGGAGTCCGCGCGCCTGGATGCCGTAAAAGCGCCGGTCGCCGCCAAGGCGCTGCGCAAGCTGGCGCAGGTTCATGACATTGCCGAACATGCCGGCCACCATGAAAAACGGCGTCCCGTCGCCGCGCCCGCCCATATCGACGATAAAGCGCCGCTTGGGCCGGTCTGCGCCGGGCAAAGCGCTGACATTCTCGGCGCTGGCAATCTCGCGCGGGCCGGTGCGTTCCTCGATCAGCGCGGCCAGATCGGCGATGGTCGGCGCCTCGAACAGGGTCGAGATCGGCAGGTCGGCGCCGAATTTCTTGCGCACCTGCCCGAACATGCGCACCGCGATCAGCGAATGCCCGCCAAGGTCAAAGAAACTGTCCGCCGCGCCGACCTGGGCGATACCCAGAAGCCCGGACCAGATTTCGGCCAGCTCGGCCTGGGTGCCGGGCGCGGGCTCGATGAAATCGCTGTCCAGATCGGGCCGCTCGAACCCGCCTTCGGAGGGGCCCGCATCCTCGGTCACGCCGGCCTCGGCGATCAGCGAGGGCAGGTCCAGCGACGAGACATAGACCTGCGAAAGCCCGGTCGAGATCGCCCGGCTCAGCATCGCGGGCCCGATATCGGCGGGAATGCCCTGGCTGATATTGTGATGCAGCCGGCGTTCGGCGGGCGACAGGCTGCGGGCGGTCTGCTGGCGGCGCTGCGGCTGGGCCGAAATCGCCGATTGCAGCTTGCGCAAGGCGAAACCGCGAATTTCGGCGCAGACCGTGCCATCGGGCGCGGCCAGCGTGATGTCGAACTGCGCCATGCCCTGGGCATCGCTGTTCTCGCCGGCATTGCGGATGCGGCTGGTCACCTGCGCCGGCAAGGGCGCGTAAAGGCGGATCGCGTCATAGCCCATCGGCACCCAGAGGTGATCGGGCTTCCAGCCCCCGATCAGCCCCATGGCCCAGCCGGTCGCGATATCCAAAAGCGCCGGATGCATCAGCCAGCCCTGTTCCGCGTCACCGGCGAATTCCGGCGGCAGCGAAAGTTCGGCTACGCCTTCGTCGCCGTTCAGGCGATAGCGGCGCAGCACCTTCCAGCGCGGGCCAAAGGCCATCTGGGTTTCCTGCGCAGACTCCAGCGCCGCGCCCTGCCCGTCATGGTCCCAGCCGCCCGCGACTTCCAGCGGCGCGGGGGCGGCCTCTTGCAGGGGCGCGATCAGGGCCGTCACATTCGGATCGCCCTGCGGATCCTCAAGGATCTGGACGCGCATCGCGTCACCCTCGGGCTCGACCCGGGTGGTGACAAGGGCGGTGTCGCTGACCAGAACCGGGCGCTGGAATTCCAGCTCGCGGATGACGAATGGCATGGTCAGGCCCGATTCCATCGCCGCCTCGGCGATCAGTTCGATCCAGCCGGTGCCGGGCATCAGTGCCTGACCGGCGGCGGTCTTGTGGCCGCCGATGATCCAGTCCTCGATCCGCAGGGCGCTGCGGAATTCGCGCCCGCCCGGCATGGGCAGGCTTTCGTCCAGCAGCGGTCGCTTGTCCGGCGCGGCGACGGCCGAGGCCGTGTCCAGCCCCATCGCCCGCGCCGCCATCCCGGCATCGGCCCAGACGCCCCAGTTCACCGCCACCACGCGGCCAAGCGCGGGCGGCGCGCTGCGCGCCACGGCATTCAGATATTCGTTGGCGGCGACGTAATCCGCCTGCCCCGCCGGCGCGATCACCGATGAGGTCGAGGCGAACAGAACCGTCAGCCCGGCGGGCTGTTCGGCCAGCGCCTGGATCAGCGCGCGCGTGCCCAGCATCTTGGGCGCGAGCACGTCCCAGGCATCGTCATCGGTCTTGGCCGCGATCAGGCTGTCGCGGATCGTGCCCGCCGCATGCAGCACCACATCGACGCCGCCGAAACGCGCCCGCGTCTCGGCCACGGCGCGGGCCATTTCCTCGGGCGAGGTGACATCGGCGCGCAGGGCCAGCACCTCGGCCCCCATCGCCTCAAGCTGTTTGACCGAGGCCTGGACAGCGGGCGAATCCACCCGCCCGCGCGTGGTCAGCGCCAGTTTCGCGCCGCCGCGCTGCGCCAGTTCGCGGGCAATCGCCTGACCGATACCGCCAAAACCGCCGGTGATCAGGCAGCTTGCCCCCTGCGGGATCGCGGCCATGCCGTCGTCATCCAGCGCCACCGGCTCCAGCCGCTGCTCGAACCGGCGGCCATCGCGCCATGCGGCGACGGCGGCGCCCGAGGGCGACAGCGCTTCCTCCAGCAGCTGGCCGGCCAGCGCGTCGAGGTTCTTCGCCCGCCCCTCGGGGACGCGGATATCGACCAGCCGGGCCGAAATATTGGGCATCTCATGCGGCATGACGCGGATCGGGCCGGCGGCGGTCGATTTTTCCGGCACCGGCGCAGCTTCGTCCGCCACGCGCAGCGCATCGTTGCAGACCGCGATCAGGTCCAGTTTCGCATCGGGAAGTTCCGCCCCAATGGCCTGCGCCAGATGCAACAGGCCGAAAAAGCCGCGCTCCAGCTGGCTGTTGAGCAGGCTTGAGCCGGCGCGGAAATGCGCGCCCTGGGTCACCGACCACAGATGCAGGATGCGGGTCGGGACCATATCCTGACCGGCCAGCCCGGCCAGCAGCATCTCGTACCCTTCGCGGTCGGATTCCAGCGGCAGCGCGAACTGCCCGTCGCCCTTGTCGGCGAATGTATCGCCGGGCGTGACCACGGCCACGCGCTGGCCGCGCCCGCGCAGGTTTTCGACCAGCCGCGCGCCCAGCCCCAGCTCATCGGCAAAGACCAGCCAGGTCTGCGCGCCATGCGCCACCGGCCCGTCCGGCCCGATCTCGATATTGGGCGAGGCAAGCTTCCAGGCGGGGCGCCAGCCCCATTCCTCGGGCGTCTCGATCCGGGCCAGTTCCTCGGCCGCCTCGGGAACCAGCCCCGAGGAACGTTCGATGAAATAGCGTTTGCGCTGAAAGACATAGCCGGGCAGCGACAGGCGCTGGCGGCGCGCGCCGCCCCAGATCTGCTCCCAGTCGATAGAGCCGCCACAGGCCCAGAACCGTGCCAGCGCCGCCATGAAATAGGTGTCGTCCCCGGTCGCGTGGTCGCGGTGCCGCAGGGTCGAGACGACCTGCCCGGCCGCGACCGCCGCATTCGCCTTGGCCATGGCCTGCATGGCGCGGCCCGGCCCGACCTCAAGAAACACCCGCCCCGGCACCTGCGCCAGATGGGTGATGCCATCGGCGAAATGCACCGTGCCGCGCAGATGGGCGGTCCAGTAATCCGGGCTGGTCGCCTGTTCGGCCGTCATCTCGATCCCGCTGCGGTTCGAGACGATGGGGATCTGCGGCGGGTTCAGTTGAATGCCGGCCAGATAGGCGCGGAATTCCGGCATGATCCCGTCCAGCAGCCGCGAATGCGCGGCAATGGAAATGGCGATGCGCTGGCATTCGATTTCACGCGCGGCCATGCGTTCGGCAAAGCGGTCCAGCGCCGCATCGGGCCCCGAGACCACGGACATGGCCGGCCCGTTCACCGCCGCCAGGTCCAGCGCCAGTTCCTCCAGTTCGGTCTGGAATTCATGCGGCTCCAGCGGGACCGACAGCATGCCGCCTGCCGGCACCCGATCCATCACGAGGCCGCGCAGCCGCACCAGCCCGATGCAATCCTCAAAGGACATCACGCCGGCGATGCAGGCGGCGGTGTTTTCGCCCATGGAATGACCGATCAGCGCGGCGGGCCGCACGCCCCAGCCCATCCACAGCTGCGCCAGCGCATATTCGGTGATCATCAGCAGCGGCAGTTGCAGCGAGGGCTGCAGGAGCCGCCGGTCCGCCTCGGCCTCGGCGCCCGGCTCGGGCAGCCACAGCGCGCGCAGATCGGTGCCATGCGCCTGCGCCATGTGATCGAGGCCGCGATCCATCCATTCGCGGAAGACCGGCTCGGTCTCGTAAAGCCCGCGCGCCATGCCGGCATATTGCGCGCCGCCGCCGGGCAGCATGAACACCGCCTCGGCCGCGTCGGCAACGGGCTGGTGATCGAATACCACCCGCGCATCGGGATTGGCCAGCAATGCCGCGGCCTCCGCAGCATCATGGGCGATCAGCACGCGGCGGCGGTCGAAATGGCGCCGGCCCTGCGTCAGGGTCCAGGACAGATCGGCCATGTTCGTATCCGGGTTCGCCGCCAGCCATTCGGCCAGCGCGGCGCTGTTTGCATCCAGCGCCGCCTTGCTGCGGCCCGAGACAGTCAGGATGTGAAACGGCCAGTCGGATTCGCCCGAAGCCTGCGGCGCGGGCGGCTCTTGCAGGATGATATGCGCGTTCGTCCCGCCCACCCCCAGCGAGTTGACGCCGGCGCGGCGCAACCCCGGGATCGGCCAGTCGCCCAGCCTGTCGTTGACGCGGAACGGCCCGCCGTCGAAATCGATCGCCGGGTTCGGTTTTTCGTAGCCAAGGCTGGGCGGAATGCGCCCGTGATGCACGGCCAGCGCCGATTTGATCAGCCCGGCGCTGCCCGCCGCCGTGTCCAGATGCCCGATATTGGTCTTGACCGAGCCGATCTGGCACGGCCCCTGCCGGGTGCCGTCCGAGACGCGCGCATAGGCCTGATTCAGCGCCGCGACCTCGATCGGATCGCCAAGCGCGGTGCCGGTGCCGTGACATTCGACATAGCCGATGCTGTCGGAACTGACGCCGGACATGACCAGCGCCTCGGCCACGGCCTGGGCCTGCCCCTCGACGCTGGGGGCCAGATAGCCGGCCTTGGCCGCGCCGTCGTTGTTGATCGCCGAGCCCTTGATGACCGCCCAGATATGGTCGCCATCGGCCAGCGCGTCCTTGAGCCGGCGCAGCGTGACCACCGCCGAGCCGCTGCCAAAGACCGTGCCCTGCGCGCGATGGTCGAAGGCATGGCAATGGCCGTCGGGCGACAGGATCTCGTTTTCCTTGTACAGGTAGCCCACGCCATGCGGCATCTCGATGGTGACGCCGCCGGCCAGCGCCATGTCGCATTCGCCCGATTGCAGCGACTGGCACGCCATGTGGATCGCCACCAGCGAGGTCGAGCAGGCCGTCTGCACATTGACGCTGGGCCCTTTCAGGTCGAAGACATGGCTGGCGCGGGTGGAGAGGAAATCCTTGTCATTGCCGGTATGGCGCAGCAGGAAATGGCCGACGCCATCGACCAGATCACGGTTCGAGCAGACGTTCCAGTAGAAATAGCTGCCCATGCCGCAGCCGGCCCAGACGCCGATATTGCCGTCGAACCGCCCCGGCACATGGGCGGCATCCTCAAGCGCATGCCAGCAGGTTTCCAGAAACTTGCGATGCTGCGGGTCCATGATCGCGGCTTCCTTGGGTGAGAGGCCAAAGAATTCCGCGTCGAACGCATCATACTGGTCGAGAATCACCGCCGAGGGCACATAGTTCGGATCCGACAGCCGCGCCCGCGATTCGCCGCGCGCGATAAGATCGGCCTGCGGGACGCGCTGGATCGACTCGACGCCGTTGCACAGATTGTCCCAGTATTCGCGCACGCCGGCAGCACCGGGCAATTGCGCGGCCATGCCCACGATGGCAATGTCGCTGTCTTCGACGTCGGTCAGATCGAAGGTCATGACAACCCTCCTTCACCTTAAACAATACCCGATTGGGCCAAATATTTTAACAACTTGCAGGCGTATCCGGGATAGCGGATCCGCCGTCCGGGACCAAGTTATAAAACCGTCTGGATGCCTGCCTTTTTAGGCAGAATCCGTTCGCTCCCGGCCAGGCTGTCCGCCTGCGGGATCCCCTGGCGCAGCCGATTGGCATTGCCCAGCAGCGCCCCCGCGGTGAGCCAGGTCAAGGGCGTCAAGGTCGCATTCGGGATCAGGTCGAGCAGATTCATCGCCAGCATCAGCGAGACGGTGCCCAGAACCACCAGTTCCGCCTGGTTGCCACCTGGACTGCCGCGCGGCATGGCCCGGTACATGGCAAAGATCGGTGTCAGCAGCAGCAGGAACTGGGCGAGATAGCCGAAAATCCCGTTCGAGCCGATCCAGATCACCCATAGCCCGTCGGGAATCGCAGTCAGTCGGCCGCTATAGGGATCGTAATAGAGCGACCTGCCCCAGCTGCCCCAGCCGAAGAGGGGCCGCTCCATGGCGCGCCCCAGAAGTTCCTCTTCGTTCATCAGGCGAAATTCCAGCGAGCGCCCCCGGTCGGGCGAGATCGACATGGCCAGGTCCACGATCCCCTGCAGCGGCATCCACGAGGTCGTGCGCAGCGTCGGATAGGAAAATGCCAGTCCGGCAATCATGACCGAGGCCAGAACCATCATCCGCGGCCGGGCGAATGCGACCAGCGGCGCCGCCATCATCGCCTGCAACAGCGCCCCCGCCGATTTGCACAGCACGACCATGACGCCAAGGTAGAGCGCGATCAGGATATTGCGCCTGGTCCGGTTGTTGCGGGCGATGGCGATGGCCGACAGAAAGGCGGTCATGGTCATCAGCGCAACCCATAGCGGATGCTGCAGGAACACGATCGGGCGAAACCCGCCATAGCGGATCGTCTGGATGAAATCATGCTGGAAAAAACCGTAGACCCAGACGTTTATCTGCGGGCTCAGGCGCAATTCGATCAGCATCGGGATCGTGTACCACAGCACGGCCAGAATCAGGCTGCGAAGCCAGAGCTGCGCCCCCCGGGCATTCCACAGCAGCTTGTAGCCCATGAAGAACGGCAGAAACTGCATGAACAGCAGCAGCTGGCTGGCGACGCCCTGGCTGATGGTCATCGCGGGGCGATAGTTGATGCCGTCGATCAGCGGATCGGGATTGGTGAGCGCGGTCATCAGCGGCGATATGAAATTCATCGCCAGCAGCAGGACAACGAAGCCGCCCATGGGCGGCGGCCGTTCTTCGGGCGCGGCCCTGTCGCGCGCCGCGAAATAGACCATGAACCCGGCCGCCAGCGCCGGCACCATATGCTTGTTCAGCCCCGGAAAGGCCGGCAGATCGATCTCGATCAGCGGCGGCAGGATCAGATAGCCGATCAGGATCGACCAGATCAGTGCCTGGGCCCGCTCTTGCCGCGAGAACAGGATCGCAACCACGATGGGCCAGGACAACAGCACCGCCAGCGCCAGTATGGGCAAGGATCCAGTCTCCCGTCTGGCGGCGGATGCCGCCCTTTAACCTTGGCTCGGGAAGGACGTTGCATTCCCCGGGCAGTCAACACATCCTGCCGCAAACCCGGCCGGACCCGAGACCTATCATGCATTTCAGCTTTCCCGACGGCAATGATGTTCGGATCAATTGTTACGATTCTGCCGAATTGCTGCGCGAGGTCGGGCAGCGGCTAACGGCTGACAAGGGCTTCGCGATCGCCACGATCAATGTCGATCACCTGCAGCGGCTTGCCGAGGATGGCGCCTTTCGCCGGGCCTATGCCGCGCATGATCTGGTCTGCGCCGACGGCAATCCGATCGTCTGGCTGTCCAGGATCGCGGGCCGCCCGGTCAGGCTGGCGCCGGGGTCGGATCTGGTCCTGCCGCTGGCCGCACGGGCGGCCGCGCTGGATCTGCCGGTGGCGCTGATCGGCAGCAGCGACGAATCGCTGGCGCTGGCGGCCGAGCGCATGCGCACCGCCGTGCCGGGGCTGCGGATCGCGCTGACCCATGCCCCCGGCTTTCCCTTCGACCCGGAAGGCGCGGAGGCGGCGCAGATCATCGCCCGCATCCGCGAGACCGGCGCCCGGCTGTGCTTTCTCGCGCTAGGCGCGCCGCGGCAGGAGCGGTTCGCGATCCATGCCCGCGATGCGCTGAAGAATGTGGGTTTCGCCTCGATCGGGGCGGGGCTGGATTTCCTGTCGGGCCATCAGCGCCGCGCGCCGCGGCTGGTGCGGCGGATCAAGATGGAATGGGCGTGGCGGATGCTGTCGAACCCGCGCCGCCTGTTCATGCGCTATGCCAGGGGCTTCACGATTCTGCCGGGGCATATCCGTCAGGCCAGGGCGATCCGCGCCCGGGACCGCCAGACCGGGCGCTGAGCGCGCAGACCCCGGCAATGGAAAACCGGCGCCCGCAGATCGCGGACGCCGGCCTTGGATCACGGGCGACAGGGCGCCTTGCTCAGCCCCAGAAGAACTCGAGCGCGTCGGCGGAAAAGAACGCCCCGGGCACCGCCTCCGGCACGTCCTCGTAGCCCGCCTGATCCGCGACCGGCTCCGGGCCGTCGGCAGGGTCGATCTCGGCGCTGATCGGAACCAGAAGGTCATCCGCCTGCTTCTCCGGCGCGGGCGAGAGGCCGCGGTCCAGCGGCTCCTGCGCGACCGAGGCCGGAATGCCAATCTCGATCAGCACATCGCGGGTCAGGCTGGACGAGTCGACCCCCTCGAATATCACCTGCTCGCCGTTCGAGAAGATCAGGACGGCACTGCCGTTCTGCTCGGTGACGCGGACATCGTTGATATTGACAAGATTGCCGTCCGCGTCATGCAGCCGCGAGACATCCAGACGGTCGCCATTCGGGCCGCCCACCTGAAAGGCGCGCACCCGGTCCACGCCGGCATCATCCTCGATCACCAGAACGTCGCGCGATGCGTCGGGCGCCACGGATGCGCCGTTCGAGATATGGATCGAATCGTAAAGCGAGATATTGTCATTGCCGCGGCCGCCATTGACCGTGTCAGCGCCTTCACCGCCCTCCAGCGTGTCGCGACCGTCGCTGCCGGTCAGCATGTCGTCACCCCAGCGGGTGTTGAACATGATGCCCCGGCCATTCAGCTCGATATCGGCATTCGCCGCCGAAACCGTGTCCTGCCCCTGATGGGTCCAGAACTGCTCGAACTCCCGGAACACGACAGTGCCGTTGTCGCGTGCGAAGGTCGCATGGCCCGAACCGCTGCCGGTCAGCGTCACGACGGTCCCGATGCTGTTGTCACGGCTTTCGCTCGTGGCCCACAGGTTCAGCAGATCCGAGCCTTCGCCACCGATCAGCGTGTCGCGGCCGATATCGTGGATCGGACCGGTGCCGCCGTTATTGCCCCAGCGGATGTTGTCATCGCCGCCGCCGCCATGGCCGTAATCATTGCCGGCCGAGGCCATCAGGAAGTCATTGCCATCGCCACCGTAATAGCGGTCATTGCCTTCGCCGCCGTCCAGGACATCATCGGCGTTGCTGCCACGGATGAGGTCGTTGCCGGCGCCCGCCAGGATGGTCAGGCCATGGACCGGCGTGTGGTTTTCGGACCCGCCGGGATTCCGGCCCGGCAGGATCACGGCATTCGTGCCAATGATCGTGTCGTTGCCGGCGCCGGTCTCGATCCGTTCGATCCCCTTGAAGTTCAGCAGGTTGCCATAGGCGTCGCGGGCGCGGCCGCCCTCGGTGTCGTGAAACACCACGCGAAAGCCGCCATCGCCGGATTCGCTGCCGATGATCAGGCGGTCACCGCCGGACAGGGTGCCATAGGGGTTCGGGTCGTAACCTTCCTGCCAGTCCCCGCCGCTATAGTTGTCGATGCTGCGGGTCGAGCCCTTGACCTCGTCCCAGTAGAACACATCGGCGCCCGGTCCGCCGATCGCGGTATCGGAACCCGCACCCGGGTTGATCCGGTCATTGCCTGAATATCCCGCGATCTTGTCGCGATTCGCAGTCCCGAACATGGAGTTCGCGGCTGAATTGCCAGAAAGCACGGCCATAGATGTCCCTCGAATTACAATCTCGGTTAATTTCGGGGGACAGCAGAAACCCTCCGCCCGAATCACATTCGCTCGGACGGGATTAGAGAGAAAGCACTAAAAATCCGTTACCTGTCCTTTCGGGCAGGAAAATGCGGGGTAAATCCTATCGAATTCTACCTATGGTTGCTCAATTCAGCCGACAAGATCCTCTCTGCTCTGGGCGTGGCGGGGCATCAATTGCGGCGCGCGCGGGCCGGAAATCGGAACCCGGACAGTCCTTTGGGACCCGTCGCGCGGCGCGGGGAACAGGGTGCGAAGGCGCCCGACAGCACCCTGCCGATGACGACCGGACCAGTGGAGCCGACGCAACCCCCGGCCCTGCCTCGCCACAGGATGACAAACCCTGAGTTGCTCAACCCGGACCCGACAGGGATCCGGGCCGATCAAGGCCGATCCGCGGAAGCGGAAACTCAGCAGGTCATGCACGAAGAAAACCCGATCGACGGCAGCACCACCCTCGGCCGGACCGGGGGGTAGCCTTCCAGACGGAACGTCGCTGCCTGTCGTGGCGGCAATCAGCACCTGTATGACCCTCGAATGAAACAGCCACATGAACACGCGCGAAACTTCGCACATCCCGCGCAAAAAACAAGCGGGATATTGCCGATATAACCGAAACAAGCGGTTAGGCGTCAGCTGTCCTTTTCGGCAGGTTCAGGGCGGTGATGCGGGGCCGAATCACTCGGGCAGCACCAGCCAGGCCGCCGGAGCGGCGGAAATGCGGACATGATCGCCCGGCCGCGGCAGCGCTTCCCCGGGCGCGTTGAACCGGTCCAGAACCAGCTCTGCCCCGCCCGCCCGCGCCCGCAGGCGATGGACCGAGCCAAGAAACTCGACCCCCGTGATCCGCGCGGGGATGCCCTCGGGCGCGACTTTCAGGCTTTCGGGACGGGCCGCCAGGGTGACGCGGCCCGGCGGCAGCAGGCGGCCAAGCGCGATATCCGCCCCCTCGACGCGAACATGACCGGCCACCGGATCGACCACCTCGGCGCTGAAGCGGTTCAGCGTGCCGACAAAGCCGGCGACAAACCCCGTGGCCGGATGATTGTAGATATCCGAGGGCGTCCCGGTCTGATCGGCAATGCCCCGGTGCATGACCACGATGCGGTCGGAAATCGACAGCGCCTCTTCCTGGTCATGGGTCACGAAGATCGTGGTGATGCCCAGCTGCTGCTGGATGTCGCGGATCTGGTTGCGCAGCGACAGGCGGATCTTGGCGTCCAGCGCGGAAAGCGGCTCGTCGAGCAGCAGCACGCGCGGGCTTGGCGCCAGCGCCCGGGCCAGCGCCACCCGCTGCTGCTGCCCGCCCGAAAGCTGCCACGGGTAACGCCCGCCCAGATCGGGCAGGCCGATCAGGGCCAGCATCTCGGCCACGCGATCGGCACGCGCGGCGCGCGGCACACCGGCCACGCGCAGGCCGAAGCCCACATTCCCGGCCACGGTCAGGTTGGGAAACAGCGCATAGGCCTGAAACACCATGCCGATCTGGCGCTGGTTGGGGCGCAGGCGCGTCACGTCCTGGCCGTCGATCAGGATACGGCCGTCGCTTGGGGCCTCGAACCCCGCCACCATGCGCAGCACCGTGGTCTTGCCGCAGCCCGACGGCCCCAGGAACGAGATGAACTCGCCCTTGTCCACCGACAGGCTGAAGTCATCGACAACCCTGGTCGGGCCAAAGGATTTCCGCAGATGGTCGAGGACGAGAAAACTCATGTCGCGGTCTTTCTGACGCCAAGCAGGCGGGAGATCAGTTGCAGCAACCCCATGCAGCCCCAGGTCACGCCAAAGGCGATGACCGCGAGCGCCGCCGGCTCATAGGCGCGATTGGCGCCGAGCAGTTGCATATAGGGGCCAAAGGCCGGACGGTTCAGCAGCGCGGCCATGGTGAATTCGCCGATCACGATGGCGAAGGACAGGAACGCCCCCGACATCACCGCGCCCAGCACATTGGGCAGGATCAGCCGGCCGATGATGCCCACCCAGCCGGCGCCCAGCGATTGCGCCGCCTCGGTCAGCGCGCGCACGTCCAGCGTGGACAGGCCGGTATCGACGGCGCGGTACATATAGGGCAGCGCCAGCATGGCATAGCCGCAAAGCAGCAGGATATTGGTGCCCGTCGCCGTGCCGGTCAGCGGCAGCACCGACGAGGTATTGTAAAGCCGGATATAGCCAAAGACGACGACAATGGCCGGGATGACCAGCGGCAGCAGGGTGATGAACTCGATCACCGGGCGCAGGCGCGGCAGGCGCAGCCGCACCCAATAGGCGGTGGGCACCACGATCAGCACGCCCAGCAGGATGGTCAGCAGCGCCATCACCACCGAATAGCCAAAGGTCGCGCGGAAATTCGGATCCGCCAGCACCGAGGCATAGGCATCCAGCGAATATTCCCCGCGCCGCATCCGCAGCGAAAACTCAATGGTGCCGATCAGCGGCAGCAGGAAATAGATCGCGCCGAAGGCAATCGCGGCCCAGGACCAGAACCGCTTCATCGCATCCACCGCTCGGCGCGGCTGCGCATGATCACATAGGCCAGATTGGCAAGCCCGGTCACGACGATCATGCCGAATGCCATGGCATAGCCCAGATGCGGGTCCTGCAACACATCGCCCCGGATCTGCGCGAACAGCATGATCGGCACGATGGACAGCGACGATCCGGTCAGCGCATAGGCCGTCGCCACCGCCCCGAAACTGTTGGCAAAGAGCAGCGCGAATGTCCCCAGCAGCGACGGGAACAGGATCGGCAGCGCCACCATGCGCCAGTATTGCCCGGTGCTGGCGCCCAGAACCTCGGCCGCCTCGCGCCATTCGCGCTTCAGCCCCTCAAGCGCCGGGGTGATGATCAGGATCATCAGCGGGATCTGAAAGAACAGATAGGTCAGCGTCAGCCCCCAGAAGCTGAGCAGGTTGAACCCCATCGCATAGATGTTGATGCCGAACCATTGCCGCAGCAGCATGGTCACCAGCCCGATGCGGCCCAGCGTGGCGATGAATGCGAATGCCAGCGGCACGCCCGCGAAATTCGAGGCGACGCCCGAAAACGTCATCAGGGGCGCCTTGACCCAGCCCGGCAGCCCGCCCATCACCACGGCCGCCGCCATGGCGAAACCGATCAGGCAGCCCAGGATCGCCGTGGCCAGCGACACCTTGATCGAAATGGCGAAACTGTCCACGATCCGGGGCGAGGACAGCCCGGCAAGGTTCCGCAGGGTGAATTCGCCCTGCGGGTTCTGGAATGCACCGATGACGATATTCATTGTCGGCAGAACGAGAAACAGCAGGGCAAAGGCGAAAAAGGGCACCACGCCCAGCCAGTTCCAGCCGATCTGCTTCATGCCTGCCCCATGCAAATGGCCCCGCCCTTTCGCGGCGGGGCCCGGTTCTTGTCGGTTATTCGGCCACCGCCGCGCCGACGACGCTGTCCCAGCCCTCGGTCACGACCTTCTTGTTGGCCTCTTGCTGCTCAAGCGAAGGGAAGATCGCCTTTTCATAGGCCGAGGCCTCGGGCAGCGCGTCGAGCATGTCCTGCGGCACCTTGCCGGCGGCGACCAGATCGTTGAAGCGGATCGGGTGGCAATAGCCCTTCAGCCAGCCCAGCTGCCCCTCGTCGGAATACAGGTATTCCATCCACAGCTTCGCGGCATTCGGATGCGGCGCATAGGCCGAGATCGCCTGCACATAGACACCCGCGACAACGGCATCCTCGGGGATGATGACCTCGACCGGCGGGTTGCCGTTCAACCCGTCGCGCCAGGACAGCAGGTTATAGTCCCAGGCGGTGACGATCGGCGTCGCGCCCTGGGCGATGGTCGCGGATTTGCCGATGACGGGCACGAAATTCCCGGCCTTGTTCACCTCGGCCATCAACTCCATGCCCTTCTGCCCCGAGGCTTCGCCCGGCTCGCCGCCATTGGCGATGCCCGCCGCCATGACCGAGATGATCGCCTGCGCCGAGGCGCGCGGATCGCCGGCCAGCGCAAAGGCATTGGCATATTCCGGCTTGGTCAGGTCCTTCCAGCTTGTCGGCGCCGCGTCGATCAGGTCGCTGTTCACGCCGAATGCCATCACCCCGTAATAGTCGCCATACCAATAGCCGTCCGCATCCTTGGCATCGGCGGGGATCGTGTCCCAGGTCGAAACCTTGTAGGGCTGGATCAGGCCTTCTTCCTTGGCCTGCGGGCCGAAGGACAGGCCGACATCGATCACGTCGGGCGCCTGCGGGCCGGTATTGTCCTTGTTGGCGCGGATCGCCTCAAGCTCATCGGCCGATCCGGCATCGGGGTTCAGCTCATTGACCGTGATTTCGGGGTATTTCGCCTTGAAGCCGGCAATCACATCGCCATAGCCGCACCAGTCATGCGGCAGCGCGATGGTGGTCAGCACGCCCTCGGCCCGGGCGGCCTCTTCCAGGGCGGCCAGATCCTGCGCCTGCGCCGCGCCCGAGGCGGCCAGAGCGACCAGGGCGGCAAGGCCGGCGGCGGTCGGTTGAATGGTCATTTGGTCAACTCCGTTCCAGAACAAGCCGCGTCGCGGCTGAATGCCAACTAGCGGCGCCCAATGTCATTTCTGCGACACATGCCACGGTCCGGCAAAGGTTTTCTCGCGACCTGCCGAAACGGTCAGGGGCCGCGCGGCTAGGGCACAAGCATGGCACCAACCTGCATCGAGCGGCCCCCGACGCGATAGCGCGCCTCGATCCGCTGCCCCGCCGCCGGGTGCAGCGCACTGAGCGAACCCAGCGAGATCACCGAGCCGGGCTTCAGGTCATAGCCGCCCTTTTCGACCAGCCACAGCACCACGTCCAGCGGATGGCCCAACAGCATCTTGCCGGTGCCGCTGTCGACGCTTGCGCCATCGGCGCGCAGCTCGACCGTCAGGGCGGCAAGATCGGCCACCGGGTCTTCCAGATCGGCGATCCGGATGCCGCTGCCCAGCACGCCGCGCCAGGGCGTCACGCCATAGGCCGCCATCAGCGGCCCGGTCGGCACCACCCCCTGTTGCAGGGCCAGATCCGGCAATTCGATGAACGGGCGCAGATCGCTGAGCGCCGCCGCGACCTCTTCGCGGCTCGTCGCCCGCATGATCGCCGAATCACCCACGGTGACGATCAGATCGGCCTCGTAGAACGGGTTGCGGCTGCCTTTCATGCTGACCCGCGCGCCATCGGGCAGCAGCATCGGCGCGAAGAGCGCGCCCGCGACCGGCGCGTCGATGCCGAATTTCTCCTGCGCGGGGCGCGAGGTAAATCCGACCTTGACGCCCACCGGCGCGCCCAGCTCCGCCTCGAGCACGCTGCGGAACAGGGCATAGGCGCATTCGCCGTCCGGCACCGTCTTGACCAGAGGGTCGGGCAGGCGCTGTCCGGCGATCCATCCCCGCGCGGCATTGCGCATCAGCGACGCGTCCGGGCAGGCGGCCGTGGCGGCCCCCGCAAGCGGCAACAACATTGCGGCCAAAGCCAGAATTTTCATAACCGAGCCTCGCCTGTTCCGGAGTTTGACGATGCCGCAACGCGGGGCGGCTGTCACATGGATTCTGCGACCCGTGTTTGCATCGCCCGCGCCATCCCCTAGAAGGGTCCGACCCCAAGCGACAAGGGCAGGCATGAGCGACCAACCGACCCCGATGATGGCCCAGTACCTGGCGATCCGCGAGGCCAATCCCGGCGCGCTGCTGTTCTATCGCATGGGCGATTTCTACGAGATGTTCTTTGACGACGCGGTGGCCGCGGCCGCGGCGCTGGACATCGCGCTGACCAGGCGCGGCACCCATCAGGGCCAGCCGATCCCGATGTGCGGCGTGCCGGTCCATGCCGCCGAAAGCTATCTGTTGACCCTGATCCGCAAGGGCTTCCGCGTCGCCATCGCCGAGCAGATGGAGGACCCGGCCGAGGCCAAGAAGCGCGGCAGCAAATCGGTCGTCGCGCGCGACGTGGTGCGCCTTGTCACCCCCGGCACGCTGACCGAGGAATCGCTTCTGGAGGCGCGGCGCCACAATTTCCTGGCCAGTTTCGCCAGTGTGCGCGACGAGTCCGCGCTGGCCTGGGTCGATATCTCGACCGGGGCATTTCGCGTCATGACCTGCCCGCCCGCAAGGCTGGCCCCGGAACTCGCCCGCCACGCCCCGCGCGAATTGCTGGCGGCCGAGGGCTCAAAGCTTGACGATCTGGCCGCCGAGGCAGGGGCGGCGCTGACCGAACTGCCCGCGAACAGCTTCGACTCGACCGCCGCCAAGCGCCGGCTTTGCGCCATGTTCGGGGTGGAAACGCTGGACGGTTTCGGCAATTTCAGCCGCGCCGAGCTGTCGGCCATGGGGGCGATCGCCGATTATCTGGACCTGACCCAGAAGGGCCGGATGCCGCTGATCCGCCCCCCCGTGCCCGAGGCTCTGGGCGGCGCCATGCAGATCGACGCCGCGACCCGGCGCAATCTGGAACTGACGCAGGCGCTGTCGGGCGGGCGCGAGGGCTCGCTGCTGGCCGCCATAGACCGCAGCGTGACGGCGGGCGGCGCGCGCCTGCTGGAACGTCGGATCGGCGCGCCGTCCCGCGATCTGGCCGAAATCCATGCCCGGCAGGCGGCGGTCGCGCATCTGGTCGAGGACACGCGCCTGACCGCCGATCTGCGCGAAGCCCTGTTCCGCGCGCCCGACATGGACCGCGCGCTGTCGCGGCTGGCGCTGGAACGCGGCGGGCCGCGCGATCTGGCGGCGATCCGCGCCGGGCTGACGCAGGGCGCGGCCATCGCCGCCATGCTGGGCGATGACGATATCCGCGTGCTGGCCGATGCCGCGCGCGACCTGACCGGCCATGACGAATTGATCGACCTGCTGGATCAGGCGCTGGTCGCCGAGCCGCCGCTGCTGACCCGCGACGGCGGTTTCACCGCCCCCGATTTTGACCCCGAACTGGACGAAACCCGCCGCCTTCGCGACGAGGGCCGCGGCGTCATCGCCCGCATGCAGGCCGATTACATCGCCGAAACCGGCGTCTCCAGCCTGAAGATCAAGCACAACAACGTGCTGGGCTACTTCATCGAGACCACCTCGACCCATGCCGAAAAGATGCTGGCCGCGCCGCTGAACGAACGCTTCATCCATCGCCAGACGACGGCCAACCAGATCCGCTTTACCACCGTGGAACTGTCTGAGCTTGAGACCCGCATCCTCAATGCCCGCGACCGCGCGCTGGACATCGAGCGCGGGATTTTCGCCCGCCTGTCCGCCGCCGTCCTCGACCGCGCCGGCCCCATCGGACAGGCGGCCCGCGCGCTGGCCGAGATCGATCTGACCGCCGCATTCGCCGATCTGGCCAATGGCGAGGGCTGGGTGCGCCCGCAGGTCGATGACAGCCGCGCCTTTCTGATCGAGGGCGGCCGCCACCCGGTCGTCGAACGCGCGCTGAAACGCAAGGGTCAGGCTTTCGTCGCCAATGACTGCGCCCTGACCTTGGGCGAAACCCCGGCGATCTGGCTGCTGACCGGGCCGAACATGGCCGGCAAATCGACATTCCTGCGCCAGAACGCGCTGATCGCGATTCTGGCGCAGGCGGGCGGCTATGTCCCCGCGACGCGCGCCCATATCGGCATGGTCAGCCAGCTGTTCAGCCGCGTGGGCGCGGCCGACGATCTGGCGCGGGGACGCTCGACCTTCATGGTCGAGATGGTCGAGACAGCCGCGATCCTGAACCAGGCCGACGATCATGCGCTGGTGATCCTCGATGAGATCGGGCGCGGCACCGCGACCTGGGACGGGCTATCCATCGCCTGGGCGGTGATGGAGCATCTGCACGGCGCGAACCGCTGCCGGGCGCTGTTTGCCACCCATTACCACGAGATGACATCGCTCTCCGCCCGTCTGCCCGGCGTCGAGAACGCCACCGTCGCCGTCCGCGAATGGGAGGGCGAGGTGATCTTTCTGCACGAGGTGCGCAAGGGCGCGGCGGATCGTTCCTACGGCGTGCAGGTGGCGCGGCTGGCGGGACTGCCGACGGTGGTGGTGGAACGCGCCCGCGAGATCCTGCACCAGCTCGAAAGCGGCGAGGACAAGGGCGCCGGCCGCCCCGCCGCGCTGCTCGACGATCTGCCGCTGTTTCGCGCCGCCCCCGCGCCGCCCCCCGCCGCGCCACGGGTCTCGGCGGTCGAGGACAGGCTGCGCGCGCTGAACCCCGACGAGATGACCGCGCGCGCCGCGCTGGATCTGGTCTATGATCTGCGCGCCATGCTGGAGAGTTCAGGCGGCTGAATGCGCGGCCTGCAGCACGGCCGGCTCCATCGCCTGATCCAGGATCTGCAGGATCTGCCCGATGGCGCGCGGGCCAAGCTGCACGCCCAGCAATCCCTGCGAGATGGGCGGCACGCGCTCGGGGTCGGTATCGCCCATGCTGTCGGCGAAAACCGCGTCATAGCGGCATCGCGATACATGCGCGGCGGAATGGAAGACGCCCCAGCGATGCAGCTGCGACTGACGCGAACCGATCTCGATCACCAGGGTGTCGGGACGCGCGTAGACCATATTGACCAGCCCCGCCCCATGCGGCGCGATGACGATATCGGCGGCCTGCATGGCGGCGATCTGCTCGGCCGGGGTAAGATGCTCGAACACCACCGTCTCGAAGCCGCGCGCGGTCAGTTCCTCCAGCAGCGCCTGATGCCCGCTGATCCCGCGCGCGCGGGCGTCGCCGCTTTCGTCGCGCCCCATCCAGACCAGCCGCGGCATCGACGAGACCAGCGATTGCGACACATGCCGCAGCGCGTGTTCGCGCAGCAGCCGCAGGTTGGAATCATAAGAGGACAGCATCACCTTGCGGCGGCTGATGATCTCGTGGCGGAGCCGCTGCCAGCGGCCTTCCCCGGATACGGCGGCGGCCCTGGGGATACGCTCATCGGCGACCTGATACAGGTAATGCCGGTGCGAAAAGACCGAGCGCACATGATCGTAGCGCTTGGTCCTGGACAGGATCCGCACCCGGTCGGCCAGCTGCGGAAATATCGTCGTGACAAAGTTCATCACGAAGCTGCGGACATCGCCCGGGGGGAAATGCAGGTTGATCGGCCGGCCGCTGTCATCGGTCGCGAAATGCGCCAGAGACCCCAGCGATTCCTGGGTGAAGTGATAGTAGTTGAAGCCGTTTTTCACATCTATCGCGATATCGAACCGGTCGCAGGGATCCTTCCAGACCGGCAGCTGCTTTTCGCCCTGGCGCTTGGCGCGGCGAAACGCGTCGGCGAGCCGGTCCTGCTTTTTCTGGCCCGGATTGCGCAGGTCGTATTTGCGCCGCAGCCGGTCGCCCGAGGCGCCGTTCAGCAGCGCGCGGCCGGCGATCAGGATGCCGTCCTTGACGAATCGCGCATCCTCCAGCACGACCGGCGCGGTGTTGATTTCCATCACATCGTCCATCAGCCGGTCTTCGAGATTTTCGATGCTTTCCTGCTGCATGGCGCGCATGGCGTTGTTTTCGCTGGCGGCGAATCCGCGTATCCTCGCGCGCTCGGCGGGCCGCATCACCCATCCGGGACGCGGCGGCACGTAATGCACCCCCGGATGAATGCCCAGCATATGAAACATGTCCATCGGGGCCCGGGTGAAGTTCAATTTCATCTCGTTAACCTCCTGAACCTTCCCGACCGCGGCAAATGCGGCCGCCCGGATCGAAACTTTTACAAAACTATCGCCTGGCGGACCGGAACACGCCTCCAAGATTGCCATGAAGGCGGGGGGTCCGTCCAGAATTCCATGCGCCCGGCCGGTCCGGCCTTCGCCGCTTTCCGCCGACGGGAAAGCCCCGCGCCATGGCCGCCGGTTGCGTCTGGCACGACATGGCGCCCATCGACAACCGCCCCGGGTTCCGCGCATCCGCAGGGCCGGTTCGGGACCTGACAACACGGTCCGGAATCGGTTTTCGGCATTTATGTTCACGCCGTTGCACGAAAGACCTGTCACATCTCGGCGCCTTGGGATCGCCTTTGGGACAGGTCGATAGCAGGCGCATGACGCCCTTTGCGCGCGGCCCCGCCGGCGCCGATACCGCCGGCGCGGGTCGCGGCAGTTCTGGGCGATATTCCGCCGGGCCGGGTCAGCGTTCCGTCGATCCGCGCCGCGACGCGCAAAGCGTCCGGCGCGCATGACCGAATCGTTTTCGCTGTCGTCGCGCGCGGCGCCGCTGTCTAGGAATCGGCGGCCCTGGCCGCGGCGAGCCAGTCGAGCATCTGCGCCGCCGCCGCCGCCGGATCGAGCGCGCCCCGCGCCACCTCGTCGCCGGTTTGGCGCAGGCACGCCCGCACCTCGGGCCGATCCAGCCGGGCCAGCAGTCCGGCGCGCAGTTCGGACAGGAACCATTGCCGCGCCTGTTCGGCCCTGCGGGTGGCAAGATGCCCGTGCTCGCGGCGCCATTCGGCCAGTTCCGTCATCTGCGCCCAGGCCTTGTCCAGCCCTTCGCCGGTGGTGGCGGAAACCGGCAGCGCCCGGGGATAGCCCGGCGGATCCTGCGGGCGCTTGCGCAACAGCCGCAGCGCACCCGCGTAATCGGCAACCGTGCGCAAGGCGGTGTCGCGCAGCGCGCCATCGGCCTTGTTGACCAGGATCAGATCGGCGATTTCCATGATTCCGCGCTTGACGCCCTGCAATTCGTCGCCCCCCGCCGGCGCCAGCAGCAGCACGAAGAGATCGGTCATATCGGCCACCAGGGTCTCGGACTGGCCGACGCCCACGGTTTCCACCAGCACGGTATCGAAGCCCGCCGCCTCGCACAGGCGGATGGTTTCGCGGGTGCGGCGCGCGACGCCGCCCAATTCGGCGCGCGAGGGCGAGGGCCGGATGAAGGCGTTGGGATCGCGGGCCAGCATCTCCATCCGGGTCTTGTCGCCCAGGATCGAGCCACCCGACCGGGCCGAACTGGGATCCACCGCCAGGACCGCGACCTTCAGGCCCTGCGCGGTCAGGATCTGTCCGAAGCTTTCGATAAAGGTCGATTTCCCGACCCCCGGCGTGCCGGACAGGCCGATGCGCAGCGCCTGCCGGTGGGGAAGTTCGGCCAGCAGCGCGGTGGCGCGCAGGCGGTCATCGCCGCGCGTGCTTTCGATCAGCGTGATCGCCCGCGACAGGGCGCGGCGATTGCCGTGAACAAGGGGCTGCGTCAGGTCGTCCATGCGGCCTCTGGAATGGCAGGTTCGTAACACGGGGGCCGTCCGCCCCCGCAACCCGTGGATAGGTGCACATGACGGACATGTAAACGCCGGGCGGTTGTGGCCGGGGACCGCGCGGCCTATGTCGGGGCGGGACGCAGGACGGAGCGCGGCATGCTGAGACGGGGCTTTGTGATGGGCGGGCTGGCGGCCCTGGCGGGCACGCCGGCGCGGGCAACCTCGGATCTGCGCCTGATGATGGTGCGCGCGAAAGGCTGCGTCTATTGCGCCCAATGGGATCGCGAGATCGGCCCCGTCTATGGCGCAAGGCCCGAGGGGCGGGCGGCGCCGGTCTTCATGGTCGATATGGACGGCCCCTATCCCGACGGGCTGGCGCTGGCCCGCCGGCCCTGGCTGTCGCCCACCTTCATCCTGCTGCGCGGCGGCCGCGAAATGGCCCGCTTCGAGGGCTATCCCGGTGCCGACAGGTTCTTTGGCGTCCTGCGGGCGATGCTGGATCAGGCGCGGCAGGCGGGCTGAGGCTTTCGCCCCGGGCGGGCATGGGTTATCTGGGGCGCCAGTAAGCACTTACCGAAACAGGTCAGCCATGCACGACATCCGCGCCATTCGCGAAAACCCCGCCGCTTTCGACGCAGCCCTGGCGCTGCGCAACCTGCCGCCGGTTTCGTCCGAGATCCTGTCGCTGGATGCCGATCGCCGCGCCCGCATCGCCGCCGCCGAGGCCGCCCAGGCCGAGCAGAACAAGGCCAGCAAGGAGGCCGGCGCCGCCAAGGGGCGCGGCGACGAGGCCGAGTTCCAGCGCCTGCGCGAACTGGTCACCGCCAAGAAGGATGAGACCGGCCAGATGCAGGCCGAGGCCGCCGCGCTTGACGCCCGGCTGCGCGATCTGCTGCTGGGCCTCCCGAACCTGCCGCTGGACAGCGTACCCCCGGGCGCGGATGAGAACGACAATGTCGAGATCCGCCGCTGGGGCGCGCCGCGTGCCTTCGATTTCACCCCGCGCGAGCATTACGAGATCGAGGGCGCCCGCCCGGGCATGGATTTCGAGACCGCCGCCAAGCTGTCGGGCTCGCGCTTCGTGCTGCTGTCGGGCGGGGTCGCGCGCATCCACCGGGCGCTGGCGCAGTTCATGCTGGACCTGCACACGCTTGAGCACGACCTGACCGAGACCTGGACCCCGGTTCTGGTCCTCTCCGAGATGATGGAGGGCACCGGGCAGTTGCCGAAATTCGGCGAGGACAGCTATCAGACCCGCGAGGGCTGGTGGCTGATCCCCACCGCCGAGGTCACGCTGACCAATATCGTCAATGGCAGCCTGATCGAACACGATTACCTGCCGCGCCGCTATGTCGCCCATAGCCAGTGTTTCCGCTCCGAGGCGGGCAGCGCCGGGCGTGACACCGCCGGCATGCTGCGCCAGCACCAGTTCGAAAAGGTCGAGATGGTCTCGATCACCGATGCGGCCTCGGGCGTGGCGGAACATGCCCGCATGACACGCTGCGCCGAAACCGTGCTGGAACGGCTGGGCCTGCCCTATCGCACCATGGTCCTGTGCGGTGGCGATATGGGCTTTGGCGCCCGCATCACCCATGACCTCGAGGTCTGGCTGCCCGGTCAGGGCAAGTATCGCGAAATCTCGAGCGTCAGCTATTGCGGCGATTTCCAGGCCCGGCGGATGAACGCCCGCTATCGCCCCGAAGCCGGCGGCAAGCCGGAATTCGTCCATACGCTGAACGGCTCGGGTCTGGCGGTCGGGCGCACGCTGATCGCGGTGCTGGAAAACGGCCAGCAAGAGGATGGCTCGGTCATCCTGCCCGAAGCGCTGCACCCCTATCTGGGCGGCAGGACGCGGCTGGGCGCGGACGGCCGGCTGGCCTGAACGGCCGGGGGCGCGCGCTAGGCGCCCTTGGGCTTTTGCCGGTTCTTGTGCTTGGAGAGCGCGCCGGACTGGCTGATCTTGTTCGCCTTGGCCTTGTAGGGGTTCTTTTCGCCCTGATCGCGAAAGGTCAGCCGGATCGGCGTGCCGGGCATGTCGAAATCGGTCCGCAACCCGTTGACCAGATAGCGCGCATAACTGTCGGGCAGCTTGTCGGTATGGGTGGCCATGACGACAAAGGCCGGCGGCCGGGTCTTGACCTGCGTCATGTAGCGCAGCCGGATCCGGCGGCCGCCGGGGGCGGGCGGCGGATGCGCCTCGGTCATCGCGGACAGCCATTGGTTCAGCCTGGCGGTGGTGATGCGCCGGTTCCAGACCTCATGCGCCTTGATGATCGCGTTATGCAGCCGATCCAGCCCCTTGCCGGTGCGGGCCGAGACGGTGACCAGGGGCGCGCCCTTGAGCTGCGGCAGCAGCCGCTCGAAGCTTTCGCGCAATTCCTTAAGCTTTTCGGGCTTGTCCTCTTCGAGGTCCCATTTATTGGCGGCGACCACGACCGCGCGCCCCTCGGTCTCGGCAAAATCGGCGATGCGCAGGTCCTGCTGCTCGAAGGGGATGCCCACATCCAGCAGCACCACCACGACCTCGGCAAAGCGCACGGCGCGCAGCCCGTCGGCGACCGACAGCTTTTCGACCTTGTCGGTGACGCGCGCCTTCTTGCGCATCCCGGCCGTGTCGAAAATGCGCATCGGCGTGCCCATGAAATCGGCCCCGACGCTGATCGAATCGCGGGTGATCCCGGCCTCGGGGCCGGTCAGCAGCCGGTCCTCGCCCAGGATCTTGTTGATCAGCGTCGATTTGCCGGCATTCGGGCGGCCGATCACCGCGATCTGCAGGGGTTTCGAGGCACTGGGCCGCCAGTCCTCGGTCTCGTCGCCATCCTCGACAGCGACATCGGTTTCCGGCGCCTGCTGGATATTCTGCGCCGCGAACTGCTCGGCCAGAGGTTGCAGGGCGCGGTAGAGATCGTCCATCCCCTCGCCATGCTCGGCCGAGATGCGCAGCGGCTCGCCCAGGCCCAGGGCATAGGCCTCCATCGCGCCCGTCTCGCCGGCGCGGCCTTCGGCCTTATTGGCGGCGATGATGACGTGTTTCGCGCGTTTGCGCAGGATATCGGCGAAATATTCGTCCGCCGCCGTCACGCCGGCGCGCGCGTCCAGAACGAACAGGCAGATATCCGCCTCGTCCACGGCGCGTTCGGTCAGCCGGCGCATGCGGCCCTGCAGGCTGTCGTCATCGGCCATTTCCAGACCGGCGCTGTCGATCACGATAAAGCGCAGATCGCCCAGCCGCGCCTGCCCCTCGCGCAGGTCGCGGGTGACGCCGGGCTGGTCGTCGACCAGCGCCAGCCGCTTGCCGACAAGGCGGTTGAACAGGGTGGACTTGCCGACATTGGGCCGCCCGACGATGGCGAGGGTAAAGCTCATCAGCGATAGGCGATCAACTGGCCGTCATGGGTGACGACATACAGCGTCTGCCCGGCCACCGCCGGCGCGGCCGCCGCGCCGCCGGGGATCTCAGCCGTGCCGATCAGCGCGCCCGAGGCCGGATCGAATACCCGCAGATAGCCGTCGGACGAGGCGATATAAAGCTTGCTGCCCGCCAGGACCGGGCCGTAATGGTTCCACACCCTGTCCTGCTTGCGCACGATCTGCTTGGTGAAATAGGGCAGTTTCTGCATCCAGATCCGCGCGCCGTTCGCGGCATCCAGCCGGATCAGCTGCGCCTGATCGTTGACCAGAAAGACCGAGTTTCCGACCGCCAGAACCGGGCTCGAGGCCCCCTCGCGCGCCGCCCATTTCTGCATGCCCGTCGCCAGGTCAAAGGCCCCCGAACGCCCCGAGCTGGTGCCGGCATAGACGGTTCCGCCGGCGATCACCGGGTCGCCGGTCATGTCGCGAAACAGCGTGATCGAACGGCCAAGGCGCGAACCGGCGACATCGGCGGACCAGAGCTGGTTGCCGCTTTCCCGGTCCACGGCCAGCAACTGGCCGGTGGCAAAGGGAAACACCACCGCATTTCCCGACACGGCGGGCGACGAGACGCCCAACACCCCGGCCATGCCGTCATTGCCATAGGCGCGCCACAGCACCTTGCCGTCATTGGCGCGCACCGCCCAGCCGGTGGCGTCGCGGCCCAGCAGATAGACCACCCCGTCCGAGACGGTCGGCGCGCCGCTGACCGGCGCCTCGACCCGCTGCCGCCAGGCGATGCCGCCGGTGCGCGCATCCAGCGCGACCAGCTCGCCATAGCCGGTTGTCGCGAAGACGCGGTTGCCCTCATAGGCCAGCCCGCCGCCCGAGGCGCTGTTGCCGCCCTCGGTCGCGGGGCGCAGATCGACGCTCCAGGCCTGTCCGCCACCGGTGGTGGTGGCGGTCACGCGGGCATGGCTGTCCATGGTAAAGACCAGGCCCGACGCGACGACGGGGGCGGCGGTGATCCGCTGACGCCGGTCCGAGGCCGCGCCGATATCGGCGGCAAAGACCCGGCCGGTGCCGGCCCCGATCGCCATATTGCCCGCGACATGCTGGGCGCTGCCGGCCCGCTGCGGCCAGTCGGCATTGCCGCGGACCGCCGGCAGCGACAGCGCCGTGCCGGTCGGCGCGGCCGGCCCCTCGGCCGCCGGGGCGCCCTCGGACAGCACGTCGCGCGGGTCGAGGCGCTCGCCCTGCAGGATCTCTTCGCGCTGAATACAGGCCGAAAGAACCGTCAGGCCCGCCAAGGCGGCGATCAGCTGGAACCTCGTCATCGCTCTCTCCATCTTTGCGCGGCGGGGCCGGCTGTCAGTTCACCGGCGGCGCCGGCATCGGTTGCGGGCCGGGGCCGCCAATCTGTTCGGCCTCCGCGCCAAGCGTGATCATCATCTCGGCGAGACGGCGGCGCAAGCCTTCGGCCAGGCCGTCCTTTTGCTGAATCTGGCCGATCAGGGTGATCGCGTCATCGGTCCGTCCGGCGCCGATCAGCGCCACCGCCTTTTGCTCCAGCGCCAGCAGTTCGAACGGCGCGCCGGGCTTGGACAGGCCGGCCAGGATCTCGTCGCGCTCGGCCGCGTCCATGCCGGGGCCGGCCACCATCACCGCCTTGAGCAGGGCAAGATCGTGCAGCAGCGGGTCATCCGCCACGCCCGCCGCCGCGGCCTTCAGACGTTCGGCCGCCTGCCCGGCCTGACCGGCCTCGATCTCGGCGCCGGCGGCCAGCATCTCGGACAGGGCCTTGCGGCCCGCGACGCCGGCCGGATCGACGGCGGCAAGCGCTTCGATCGGATCCTCGGTCTGCTGCGCGGCCAGAATCGCGTCGCCCCATGCCTGCGCCTGCGCTTCGGCCTGATTGCGCGCATATTCGCGCCAGATGGTGCCGCCGACCAGCGCCAGAATCAGCAGAATCGCGATCCAGCCATAGCGGCGGAACAGGTTGAACAGCCGGTCGCGGCGCAGATCCTCGGTGACCTCGTCGATAAAGCTGTCGTTCTGATTGGCCATGTGGTCCCCGCAAGTCTTTCGCGCTGTTCTATACGGGGTTTCACCCGTTTGCCAATGCCACCGCGCGCCGAGATTGCCGGATACCGGCCACGGAATAGATCGCCAGCGCGGTCCAGATCATCGCGAAGGCGATGACGTGCCAGCCGGTCACCCGCTCGCCGAACAGCGCCACGGCGCAGAGAAACTGCAAGGTCGGGTTCAGATAGAACATCAGGCCCAGCGTCGTCATCTCGACCCGGCGGGCGGAATAGGCGAACAGGACCAGCGGAATCGCCGTGATCACACCGGAAAACGCCAGCAGCAGGGAAACGCCCCAGCCGCTGCCGAAGGCCAGCGGCGCGCTCAGCCCCGCAGGCAGCGCGCCGCCCCCCTGCAAGGCCAGCCAGAGCAGCGCCAGCGGCGTCAGCAGCGCCACTTCGCCACCGACCGACATGGCCGGCCCCAGCGGCAGGGATTTCTTTATCACGCCATAAAACCCCATGCTGGCCGCCAGCGTAAGGCTGATCCATGGCGCGACGCCCAGCCCCCAGGTCAGCAGGGCCACGGCCAGCACCGCCAGCGCCACGGCCAGCGCCTGAAACCGGCCCAACCGCTCGCCATAGGCCAGCACGCCCAGCAGCACCGCCACCAGCGGATAGATGTAATAGCCCAGCGAGGTCTGCACGACATGGCCCGCCTGCACCGCCCAGATGAACAGCCCCCAATTGCCCGAGATGGTCAGCGCCGCCAGCGCGATCCGCCCGGCCCAGGGGCCCCGGATCGCGCGGGGCAGATCGCCCAGCCGGCCCTGGACGGCAAAAATCGCCAGAAACAGCAGCAAGGACCAGATCGTGCGATGCGCCAGTACCTCGATCACCGGGACATCGGCCAGCAGGCGGTAATATACCGGCGACAGGCCCCAGGTCACGCAACAGGCGATTATCGCCAGGAAACCCTTGCTTCGTTCGGTCATCCCGCCATCCTTTTCCAGCCTCTCAGCCATGCGATTGTTTCGCGCCAAGGGCAAGGGGTGCGCGGTTGCCCGCCTGCCGCGCCCGCACCCGGCAGGATCGGGATGGTCAAGCGCCGGGCGGCGGGGCAAACTGACCCCGCCGGGCCGCGAACCGGCCAGACCAGCGCAGGCAAACCGGGCATCTTCATGACGAACTGGCTGCAAACATTCCTGGGACGTCCGGTCTCAGACCCGGAATCCGAGCGAGAGCGGCAAAACCTCTGGATATCGCAGAAGCTTGCCGCCTGGCAGACCGCCTGGCACGATGCCTTCGACCGCGATCCGGGCGCCGATCCGCGCCCCGACCCGCTCCCGGCCGAGATCGACTCGGATTACCGGCTGATCTTTGGCCTCTCCGCCACCGGTACCGACACCCGCAAGGCCTGTTTCGCGCTGTTTCCCGGCGGTACCGAGATGCACCGTCGCCTTGATCACTACCTGACCGCGCCGGCGCCGATTCTCTCGGCGCGCGAGGCGCAGGACATGGTGGCGCGGATTGCCGACACGATCGACCGGACCAAGCCCAATGACCAGATCGACTGGTCGCGGGTCGAGGTGATCGCGCGCGAGGCGCCCGATGCCGATTACCGGCTCGCCATGACCACGGGCCTGTCCTATCTGTTCGAGCGCGACCTGCTGCTGCCCAGCCCCGAAAGGGAGCTACCCGCCATCGCGGCGCGGATCTTCCTGACCGAGCCGCTCTATGCCGCGGCGGGAAATTCCTGGGAGCTGTGCGACTGGGTGACCGGCGCCATGTTCGACCGCCATCAGGACAGGATTCACGAGCTGGCCTTTCGCCTGTGGCATGCCGGCTGGCGGCTGCGCCTGCCCGAAAACGGGGTGATCCTGGTGCGCGAGGCACGCGCCCGACCCTGAAACGAAAAGGCCCGCCGACATGGCGGGCCCTGAGCGGGAATGGCGCGGGGGTTACAGGCGCGAGGCCACGTTTTCCCAGTTCACCAGCTTGTCGAGAAAGTTCGACAGGTAAGCCGGGCGCTTGTTGCGGAAATCGATGTAATAGGAATGTTCCCACACATCGCAGCCCAGCAGCGCGGTCTGGCCAAAGCACAGCGGGTTCACGCCGTTTTCGGTCTTGGTGACCTTCAGGCTGCCATCGGTATCCTTGACCAGCCAGCACCAGCCCGAGCCGAACTGACCGGCGCCGGCGGCGGCGAAGTCTTCCTTGAACTTGTCAACCGAGCCAAAGGCTTCGGTCAGCGCCTTTTCCAGCTCACCGGGCATGGCACCGGGATTCGGCCCCATCATTTCCCAGAACTGGGTGTGGTTCCAGTGCTGGCTGGCATTGTTGAAGATACCGTTCTGGGCGACCGCGCCGGACTGGTAGGTGCCCTTGACGATCTCTTCCAGCGACTTGTTTTCCCACTCGGTACCGGCGATCAGCTTGTTGCCGTTATCGACATATGCCTTGTGGTGGATGTCGTGGTGAAATTCCAGCGTCTCCTGCGACATGCCGCCGGCTGCCAGGGCGTCATGCGCATAGGGAAGATTGGGAAGAGTGAAGGCCATGTGCGGTTTCCTTTCCAGCAATTACCGATAATGTTCTGGCATGGAACCAGGGCAGGGGAAAGCCCCGTCATCGGCTCAACACGGAGCCCCGCGGCGAAGTTCCGGGCTAACCGTCGGGCGAGCCGCAAACCCCGCTGCCGGTCATGATATTGTCGTAACCCTGGGCGACGACCTCCAGCCGGGCCGCGCCATCGGCCTTGTGCACGGTCAGCCGATAATCCAGCCGCTCGGCCCGCTGGCCCGCGGCATTGCGCACCCCCGCCAGCGCCCAGCCATAGCTGCGCGAATCGCGGCCGTCGGCGGTGACAAAGGCCTGGATCGGGCGGCCGACCAGGGTTTGCAGCACACCATCGAACACCTCGATCCGGCCGCTTTCCGGCCCCGAGGTCCGCCGGGTCAGCATCAGGAAATCCGGCACCCAGCCGGTGCCGCTTTCGTCGATCATCTGGCACATCAGCACCGCCGGCCGCTGCTCTTGCGCCATGACGCCCCGGGCGGGCGGCACAAGGATCAGGGCGCAGGCAAGGATCAGGGCAAGGCGCATGGGGTCCACCTTCTGCGTTCCGCCCCATCCAAGCGCCTTGGCCGCCGCGCCGCAAGCCCCGGTGTCAGCGCGGGTCCAGCTGCGAGCCCGGAAGCGCCGCGCCCTGCAGCAACCCGCGCAGGTAATCGGCGACCGAGCGGAAGCCGATCAGCACATAGCCGCCCGGCTCGCGCCAGATGCCGCAGGCGGCCTGCGCGGCACGGGTCCGGCGCAGCCCGTCCTGCGGCATCGAGGCCAGATCGGCAGGGCACAGCTTCATCAGCACATGCAGCGCCTTGTCGCCCTGAATGCGAAAGGCCGCGCGCATGTCGCTGACATCCAGAACCAGCGCGTGTTCGGTCGACAGCGCATCCTGCAGGGCCGCCAGCGCCTGCGCCGCCTCGGCCCGGGGCAGGACCAGCAGCAGCTCATCGGGCGACATCCAGCCCAGGATGCGGCTGCCATCCGTGGTCACCCGGCCCTGCCCCGGTAGCGCCAGCCCGGCCGCCTCGGCAATCGCATCGCCTGCGCGGCCCAGATCGGCACGGATCTGGATCATGCCCAGATCGTCGATTTGCGAAATCCTTGCCAGTGCCTCAGCCATTCGCCCGGCTCCCTTCCTTGTCGTAAAACACCGGATCGCAGATCCGCGCCTTATAGCTTTCCTGTCCCGCGACCGGGAATTCCAGCACCTCGCCCATGCGCTCGGGGCCGTGCCTGACCAGACCCATGGCAATGGGTTTGTCCAGGGTGGGCGAGATATAGGTCGAGGTCACGCGCCCCTGCACATTGCGCTGGCCATTGCCGTTGACGCCTTCGGCCACGGCATAGACGCCATCGGGCAGCATCCGGCCATCCAGGCTTTCCAGACCGACCAGTTTCCAGCGATCCGGGTCGGTCATATGGCTGCGCTGCTGCGCACGCTTGCCGATATAGTCCTCTTTCTTCTTGGAGATCGCCCAGCTCATGCCCAGATCCTGCGGGATCACCGTGCCATCGGTTTCGTCGCCGATCATGATGAAACCCTTTTCGGCGCGCATGATATGCATGGCCTCGGTGCCATAGGGGGTGATGTTCAGATCGGCCCCGGCCTCGTGCAGCTTTTCCCACAGCTCAAGGCCCCGGTTCGCGGGTACGGCGACCTCAAAGCTGAGCTCGCCCGAGAAGCTGATGCGATAGACCCGCGCCGGGATGCCGGCGATCTCGCCCTCGGCCCAGCCCATGAAGGGCAAAGCCTCGGCCGACAGGTCCATCCCGCCCAGACGCTCCAGAAGCACCCGCGCCTTGGGGCCGACCACGGCAATCTGGGCCCATTGCTCGGTGACATTGGCGGTATAGACCTGCCAGTCCCACCATTCGCATTGCAGCCAGTCCTCGAAATGGCCGTGCATGCGGTCGGCGCCGCCGGTGGTCGTGTGGACCAGCCAGGTGTCCTCCGACAGCCGCGCGGCCACGCCATCGTCGATCAGAAAGCCGTTTTCGTTGCAGATCAGCCCGTAACGGCATTTGCCGACCGGCAGGGTGGACATCATGCCGGTATACATCATGTCGAGGAATTTCCCCGCATCCGGCCCCTTGACCACGATCTTGCCCAGGGTCGAGGCATCCAGCGTTCCGACACTGGCCCGCACCGCGCGGATTTCGCGCGCCACCGCCTCGGCATGGCTTTCCGCGCCCTGCGGATAGCAATAGGGCCGCCGCCAATGGCCGACAGGTTCCCAATAGGCGCCCTTGGCCTGATGCCAGCCATGCATCGGGGTCTTGCGCAGGGGCTGGAACAGCTCGCCCCGCGCCTCGGCTGCGATGGTGCCGAGGGTCAGGGGTGTATAGGGCGGGCGGAAGGTCGTCGTGCCGGTCGCCGGGATCGGCTGGTTCAGCGCCCCGGACAGCACGGCCAGCCCGTTGATATTGCTGACCTTGCCCTGATCGGTCGCCATGCCCAGCGTGGTATAGCGCTTGGTATGTTCGACGCTGTGATAGCCCTCTTGCGCGGCCAGTTCGACATCCGAGACCTTCACATCGTTCTGGAAATCCAGGAACATCTTGAACTTCATCTTGCGGGTGGCATGGGTCGGCATGACCCAGACCGGCATGATCGCCGATTCCGCCGCCGCCCCCGTCGCATCCGCAACCAGCAGATCGCCCGAGGCCGCCCCCACGCAGGATGCCATGGCCTTGCCGTCCGCGCCGGTCGGCGGGCGGTTCGGGTCGGGGGCGAACATGCTCTGCGTATCGCTCCAGTTCAGCTTGCCGCCGCAATGGGACCACAGGTGCACGACCGGCGACCAGCCGCCGGACATGGCGACGCAATCGGCCTCAATGGTTTCGGTCACCTCGCCGCTGCCGGAATGGGCGCATAGCTTGACGGCCTCGACCGACTGGCCGCCCTTGATGCCGGCAATCGCGGCATCGGTCAGCACGCGGATGCCGCGCGCGCGCGCCGCCTCGGGCAGGGCACCGCCGGCGCTGCTGCGCGCATCGAGGATCACCGGCACCTCAAGCCCCGCATCCAGCGCCGCCAGCGCCGTGCGATAGGCGTCGTCGTTATTGGTGACCACGACAATGCGGCGCCCCGGCGCGACGCCATAGTCGCCAATGAAATCGCGCACGGCCGAGGCCAGCATGACGCCCGGCACATCGTTGCCCGCAAAGCTGAGCGGGCGTTCCAGCGCGCCCGAGGCGACAACGACATGGCCCGCGCGAATGCGCCACAACCGCTGGCGCGGGATGCCGGCATTGGGGTCGTGATCGGCCAGCGCCTCACGCGCCAGCAGATAGCCGTGATCGTAAAGCCCGGTCGCCATGGTGTTGCGGCGCAGGTTGACGTTCGGCATGGCGCGCAATTCGGCGATCAGCGCATCGACGCGCGCCTGCCCATCGGCGTGATCGGTCGGCGTGCGGCCACCGAAATGCGGGGTCTGTTCCAGCACCCAGACGGATTTTCCGGACTTCGCCGCATCCAGCGCCGCCGTCAGACCGGCGATGCCGCCGCCCACGACGACCAGATCGACATGCGCATAGGCCTGTTCGTATGTGTCGGGATCGGCCTCGGTCGGGGCCTTGCCCAGCCCGGCCGAGCGACGGATCACCGGCTCGAACACATGTTTCCAGAAGCCGCGCGGCCACATGAAGGTCTTGTAATAGAACCCCGCCGGGAAAAACCGGTAAAGCCAGCTGTTCACCGCGCCGACATCCGCCGTCAGGCTGGGCCAGCAGTTCTGGCTGGTCGTGGCCATGCCGCCGACCAGCGGCGTGGTGGTGGCGCGCTGGTTCGGCTCGAACCGGCCACCATGGCCCAGGCCCAGCAGCGCGTTGGGTTCCTCGGCGCCCGAGGCGATGGGGCCGCGCGGGCGATGATATTTGAAGCTGCGGCCCATCAGCATCTGGCCATTGGCCAGCAGCGCCGAGGCCAGCGTATCGCCGCGCAGCCCGCGCAACTGGCGGCCGTCAAAGCGGAAGGGCAACGGATAGGCGCGGTCGATCAGGCGGCCGCCGGAGGACAGGCGGAAAGGTCCGGTCTGGGTCATGCGTTCGGGCTTTCGGCAGGGGTGGTCGGGGTTTCGGTCCAGTCGGGCTGCCAGTCGGGGCGCGCGGCGCGGATGGCGGCGACGACCTCGGCCGGGGGATACGGGGTCTGCGCGCTATAGGTGGCAAAGACCTGCAGCGTGGCGGTGCAGCGCGCCGCCAGGAACCACTTGCCGCAGCCATAGGCATGGCGCCAGCGCTCGAAATGGACGCCCCTAGGGTTCTTGCGGGCGAACAGATAGCCCTCGAATTCCGCATCCGAGGAGCCGGGGCCAAAGCGCTTCAGATGCGCCTCGCCGCCGGCATGAAGCTCGGTTTCCTCGGCGGCCACGCCGCAGCAGGGACAGGTCAGGGTCAGCATGGTTCACTCCTTCGGCGGCAGGGCGGCCACGCATTCCAGCGCCCAGCCGGTCAGGCGGGCGCGCGTGGCGTCATCGGAAAGCTGGGGGTCCGGCAGCCAGACATAGCCGGGCTTTTCGCGCCCGCCATGGATCATGGGGGCGGCGCCGGGCAGGGCCAGCGCATCATGGTAACGGGGCTTGCCCACGCGATACATGGCGCCCCCCTGACGGGCGGCGCAGATCATGTTGCCATGGGACAGAAAGCACAGGCCGCCGAACATCGGCTTTTCCGACAGGGCGGGCACATCGCCCAGATCGTCGCGTATCGCCTGTTCAAGACCGGGGTCGCGCACCATCAGAGCGCCCCCGCCAAACCAGAGGAAGCCGAGGGGCGCATGCCCCCCGGTTCCACTGCAGAAGAGTTCCCGGCGGCTGCCGGAAAAGGACCTGCCTCAGTTCGAGGCCGGAGCGGCCGGTTCCGCGGGCTCGACGCTGACGGCGCCATCCATTGCGTCGGCGGCAGGATCGGCGGCAGGGTCGGCCGGCATCGTTTCGGTCGGCATGGCCGCGCCGGTTTCTGCGGGTTCGTCGGGCGCGGTGCCCGAGGACATGAACCAGTAGATGACGGCCAGCACGACGACGACCGCGCCGATGATGAGCCACAGGTTGCTCTTGTTCTGTTCGGCCATGAAGAAAGCTCCTTGGTCATGGTGGTGACGTTTCCCCACAATGCACGGGCGCGCAAAGAGTTTCCCATGGGCCGCGGTAATGTTTTCGCGACAGCCCGAACTTGGGCGGAATCCGGCCCAAACCGCCGCCCGTCAAGCAATTTCCCGCCCGCATGCGCCATCAATGCGCCACCCCCGCGGCGACGCTTTCGTCGATAAAGCGGCCCTCGGCAAAGCGGTTCAGGCCGAATTCGGCGGCCAGCGGCCCCGGCTGCCCCTTGGCGATCAGCTCGGCCATCGCCCAGCCCGAGCCGGGGATCGCCTTGAACCCGCCGGTGCCCCAGCCGCAATTGACGAAGATATTGCCGACCGGCGTCGCCGACAGGATGGGCGAGCGGTCGCCGGTCATGTCCACGATCCCGCCCCATTGCCGCAGCATCTTGAGCCGCGACAGCATCGGGAAGGTCTCGACCAGGGCGCGCACGGTTTCCTCGACATGGTGCCATGAGCCGCGCTGCGTGTAATTGTTGAACCCGTCGGTGCCGCCGCCGATCACCATCTCGCCCTTGTCGGATTGCGACAGATAGCCGTGGACGGTGTTGGCCATGATGACCAGATCGCAGCAGGGCTTGATCGGTTCCGAGACCAGCGCCTGCAGCGCCAGCGATTCGATAGGCAGGCGAAAGCCCGCCATCTCGGCCAGGACGGAGCTGTGCCCGGCCACGACCAGCGCCAGCTTGTCGCATTCGATCCTGCCCCGGGCGGTATTGACCGCCGCGACCTGCCCGTTCGCGGTCTCGATCCCGGTGACTTCGCAATTCTGGATGATATGCATGCCCATGGCACTGCACGCCCGCGCATAGCCCCAGGCCACGGCGTCGTGGCGCGCGGTGCCGCCGCGTTCCTGATAAAGCCCGCCCAGAACCGGATAGCGCGGCCCCTCGATATTGATGATCGGCAGCATGTCCTTGATGCGCTTGGGGCTGATCCATTCGGTCGCGACGCCCTGCAACTGGTTGGCATAAGCCGTCCGCTTGTAGCCGCGCACCTCATGCTCGGTCTGGGCCAGCATCAGCAGGCCGCGCGGGCTGAACATGATGTTGTAGTTCAGGTCCTGCGACAGGTTCTCGTAAAGCTGCAGCGCCTTGTTATAGATCGCCGCCGAAGGGTCCTGCAGGTAGTTGCTGCGGATGATCGTGGTGTTGCGCCCGGTATTGCCGCCGCCCAGCCAGCCCTTTTCGATCACCGCGATATCGGTGATGCCGAAATTCCGGCCCAGGTAATAGGCCGTGGCCAGCCCGTGCCCGCCAGCGCCGACAATGACGATCTGGTATTTCTTCCTTGGCTCGGGGCTGGCCCAGGCGCGTTTCCATCCGGTATGCAGCCGCATCGCCTCGCGCGCGATGGCGAATACCGAATAACGGCCGGTGAACGTGCTGGGCTTGGGGGCGGGCATGGCGGGACCTCCTGCGACTCGACCCGGCCAGAGTGAAACGGACAGGCTTTTCGGGCAAGCCGGCTTGCGACGCGGTTATTGACGAATTGCGTCAGGCGGGGGCGCATATCTCCCGTGCGGGTGGTGCGGCGGGCAGGCCATTTGTCGCAGGGCTGTGACTTTTTATATGCCGCCGAAAGCGATAGACAGCTACGGACGCAACCGGGGGAAAAGATGTTCTGGATCATCAGCGCGGCATTGGTGGCCATCGTCGCCATCGCCATCGCGGCGCCGCTGCTGCGGCAGCGCGACGCGACCGCCGAACCCACCGCCGCCTATGACCTGCGGGTCTATCGCGACCAGATGCGCGAGATCGAGCGTGATCTTGAACGCGGCCTGATCGGTCAGGCCGATGCCGAGCGCCTGCGGGTCGAGATCGGCCGCAAGGTGCTGGCCGCGGATCGTGCGTTGCAGCGCGAAACGGCCGCGCGCCGCACGCCGGGCGGGATGGTCGCGGTGGTCGTGCTGGCGGTTCTGGTCGGCGGCGCGCTGTTGCTTTACCGCGAGATCGGCGCGCCGGGGCGTCCCGACGCGCCCATCGTCCAGCGCATTGCCGATGCGCGCGCCTTTTACGACCAGCGACCCAGCCAGGCCGAGGCCGAAAAGAACGCGCCCCGCCCCGAGGCGCCCGAGCTGGACCCCGCCTATGCGGAGCTGATCGAAAGGCTGCGCGAGGCGGTTGCCGCTAATCCCGACGACCCGCGCGGGCTGGAACTGCTGGCCGAGCACGAATCGAGGCTGGGCAATGCCGCCGCCGCCAAAGAGGCGCAGGCCCGGCTGGTCGCACTGCGCGGCGACAAGGCCGGCGCCGCGGACTGGGCGCGTCTGGCCGCGCTGACCATCGAGGCGGCCGGCGGTCTGATCACCGCCGAGGGCGAAAACGCCATCGCCCGCGCGCTTCGCACCGATCCGGCCTATCCGCAGGCCCGCTTCATGGCCGGGCTCTTGCAGGTGCAAAGCGGCCGGCCCGACCTTGCCTTTCCGATCTGGGCGCAGCTTCTGGCCGAAAGCCCCGAGGACGCGCCCTGGACCGCGCCGATCCGCGCCTCGATCGGCGATCTGGCCTGGTTTGCCGGCCAGCCCGATTATGTCCCGCCGGCGCTGTCATCCGCCCCGCAGACTCCGGCCATGCCCGGCCCCGATGCCGAGGCGGTGGCAGCGGCCGAGGAGATGACCCCGGACGAGCGCCAGCAGATGATCGAGGGCATGGTCAAGGGCCTTGAAACCCGCCTGACCAGCCAGGGCGGCACGGCGCAGGAATGGGCGAGGCTGATCGGCGCCCTGCCGGTGATCGGGCAGACCGACCATGCCCGCATGATCCTGGCCGAGGCGCGCAGCCGCTTTGCGCAGGACGCGCCCGCGCTTGAGATCATCGCCGCCGCCGCGCAGCAGGCGGGGCTGGAATGATCTGCGCCAGCATCGAGGCACTGGCCGCCGCCCTGCCCCGCACCGGCGCCATCGCCGGGCTGGATCTGGGCACCAAGACGCTGGGGGTCGCGGTCAGCGACGGGCTGCGCGGCGTCGCCTCGCCGCTGGTCACGATCCGGCGCAGCAAGTTCACGGCGGATGCGCAGGCATTGCTCGGGATCGTGCAGGAGCGGGCGCTGGTCGGGCTGGTGCTGGGGCTGCCGCTCAATATGGACGGCTCGGAGGGGCCGCGCGCCCAGTCGACCCGCGCCTTTGCCCGCAATCTGGAACGGCTGACCGATCTGCCGATCGGTTTCTGGGACGAGCGCCTGTCCACCGTCGCCGCCGAGCGCGCCCTGCTTGAGGGCGATACCTCGCGCAAGCGCCGGGCCGAGGTGATCGATCAGGTCGCGGCGGGCTATATCCTGCAAGGCGCGCTGGACCGGCTGCGCTTCATCGGCTGACCTGCCGCAGCGCCGGCAGGCCGATGCCGCGATGACGGGCGCGCGGGGACAGGGCGCCGCGCCGGGATCCAGCCGCTAGCGCACCACCACGCGGACCTCGCGGATCGCGGCTTTCAGCCGCGAGCGGGTCTCGACGGGTTCGCGCGCCACGGCGTCCAGAATCGCGCGCATGTCGCCGCGCAGCCCGTGCAACTGATCGACCAGCGACATGACCAGGCCAAGCGCCTCTTCGTCCAGATCATAGCCCTGCGCCAGATCGACCAGCAGGTTCAGCCGCGCAATGTCCAGTTCGCGAAACAGCGGGCCGGATTCGGACTGCACCGGCACCACGACGCCGGCGCGGATATAGCGCCCGAGCTGCCCGTCATCCAGATCCTCGACCGAGGCGAGCACCTCGGTCAGGGTGTAATGGCGCTGTGTCATTTCCCCCTCCTTGGATCATAGGCGTGATCACGGCGCCAGTTTTCCATGAACCGCGCCAGTTCGTCATCGACATGCGGCGGCATGACGATTTTCAGCACCACATGCTGATCGCCCCGGTGCCCGCCCGCGCCGCGAATGCCGCGCCCCTTCAGCCGCAGCTTCTGGCCGGAACTGGCGCCGCGCGGAACGGTCAGCATCACCGGGCCGTCGATGGTCGGCGCTTCGACCCTGCCGCCCAGCACCGCCTCGTCGATGGTGATGGGCAGGGTGATCTCCAGATCGTCGCCATCGCGGCGCCAATCGGGATCGTCGGCGACGACCAGCGTCAGCAGCGCGTCGCCCGGCCCGCCATCGCCATAGCCGGCGCCGCCCTTGCCGCGCAGCCGGATCACCTGGCCGTCATGCGCGCCCTCGGGGATCTTGACGCTCAGCTCGCTGCCATCGGGCATGGTGATCCGGGTCGAGCCGCCCCGCGCGGCGGTCATGAAATCGATCTCCAGCGTGAAGCGCTGATCGGGGCCGCGCATGTCAAAGCCGCGCGCGCCGCGCCGCCCGCCCGCGTGGCGACCGAACAGGTCCGAGAACACCCCCGACAGATCGTCAAAGCCCTGCTCCTGACGATAGGGATTGTCGCCCGCCTCGGCATATTCGCGGTAGTAATGGCGCTGCGGGCGCTCCTGCCCCGAGGCGTCGATCTCGCCCCGGTCATAGCGGGCGCGCTGCTCGGGATCCTTGAGCAGGTCATAGGCGGCCGAGGCGGCCTTGAAACGCTCATGCGCGGCCGGGTCCGGGGTCAGGTCCGGGTGGTCGGTCTTGGCGATCCGGCGATAGGCCTTCTTGATATCGCTCTGGCTGGCATCCCGCGCCAGCCCCAAAGCCTTGTATGGATCATCGGCCATGGCCGGTCTTCCTTTCAGCTTGCCCACGGGAACGCGGGGGCGTCTCGCGGGTTTCGTTCCCGTTCCGGCCAGGCCGGGGGGCAGAGAATGCGCCGCCGGGCAAGAACCCTTCGTCCAGCGGCAGGGCGGCGGCCCCCAGGGCCCGGGCGCGGCGGCCCAGCGTGCCGGCGCGCAATTCCGGCAGGGTGATCCCGTGATGGCGCGCCGCCGCCATCCGTTCCGCCGTGGCCGCGACCAGGGCATCGCGCAACGCATCGGGCATGGCGCCGTCGATCACCACCAGAGGCAGGTCCAGAACCGCCACCGCACCCAACGCCGCATGGGACAGCACGGCCGCGGATTTGTCCAGCCATTCCCGCCGCAAAGCGGCCGGAAGCTGCCATTGCCTGTCCTCCAGCGGCAGCGGCAGCGGCCGGCCCAGCATCGCCTCAAGCACCGAGACCGAGGCCACATCCAGCACCTGCTGCCCGCCCGGCACCGGATAGGAGCCCATCGCCCCGGCATTGCGACTGGGACCAAGGCGCAGCCGGCCGTCCAGAACCACCCCGCCGCCGGCGAAATGCGCGATATAGAAATACAGGAAATCCGCCGGCAGGCCGCCGGCGCCGAACATCATTTCCGCGCCGCAGGCGCAGGAGGCATCGTTCTCCAGCCAGACCGGCAGTCCCAGGGCCTGTTCAAGCCCGGCCCGCAGGTCGCGGCCCCGCCATGGCGCCATTTCATGCCCCCAGTCCCACAGATAGAAGGGAATCGCGATCCCCATGCCGGACAGCCGCGCCCGCAGCGAATCGGTCAGTTCGCCAAGAATCGCGGCCACGCCTTGAACGGCGAATTCATGGATCCGGTCGGGCTGGGGAAAATCATAGGGCAGCGTGCGCATCTGCCTGATCCCGCCCAGAAAATCGACCAGCACCAGTTCCGCCACGCGGCGCCCGACCTTGAGGCCCAGAAACAGCGCCCCCTCGGGCTTCAGCGCCAGCGGCAAAAGCGGCTGGCCGACCTTGCCGCGCCTGCGCTCTCCCTCCGCGTCCAGCAGTCCGGCGGCGATCAGTTCGCGGGTGATGTTGCTGACCGCCTGCGCCGACAGGCCGGTGGCCTGCGCCAGCGCGGCGCGCGGCATCGGCCCGTTGCGGCGAATCAGCCACATGATCAGGCGTTCGTTCTGGCTGCGAGCGCCCTGCGGCGTCCAGGCGGGGGGGGTGATTCCGGGCATGTACGATCCTCCGCCACCATTAATCAACTAAATTGATTTATTGACAAGCCCGCAATTCTTGTGCAGTTTTTTTGTAGGAGGAGGCGGGATACCGCCCGAATGGAGGACAACATGACCAAGACCAATCTGCTGCGCCTGACGCTGGCCGGAACCGCCCTGACCCTTGCCGCGGGCGCCGCGCAAGCCGAAAGCGCCTGCCTGATCACCAAGACCGACACCAACCCGTTCTTCGTCAAGATGAAGCAAGGCGCCGAGGCCAAGGCCGCGGAACTGGGGATCGAACTGAAATCCTATGCCGGGCGGATCGACGGCGACCATGAAAGCCAGGTCTCGGCGATCGAGGCCTGCATCGCGGATGGCGCCAAGGGCATCATGATCACCGCCTCGGACACCGCCGCCATCGTCGATTCGGTCGCCGCCGCGCGCGATGCCGGGCTGCTGGTGATCGCGCTCGACACGCCCCTGGATCCCATCGACGCGGCGGACGCCACCTTCGCCACCGACAATTTCCGCGCCGGTGAACTGATCGGGCAATGGGCCCGGGCGACGCTGGGCGACGAGGCCGAGAATGCGCGAATCGCGATGCTGGATCTGGCGATTTCCCAGCCCTCGGTCGGGGTGCTGCGCGATCAGGGTTTCCTGCAGGGTTTCGGCATCGACATCGCCGATCCGGCGAAATGGGGTGATGAGACCGACCCGCGCATCATCGGCCACGACGTCACCTCGGGCAATGAGGAAGGCGGGCTGAAGGCGATGGAATCGCTGCTGGCCAAGGATCCCGAGATCAATCTGGTCTATACGATCAACGAACCCGCCGCTGCCGGCGCCTATGAGGCGCTGAAGGCCGTGGGGCGTGAAAACGATGTGCTGATCGTCTCCATCGACGGCGGCTGCCCGGGCGTGGCCAATGTCAAGGATGGCGTGATCGGCGCCACCTCGCAGCAATACCCGCTGGACATGGCCGCGCTTGGCGTCGAGGCGATCGCCGCATTCGCCAAGGACGGCACCAAGCCGACCATGACCGAGGGCAAGGATTTCGTCGATACCGGTGTGGCGCTGGTCACGGACAAGCCGGCCGAGGGGCTGGAATCGATCGATTCCGCCAAGGGAACGGAACTGTGCTGGGGCTGAGCCGCGACTGACAGCATCGCGCGGCCGGAGCGGTGTCCGGCGGATCGGGGGGGCTAAGCCATCCTCGTCCCCGCCGCGACCCGTTCCGCGCCAGCCTCGTGCGGGACGCGCGCAATTTGGGCGAAAGGATTTTCATGTCATCAGAGACCAGAACGGACGGCAATTTCGAGGCGGGCCTGAGCGGCGCCTCGCAGAAAGTAGCCGTATTCGAGGAAAGGAAAGGCGGCCTGAAGCGCCTGCAGGAATGGCTGCACATGACGCCTTCGGCGGTGCCGATGATCGTGCTGCTGGTGGCGGTTGCCGTCTTTGGCCTGCTGTCGCCGAATTTCTTCAAGGCGATCACCATTTCCACCATCCTGCAGCAGATCGCCATCGTCGGCATCCTGGGCTGTGCGCAATCGCTGGTCATCCTGACGGCGGGGATCGACCTGTCGGTCGGCGCGATCGCGGTGTTCTCCTCGGTGCTGATGGGGCAGATCACCTTTCGATACGGGGTGCCGGCGCCGGCCTCGATCCTGCTGGGGCTTGGACTGGGCACGTTGATGGGCGCGGCCAACGGCTGGCTGGTCGCGCGGGTCAAGCTGCCGCCCTTTATCGTCACGCTGGGCACCTGGCAGATCATCCTGGCGGCGAATTACATCTTTTCCGCCAATGAAACCATCCGCTCATCCGCCATTGCCGAGAATGCCCCGGCGCTGCAGTTCTGGGGCAATTCCATCGAGCCGGGCGGCGTCAAGGTGCTTTACGCGGTGTTCCTGCTGATCGCACTGGTCGCCATTCTTGCCTATGTGCTGCGCCATACGGCCTGGGGGCGGCATGTCTATGCGGTCGGCGACGACCCGGACGCGGCGGAACTGGCCGGCGTGCGGACCGGCCGTGTTCTGATACAGGTCTATGCCCTGGCGGGCCTGTTCTGCGCCGTCGCCGGCTGGGTGATGATCGGGCGCTTCGGCTCGGTCTCGCCCTCGGCCTCGACCGGGCAGATGGGCAATATCCAGGCCATCACCGCGGTGGTGATCGGGGGCATATCGCTGTTCGGCGGCCGCGGCAGCATCGTCGGCATGTTCTTTGGCGCAATGATCGTCGGCGTGTTCGAGATGGGGTTGAAGATGGTCGGCACCGACCCGCAATGGACATTCTTCCTGATCGGGCTGCTGATCATCCTGGCCGTGGCGGTGGATCAATGGATCAGAAAGGCATCGGCATGACACAGGAACCGATTCTGAAAGCGCGCGGGCTGGTCAAGCGCTATGGCAAGGTGACGGCGCTGGACAGGTGCGATTTCGACCTGATGCCGGGCGAGATCCTGGCGGTGATCGGCGATAATGGCGCCGGCAAGTCCTCGCTGATCAAGGCCCTGTCGGGCGCCGTGCAGCCCGATGCCGGCGAGATCACGCTGGAGGGCAGGCGGGCGCAGTTCGCCAGCCCGCTGGACGCGCGCGCCCAGGGCATCGAATGCGTCTATCAGACGCTGGCCATGTCCCCTGCCCTGTCGATCGCGGACAACATGTTCATGGGCCGCGAATTGCGCAAGCCCGGCATCATGGGCAGGTGGTTTCGCCAGCTCGACCGTCCGGCGATGGAGCAGTTCGCCCGCGACAAGCTGTCCGAGCTGGGCCTGATGACGATCCAGAACATCAATCAGGCGGTCGAGACTCTTTCCGGCGGCCAGCGCCAGGGCGTGGCCGTGGCGCGGGCCGCGGCATTCGGCTCGAAGGTGGTGATCCTCGACGAGCCGACGGCGGCGCTTGGCGTCAAGGAAAGCCGCCGCGTGCTGGAACTGATCAAGGATGTCCGCGCGCGCGGCATTCCGATCATCCTGATCAGCCACAACATGCCGCATGTCTTCGAGGTGGCCGACCGTATCCATATCCACCGGTTGGGTCGCAGGCTTTGCGTCATCAGGCCCGATGAATATTCGATGTCGGATGCGGTGGCCTTCATGACCGGGGCCAAGCTGCCCGATGGAGTCGAGGAGGCGGCATGAAGGCAGCTGGGGGCTCTGCCCCCGGTGACGGGTTTCAGGGGGTTTGATACCAAACGCCAGAAAATAGCTGTTTCGGCGTCAAATCTGAAAATCAGGTGACGAAAAATCAATTGGTTACACGGAAGGTCATGGGGTGATTTACCACAACCCATGCCTTCCTGTCGGGTTTTCAGGATCCCTCGCCAGCCGTCTGCGCCGAGGCATCGGCCTTAGATCGTGTCGTCACTGACTTGATTGAGGAGTGAACGAACCCGCTGACGCGGAAGGGGCGCAGCCATTGGCGGAAATGGCCTCCTGATGGGAAGGTTTGGTTACTGAGACCAACCTTTATCAGGAGACCATCCCATGGCTGATGCCACATCAGCGGTAAGCCCGCTGCGCCGCCGTATGACCCAGGACATGACGCTTCGCAGCCTGCCGCCGGCCAGACAACGATCCTGTCTTCATGCCGCTGCCAAGTTCAGCCGGTATTTCGACTGTTCCCCGGATCATCTCGGGCTGGAGGTGGTGCCTCCCGGCTGAGGGGCGCACCATGCACCCCGCCTTGGAGGTGGCGGATATCGTCCATCGCCATAGAGAGGCGTGGCGGCAGGCCAATGACGGTCATCTGGGCCGTGTCGAGCGCCGGCTGATGAGCGCGTCCAAGGCGTGCACGGCACCGCAAAGACACTCCACGGACGGGCCAGAGCCATCCGCAGAGGGCTCGAAAACATGCAGATCCATGCCCTCCTGACCGCCATCGCCACGAAACTCAAGACGTTGGCGGCGGCAATGATGGTCTTCTTCCTTTCCATCGTCGGAAGCCGTTTGCCAGGACCAACCCCGGAACCGGTCTGAAACGGATTTTTCAACAGCCCCCGGGGCTGTGTTCCGGGCAAACGGCCGGGTCGAGCGAATGAGCTGGACGATCAAGAAGGCCACCGTCAAACGCTATCACTATGACATGAGGAAGCGTTGATCCAAGTCATCGGGCATGCGGATCGCGCGGAGCCTCTTGGGGATTATTGCACAGGTCTGATGATGCCTGTGGCGCGCAAAAGCGTGGCGCCATTGGCGGCGGCGACGGCACCGGCACGTGTTTCTGCCAGGCACCAGCCACTCTTGCATTTCGTGGGGCAAGCGCCTTGGTCTGACGAAGCATTGATGGGGCGGGTTCGCGATTGGGTCTTGCCGCAGATGGTCGAGCGCGGCGGGCCGATCACCGCCGGGATCGTTGACGACACGGGCTTTCCCTAGAAAGGCAAACATTCTGTTGGTGTTGCCCATCAATATTGCGGGCAGCTTGGCAGGCAGGACAGTTGCCAGGTGGCAGTCAGTCTTTCCATCGCGACCGAGCTTGCCGGTTGCCTGGCAGCTTTACCTTCCAGAGCTCTGGCTGGATGATCCCGCCCCTCGCCAAAAGGCGAAGATACCGAAGGAGATCGTTTTCCAGACGAAGCCGCAGATCGCGATGGATCAGATCCGGGCGGCGCTCGCGGCACAGAGGGTGTCGTCCTTGCCGATGCCGGTTACGGTGCAGATGGCGAGTTCCGCCGAGGGCTGACTGATCTGGGGCTGGTTTATCCGGTCGGCGTCCAGCCGGCCATCAGTGTCTGGCGCCCGGGCGAAGGGCCACTGCCCCCCAAAAGGTGGAGCGGCAAAGGGCGGCCGCCCAAGCCGGTGCAACGAAGCAAAGATCACAAACCACCTTCCGCCAGGGCGCTTGCAGA
>NZ_JRKN01000018.1 GCF_000763905.1 Paracoccus halophilus
GCTGGCAAAGGATTGGGAGAAATCCATCGAGAGCGCAGAGGCATGGGTTCTCATCGCACATATCAGGCGCATGACCAGGGCAATCGCAACAGATTGAAATCATTCATCTCGTTTTGAATCTGGCTCTGAGCGTGCCATAGGTCAGCGTGACCGGAAAGCCGGCGGCGATCAGGTCGTTCACGCTGCGGTCGGGATAGACGAAGCTGGGGCCGAAATCGAAATGCAGCACGATCCCGGTCAGATAGTTCCAGATCTGCAGCCAAAGCGGGTCGTCCAGCCCGTATTTCGCGTTCAGATTGGCCAGCACCTGCGGCGGCAATTCGCGTTCCAGCGAGAATGGTCCGCCCGGCGCCAGATGCATCAGGATGAAGGAAAAGACGATCAACAGCAGCAGCGTCGGTATCGCTACCGCCAGGCGTCGCATGACGAATGCGAACATGGCGCGTGCCTCCCTGCGGAATCATGTCGCCCCCCGGGGGCGGTGATCGTGGCCGGACGGGGCCGGCCATGATCGCGCGGGTGTCGTTACTCGGCGACGCGATACATGTCCTTGGCGTACCAGCTGCTCATCACGTTCTCGAGCGGCACGCCGCGCAGGTCGGCATTGATCATCTGAGCCTGCGCATAGTGATAGGCCGGGGCCAGCGGCATGTCGGCGATCAGCAGCTGTTCGGCCTGCCTGTACAATTCGGCCGGGTTCTCGGCGGTCGCGGCCTGATCCAGCAGCGCGTCATATTCGGGGTTGGAATATTTGCCCTGATTGTAGCCGCCCGAGCGGAAGTAATCGAGGAAGGTCGAGGCCTCGTTGTAATCGCCGCACCAGGCATAGCGGGCGACCTCGAAATCCTGGTTGTTCAGCCGGTCGATATGCACCTTCCATTCGTAATTGTTCAGCGTCACGTTGACGCCGATCGCCTTCCAGAACTGCTGCACGGCGATGGCCAGCTTCTTGTGATCCTCCGAGGTGTTGTACTGGATCGTCAGGCTCAGCGGGTTGTCGGGGCCGTAACCCGCCTCGGCCAGAAGCGCCTTTGCCTTTTCCACCCGCTCGGGCTGGGTCCAGCCGGCCATCTCGATCTCGGGCGGCTCAAAGCCCTCGATCGCCCAATGGGTCCAGTAATAGGCCGGCTTCTGGCCGCCCTGCAGGATCCGCTCGACGATGATGTCGCGATCCACCGCATAGGACAGCGCCTGCCGCACGCGCAGATCCTTCAGCGCCTCGGGGCCCTTGTCGGACAGGTTGAACAGATAGGAATAGGAGCAGGCCCAGGGGGTCGAGACCGCCTGATCGGGATATTCCTTCTGCAGCCGCGGGAACTGGCCGGCGGGCAGGGTGTTCATCCAGTCGATTTCGCCCGCGAGATAGCGGGTCAGGCCGATATTCTGGTCGTTGACGGTGACGAAGGTCACCCTGTCCATGATCGTATTGGCCGCGTCCCAGTAATTCTCGTTCCTGACCGCCGTTGCCTGCACGCCAAGCTCGTGGCTTTCCAGCACATAGGCGCCATTGCCGACCAGCTTGCCGGGCTGGGTCCAGGCGTCGCCCTCGGCCTCGATGACCTTTTGCGGGGCGGGGTAGGTGGTCGAATGCGACAGGGTTTTCAGGAAATAGGGGGTCGGCTTCGACAGCGTGACCTCCAGCGTCCTGTCGTCCACGGCCCTGGCGCCCAGCTCCTCGGGGGGCTTCTCGCCGGCCACGATCTCGGCGGCATTGGTGATGTTCATCAGCTCGATGAACCAGGCATATTCCGAGGCCGTCGCCGGGTTGGCCGCGCGCTGCCAGGCATAGACGAAATCGCCCGCGGTGACCGGATCGCCATTCGACCATTTCGCCTCGCGCAGATGGAAGGTGTAGGTCAGCCCGTCCTCGCTGACCTCCCAGCTTTCGGCGGCGCCGGGGATCATGGCGCCCTTGGCATCCTCGTTCAGCAGCCCCTCGAACAGCTGCCGGATCAGGTCGGAATCGGTGCGCGAGGAGGTCAGCTGCGGATCCAGCGACTTGATCGCATCGAGGATCCAGAAATCAAGTGACTGGTCTTCGGCCAGCTGCTCGCCCTCGGCCGGGGTGGCGGCAAAGGCGGGCAGAGCAAGCACGGCGGCCAGCGCCGTGGCGATGAATAACTTGGTCATGATTTCTCTCCAGGTTGTGTCCGGGGCGTCTTCGCGCCGTTATGCAATCAGCTTATTCCAACTGAAATCCGGGGCAAGAAACTTCGTCGCCTGTTACGCGACGTGAGTTCGCGGCCGGCACCGGCGCCCGTGCCGGAATCGGAGGCTGAGAAAAATTTCTTTGTAATACAGATATTTGCGCCCAAAGCGGTGGCAGCGCGCCGCCGCTGCCGGCCGGGCGTGAAAGGCGTTCAGCCCGGTCGCGCGTGGCGCATGCTTCGCCGCTGGAGCGCCGCATTTCCGCAGCGTCAAGATGTTTTCTGCGCCGCCGCAGGCTTCCATCGCCATCGGAGAGGGCGGCGAAATCAGCGAAGAAAGACGGCCCCTGATTATCAGGGGCCGCACAGGCCGGGCCGGATACACTGGGTTCAGGACAGTCCCGGCGCGCAGGGTGCGAACCGGCCAAGCCCGAGCCTGGCCGGATGCGCGGGATCAATCGTCGTCGTCACTGCCACCGCGGCCGCCGCCGTCATCGCCACCGCGACCGCCACGGCCACCGCCGTCATCGCCACCGCGCCCGGCACCGCCACGCCCGGCGCCGCCACGCCCGCCGCCATCATCGTCATCGCCGCCGCGCCCTGCGCCGCCGCGCCCTGCGCCGCCACGCCCGCCGCCGTCATCATCATCGCCGCCGCGCCCGGCAGCGCCGCGGCCACCGCCGTCATCATCATCGCCGCTGCGCCCGACGCCGCCGCGGCCACGGCCACCGCCGTCATCGTCATCGCCGGCGCGCCCGCCCCCGGCACGGCCGCCACGGCCACGGTCATCATCATCGTCCGAGGCCAGCCGGCGCGCGTCCGAGCGCGACAGCCCCTGTCCGCCGTTCCGGCCCCAGAGCTGGTTGGCCCCGTCGGTGCCGAAGGTTCTCTGCAGCTCGCGATAGGACAGTTGACCATCCCGGTTTCTGTCGATGTCGGAAAACTGCGCCGATTGCGCCGATGCGGCACCGCCGAGCGTCAGCAGCGCGACCGCGCCGAGCGCGGCGAAAGCGATCTTTCTGGTCATGGAAGTCTCCTGCTTGCTATCTGGAAACCAGGGTTCCCGGTTGTTGCGGCCCGGCCATTTCGGCTGGCTCGCAGGGTATTACGCGTCACGCACCGCCCTTATTCCGACCGGATCAGAATTTTTCCGGGCCACCGATCCGCCGGCGCCGGGCAAGGTGCAGCCAGAGCCGCCTGCCGCGCACGAGCCAGGGATAGAGCACCGAGGCCAGGCGGGGCGAACGGAACAGCCAGCGCTGGATCCGGTTGAAAACCCCGCCGGTGCTGGACAGCAGCGCCAGAACATGCACCGCCTGCGCCCCGGTATAGCGCCTGCCGCCCCACAGGATGACCATACCCTCATCGAGGTCGATCCCCGCCGCCTGCGCCTCGGCCACGCGGGGATCATCCGATCTGGCATCGACCAGTTCCACCAGCCGGCCCGCCTCGCGCAGGCGCAACAGCGTCACATAGGCGCTGCAGAACGGGCACTCGCCGTCATATATGATGGTCAGGCGTTCCGCGGGCATGGTCTGCTCCTGTTTGTTCGCGTATGGGGAATACGCGCCCGGCTCATCCGTAATTCCCCTGAAAGCACAAGATTTGGGGAAAGTTCCATGACGACCCGCCCGCAACCCATCGCGCGCATCGCTGATGCGCTTGCCCGCCCGGTCCCGGCCCTGTCGCTGGCGGCATTCCGTATCGCGCTAGGCGCCCTGCTGGTCTGGGATTGCTGGCGCTTTTTCAGGGGCGACCGGATCTGGCGATATTACGTCGCGCCCGAGTTCAATTTCACCTATGGCGGCTTCGGCTGGGTCAAGCCGCTGCCCGAGCCCTGGATCCATCTGGCCTGGCTGGCGGTGGGACTATTTGCCCTCCTGGTGATGCTGGGGCTGTTCTATCGCGTCGCGATCGTCGCGCTGACGCTGACCTTCGGCTATTTCTTCCTGCTGGACAAGGCCGAGTATCTCAATCATTTCTACCTTGTCCTGCTGTTTCTGGTGCTGATGTGCTTTCTGCCGGCGCATCGGGCGATGTCCCTGGACGCGCGACTGTTCCCGCGGATCCGCGCCACGCATATCCCCTATGCCGCCGTCTTCATCCTGCGCGCGCAGATGGAGATCATGCTGATCTATGCCGGGCTGGTCAAGCTGACGCCGGACTGGCTGGCCGGCGAGCCGCTGGGCCTGTGGCTGCGCGAGCAGCGCGATGATCTGATCTTCGGGCCGCTGTTTCAGTATGACTGGGTGATCCTGGCAGGCGCCTGGGGGACCGTCGCGCTGCATCTGGCCGGTGCGCCGCTGCTGCTGTGGAGGCGCACGCGCCTGCCCGTATTCCTGGTCTATTGCGTGTTTCACACCGCCAACGCGATGTTCTTCAATATCGGCATCTTTCCCTGGCTGACCATCGCGGCGACGACGATCTTTTTCGCGCCCGACTGGCCGCGTCGCCTTGCGCGCTGGTGCCATGCCCGGTTCGAGGATCTGCCTGCGCCTCTGCCGCAGCCCGCGCCCGTCGCGCGTGCGCTGCCGGCCATGGTTCTGATCGCCATGGCGGGATGGCTGGCGGTGCAGGTCGCGCTGCCGCTCCGGTCCACCGCCTTTCCGACCGAGGTGCGCTGGTCCGGCGACGGGCACCGCTTTTCCTGGCGGATGCGCATCTACGACAGGCAGGCGGAAGGCGTCTTTCACGTCAGGTCGGGCGAACAGGAATGGCAGGTCGATCCGAATGATTACCTGACCTGGCGGCAGGCCCAGAAGATGCTGGTGCGCAGCGACATGGTTCACCAGTTCGCCGGCTATCTGGAAAGCCGCTGGCGCGAGGCCGGTCATCGCGATGTCGAGGTGCGGGCCGAGATCTGGAAATCCCTCAACGGCCGCCCGCCGCAGCTTTTCATCGACCCGGATGTCGATCTGACCGCCGCCGCCCCGAGCGTATGGCGCGCGGATCCCTGGGTTCTGCCGCTGAACGAGCCGGTCTGGGGCGTCGCCCGCAACCGGCCCGACGATCCGAGCCTGCAAACGGCGCCCGCAGAACCGGCAAATGCCGTCGCGCGCGGATCATAGGCGCATAAGGCGCGGCGCGGGCCGCAACAGGCGACCGGCCCGTGCGTCCCATCCGGCAGGATCTTCGCCTCCAGGCAGCGGTCGTTGTCGTAGAGAGCAGACTGCGGAACCACCCCGAAGAAGGCAAAGGCATGGATGTGCCCGTCTAGCCAGGCTTCGGCCCCGCCGCAGGGTAGGCCCGGACATAGCACGCGTCGCTGTGCGGCAGGTCCAGCACGAAGAAATGCGCCTTCTGCTCGACACCTCCGATCCGAACCCTTGCCTCGCCAAAGTCGGCCTGCGCGTGGCCCGGGGACTAACTCTGTCCAAAACCAGAGAATCCAGCCCGTCCGCCCCAAGAGCCTGACAGAACAAAGAAAAACGGGGGTATCGGGCGTTGTTGTGTCTGCGCCGAGATGAGAGAAGGCGGGTCAAATGATACTCGAGTGATACCCGAGAGCGGATAGTTGCAGGCCAGGCATCCGCGCCCATCTTCAACTTACTGAAAGTACGTGAAAATTTGGTAGCGGAGGAGGGACTTGAACCCCCGACACGCGGATTATGATTCCGCTGCTCTAACCAACTGAGCTACTCCGCCACGAGTGCAGGGGATTTACGTTGGCCGGCGCAGGGCGTCAAGGGGCCATGGCGGACAAACTCACGGCCCGGGTCCGATTTTCTCGCGGGGCGAGAAGGGTGACGTTTTCGGGTTATTCCGCCATTGTGACCGACCTGCGGCAAGCCGAGGGTCAGATATGGCCGCCTGGAAGCTCCGAGGCGGCAAGGCTGACGGCACGGGAAGGCCAGAGCGTCAATCGCCTTCAACTCCAACAAGGCGCTTGTCAATCATTCTATCATTATAATAACATCACCTATAGGGAGCGAATCATGAATGTCAAACAGCCGAAAGAGCCCAGAACCCAGGGTCCGTTGTACCTGCAGCTTGCCACGACGCTGCGGCGCGAGATCGCGAATGGCGTCCTGAAAGCCGGGCAGAAACTGCCGACGATCGCGGCCATGGCCGAGGCCAAGGGCGTCTCGGTCATCACGGTGCGCCAGGCCATCGAGGTCCTGGAGGCCGAGGATCTGCTGCGCCGCCATCAGGGCAAGGGCACATTCGTCACCGAAGCGCCCAAGGTCGCGACCTCGCTGACGCTGCGCTCGGACTGGGGATCGCTGCTTGAGCATCTCGAGGGCAAGCGTCCGACGCTGATCAAGATGGTCGACAAGGTGGCCACGCCGATGCTGGACCCGCGGCTGGGCCGGTTGGAGCCGGAATACCGCTTCATGCGCCGCGTTCACACCTATGACGACCTGCCCTATGCGCTGATCAATATCTATCTCAGCCAGCGTATCGCCGATCTCGCCCCGCAAGCCTTCGAGGAGGGCATGGTGATCTCGCAACTGTCGCGCATGCCCGAGGCGCGCATCGCGCGGATGCAGCAGCGCATCTCCTTTACCACCGCCGATGCCGAAACGGCCGAGCTGCTGAATCTGCCCGCCAATGCCGCCATCGGCGACGTGCTGCGCGTCATCACCGATGCCGACGGCCAGGCGATCTATATCGGCCAGACCCGTTATCGCGGCGATTTCGTCCATCTTGAATTCGATATCCAGGAGCCCCCAAAATGAACAAGCGACCGGAAGGCAAAGCCCTGTTCAAAGTCTCGATCGTCTCGGACACCCATGTGAATGAGCGCGAGGACTTCTCGGCCTCGCCCTATCCGGCCAATGCCGAGGCCAATCCCCGCGCCCGGCATGTCTTTGCCCAGATCAATGCCGTGAACCCGGCCTTCGTGATCCATCTGGGCGATATGATCAATCCGGTCCCCGAACTGCCCAGCTATGTCGAGGCGGCGCAGGAGTTCCATAACCTCGCCAAAGAGCTCAAGGCCCCGCTGCATATGGTGCCCGGCAATCACGACATCGGCGACAAGCCGGTCAGCTGGATGCCCGCCGGCATGGTCTGCGGCGAATATATTGCGCTTTATCGCAAGCATTTCGGCAAGGATTACTTTGCCATCAAGCATGAGGACTGCCATTTCATCGTCATCAACTCGCCGCTGATCAACTCGGGCGATCCGGCGGAAGAGGAACAGAGGATCTGGCTGGAAGGGTATCTGGCCGCGCATCGCGGCAAACGGATGTTCCTGTTCAGCCATTACCCGATCTATGTCAGCGACCCCGCCGAACCCGAAAGCTACGACAATATCGGCCAGCCGGGGCGCGGCTGGCTGCTGGGTCTGATCCGCGATTACAAGCCCGAGGCGGTGTTTACCGCCCATGTCCACAACTTCTGGTATGACGTCATCGGCGAGACGGAATATTACGTCCTGCCGTCGACCTGCTTCGTGCGCCACGACTATGCCGAGATGTATCGCATCGATGGCGGCGACCAGAAGGGCCGCAACGATGCCGCCAAGCTGGGTTTCCTGACGCTGGACGTGCATGAAAAGGGCCATGTGGCGCATTATCACCGCAGCTATGGCGCCACTCTGGCGCCGGGGGCCGAACTCGCCGATCCGGTCGTCGCCCGCCCGCATGCCAAGACCAGCCGTCCCGACAATATCTTCGTCGACATGCGCCATGGCTGGGCCGAGGAAATGACCGTCGCGCCCTCGGGCGCGGTCGATGAATTCCGCCGCAAGATCGCGCGCAACGACTATCCCGTCATGGCCCTGTGGGAAATGGGGCTGCGCGGGCTGCGGGTGCCGATCCAGGATCTGATGGACCCGCGCATCCGTCGCCGGATGGAGTTGATGGCCGGAGTGGGCAGCCGCTTTCAGGTCTATCTCTACGGCATGCCGGACAAGGATGAGGCCGCGATGCTTGGCGCGCATGCCGGCCTTGTCTCGCAGCTGGAACTGGTCCTGGGCTGGGATCAGGTGCCTGCGCTGTCCGGGGAAATCCGCGCGCTGAAACAGGCCACGGGCCTGCGCATCATCCTGTCGCGGGTCAACCGCAAGGACGGCGCCAAACATTCCGGCGGTCGCTTCAACCATCTGATCAGCCACGGCTTTACCCTGTCCGAGCTGGATGAGCTTGAGGCTTTCCTGTCGGATCATCCGGGCCTTGTCGATGGCATCCAGTTCACCGCGCCGCGATCCGAATGCCCATGGGCTTCGGCCCGCGCGCTGTCCGGTTTCGCCGGGAAAACGGGCACCCGCCCGGTGCTTTATGTCAAATCGACCGAGGCCAGCCCGGCCGAGGAACAGCCCGACGAGATCGCCAATGCCGAACGCTTCGCGCTGGCGATGATGGCGGGTATCGGAACCGGGGTGGATGTCGTTCTGGACACGCTGGATGATGCCGACCGCGGATATTTCACCCGTACCGGGCTGATCGACCGCCGCTTCAATCCGCGGCTGGCGGGCCAGCTTCTGTCCGCCATCGTCGAAACGGCGGGCCCCCGCGACTGGCGCGCCCGGGAAACGCCCGGCTACCTGTCCGAGGCCGGAACCGGCAGGACCCTGCGGGTGGTCCGCGCCGGCGATCTGGCGGGGGCAGGGGGCCGCTGGATCTGCCCCGAAACCGGCCGCAGCGGTCCGGCAAATGACGATTCACGCCGGTCATCTTCGGCCCTGTTGCTGATGGAAGAGGACGGCTGAGCAGTTCCCGGCCCCTCCCGCCGGGACGGAGGGCGGGCGGGGCCGGCCAGACAAAAAACCTACCGGCAGCCGCGAATGACCGCGGCCCCGGCCACGCAAGCGGGCCCCGCGCGGGCCCCGATGGGGTGTGCTTGCCCCGCTTCAATGGGAGGAGAGAATGAAAGCAGGACTTCTGGGAATTGTCGGGGCGATGACGATGGCGGTTTCGGCCCCGATGGCAAGGGCCGAATATCCCGAACGCCCGATCACCATGATCATCCCCTATGGCGCCGGCGGCACGACCGATCTTTCCGCGCGCACCATCTCCGAGCCGCTGGGCAAGGCGGTGGGGCAGCCGCTGGTCATGTCGAATATCGCGGGGGCCGGGGGCGCGACCGGCACGGTGGCGGTCAAGAACGCCTCGGCCGATGGCTACACCATGCTGTTCGGTCGCGTCGGGCCGCATTCGGTCAGCCCAGCGATGAAGGCGATGCTGCCCTATACGCTGGACGATCTGCGCTTTGTCGCGGTCTATGAGATCAATCCCATCGTCTGCGTGGTGGACCCGAAAAGTGGCATCCAGACCGTCGAGGATCTGGTCGCCAGGGTCGGCGAGGGCGGCGTCACCTACAGCTCGTCCGGGGTCGGCTCGCTGCAACAGATCGCGGCGGTGATGGTGCTGCGCGAATTCGGGGTCGAGGATCCCGTCGGCGCCGCCACGCATATTCCGCAGAAAAGCGATGGCGAGGCGGCGACCTCGGTGCTGAACGGCACGGCAACCTTTCTGTGCACCAATTCCTCGCCGCTGGCGGGCTTCGTCAAGGCCGGTCAGCTGCATCCGCTGCTGACGACCAGCGAAGAGCGGCTCGAGGGCTTCGACGCCCCCTCGGCGACCGAGCTGGAAAAGCCGGCACTGACCCGGCTTGTCGGCTGGACCGGCATCGCAGGCCCGGCCGATCTGCCCGATGAACTCGTCGCGCAATGGAGCGGCTGGCTCGCCACCGCCACCGAGGACCCACGGTTCCGCCAGCGGATGGAGGCCAGCGGCTCGATCATCGAGCTGATGTCGCCGGAAGATTCCGACAGCTTCATTCGCGGCCAGTACGAGGCGATCAGGGCGCTGGTCGATGAGCTGGGGATGCGGATCGAAGGCTAGACACCGCCAATATGCCGGCCTGGCGGGCACGGCCCGCCGGCCTTCATCCGGGGTCTCATCCCCGCAGCAACGGGTTGCAGCATGCAAAACCTTCACCGACAATTGCTTATCGGCCTTGTCGCCGTCGCGATGGGGGCGTTTCTGGCGCTGGTCGCGATTCCGAACTGGGTCAGCGCGCCCGACAAGGTGCCTCATATCGTTTTGTCGCCGCTGTTCTGGCCTTATACCATCGCCGGCCTGCTTGTTCTCAGCGGTGTCGGTCTGGTCCTGAGCGGCAGATATTCGGACGAGATCTTCAACGCGGATGAAACGCGCATACCCGGCGCCATGAAGCGGATCCTGATATTCGCGGCCATCGCCATCGCCTATGTCCGCCTGATCCCGCTGATGGGCATGGTCTGGGCGTCGATCCTTGCTTTCGGCGCGACCGTGTCCCTGCTGCGCCCCGGCCATCCCAGGCTGGCGATCATCTGCGCCGTGCTTTTCCCGCTGATCCTGTATGTATTCTTCGCCCATATCGCCGGAGTCGCGGTGCCGCAGGGCAAATTTGTGAGGCTGCCATGAGCATGATGGACAACCTTGCGGCCGGCTTCGGGCTGGTCGCCAATTTTCAGGCGATCCTGTCGCTTCTGATCGGGGTCGTCATCGGCACCATCGGCGGCGCGGTCCCCGGCATCTCGGTGACGATGAGCGTGGCGCTGGCGCTGCCCTTTACCTTCGCGATGGCGCCGATCAACGGCATTCTTCTGTTGCTGGGGGTCTACAAGGGGGGCGTCTTCGGCGGCTCGATCCCTGCGATCCTGATCAAGACGCCGGGCACCCCGGCCTCCAGCGCCACGGTGCTGGACGGCTATCCCATGGCCGAAAAGGGCGAGGCGGGGCGCGCGCTTGGCATGGCGCTGTGGGCCTCCTGCACCGCCGACATGATCTCGAACCTGTCGCTGATCCTGTTCGCGGGCTTTCTGGCATCCTTTGCGCTGAGCTTCCGGCCGCCCGAATTCTTTACGCTGATCCTGTTTTCGCTGACGATCATTTCGGGCGTATCGGGAAAAAGCATGCTGCGCGGCGCATTGTCGGCCGTCCTGGGCCTGATGCTTGCCACGGTCGGGCTGGACCTGATCTATGGCACCAACCGCTTTACCTTCGGCAATCCGAACCTCATGGGCGGGCTGAACTTCATTGCCGTGCTGATCGGCCTGTTCGCCATCCCCGAGATCATGGCCGTGATCTGGTCGCCCGGCGACGAGCATGGCCGCGCCCGCGGGCTGGGCGCCAACCGGGTCAGCCTTGCCGATTACCGCCGTTGCTTTAAGGCGATCCTGCGCGGCAGCACGATCGGGGTGATCCTGGGCTCGATCCCCGGCATCGGCGCGGCACCCTCGGCCTTTCTCTCCTATAGCGAGGCGCGGCGCAAATCGCCCCATCGCGAGAATTTCGGCAAGGGCGAGATCGAGGGCGTCGCCGCCGCCGAAGCCGGCAATAACGGTGTTGCCGGCGCGACGCTGATCCCGCTGCTGTCGCTGGGGATTCCGGGCGATGTGATTACCGCGATCATCATCGGCGCCTTCATGATCCACGGGCTGCAACCGGGGCCGCTGATGTTCGTGACCAATGCGGATCTGATCTATGGCCTGTTCATCGGCTTGATCCTGTCGTCGGTCTTTCTGTTCGTGGTCGGCTCGGCGGCGATCCGGGTGTTCAAATATGTCGCGGACATTCCCCGTTCGATCCTGTTCCCCGGGGTCCTGGTCCTGTGTGTCTACGGGGTTTTTGCGGTCAACAATACCATCTTCGATATCGGCGTCATGTTCGCGATGGGTGCGGTGGGTTTTTTGATGCTGCGCAATGACATCCCGGCGGCCCCCTTCCTTATCGCCTATATCCTGGGCCCGCTGCTCGAGGACAATTTCCGGCAGGCGATGCTGATGTCCGGGGGCTCGCCCTGGATCCTGTTCAGCACGCCGATCACCTGGATCTTCTGGGCACTGACCTTGTTCAGCATTGTTGCGATCATCCGCGCGGCGATGACGTCGAACAGGCAAGAGCAGGGCAGCATGGGGTTCTGACCGCGCCGGGTGCAAGACGAAAGAGGGACCGGGCCAGGAACGGATGGCCCGGTCCCGGGTATTACACGGCCAGATTCGTCAGGTTGGTGAAATTTCCCGGATGGTCTGGGATGCGGCGGGTGAAGCTGGTCATTTCCCTGCCGCACCGGCCACGGGATGACCGCCTCCGGCCCGATGATTGTAAGGAAAGTGGTTTTATTACAGGTATTTGACTCCGATTCCATGCCTGCCCTGCACCTGTCCTAAAGGCCAACTGTTCACAAGGGCCCAGATCGTCTTTAGTGTGCGATATTGGTAAGAATTACAATTTGTGGTGGTGAGTTATGTTGGTAGAGTCGAAACCTTGGCACGCAATCCAGGCGCGCCCCGATCCGGGCGCAATGTCCGGCCGGCCTCCTGTCGCGCTTGTTCCCGCGGGCGAATTCAACCTGCCGGATTTTGCTGCAAGCCATGCGGATTGGTGCGATCTGGGCTTTTCCATCTGCGAGGGCTATCTGATCGAGGCGCAGAACCTGTTCCTCGAAGGCGACCCGGACGGGTTCCGCGAGATGGCCGAGGCGCAGTTCGATACCGAGCTTGAGGATGAGACCCTGGCCCATGCGAATGCCCTGCTCAGCGGCCTTTCTTTCCGTCGTCTCGCCGGCGAGATTCTGGCGGTGACCAGCGGCCGGCGGGCGGCCGGATTGAACTGGTGGAGCCTGGCCAATCTTTACCGCGCCATGGAAACGACCAAGGGGGATATGCGCATGCCGCGCCTTGATCCTGAATTCGAGAAACGGCTGCGCGCCGCGATGGTCCTGTCGTGAGTCTGGCGGATCATTTCGGGTTTTTCGCGCTGGCGGGGGGCCGGGCACGCGCGGCGCGCGACAGCCTGCAGCCGCTGCGCCGGCAGATTTCGGCGCTGCACCGGCAGATCAGGGCCGAGCACACGATCCCGGTCACGATGGAGGCCGCCAGCTGGCAGGCGGGATACCTGTCGCTTTGGGGCGATATGCCCGCGACCGAGGATGACGAGGACGAGCCCGACAAGATGCCGGACGATCTGGAATTCTTCTGACGCGGCCGGGTCATTTGCGCTGACGGTCTTGCAGGTGCTTGGCGGAGGCGCCGCGACGGGCTATTGAGGCAGCCCGAACCGTCAGAGGATGCCCGCGTGACCGCAGCCGACCGTATTGCCCGCATTATCGCCAGTGAAATCAGCGCCAGCCCCGCGCAGGTCAGCGCCGCGACCGAACTGCTGGACGGGGGCGCGACGGTGCCCTTCGTCGCGCGCTACCGCAAGGAGGTCACCGGCGGGCTGGACGACACGCAGCTGCGCAACCTTGCCGAACGGCTGACCTATCTGCGCGAGCTCGAGGCGCGCCGCGCCGCGATCCTCGAATCGATAAGGGGGCAGGGCAAGCTCACCGATGATCTGGCGCGCGCCATTGCCGGCGCCGCGACCAAGGCCACGCTGGAAGATATCTACCTGCCCTATAAGCCCAAGCGCCGCACCAAGGCGATGATCGCGCGCGAGAACGGGCTGGAGCCTTTGCTGCGCGCCATTCAGGAGGACCGCGGGGCCGAGCCCGAGGCGCTGGCGGCGGGCTATCTCTCGGATGCGGTGCCGGATGTGAAGGCCGCGCTGGACGGGGCGCGTGACATCCTGGTCGAGGAACTCAGCGAAAATGCCGGCCTGCTGGGCCGGCTGCGCGAATTCATGCAGGCCGAGGCGATCATCAGCGCGAAACTGGCCGAGGGCAAGGAGCAGGTCGGCGCCAAGTTCAGCGATTATTTCGACCATGCCGAGAAATGGTCCGCGATCCCCGCCCATCGGGCGCTGGCCATCCTGCGCGGCGCCAAGGAAGAGGTGCTGACCATCGAGATCGCGCCCGAGCCGGAAACCGGCGCCGCCCGGGCCGAGGGGATCGTGGCTGCGGCCCTGGGCCGTCTGGGCGATGCGCCGGGCGACAAATGGCTGCGCAAGGTCGCGGGCTGGTGCTGGCGGGTGCGGTTGTCGAATACCATGTATATCGACCTTTTGACCGAGTTGCGCCTGCGCGCCCATGCCGAGGCGATCCGGGTCTTTGGCCGCAATCTCAAGGATCTGCTGCTGGCCTCGCCGGCCGGGGCGCGGCCGACCATCGGGCTGGATCCGGGCATCCGCACGGGTGTCAAGCTGGCCGCCGTGGACGCGACCGGCAAGCTGGTCGAGACCGCGACGCTTTACCCGTTTCCGCCGAAATCCGATCTGCGCGGGGCCGAGGCGGCGCTGGCCGCCGCGATCGCCCGCCACAAGGTCGAGCTGATCGCCATCGGCAATGGCACCGCCAGCCGCGAGACCGAGCGTTTCGTGGGCGATGTCCTGAAACGCCTGCCTGCGGGGGTGAAGGCGCCGCTCAAGGTGATCGTCAGCGAGGCCGGGGCCTCGGTCTATTCGGCCTCGGAACTGGCGGCGCGGGAATTTCCCGATCTGGACGTGTCCTTGCGCGGGGCGGTCTCGATCGCGCGGCGCCTGCAGGACCCGCTGGCGGAACTGGTCAAGGTGCCGCCCGAATCCATCGGCGTCGGCCAGTACCAGCACGATGTCGACCAGCGCCAGCTTGCCAAGACGCTGGAGGCGGTGGTCGAGGATGCGGTGAACGCGGTGGGGGTCGATCTTAACACGGCCTCGGCGCCCTTGCTTGCACATGTCGCGGGGCTGGGGCCGTCGCTGGCGCAATCCATCGTCGCGCATCGCGATGCGGCGGGGGCGTTCCCGTCGCGCGCGGCGCTGAAAAAGGTGGCCGGGCTGGGGCCGCGCGCATTCGAGCAATGCGCGGGCTTCCTGCGTATCCGGGACGGGGATGAGCCGCTCGATGCCTCCTCCGTCCACCCCGAGGCTTATGGCGTCGCGCGCCGGATCGTCGCCGCCTGCGGCCGTGACATCCGCCAGATCATGGGTGATGGCGCGGCGTTAAAGGGGCTGCGCGCCGAGCAGTTCGTGGACGAAAGCTTTGGCCTGCCTACGGTGCGCGACATTCTGGCGGAACTGGAAAAGCCCGGACGCGACCCGCGTCCCAGCTTCGTGACGGCGAGCTTTGCCGAGGGGGTCGAGGATATCAAGGACCTGAAACCCGGCATGAGCCTTGAGGGTACGGTGACCAATGTCGCGGCCTTCGGCGCCTTTGTCGATATCGGCGTGCATCAGGACGGGCTGGTGCATATCAGCCAACTGGCCGACCGTTTCGTCAAGGATCCGAACGAGGTGGTCAAGGTCGGCGATGTGGTCCGGGTTCGCGTGACCGAGGTCGATGTGGCGCGCAAGCGGATCGGCCTGACCATGCGCAAGGATGGCGGCGCCGGCGCGCGCGATGCGCGGCCGGGGCGCGCCCCGGGCGGCGGCAAGCCGCAATCGGGCGGCCCGAAATCCGCTGGCCCGAAATCCGCCGGCCCGCAAGGCGGCGGGCAGGAGCTTGGCGCCCTGGGCGCGTCGCTGATGGATGCGCTGAAGAGGAAGCGCTGAGGGGGGCTCTGCCCCCATCCCTGCGGGATTCCCCCGGGATATTTGGACGTGAAAGAGAACAGGCTCAGGGCTGCAGCAGCGCGGCGCGGAAATCCACGTCCGACAGCACCACCTCTTTCGCGCCCAGTTCCGCCGCCCGCGACAGCGCGCGCGAGGTCTGGGTCTGCGCGAACTCGACCGCCTGCGCCAGCGCCCGGCCGCGTCCCAGGCCGGCGACGATCAGCCCGGCGAACAGATCCCCCGTGCCCGCCATGGCGACCGGCAGATGCGGCGTCGGGTGGCGGCTGATGCCGCCGGGGGCGAGGATCACGGTTTCCAGCATGCCCGGCAGCGTCTCGGCCAATGCGCAGCCGGTGGCGACCAGCGTCGCCCCGGGTGCCATGCGCAGCGCTTTTGCCGCGCGCGGCAGGTCGGCCAGGTCGCGGATCGGCTGGCCGGTCAGATAGCCGATCTCGAACGGGTTCGGACTGGCGATATCGGCCAGCGGCAGAAGCCTGTCCCTGAGCACCTGGGCAATCGCCTCGGGGACGTAGAGTCCGGGGGCCTCGTCCCCCATCACCGGGTCGCAGAAATAGCGAAGGCGCGGGTTCGCGGTCTTCGCGCGGGCGACGAAATCCGCGATCATATCGGCGATTTCGACCGAGCCGATATAGCCGGTCAGGATGAAATCGGCGCGCTGCGGCAGGGCGCGGTCCCAGGCGCCCTGCAGCAGGTCGGCAAAGAAATCGGCGGGCAGGGCCCTTCCGCGCAGCGTCGGATATTCGGGCGTGTTCGAGAACACGACCGTGGGGATCGCCGCGACCTCGAGCCCTGCGGCCTGCATCGGAAAGACGGCGGCGGAATTGCCGACATGGCCCAGAACCACCTGGCTCTGGATCGAGATGACCAGAGGCGGGGTCATGCGCCCCCCTCCAGCCGTTTCGACCAGTCCTCGACGCGTCCGCTTTCAAGGCGGCGGCGGGCATGGCGGCGCCAGCCCTCGGCCAGCAGATCCAGCCCGGCGATGCCCTGAAGCTCGGTCAGGTTCATCCGGTCCACGTAAAGCGCCCGCCACAGCCGGTGGAGCGTCCAGTCCGGCGCGAGGCGGTCGATCAGCTCCAGCCGGTCGCCCGGCGCCACCCGGCCCGGTTGCAGGACGCGGTAATACCAGCCCGTCCGGCCGCTGTCCTGAACCCGCCGCGCTATGTCCGGCACGCCGAAACGATGCGACAGTTTCCAGCAGGGCTGTCGCCCCTGGCTGACCTGGATCAGCGCGCCGCCGAGCCGGAAGACATCGCCGACCGCGACGGTCTTTTCGGTCATGCCCAAGGTCGAGAGATTCTCTCCAAAAGCGCCGGGGGCATCCAGCAAGGCCGCTGTTTCCTTCATGCCCGGCTGTTCGATCGCAGGCGTACCCCCCGTCGGGACGGGGTCCTGTGATGCGAGTTCGGCCCGCCATGCCGGGTAGTGATCGAACGGGTAGTGATGCACCGCCTTTTCCGGCCCGCCATGCACGCGCCGGTCGGCCTGTTCGTCGCCGTCGAGCCCTTCGGGGCCAAGGTGCAGGGGCTGCGTGACCGGCTGCTTGTCGATGCCGCTTTTCTGGTCGCTGCCGGGCAGGGGCGCGGCGCGGCCGGTCAACAGGGTTATTGCGGGCATGACATCCTCGGGCGTTATTCCTCGACAGATTAGCCAAAGCGCGCCCGGGCTCAAGAGCGCCCCTTGGGCGGGGCGCGCTTGCAATCAGGGCCGCGGGTCTTGCGCGGATCCCGCGCCGCCGCCGGCGACGGGGTCGGCATTTGTCACGCGAGTCACGGAACTGTCGTGATTCCGACGCCGAACTGTCACCTGCGCCAGCTACGCGGAAAATGCGCCTGTCTTGGCGCCGCATTCCAGTTTTCCCGAGGACCCCATGAAAATCCAACTTCATACGCTGATGGCTGGCGCATCCGTTCTGGCGCTGGCTTCGATGGCCACGGCGCAGGACAATCTGCCGCAGGCCGATGATTCCTACTTCATGGCTGCGCAGGAAGAGCTCGCCCGCAAGATCGCCGACCAGCCGAATGTCGGCAGGGCGAAAAACGTCGTGCTGTTCGTCGTCGACGGCATGTCGATCCCGACCATCTCGGCCGCCCGCATCTTCGAAGGGCAGAGCCGCGGTGTCGACGGCGAATCGAACGTGCTCGCGTTCGAGGAACTGCTGCCCTATACGGCGCTGTCCAAGACCTATACCCATGACGCGCAGGTCGCCGATTCCGCGCCGACCGCGACCGCCATCGTTTCGGGCATCAAGTCGCTGAACGGCACCATCGGCGTCGACCAGAACACCAAGCTGGAGGATTGCGCCAGCCAGAAGGGCAACGAGGTCACCACGATCTTCGAACTGGCCGAGGCGGCCGGGCTGTCCACCGGCGTCGTCTCGACCGCGCGCATCACCCATGCGACGCCGGCCGCGACCTATGCCAAGGTCGCCGGGCGCGACTGGGAAGCCGACAGCGATCTGTCCGAAGAAGCGGTGCAGAACCAGTGCAAGGACATTGCCGCGCAGCTGATCGACTGGCCTGCCGGCGACGGGTTCGAGGTCATTCTGGGCGGCGGCCGCAGCAATTTCATGCTCGACAGCCAGGCCGATCCCGAGGACAGTTCCAAGACCGGATCGCGCAAGCAGCGCGACCTGGTGGCGGAATGGACCGCGGCGCATAATGACGGCGCCTATGTCTGGAACAAGGAGCAGTTCGACGCCATCGACATGGCCAATACCAACCGCGTCCTTGGCCTGTTCAACGCCAGCCACATGCAATACGAGGCCGACCGCGAGGGCGATGCCGGGGGCGAGCCCTCGCTGGCCGAAATGTCCTCGAAGGCGATCGACATGCTGTCGAGGGATGAGGACGGCTTTGTGCTGATGGTCGAAGCCGGCCGCGTCGATCACGCCCACCATGCCGGCAATGCCGCCCGCGCGCTGATGGATACGGTCGAGGTCGCCGCGGCCGTTCAGGCTGTCTATGAAAAGGTTGATCCGGCCGAGACGCTGATCATCCTGACCGCCGACCATTCCCACACCATGGCCTTTTCCGGCTATCCGGCGCGCAACAACCCGATCCTCGGGATTGCAGGCACTGCCGATGACGAAAAGCCCTATACCACGCTGGGCTATGCCAACGGCCCCGGCGCCAAGGCCGAGGGCGGGCGCGACGACCTGACCAATACCGACACCACCGCGCTGGACTATCTGCAGCAGGCGCTGGTGCCGCTGGAGGAAAGCGAAACCCATGCCGGCGACGATGTGGCGATCTTTGCTCAGGGGCCCTGGGCGCATCTGTTCCACGGCACGGTCGAGCAGAACCTGATCTATCATGTCATGGAGCAGGCCACCGGCCTGGCCACCCGCGCGGCGCTGTCCGCCATGTAATCCAGCCCCGGACCGGGTAATCCGATCGCGCCGCCGGGCCAGCAGCCCGGCGGCGCTTTTCCGTCCGCCGCCACCGCGCGCCGCCCCGTTACGGCCTGCCCTGCGCCTGCGGCCGATTGCCCCTTTCGCCGATCGGCGTTTTCTGGCACCTGAGGCGGCACGGATTTCATGGCGGGCGGATGGTCGCGTTGCAGGCAGGGAAACAGGGCTGGCCGGGTCGCCCCGCGGTGACGCGGGTCCGCTTGCTTGCGCTGCGGCCGGTGACGCGCCTGCTGGGCTGGCTGGGCGTGCTGCCCTTTGTGCTGCTGTCGCTGATCGTGCAGGGCGCGATGCTGGACCGCGATCCGGTCGGCGGCGTGACGATGGTACTTTGCGCCGGGGGCGAGACGGTCGAGATGATCATGGCCGCCGATGGCAGCCTGCGCCACAAGACCGCCGAGGACGAACTTCCGCATGGCGACGCGCCGCGTTGCGACTGGGCCGCGCATGCGCAGCCGCTGCTCGGGGCCGGGGGCCTTGCCGGGCCGGCCATGGCGGCGGTCGTTTTGCCGCTGCGCTTCTCGTTGCGGGTGCCGGGGCATCTGCGGCGGATGGACCTGCCCGTGCCCTCGGCGCGGGACCCGCCCGCCGCCGTCTGAATCCATCGTGAAGCTCCGCGCGGCGATCTGCCGGCGGATGAGAATGCAACCGATATCAGACGAGCAAAGACAATGAAGACATATCTGATCGGGGTGCTTTGCGCCTCGGCCCTTGGGGTGACCGCCCTGCCGGCAAGCGCCTGCGAAGCGCATGAGGCCGGCCATACGAACAGCCATGCCGCCGCGCCGGCTGCGGCCGGTGCCTCGGTCACGCTGGGCGATCTGACGCTGTCGGGCGGCTTCAGCCGCGCGACGCCGCCGCGCGCGCCGGTCGCGGGCGGTTTCCTGACCATTGCCAATGCCGGCGCCGCCGACCGGCTGGTCTCGGCCAGCGCCGAGGAGATCGCCGGCCGGACCGAGATCCATGAAATGCAGATGCAGGGCGATGTCATGCGGATGCGCGAACTGCCCGACGGGCTGCCGATTCCGGCGGGCGCCTCGGTTGAACTGCGGCCGGGCGGGCTGCATATCATGTTCCGAGAACTGAAACGCCCGCTGACCGAGGGCGAGACGATCAAGCTCATGCTGGTCTTTGAAAAGGCCGGCGAGGTGGAACTGCCGCTGCTTGTCGGGCCGCTGAACGCGCGCCCCTCGGGTGCGGGCAAAGGGGGGAGCGATGTCGGGAACTGAAGCCAGATCAGGCCTGCGCCGCCTGCGCTATCTGCTCTGGGGGCTGGCCCTTGTGGCGCTGGCCGGCTTCGGCTGGCTGAAATACGGCCCCGCCGGCGATATCGGGATCACCGATCCGGGCACCAGCCAGCTTGGCCTGGGCGACTATCGGCTGCAGGCCACGGATGGCAGCGAATTCTCGCAGCAGACGCTGAAGGGCAAGCCCTCGGCGGTGTTCTTCGGCTTTACCAACTGCCCCGATGTCTGCCCGACCACGCTGGGGGATATCGCCGGCTGGCGGGAACAGCTGGGCGAGCGGGCCGAAAACCTGCGCGTCTTTTTCGTGACCGTGGACCCCGAACGCGATCCGGTCGGGGTGCTGGAAGAATATGTCTCGTGGGTGCCGGGCGTGATCGGCGTCTCGGGATCGCCCGAGGAAATCGCCAAGGCGGTCAAGGCGTTCCGGATCTATGCCCGCAAGGCCCCGACCGAAGGGGGCGGCTACGCCATGGATCATTCCTCGAGCGTGCTGCTGTTCGACGGCGAGGGGGAATTCGCCGGGCTGATCGGCTATCAGGAGGAAACCGCGCGGGCGATGGCCAGCCTGAACAGCCTGCTGGGCGGCTGACTTGCGGCGGCGCCGGGTTCGCCCGGCGCCGCTGGCTTTCGCTTCGGCTTTTCGTCAAGGATTGTTCCCCGCCCCCCGGCCGTGCTAGCCCGCGCGGCGAACAGGGAGGTAGCTTTGATCCTTTGCGAATTCGGCCCCGGACGGGCGCCCTGCATGTTCCGGGATCCCGATGAGACGGTGCTGGCCACGCATCCCGACGAGGTCGCGCCGGCGCTGGAACGGCTTGAGGCGCGGCGCCGCGCCGGGGCATGGATTGCGGGCTACCTGTCCTATGAGCTGGGCTATGCGCTTGAGCCGGTGCTGGCGCCGCTGATGCCCGGCGACCGTCGCTGGCCGCTGCTGGCGTTCAGCGTCCACCGTGACGGGCCGCGGCCGATGCCGGCGCTGCCTTCGGGCGATGCGGCGCGGCTGTCCCCGTTGCGCCCGCTGATCGGGCAAGACAATTACGACCGCGCATTCGCGCGCACGCGCGACTATATCGCGGCGGGGGATTGCTATCAGATCAACCTGACATTTCCACTTGGCGCGCGGCTGGTTTCGGGCAGCGCGCTGGACCTCCATGCGGCGCTGGCCGCGCGCCAGCCGGTCGGTTACGGCGCATATCTGGACATGGGGCAGGGGCCGGTCATCGTCTCGCGCTCGCCCGAGCTGTTCGTGCGGCTCGACGCGCGGGGCGCGATCGAGGCGCGGCCGATGAAGGGCACCGCGCCGCGCGATCCCGATCCCACGCGGGACGCGGCGCTGGCGGCGGGACTGGCCGCCTCGGCCAAGAACCGGGCCGAGAACCTGATGATCGTGGACCTGCTGCGCAACGATATCGCGCGCATCTCGCGGGTCGGCTCGGTCCGGGTGCCCGAGCTGTTCGCGGTGGAAACCTATGCGACCCTCCATCAGATGACCTCGCGCGTGGTCGGCCAGCTTGCCCGGCCGGCGGATCTGGGCGCGCTGCTGCGCGCGCTGTTTCCCTGCGGCTCGATCACCGGCGCGCCCAAGATCCGCGCCATGCAGATCATCCGCGAGGTCGAGCCCTTTGCCCGCGGCGTCTATTGCGGCAGCATCGGCTGGATGGCGCCGGACGGCCGCGCGGAATTCTCGGTCGCGATCCGCACGCTGTCGGTCTGGCCCGATGGCCGGGTGGTGCTGAATGCGGGCGGCGGCGTGGTGCAGGATTCGACGCCCGAGGGCGAATGGGAGGAGGCGCTGTGGAAGACCCGTTACGCGCAGGCGCTGGCGACCCCGGCCTGAAGCTGATCGAGACCGTGCTCTGGGACGGGGCGTCCTGTCCGCGGATCGCGGGCCATCTGGCGCGGCTGAGCGGCAGCGCCGCGCGGCTGGGCTGGCCCTGCGATATCGCGGCGGCCCGCGCCGCGCTGACCGGCCCGCCGGGCCAGCCGGCGCGGTTGCGGCTGACGCTGGACCGCGCCGGCGGGATCGAGGTGACGCGCGCGGCGCTGCCGGTCTCGCCCGCCGAATGGCGGCTGGCGCTGGCGCCGCTGCGGCTGGCCTCGGGCGATCCATGGCTGCGCATCAAGACCACGCGCCGGGCCGGCTATGACGAGGCGCGCGCGGCAATGCCGGACGGGATCGAAGAGCTGATCCTGCTCAACGAACGCGACGAGGTCTGCGACGGCACCATCACCACGGTTTTCTTTGACCGGGGGCAGGGATTGCGCACGCCTCCGCTGTCCTCGGGCCTGCTGGCCGGGGTACTGCGGACCGAGCTCCTGGCGTGTGGCGCGTGCCGCGAAGAGGTTCTCATGGCCGCCGATCTGCCGCTTGTGCGCCTGTGGGTGGGCAATGCCCTGCGCGGCCTGATTCCGGCGCTTTGGCGCGGCTGAGGCCATGGTTTGAAAAACGGACCGCAAGCAGCGGGTTTTCCGGAACGATTTCCCTATTGATCCCCGGTTTGCCGTCATTCCAAGAATTATCATTGCCCCTGCGCCGGCGATCCGCTACCAGCCCCCTCTCACAGGGTCCGGGACTGTCCGGGCCAGCCGGGTGCCGCGCCCTGCCGCGCGACCCAAGCAACGCGGGCGGAATGGGAGGGGCCATATGCTCGATCTGACATCCATCCGGGACGAACTGGCCCGGCATTACGATCTGGAACCCTCGGTGGAACTGGCCGCGAGCATGGCCGATATCCATGCCCGCATGGACCGCGTCATGCCCTGGCCGGACTGGGCGATTCACGCGCCCTATGTCGCCGCGATCAACCGGCTCAAACGCGAACGCAATGCCGTGGTTCTGGCGCATAACTACATGACGCCGCAGATCTATCACGGCATTTCCGATGTGGTCGGCGACAGCCTGCATCTGGCGATCAAGGCGACCGAGGTCGAGGCCGATGTGATCGTGCAATGCGGCGTGCATTTCATGGCCGAGACATCCAAGATCCTGAACCCCGCCAAGACCGTGCTGATGCCCGACATGGAGGCCGGCTGTTCGCTGGCCGAAAGCATCACCGCCGAGGGCATCGCCGAAATGCGCGCCCGGTTCCCCGGCGCGCCGGTGGTCAGCTATGTGAACACCACCGCCGAGGTCAAGGCCGCGTCCGATATCTGCTGCACCTCGGCCAATGCCGCCCAGATCGTCGCCGCGGTCGAGGGCGACACGGTGATCATGACACCCGACAAATGGCTGGCGCAGAACGTCGCGAAAAAGGTGCCGCAAAAGCGCGTGGTCTGGTGGGATGGCGCCTGCGTCGTGCATGAACGCTTCACCGCCCAGGACCTGCGCGATTTCCGCGACTGGAATCCGGGTCTGAGGATCATCGCCCATCCCGAATGCCCGCCCGAAGTGGTGGATGAGGCCGATTACGCCGGCTCGACCGCGAATATCCAGGACTGGGTGGAAAAAGAGCGGCCGAAACAGGTGATGCTGGTCACCGAATGCTCGATGGCGGCGAATATCTCGGATGCCAACCCGGAAGTCGAGTTCCTGGGCCCCTGCAACATGTGCCCCTATATGCAGAAGATCACGCTGGAAAAGGTGCTGTGGTCGCTGCATTCCATGACCGGCGCGGTCGAGGTCGATCCCTCGGTTGCCGATCGCGCGCGGCTCGCGGTGCAGCGCATGATCGACCTGTCGCGGCGTCTGGCGGCCTGATGCGCAAGCTTGCCACGGATCGCGTCGTCATCGTCGGCGCCGGTCTGGGCGGGCTTTACGCGGCGCTGGAACTGGCGCCGCGCCCGGTGCTGATGATTTCGCCCGAGGTTCTGGGGCAGGGCGCCAGTTCCGCTTGGGCGCAGGGCGGCGTGGCGGCGGCCATGGACCCGGCCGACAGCGCCGGGGCGCATGCCCGCGACACGCTGCGCGCCGGGGCCGGCACGGTCGATCCGCAGGTCGCGCAGATGGTCACGCGCGAGGCGCGCGAGCATGTCCTGGACCTGACGCGGCTGGGCACGCCCTTCGACCGGCGGCCGGATGGCAGCTATGTCATGTCGCGCGAGGCGGCGCACAGCTTCGCCCGCGTGGTGCGCGTGCGCGGCGATCAGGCCGGGGCCGAGATCATGCGCGCGCTGATCGCGCAGGTGCGGCAGACCCCGTCGATCCAGGTGCTGGAAGGCGTCGCCGCCAGCGGGCTGGTGCTGCACGACGGCCGGGTCGCGGGCGTCGAGGTGACGCGCGCCGAGGGCTCCGGGCCGGTCGCGATCCGGGCGCCGGCGGTGCTGCTGGCGGGCGGCGGCTCGGGCGGGCTTTATGCGGTCACGACCAATCCGCCGCGCATCCGGGGGCAGGTGATCGGCATGGCCGCACGCGCGGGCGCGGTGATCGCTGATGCCGAATTCGTGCAGTTCCACCCCACCGCGATAGATAGCGGCGAGGATCCGGCACCGCTTGCCACCGAGGCGCTGCGCGGCGAGGGCGCGCATCTGGTCAACCGGCTGGGTGAGCGCTTCATGCTGGACCTCCACCCGGATGCGGAGCTTGCGCCGCGCGACGTGGTGGCGCGCGGGGTCTATGCGCAAAGCCAGGCCGGGCTGCGGCCGGCGCTGGACACGCGCCACTGTCTGGGCGCCCGCATCCTGAGCGATTTTCCCGCCGTCGCGGCGGCCTGCGCCCGGGCCGGGATCGATCCCGGCCGCGCGCCGATCCCGGTGGCGGCGGCGGCGCATTACCATATGGGCGGGGTGGCGGTCGATGCCGATGGCCGCGCCAGCCTGCCGGGGCTCTGGGTCTGCGGCGAGGCCTCGGCCACCGGCCTGCATGGCGCGAATCGCCTGGCCTCGAACGGGCTTCTCGAGGCGCTGGTCTATGCCCGCCGCGCGGCGCTCTCGATCGCCGCCAGCCTCCCCGAGGCAGGCGATGCGCCAGAGGTCACGCTGCCCGCGCCCGTGCCCGCGCCGCTGCCCGATCCGGCGCTGGTCGCGCGGCTGCGCCGTACCATGACCGATGGCGCAGGCGTCATGCGCGATGCCCGGGGGCTGAGCCGCTGCCTGCGCGAGATCGCCGCGATCGAGGCCGCCCAGCCGGATTGTCCCGCGCTTCTGAACATGACCGCGACCGCGACGCTGATCGCCGCCGCCGCGCTCATGCGGCGCGAAAGCCGCGGCGCGCATTGCCGCAGCGATTTCCCGCAGACCGCCGCCGAGGGCCGGCGTTCGCGCCTGTTGCTGGCCGACGCCATGGCGCTGCGCGCGCGCCTGCGCCCGGAACTGACCTGAGCCGATTGCCGGTCGGCCGTCCTTCGCGTGCCGGATTGCCGGATTTTGCGTCGATTTTGCCGCGAGTCGGTTATCGCTAACGGCTTTTTCCGCGCCAGCGCTTGCTTTCGCATGAGGTTTCCGTAAGCAGGATCAAGGGGAGCCCGCATGTTCCGCCGGGCGTAGAGATTGCAAGGTGACAAATGGCCATGGACGACCTGCCCAGGACCGATCTCCGTGCCGCGATTATGTGGCATCTGACCTATACGCTGGGCAAGGACCCCGATCACGCGCAGCTTTTCGACTGGCGCATGGCGCTGAGCCATGCGGTGCGCGACCGCATCGTCGACCGCTGGATGACGGCGACGCGGGACACCTATCGCGCCGATGCCAAGCGCGTCTATTACCTGTCGATGGAATTCCTGATCGGGCGTCTGCTCGAGGACAATATCGTCAACCTGCAAATGACCGATCAGGCGCGCGCGGCCATCGAATCCCTTGGCCTCGACTATCGCCAGCTTCTGCTGGACGAACCCGATGCCGCGCTTGGCAATGGCGGGCTGGGCCGGCTGGCGGCATGTTTCATGGAATCGCTGGCGACGCTGGGCTGCCCCGCCTATGGCTACGGTATCCGCTATGAGCACGGGCTGTTCCGGCAGTCCTTTCTCGACGGCCGCCAGCAGGAGGCGCCCGAGGACTGGCTGCAACAGCCCAATGCCTGGGAATTCGAGCGGCCCGAGGCCAGGTTCACCCTGGGTTTCGGCGGCAACATCCTGACCCGGGCCGGCACCACCCGGTGGGAGCCGGAACATTTCGTCCAGGCCGAGGCCTTCGATACGCCGGTGATCGGCTGGCGGGGCCGCTGGGCCAATACGCTGCGGCTCTGGGCGGGGCGCGCGGTCAATCCCTTTGACCTCGAGCGGTTCAATGCCGGCGATTTCGCCGCCGCGGCCGAGAATGAGGCGCTGGCCCGGACCATTTCGCGCGTGCTCTACCCCGAGGATTCGACCGAAAAAGGCAAGTATCTGCGGCTGATGCAGGAATATTTCTTCTCGGCCGCCTCGATCCGCGACATCCTGCGCCGCTTCGAGACGGCGCATCAGGACCTGCGTCTGTTGCCGCAGAAGGTCGCGATCCAGATGAACGACACCCATCCGGCCATTGCCGGGCCGGAACTGGTGCGGCTGCTGCATGACGAACGCGGCCTGCCCTTTGACGAGGCGCTGGATATCGCGCGGGGCTGCCTGAACTACACGAACCACACATTGCTGCCCGAGGCGCTGGAAAGCTGGGGCGAGGCCCTGTTCGCAAGCCTGCTGCCGCGCCATCTGCAACTGATCGACCGCATCGACGACGCCCATGCCAAGGCGCATCCGGCGCGCAGGGTTTCGGCGCATGGCGATGGCCGGGTCAGGATGGGCGAGCTGTCCTTTATCATGTCGAATCGCGTCAATGGCGTGGCCGCGCTGCATACCGGGCTGATGAAGACCACGGTCTTCAGGGAACTGAACGATCTGCATCCGGGGCGTATCGTCAATGAAACCAACGGCGTCACGCCGCGCCGCTGGGTGCATTCGTGCAACCCCCGCCTGTCGGCGCTGATCACCGACACGATCGGCGATGGCTGGATCGGCGATCTGGAAAAGCTGACTGAGCTTGAGCCGCATATCGACGATGCGGACTGGCTGGCGCGATTTGCCCAGGTCAAGACCGACAACAAGGCCGGGCTGTGCGACTGGGTGACGCGCGAACATGAGCTGATGCTGAACCCGGAGGCGATCTTCGACGTGCAGATCAAGCGCATCCACGAATACAAGCGCCAGCACCTGAACATCCTTGAGGCCATCGCGCTCTGGCAGGAGATCAGGGACAATCCGGGTGCCGGCTGGACGCCCCGGGTCAAGATCTTCGGCGGCAAGGCGGCGCCGGGCTATTTCTTTGCCAAGGACATCATCCGGCTGATCAACGACGCCGCGCGCGTGATCAATGCCGATGCGGCCACGCACGGGCTTTTGCAGATCATCTACCTGCCCAATTACAACGTCACCATGGCCGAACGCCTGATCCCCGCCGCCGATCTGTCGGAACAGATCTCGACCGCCGGAAAAGAGGCCTCGGGCACCGGCAACATGAAATTCGCCCTGAACGGCGCGCTGACCATCGGCACGCTGGACGGCGCCAATGTCGAGATCCGCGAGCGGGTGGGCAAGGAGAACTTTTTCCTCTTCGGCATGACCGTGGATGAGGCCGAGGCCCGGCGTCAGGTCGAAAACCATGCGGCAGGCGCCATCGCCGCCGATCCGCGCCTGGCCCGCGCCATCGAGGCGATCCGCGCGGGCGCCTTCAGCCCCGATGAGCCGGATCGCTACGCGGGCATCGTCGGGAACCTGACCGGGCCGGATTATTTCCTCGTCGCTTCGGATTTCAGCGATTACTGGCGCGCGCAGCGCGAGGTCGACCAGGCTTATGCGGACAAACGGAACTGGGCGCGGATGGCGGCGCTGAACGCCGCGCGGTCGGGCTGGTTCTCGTCTGATCGCACGATCCGTGGTTACATGGCCGATATCTGGGGGGCGCGCAGCCTGACCGGAAACTAAGGTCGCGCCGCAGCCATCGCAAAAAGGGGGAAGACATGGCCATGATCGACCCGAACGAGATCGCAGACCTCTCGGTCCTGAATCGGATCGTGCAGGGGCGCCATGACGATCCCTTTGCCGTTCTGGGACCGCATCGGCGCGACCGTGTGCGCCATGTCACCGTATTCGATCCGGGCGCCGCGGAAATGGCCGCGCTGGTCGCCGGCAAGGCCCATCCGCTGGACCCGGTCGAGGGCTATTCCGGCCTGTTTCACGGCAAGGTGCCGGGGGCGAAACCCTATCGCCTGCGCGGCCGGCGCGAGGCCGAGGAATGGCAGGTCGAGGACGCCTATCGTTTCGGCCCGGTCCTGGGCGAGATGGACGAATACCTGCTGGGCGAGGGCACGCATCGGCGCATCTGGCAGGTCCTAGGCGCGCATGTGATCGAACACGAGGGCGTGCGCGGCACGCATTTCGCGGTCTGGGCGCCCAATGCGCGGCGCGTGTCCGTGATCGGGGATTTCAACGCCTGGGACGGGCGGCGCCATGTCATGCGCCGGCGCGGCGCGACCGGCGTGTGGGAAATCTTCATGCCGGAACTGGGCGAGGGCACGGCCTATAAATATGAAATCCTGGGCGCCTATGGCAGCCTGCATCAAAAGGCCGATCCGGTGGGTTTCGGATCGCAGCACCCGCCGGCCACGGCCTCGGTCGTGCGCGACATTTCGGGCTATGGCTGGTCGGATCAGGGCTGGATGGGGACGCGCGCGGATGCGCAGCGCGTGGACCGGCCGATCTCGATCTACGAGGTGCATCTGGGCAGCTGGCGCCGCAAGGATGGCGGCCGGCCGATTTCCTACAAGGAAGCCGCGAGCGAACTGGTCGAATATGCATCAGATATGGGGTTTACCCATCTGGAATTGCTGCCGATTTCTGAATATCCATTCGATGGATCATGGGGCTATCAGCCGGTCGGCATGTTCGCGCCCACGATCCGTTTCGGGCCCCCGCATGAGTTCCGCGATCTGGTCAATGCCGCGCATAAGGCCGGGCTGGGGGTGATCCTTGACTGGGTGCCCGGCCATTTCCCGACCGATGCGCATGGGCTGGGCCAGTTCGACGGCACCGCGCTATACGAGCATGCCGACCCGCGCGAGGGGTTCCATCAGGACTGGAACACGCTGATCTATAATTACGGCCGGGTCGAGGTGATGAATTACCTGACCTCGAACGCGCTTTACTGGCTGCGGGAATACCATGTGGACGGGCTGCGCGTGGATGCCGTGGCCTCGATGCTTTACCGCGACTATTCGCGATCCGATGGCGAATGGGTCCCCAACAAGGATGGCGGCCGCGAGAATTACGAAGCCATCGCCATGCTGCAGGAGATGAACCGCCTGACCTATGGCGAGGAACCGGGGATCATGACGGTGGCCGAGGAATCGACATCCTATCCCAAGGTGTCGCGGCCGGTGCATGAGGGCGGGCTGGGCTTTGGCTTCAAGTGGAACATGGGCTGGATGAACGACACGCTGGATTACATGACCCGCGATCCGGTCCATCGCCGCCACCATCACCACCAGATGACATTCGGCCTGCATTACGCGTTTTCGGAAAATTTCATCCTGCCGATCAGCCATGACGAGGTGGTGCATGGCAAGGGCTCGATGCTGTCCAAGATGCCCGGCGACGGGTGGGAGAAATTCGCCAATCTGCGCGCATATTACGGCTTCATGTGGGGGCATCCGGGCAAGAAGCTGCTGTTCATGGGCCAGGAATTCGCGCAGGGCGCGGAATGGAACCATGACGCGGAAATCGACTGGGCCTGCATGGGCCATCCGCTGCATTACGGCATGCAGCAACTGGTGCGCGACCTGAACGCGCTCTATCGCGCGACGCCCGCGCTTTACGCGCGCGACTGCGACGGCGCCGGCTTCCAGTGGATCGAGGCGAATGACGCCGACAATTCCGTCTATGCCTGGATCCGGCGCGGCAATTCCGGCGACCCCGAGGCGGTGGTCCTGTGCAATTTCACCCCGGTTGAGCGCTCCGCCTATCGCCTGGGCTTTCCGCAGCCCGGGCGCTGGCGCGAGGCGCTGAATACGGATGCCGAGGCCTATGGCGGCGGCGGGCGCGGCAATCTGGGCCATGTCACCGCCGTGCCGGGCGAAAGCCATGGCCAGCCCGCCCATGCCGATATCGTCCTGCCGCCGCTTTCCACGCTGATCTTCGTCAAGGACAGGGACGATACCGCCACGAACTAGACTGCCAGCCCGCCGCGCGCGGTGAAATTTACATGAGGAGGAGGGAAGATGGTTACCCGCAACGACAGGCTCTCCAATCGCAGCATGGCCTTTGTGCTGGCGGGCGGGCGCGGATCGCGGCTCAGGGAGCTGACCGACCGCCGGGTGAAGCCGGCCGTCTATTTCGGTGGCAAGTCCCGGATCATCGACTTCGCGCTGTCCAATGCGCTGAATTCCGGCATCCGCAAGATCGCGCTGGCCACGCAATACAAGGCGCATTCCCTGATCCGCCATGTCCAGCGCGGCTGGAACTTCTTTCGCGCCGAGCGCAACGAGTTTCTCGATATCCTGCCGGCGTCGCAGCGATATGACGAGGCGACTTGGTATCGCGGCACGGCCGATGCGGTGGCGCAGAATATCGACATCATCGACAGCTATCATGTCGAATATGTGCTGATCCTGGCAGGCGACCATATCTACAAGATGGATTACGAGCTGATGATCCGCCAGCATGTCGAAACCGGCGCCGATGTGACCATCGGCTGCCTGACGGTGCCGCGGGCCGAGGCCTCGGCCTTTGGCGTGATGGCGGTGGATGCGGCCGACCGGATCACCAGCTTCCTGGAAAAGCCGAAAGATCCGCCCGGCACGCCGGAAAACCCCGATGTCACACTGGCCTCGATGGGGATTTACGTGTTTCGCTGGGATTTCCTGCGCGAGTTGCTGATCCGCGACATGCAGGACCAGAATTCCAGCCATGATTTCGGCAATGACCTGATCCCCGAGATCGTCAGGAACGGCAAGGCGCAGGCGCATCGCTTTTCCGAAAGCTGCGTGCGCTCCAGCCCCGATGCGCCGGTCTATTGGCGCGATGTGGGCACCATAGACGCCTTCTGGCGGGCCAATATCGACCTGACCGATTTCACCCCGGAACTGGATCTGTGGGATCGCGACTGGCCGATCTGGACCTATTCGGAATCGGTGCCGCCGGCCAAGTTCATCCATGACGAACCGACCCGGCGCGGCCATGCCGTCAGTTCCATGGTGTCCGGCGGCTGCATCATCTCGGGCACCGATATCCGCCAGTCGCTGCTGTTCACCCATGTCAAGACGAATTCCTTTGCCAGTCTCGACGGGGCGGTGGTCCTGCCTTATGTGAACGTCGCCCGCCATGCGCGGCTGAAAAACGTGGTGATCGACCGCGGTGTCCATATCCCCGAGGGCCTCGTGGTGGGCGAGGATCCCGAAGCGGACGCGAAATGGTTCCGCGTCACCGGGGGCGGCGTCACCCTGATCACCAGGGAAATGCTGCTGCGAAGGGAAGCCTCGTTATGACAAGGGTCCTGTCCGTCACCTCGGAATGCGTGCCGCTGATCAAGACCGGCGGGCTGGCGGATGTGGCGGGCGCCCTGCCGGGCGCGCTGGCCGGGCATGGCGTCGCGATGCGGACATTGCTGCCGGGTTACCGCGCCGTCCTGGCCGCGCAGGGCGATGCGCCGGTGGTGATGGATCTGGGCGATCTGTTCGGCGGGCCGGCCCGCATCCGGCAGGGCGCGCTTGGCGATGCGGTGCTTTACGTGCTGGATGCGCCCTATCTGTTCGACCGCGATGCCGGCCCCTATCTGGGCGCGGATGGCAGGGACTGGCCCGACAATCCGCAGCGTTTCGCGGCGCTGTGCCGGGCCGCGGCGCTGATCGCGCGCGACGGCATCGGCGACTGGCGCCCGCAGGTCCTGCATCTGCATGACTGGCAGGCGGGGCTGACCCCGGTCTATCTGCGCCAGCTTGAGGTCGGCGATGTCCGCACCCTGCTCACCATCCACAATATCGCCTTTCAGGGGCTGGCCCCGGCGCATATGCTGAGCGCGCTGCACCTGCCCGCCCATCTCTTCACGCCGCATGGCTTTGAATATTGGGGCCGGATCAGCGCGCTCAAGGCGGGGATCGTCTTTGCCGACAAGGTCTCGACCGTCAGCCCGACCTATGCCGAGGAACTGATGACGCCGGAATTCGGCATGGGGATGCAGGGGGTGCTGGCCAGCCGCGCCTCCGATTTCGCGGGCATCCTGAACGGCATCGACCTGGATGTCTGGACGCCGCCCTATCCCGATCCCGCCGGCAAGGCCGCCTTTCGCGAGGCGCTGCGCGCCGAGTTCGGCCTGCCCGGCGCCGAGGGACCGCTTTGCGTCGCCATCTCGCGCCTGTCGGGGCAAAAGGGGCTGGATCTGCTGATCGAGGCGCTGCCCGCGCTGCTGGAGCAGGGCGGCCAGCTGGCGGTTCTGGGCTCGGGCGATCCGGCGATCGAGGCGGCGCTGCGCGCGGCGGCGGCGCGCCATCCGACCGGGGTAGCCCTGCGCGTCGGCTATGACGAGGCGCTGGCCCATCGCATGATCGCGGGGGGCGATGCGATCCTTGTGCCGTCGCGCTTTGAGCCCTGCGGCCTGACGCAGCTTTACGGGCTGCGCTTCGGCACGCTGCCGGTGGTCTCGCTGACCGGCGGGCTGGCCGATACGGTGATCAATGCCTCGACCGCGGCGCTGCGCGCGGGCGTGGCGACGGGGCTGCAATTCCATCCGGTCACGGCGCGGGCACTGTCGCGCGCGCTGGTCCGGCTTTGCGCGCTTTACCGCCAGCCCGAACTCTGGCAACGGATGGCGCGCAACGCCATGGCGCAGCCGGTGGGCTGGGATGCCTCGGCGGCAAGCTATGCCGAACTGTTTTACGAGATGACGACGGCCGAATGACGAACTGGACGATCAGCGCGGGGCATGCCGCGCCGCTGGGTGCGACTTTCGACGGCGAGGGCGTGAACTTCGCCGTGTTTTCCGTGCATGCAAGCAAGGTGGCGCTGTGCCTGTTCAGCCCGGACGGCAAGCGCGAGACGCATCGCATCGAACTGCCCGAACGCGACGGCGATGTCTGGCACGGCTATATCCCCGGCCTGCGCCCGGGCCAGCTTTACGGCTATCGCGCCCATGGGCCCTATGCCCCGGCCGAGGGGCAGCGTTTCAATCCCAGCAAGCTGCTGATGGATCCCTATGCCAAGCGGCTGACCGGGCACCCGGTCTGGCATGACGCGCTGATGGGCTATACCGTCGGCGCGCCCGAGGCCGATCTGTCGCTGGACCCGCGCGACAGCGCGCCCTATATGCCGCGCTCGGTGGTCGAGGATCCGTCCTTTGCCTGGGGCGACGACCATCCGCCCGGCACGCCCGTCTCGCGATCCATCATCTACGAGGCCCATGTGAAGGGTCTGACCCGGCAGCACCCCGGGGTGCCGAACCCCGGCACATTCCTGGGGCTGGCCTCGGAGCCGATGCTGGAGCATCTGCAAAAGCTGGGCATCACCGCCATCGAGCTGCTGCCCGTGCAGGCATTCCTGAACGACCGCTTTCTGGTCGAAAAGGGGCTGGTGAATTTCTGGGGCTACCAGACGCTGGGCTTTTTCGCGCCCGATCCGCGCTATCTCTCGGCCGGCAATATCGCCGAGTTCCAGCACATGGTGGCGCGGCTTCATTCCGCCGGGATCGAGGTCATTCTGGATGTGGTCTATAACCACACCTGCGAGGGGAACGAGCTGGGCCCGACGCTCAGCTTTCGCGGGCTGGACAATCGCAGCTATTACCGGCTGGCCGAGGATCCGCGCCGTTACATCAACGATACCGGTACCGGCAACACGCTGAACCTGAACCATCCGATGGTGCTGCGCATGGTCATGGACAGCCTGCGCTACTGGGTCGAGGTGATGCATGTGGACGGGTTCCGTTTCGACCTCTGCGCGACGCTGGGCCGGCGGGTGCGGGGCGGGTTTTCCTCAAGCGCGTCATTTTTCGATGCCATCCGGCAGGATCCGGTGCTGACCCGCGTCAAGCTGATCGCCGAGCCTTGGGATATCGGCCCGGGGGGCTATCAGCTGGGGGCTTTCCCGCCGCCCTTTCTGGAATGGAACGACAAGTATCGCGACGGCGTACGGCGCTTCTGGCGCGGCGATGCCGGGCAGGTGTCCGAGCTTGCCGACCGGCTGACCGGCTCGGCCCGGCAATTCGACCATTCCGGCCGGCCGGCGACCTCCTCGGTGAATTTCCTGACCGCGCATGACGGTTTCACGCTGATGGATACGGTCAGCTATGCCGCCAAGCACAATGACGCCAATGGCGAGGGCAACCGCGACGGCCATAGCGAGAATTTCTCGGACAATATGGGCGTCGAGGGGCCGAGCGACGATCCCGCGATCACCGCGGCCCGCGCGCAGCGGCGCCGCAACATGCTGGCGACGCTGCTGTTGTCGCAGGGCACCCCGATGCTGCTGGCCGGGGATGAGCTGGGCAATTCGCAATCGGGCAACAACAATGCCTATTGTCAGGACAATCCCATCGGTTGGGTGGACTGGCAGGGGGTGGATCCGGATTTCCTGGATTTCACCCGCCGCCTGATCGCATTGCGCCGTACCCACCCGATCCTGCGGCAAAAGCGCTTCCTGCATTCGCGCCAGCGGCTTCTGGACGGGCTGGGCGATCTGTTCTGGTGGCGCCCGGATGGCGGCGCGATGACGCTTGCCGACTGGGCGCGCGACGATCTGCGCGTGCTTGGCGTGGAAATGCGCATCGCCTCGGGCACGCCCGCCTATGCGCAGCGCGAAGAGGCGCTGTTCATGATCTTCAACGGCGGCGAGGCGCTGCCGGTCAAGCTGCCCAAGGCCCCTGCGGACTGGTGCTGGCGGCTGCATATCGACACCGACCGGCCCGGGCTTGCCCCGCAGATCATCCGCAATGACAAGCTGCCGGTCGCGGCGCAATCCGTGGTGCTGCTGGAACTGGAGCGCGCCGATGGCTGACCTGCTGGCCCTGGCAACCCGCATGGGCGTGCTGCCTGGGTTTCACGACCTGACCGGGCAATGGCGCGAAACCTCGGCCGAGACGGCGGCGGCCTTGCTGGCCGCGATGGGGCTTGCCCCCGATGACCGGCCCGAGACGGTCGAGGCCACCTTGCCCATCGACGTGATCTGCGAGGCAGGCCGGCCGCCGGCGCTGGATATGCGCGACACACCCTGGCAGTTGACCCATGAGGATGGCGGCACGTTCGAGGGGCAGGAGGCTCTGCCCGAATTGCCGCTGGGCATCCACCGCCTGCACGCGCGCGGCATCGACTACACGCTGCTGGCGGCGCCGCCGCGCCTGCCCGAGCCGGCGCGCTGCTGGGGGCTGGTGGCGCCGCTTTACGGGCTTTCGGCGCAGGGCATCGGCAGCTATGACGATCTGGCGCGGCTTGCCGCCGGCATGGGCGGGCAGGGCGCGGCGTTTCTGGGTCTGAACCCGGTCCATGCCGGTTTTCCGACGCGGCCCGACCTGTTCAGCCCCTATACCCCCTCGCACCGGCGGCGGCTGAACGTGATCCATCTGGCGGCGGGGGCGGGCAGCCCCGGCCCGCTGGTCGATTACGCCCGCGATATTCCGGCGCGGATGGCGGCCCTGCGCGATGAATACGGCGCATTCGCCGCCGATCCCGCCTTTGATGCATGGCAGGCCGGGCAGGGCGAAAGCCTGCAGTGCTTTGCCCTGCATCAGGCGCTGGCCGACCGCCATGGCGCCTTCTGGAGCGACTGGCCATCGGGCCTTTCCGCGCCCGACCTGCCCGGGGCGCGGTCGGCGCGGCGCGAACTGGCAGGCGAGATGCGCTTTCACGCCTGGCTGCAATGGCGCGCCGAAACCGCGCTGGCCCGCGCGGGCCGGGCGGCGCGCGATGCCGGCATGCGCCACGGGCTCTATCTGGATCTGGCCGTCGGCACCCATCCCCATGGCGCCGAGACATGGGAGGATCGCGAAAGCTTCGCCTTCGGGGCCTCGCTCGGCGCGCCGCCCGATGCCTTCGGCCCCGAGGGGCAGAACTGGAACCTTGCGCCTTTCAACCCCTTGCGGCTGCGGGCCAGCGCCTATGCGCCTCTGGCGGAAACCCTGCGCCGGCAGTTGCAATTCGCGGGCGTGCTGCGCATCGACCATATCCTTGGCTTCGAGCGTGCCTATTGGGTGCCCGGGGGCGCGCCGGGCGCCTATGTGAAAATGCCCACCGAGGCGATGCTGGCCGTCACCCGGATCGAGGCGGCGCGCGCCGGCAATGCCGTCATCGTGGGCGAGGATCTGGGCAATATCCCCGGCGGGCTTCAGGCCATGCTGTCGGATTCGGGCATTCTGGGCTGTCGCCTCGCGATGTTCGAGCGCAGCAGCTGGCAGCCTCCGGTCTTTCGGGCCGCGCGGGATTACGACCGCGCCGCGATCGCCAGTTTCTCGACCCATGACCTGCCGACCTGGCGGGGCTGGCGGCAGGGCGCCGATATCGCGGCCCGTGCCGCGATTTCCGGCCTTGACGGGCTGGCCGCGCGGGCCGAACGCGCGGCCGAGATCGCCGCCATGGACGCGATCCTGCCCGATGACGGGATCGATGCGCTGCACGACCATCTGGCGCGGACCCCGTCGCGGCTGGTTGCCGTGCAGGCCGAGCTGCTGCTGGATATGGCCGAACAGCCCAACCTGCCCGGCACCACCACCGAATATCCGAACTGGCGCTTGCGCCTGCCGGAGGCAGCGGGGAATATCCCCGCATTGCCCGCGACCATCCGCACCGCCGCCATCATGCGGGAAAACGATCGCCAGCAGGAGGGATCATGAGCGTCCATACCATTCCCACGAAACCCATCGAGGGGCAGAAACCCGGCACCTCGGGCCTGCGCAAGAAGACCGCGATCTTCATGCAGCCGCATTACCTGGAAAACTTCGTTCAGGCGATCTGGAACGGCACCGGCGGCGCGGCCGGCAAGACCTATGTGTTGGGCGGCGACGGGCGCTATTTCAACGACCGCGCGGCGCAGGTGATCCTGCGCATGGCCGCCGCCTCGGGCGCGAAAAAGCTGATCGTCGGGCAGGATGCGCTGCTCTCCACGCCCGCCGCCTCGAACCTGATCCGGCAGCGGCGGGCGGATGGCGGCATCATCCTGTCGGCCAGCCACAATCCCGGCGGCCCGGACGAGGATTTCGGCGTCAAGTATAATGTCGGCAATGGCGGCCCCGCGCCAGAGGGCGTGACCGAACGGATTTTCGAGGCGACACGGAATATCGGCGAATATCTGATCCTCGACGCGCAGGATGTGGACCTGTCCACCCCCGGCATCCGGCGCCTGGGCGATATGGAGGTCGAGGTGGTCGATCCCGTCGCCGATTATCAGGCGCTGATGGAGCGCATCTTCGATTTCGACAAGATCAGGGCGCTGTTCGCCGGCGGCTTCCGCATCCGTTTCGACGCCATGCATGCGGTGACCGGCCCCTATGCCCACGCGATCATCGAGGGCGCGTTGGGGGCGCCGGCCGGCTCGGTGGTCAATGCCGTGCCCAGCCCCGATTTCGGCGGCGGGCATCCCGACCCGAACCCGATCTGGGCCGAGGATCTGATCGATGCGATGTTCGGCCCCGACGCGCCCGATTTCGGCGCCGCCTCGGATGGCGATGGCGACCGCAACATGATCGTCGGCCGGGGCTGCTATGTCACGCCCTCGGACAGCCTTGCGGTTCTGGCGGCGAATGCGGCGCTGGTGCCGGCCTATGCGGGCGGGCTGGCGGGCGTCGCGCGCTCGATGCCGACCTCGAAGGCGCTGGACCGGGTGGCGCAATCGCTGGGCATTTCCTGCTATGAGACCCCGACCGGCTGGAAATTCTTCGGCAATCTGCTGGATGCCGGCCGCGCCACGTTATGCGGCGAGGAAAGCGCCGGCACCGGCTCGGACCATGTGCGCGAAAAGGACGGGCTCTGGGCGGTGCTGTTCTGGCTGAACCTGTTGGCCGAGCGCAGGCAGCCGGTGGCGCAGGTCATGAACGATCACTGGGCGAAATACGGCCGCAACTATTATTCGCGCCACGATTATGAGGCGGTGGAGACCGCCGCCGCCAACGGCCTGATCGAGGATCTGCGGGGCCGGCTTGCCGAACTGCCCGGCCAGACCGTCGCCGGCCTGCGGATCGAGGCGGCGGACGAATTCGCCTATGACGATCCGGTGGACGGCGCGCATAGCGCCGGGCAGGGGCTGCGCATCATGACCGAGGGGGGCGGCCGGATCGTGCTGCGCCTGTCGGGCACAGGCACCGAGGGGGCGACCCTGCGCGTCTATCTGGAGCGGCTCGAGACCGACCCTGCGCATTTGCAGGACGATCCGCAGGACGCGCTGGCCCGGATCATCGCCGCCGCCGATGAGATCGCCGGGATTCGCACCCGCACCGGGCGCGCGGCGCCGAATGTGATCACCTGAGAACAGCCGCCCGCGCTGCGGGGCGGGCCGTCCCGGATCGGCCGTTCCCGCGGCGCGAAAAACGCCTAGCCTGGCGGCTCAGTCGCACAGCCTGTCCACCCAAGCCGGCACCACCTGCGTCGCCGGGCCGGTGAGATGCTGCAGGAAATCGCTGCTGACGGCCGAGGGCGTCAGGTTCATCTCGATCGTTTCGGCACCGTTGCGACGGGCATGCTGGGCCAGACCCGCCGCCGGATAGACCTGACCCGAGGTGCCGATGGCGGCGAAGATATCGGTATTCTCGACCGCCGCCCAGATGCGCTCCATGTGATAGGGGATTTCGCCGAACCAGACGATATCGGGGCGGGTCGCGGGCTTGCCGCAATTCGGGCAGAGATCCAGCGAGCGCATGACCAGCGTTGCCGGCCAGCGATGTCCGCAATTGGCGCAAAGCGCGCCGAGCAGGCTGCCATGCATATGGATCACCTCGGGCGAGCCGCCGCGTTCGTGCAGGTCGTCCACGTTCTGGGTGATCAGCGTGACATCATGGCTTTTCGCCAGGCGCGCCAATGCCTTGTGCGCGGCATTGGGCTGGGCGCGGGCGGCATCCGCCCGGCGCTGGTTGTAGAAGCGATGCACCAGGACCGGGTCGCGGCGGAACCCCTCGGGGGTGGCGACATCCTCGATCCGGTGCTCTTCCCACAGCCCGTCCGCGGCGCGGAAGGTCCGGATTCCGCTTTCAGCCGAAATTCCGGCACCTGTCAGGACCGTGATTCGCATCAGGGCCTAGTTCGCGCAATAGGCTTCGGCGGTGGCGGCGAAGTTCTTGTAGCGATCCCAGAACGCGTTATCGGCACTGCTTTTCGACATGCGCACCTCCTGCGCCTGATCGGCATCGCTGAAGAAGCGTGCCGCGCGGCGCTGGTCCGACCGCGACAGCGTCATGTCCGCGACCTGCTGAATGCAGCCGCAAAGCTGGCGGCTGGCGCTGCGCTCGGATCGGACACAGGCGGAATCGATGGGGCCGGCGACGGCGAATGGCGTGGTCAGAACCACCGCGGCCGCGGCGATCATCAGGCGGTTGATCATCTTCTGTCTCCTCGGGTCCTTGCCGGGCGGTCGGGGTTGGACACCCTCTCTGATCCGCCATCTTGCGACAAAAACCTTAACAGAAGCTGGCCGGAGGCTCAATCGCGCACAGGCCGCCAACGGCTCGCGGTCGGGTTGTGGCCACTCGCTAGATATGCGTCCGCTTCGCGCTCAGATCGGTTCGGGCGTATAGCCGCAATCGCGAATCACCTGCGCGGCGCGGGCAGGGTCCAGACCCTCGACCGTGACACTGTGCGAGGCGAGGTCCGCGACCGCCTTGCCGCCGGCTGCCGCCACGGCCTTTTCGATGGTGGCGGTGCAATGGCCGCAAGTCATGTCCTCGATGCGAAATCTCATTTCTCGTCCTTCCTAACGCCGTCTGACATGCCTATGATCGACCGAAGATGCGCGGGGGCGCAATCTTTCCGAAACAATTCCTGAAAACAGGGGTTTGGCCCATGGTCACCGAAAACTTTCGTGGCGCGATGCTGATGGTCGTCTCGATGGTGCTGTTCGCCTTCGAGGACATGTTCATCAAGCTGGTGGCGGTCGAACTGCCCTTTGCCGAGGTGCTTGCCCTGATCGGCCTGCTGGGCGCGCTGAGCTTCGGCGTGGCGCTGAAGCTCAGGGGCGGGCGTCTGGTCACCCGCGACCAGCTGCTGCCGGTGGTGATCTTTCGCAATCTGGCCGAGGGCATCGGTGCTGTCGGCGTGGTCGCGGCGCTTGCGTTCAGCGATCTGTCCTCGACCGCGGCGATCCTGCAGGCGATGCCGCTGGTCATCGTGCTGGGCGCGGCGCTGTTTCTGGGCGAGCCGGTCGGCCCCCGCCGCTGGAGCGCGATCGCCATCGGCTTTCTGGGCGTGCTGCTGATCGTGCGGCCGGGGCTTGCGGGGTTCCAGCCGGTTGCGCTGATGGCGGTGCTGGCGGTTGTGATGCTGGGCGCGCGCGATGTCGCCACCCGGCGCATCCCGGAACATGTCCAGTCGCTGCAGCTTGCCGCCTCGGCCTTTTTCGCGGTCTTTGTCGCCGGGCTGGTGATGGCGCTGGCGCTTGGGCAAGGTTTCGTCATGCCCGACCCGCGCGAATGGTTGCTGCTGATCGCCTGTGTCGGCGTGGGCGCCAGCGGCTATGCGCTCCTGATCATGGCGACGCGGGTGGGCGAGGCCTCGGCGCTGGCGCCCTATCGCTATGCGCGTCTGGTCTTTGCCCTGATCCTGGCCTTTGTCGTCTTTGACGAAAGACCCGATCTGCTGACCCTGCTGGGCGCGGCGATCATCGTCGCCTCGGGCTGCTATACCATGTGGCGCGAGGCCGTGCTGCGCCGGCGGCTGCTGCGCGATGCCGGTTTCGCGACCATCGCGGGATGGCGGGCGGGGGGCCGCTGATACCCCCTTTCCGCAACGCCAAAGCCCCTGTATAGCCCGGCCATGACCGACCTTGATCTCATCCGCAATTTCTCCATCGTGGCGCATATCGACCACGGCAAATCCACCCTGGCCGACAGGCTGATCCAGATGACGGGCACGGTCGCCGAACGCGACATGAAGGCCCAGCTTCTGGACGCCATGGATATCGAACGCGAGCGTGGCATCACCATCAAGGCCAATACCGTGCGCATCGAATACCCGGCGCGGGACGGGCGCAAATACGTCCTGAACCTGATCGACACGCCCGGTCACGTCGATTTCGCCTATGAGGTCAGCCGCTCCATGCGCGCGGTCGAGGGCTCGCTTCTGGTCGTCGATGCCAGCCAGGGGGTCGAGGCGCAGACGCTCGCCAATGTCTATCAGGCCATCGATGCGGGACACGAGATCGTCCCGGTCCTGAACAAGATCGACCTGCCCGCCGCCGAGCCCGAGCGCGTCAAGGAAAACATCGAGGATGTGATCGGCATCGACGCATCCGACGCGATCCCGATTTCCGCCAAGACCGGCCTCGGCATCCCCGATGTGCTTGAGGCCATCGTGACCCGCCTGCCGGCGCCCAAGGGCGACCGCGATGCACCCTTGAAGGCGATGCTGGTCGATAGCTGGTACGATGCCTATCTGGGCGTCGTCGTGATGATCCGCGTCATGGACGGCGTCATCCGCAAGGGCGACCGGATCAGGATGATGCAGACCGGCGCCGTCTACGGCATCGACAAGCTGGCCGTCCTGCGCCCGCAGATGCAGGATATCGCCGAGCTTGGCCCTGGCGAGATCGGCGTGCTGACCGCCTCGATCAAGCAGGTCCGCGACACCCGCGTCGGCGATACCATCACGCATGAGAAAAAGGGCACCGACACCCCGCTGCCCGGCTTCAAGCCCGCCCAGCCGGTGGTCTTCTGCGGCCTGTTCCCGGTGGACGCCAATGATTTCGAGGCGCTGCGCGACGCGATCGAGAAACTGGCGCTCAATGACGCCAGCTTCTCCTATGAGATGGAGACCTCGGCCGCGCTTGGCTTCGGCTTCCGCTGCGGTTTCCTGGGCCTTCTGCACCTTGAGGTGATCCGCGACCGGCTGGAGCGCGAATACGATCTGGACCTGATCACCACCGCGCCTTCGGTCGTGTTCAGGCTGCATATGCGCGACGGCGAGGTGCGCGACCTGCACAACCCCGCAGACATGCCCGACCTGACCCATGTCGACCATATCGAGGAGCCGCGCATCAAGGCCACGATCATGGTGCCGGACGAATATCTGGGCGATGTGCTGAAACTGTGCCAGGACCGGCGCGGCATCCAGATGGATCTGACCTATGCCGGCAACCGTGCCATGGTGGTCTATGACCTGCCGCTGGCCGAGGTGGTCTTTGACTTCTACGACCGGCTGAAATCGGTGACCAAGGGCTATGCGTCCTTCGATTACCAGATCAGCGAATATCGCGAGGATTATCTGGTCAAGATGTCGATCCTTGTGAATGACGAACCGGTGGACGCGCTGGCGATCATGGTCCACCGCGACCGCGCCGAATCCCGCGGCCGCGTCATGGTCGAGAAACTGAAGGAACTGATCCCCCGCCACATGTTCAAGATCCCGATCCAGGCGGCCATCGGCAGCCGCGTCATCGCGCGCGAGACGCTCAGCGCGATGCGCAAGGACGTGACCGCGAAATGCTATGGCGGCGATGCGACGCGGAAGAAGAAGCTGCTGGAGAAGCAGAAGGCCGGCAAGAAGAAGATGCGCCAGTTCGGCAAGGTCGAGATCCCGCAGACGGCGTTCATTCAGGCGCTGAAGATGGATGGCTAGACGTGACCGGGCGCTGCCTTTGGGCCTCGCCCCGTTCTTTCCCCGGATATGTTGCGGGTAGCCGGGGCATTGGCCCGGGCGACTGACGTCCTGTGGCTGCGCCGGCGCGCGGCCCGGTCATATGCGTGATGTCGCGATCTAGTCCGGCCGGCCAAAGGGCAGGCGATAGCAAAGCGCCTCGGCCAGATGCGGTTTCCTGATTGCCGCCGAGGCATCCAGATCGGCGATGGTTCGCGCGGCGCGCAGGATGCGGTGATAGCCGCGCGGGGTCAGGCCCAGCCGTTCGGCCGCGCAGCCGAGCAGCGTCCGGCATTCCGCGTCCAGAGGGGCGATCTCCTCCAGCAAACGGCCGCTGGCATCGGCGTTCACCCGGGCATGCGGATGATCGGCAAAGCGCCGGGTCTGCAGCGCCCGCGCCGCGGCCACGCGCGCGGCCACGGTCTCGGAGCTTTCGCCCGAGGGTGGCAGGGCCAGTTCCTCGTAGCTGACCTGCGGCATGTCGATGCGCAGGTCGAACCGGTCCATCATCGGCCCCGAGATCCGCCCCAGGTAATCCGACTGGCAGCGTGGCGCGCGCGGGCAGGGCTTGCCGGCATCGGCGGTCTCGCCGCAGCGGCAGGGATTGGCGGCGGCGACCAGCAGGAACCGCGCCGGATAGCAGATATGGGCATTGGCGCGCGAGACGTGAATCTCGCCGGTCTCGATCGGCTCGCGCAGGGCGTCGATCACCCGGCGTTCGAATTCAGGCAACTCGTCAAGAAACAGCACACCGTTATGGGCCAGGCTCGCCTGCCCGGGCCGGGCATTGCGCCCGCCGCCCACCATGGCCGCCATCGAGGCGGTGTGATGCGGCTGGCAAAAGGGCGCGCTGCGGGAAATGCCGCCGTCGCTCAGCAAGCCGGCGACCGAATGGATGACCGAGGTTTCCAGCGCCTCGGCGGGCGTCAGCGGCGGCAGGATGCCGGGCAGGCGCGTGGCCAGCATGGATTTGCTGGCGCCGGGCGGGCCGATCATCAGCAGGTGGTGACGGCCGGCGGCGGCGATCTCGATCACGCGGCGGGCGCGTTCCTGGCCGCGCACCTCGGACAGGTCGTTGCCGCGCGCGGCGGGGGCCATTTCTCCGGGGGCGGCGCGGGGCAGGGGCGCCTTGTCGATCAGGTGATCGACGGCTTCGCGCAGGTTGCGCGGCGCGAAAACCGGCACCGCGCCGACCCAGGCCGCCTCGGGGCCGCAGGCGCGGGGCACGATCAGCGCGCGGCCATCCTCGGCCGCGGCCATGGCGGCGGGCAGGGCGCCCGCGACCGGCGACAGCCGCCCGTCAAGCGCAAGCTCGCCCAAGGCGACGGTCCGGGCCAATGCCTCGGCCGGCAGGATCTCCAGCGCCGCCAGTACCGCGAGCGCAATGGGCAGGTCGAAATGCGACCCCTCTTTCGGCAGGTCGGCGGGCGAGAGATTCACCGTCACCCGACGCGAGGGCATGGCGATGGACAGCGCGTCAAAGGCCGCCCTGACCCTTTCGCGCGCCTCGCTGACGGATTTGTCGGGCAGCCCGACGATGCCGAATCCCGGCAGTCCCGCCGTGACCGAGCATTGCACCTCGACCAGCCGCGCCTCGACCCCGTCGAATGCCACCGTATAGGCGATCGCCACCATGGCTGCCCCCGAACCCGCTTGCGGTCATGGTTAGCGGCTGCGGCTTAAGAATGGGTTAACGCCGGAAATGCGCTGGCTTGCTTGTTCCGGCGGCCGCTTCGGCCTATGTCCATGGACGAGTCACGGCAAGGGAAGCCAGCATGCAGGGCAGTCGCATATTGCTGATCGTCGGCGGGGGCATAGCCGCGTTCAAGATCCCCGAACTGATCCGGATGATCCGGCGCGAAGGCGCCGCGGTCGTGCCGGTCCTGACCCGCGCGGGCGCCGAGTTCGTGACGCCGCTGACCCTGTCCTCGCTGGCGGAATCGCCCTGCCATACCGAGCTTTTCGACCTGACCCGCGAATCCGAGATGGGCCATATCCAGCTGTCGCGCGCCGCCGATCTGGTGGTCGTGGCGCCGGCCACGGCGAATCTGATGGCGCGCATGGCGGCCGGGCTTGCCGAGGATCTGGCCTCGACCCTGCTGCTGGCCACCGACAAGCCGGTGCTGATCGCGCCGGCGATGAATGTGCGCATGTGGCAACATGCCGCGACACAGCGCAATCGCGACATGCTGGAAGAGGACGGCATCCGCCTGGTCGGCCCCGATGAGGGCGACATGGCCTGCGGCGAATACGGCCCCGGACGCATGGCCGAACCCGAGCAGATCCTGGCCGCGATCCGCGTCATGCTGGGTCGCGAGAAGCCGCTGCGCCTGCCGCCCGAGGCGGTGGTGTCGCTGCCGTCGCGCCGGCTGGCCGGGCGGCATGTGATCGTGACCTCGGGGCCGACGCATGAACCGATCGACCCGGTGCGCTATATCGCCAATCGCTCGAGCGGTGCGCAGGGCACGGCGATCGCGGCGGCCTTGCGCGATCTGGGCGCCAGGGTCAGCTTTGTCACCGGCCCGGCCGAGGTGCCGCCGCCCGAAGGCGTCGATGTGATCGCCGTCGAGACCGCGCGCGAGATGCGCGATGCTGTCGGGGCGGCCTTGCCCGCCGATGCCGCCGTCATGGCGGCGGCGGTGGCCGACTGGCATGTCGCGAATGCGCGGGACGGCAAGATCAAGAAGGATGGTTCGGGCCGCATGCCGGCGCTGGAATTTGCCGAAAACCCCGACATTCTGGCCTGGCTCAGCCAGTTGCCGCAGGGGCGGCCGGAGCTGGTCGTGGGCTTTGCCGCCGAAACCGACGATGTGATCGACAATGCCACGATCAAGCGTGATCGCAAGGGCTGCGACTGGATCGTGGCGAATGACGTGACGCCCGCGACCGGGATCATGGGCGGCTCGGAAAATGCCGTCACGCTGATCTCGGATCAGGGCGCCGAAAGCTGGCCGCGCCTGTCCAAGGCCGAGGTGGCGCGCCGACTGGCCGACCGCATCGCCGAACGGCTGAGCGGGGGCGCGGCATGAACCGCTGCTATCTGGACTGGAACGCCACCGCGCCCTTGCGCCCCGAGGCGCGCGCCGCCATGATCGAGGCGGCGGAGATCACCGGCAACCCTTCCTCGGTCCATGCCGAGGGGCGGGCGGCGAAATCGGCGCTGGAGCGCGCGCGCGAGGATATCGCCACGGCGTTGGGGGCCGAGGGCGCGGATGTGATCTTTACCTCGGGCGCGACGGAAGCTGCGGCGTTGGTTCTGGCAGGGCGCGATCTGTCTTGCGCGCCGGTCGAACATGCCGCCGTGCTGGCCTGGTGCCAGGACAGTCTGGCGGTGGATGCGGGCGGGCAGGTGGCGGTGGCCGATCCGGCACGGTCCTGCCTGCAGCTGGCCAATTCCGAAACCGGCGTGATCCAGGACCTGCCGCAGGGGCTGGCGGTCAGCGACCTGACCCAGGCCTTTGGCAAGGTGCCCTTTGCCTTCAACTGGCTGGGGATCGAGGCCGGTTTCGTCAGCGCCCACAAGCTGGGCGGGCCGCGCGGAACCGGCGCGCTGATCGTCCGGCGCGGCACCGCGATCGAGGCCCGGATCAGGGGCGGCGGCCAGGAACAGGGACGCCGTGCCGGGACCGAGAACCTGATCGGCATCATGGGCTTTGCCGCCGCCGCAAAAGCGGCGCAGAATGATCTGGATCAAGGAATGGCAGAAAAACTGACCGAAACCCGCGATTCTCTGATGGCGGCACTGGAATCCGGGGCAGGAATGGTTACATTCCCGGGGCGCGACTCCCGGCGATTGCCGAACACCTTGTCGATCCTGACGCCGGGCTGGCGCGGAGAGACCCAGGTGATGCAGATGGATCTGGCCGGTTTCGCCGTCTCGGCGGGTTCGGCCTGCTCTTCGGGCAAGGTTCGTCCCAGCACGGTCCTGACGGCCATGGGGATCGCAGCGGGTCAGGCGGGCGACGCGATCCGCGTCTCGATCGGCCCGGCGACGGACCCTCGGGATGTTGCGCGTTTCGCGGATGCCTGGCTGGCGGCTCATGACCGCTGGCGGCAAAGGAATGAAGGGCGGGAAACCGCGGGAAAGGTTTGAGATGGCTGTTGATACCGGCGAAGCAATCGAAATCCGCGAGGGCGTGGACCGCGAGACCGTCGAAACGGTCCAGAACATGGGGTCCTACAAATACGGCTGGGACACCGAGATCGAGATGGACTATGCCCCCAAGGGCATCAACGAGGATATCGTCCGGCTGATCTCGAAAAAGAACGAAGAGCCGGAATGGATGACCGAGTGGCGCCTGCAGGCGTTCCGCCGCTGGCAGACCATGACCGAGCCGAAATGGGCGATGCTGCACTATCCTGAAATCGACTATCAGGATCAGTATTACTATGCCCGTCCGAAAAGCATGCGGGAAAAGCCGAAATCGCTGGGCGAGGTCGATCCCAAGCTGCTGGCCACCTATGAAAAGCTGGGCATCCCGCTGAAGGAGCAGATGATCCTGGCCGGCGTCGAGGGCGCGGGCGATACCCCCGCCGAAGGCCGCAAGGTCGCGGTCGATGCGGTTTTCGACAGCGTCAGCGTCGGCACCACCTTCAAGGACGAACTGGCCAAGGCGGGCGTCATCTTCTGCCCGATTTCCGAGGCAATCCGCGAACATCCCGAACTGGTGCGGAAATACCTGGGCAGCGTAGTGCCGCAATCGGACAATTTCTTTGCCACGCTGAACAGCGCCGTCTTTTCGGATGGCAGCTTCGTCTATATCCCGCCGGGCGTCCGCTGCCCGATGGAACTGTCCACCTATTTCCGCATCAATGCCGAGAATACCGGCCAGTTCGAGCGCACCCTGATCATCGCCGACAAGGGCTCTTACGTCAGCTACCTTGAGGGCTGCACCGCGCCCAAGCGCGATACCGCGCAGCTGCATGCGGCGGTGGTCGAGATCGTGATCCTCGAGGATGCCGAGGTGAAATATTCGACCGTGCAGAACTGGTTCCCCGGCGACGAAGAGGGCAAGGGCGGCATCTACAACTTTGTCACCAAGCGCGCCGATTGCCGCGAGGCCCGCGCCAAGGTGATGTGGACGCAGGTCGAGACCGGCTCGGCGATCACCTGGAAATACCCCTCCTGCATCCTGCGCGGGGACGAGGCCCAGGGCGAGTTCTATTCGATCGCCATCGCCAATAACATGCAGCAGGCGGATACTGGGACCAAGATGATCCATCTTGGCAAGAATACCCGCTCGCGCATTGTTTCCAAAGGGATTTCTGCCGGCAAGGCGCAGAATACCTATCGCGGTCTGGTCAGCATGCATCCGCGCGCGACCCATAGCCGCAACTATACGCAATGCGACAGCCTGCTGATCGGCGACAAATGCGGCGCCCATACCGTGCCCTATATCGAGGTCAAGAATACCTCGTCGCGCGTCGAGCATGAGGCCACGACCAGCAAGGTCGATGACGACCAGCTTTTCTACTGCCGCCAGCGCGGCATGGGCGAGGAAGAGGCCATCGCGCTGATCGTCAACGGTTTCGCGAAAGAGGTGCTGCAGGCCCTGCCGATGGAATTCGCCATGGAGGCGCAAAGCCTCGTGGCGATCAGCCTTGAGGGAAGCGTGGGCTGATCCCCCGCTTTGCGAACTGAAAACAGAATACCGGATCTGTCCGCAGCGGACGCATCCCGGACCGCCGAACAGGAAATGAACATGCTGGAAATCAAGAACCTTCACGTCAAGCTTGAGGAAGAGGACAAGCAGATCCTCAAGGGCGTCGATCTGACCGTCCCGGCGGGCGAAGTCCATGCGATCATGGGGCCGAACGGCTCGGGCAAGTCCACGCTGTCCTATGTCCTGTCCGGCCGTGACGGCTATCAGGTGACCGGCGGCGAGGCGATGCTGGACGGCAGGGACCTGCTGGAGATGGAGCCCGAGGAGCGCGCCGCCGCCGGCCTGTTCCTGGCCTTTCAGTACCCGGTCGAGATTCCCGGCGTCGGCAACATGACCTTTCTGCGCACGGCGCTGAACGCGCAGCGCAAGGCGCGCGGGCAGGACGAGCTGAGCGCCGCGGAGTTCCTGAAACTGGTGCGCGAAAGGGGCAAGGCGCTGAAGATCGACGCCGAGATGCTCAAGCGGCCGGTCAATGTCGGCTTCTCGGGCGGCGAGAAGAAGCGCAATGAAATCCTGCAGATGTCCATGCTCGAGCCGCGCATGTGCATCCTCGATGAGACGGACTCGGGTCTCGATGTCGATGCCATGCGGCTGGTCTCGGACGGCGTGAACGCGCTGCGCGGTCCCGACCGGGCGTTTCTGGTGATCACCCATTACCAGCGGCTGCTGGATCATATCAAACCCGATGTCGTCCACATCATGGCCGATGGCCGCATCGTCAAGAGCGGCGGCCCGGATCTGGCGCTCGAGGTGGAACAGAACGGCTATGCCGGTCTGCTGGCGGAGGTCGGCTGATGTCGGACACGGCTGTTCTGTCCACCAGCGCCAGACCGGATCGGGCCGGCGCCGCGCCGCGCGTCGGCGATACCGCGCTGACCGCGCGGCTGGCCGCGCTGGACCTGCCGGCCGGCGGCTTTTCGGCGCCCGCGCGCAGGGATGCCGCCGCAAGGCTGAACGAGATGGGCCTGCCCGGCCCGCGCGACGAATACTGGCGCTACACCGATCCCGCGCCGTTCAACGCGCCCCGGCCCGAGGCGCTGGCCATCCCGCCCCGCGAGGCAACGCTGTTTGACGATATCGACCGGCTGAAGCTGGTCTTTGTCGATGGCGTGTTCGATGCCGCCGCTTCGGACGATCTGACCGGCGAGGGGCTGGAGATCGACACGCTTGCCGCCGCCGATGCCGGCGGCGATCACTGGGCCGGGGCTCTCTATGGTCAGCTGGAAACTGCCGGACAGAACCCGGTCAGGCGGCCCTTCGCGGCGCTCAATACGCTGGCCGCGCGCGATGGCGTGCTGATCCGCGCCACCGGCCGGGTCGCGCGCCCGGTGCATCTGCTCTATCGCCGCAGCGATGAGGCGGCGGACGTTCACCTGCACCATGTCATCCGGCTGGAGCAGGGGGCCGAGCTGACGCTGCTGGAAACCGGCGCGATGGGCGCGCGCTCCAACGCCGTGCTCGAGGTGGATCTGGCCGCCGGCGCCCGCTTTCACCACATCGCCAGCAAACGCGCCGATGACGACAAGCTGGGCATCGGCCATATCTTTGCCCGCGTGGGCGAGGGCGCGCTGCTCAAATCCTTTGCGCTGGCAGTGAATGGCCGCGTGATGCGCAACGAGGGCGTCATCGAGATCACCGGCGACGATGCCGTGGCCCATATCGCCGCCGCCGTGCTGGGCGATGGCGACGAGGGGCGCTTTCACCATGACGACACGGTCTTCATCACCCATGCGGGCCAGCGATGCGAAAGCCGTCAGGTCTACAAGAAGGTGCTCAAGAACGGCGCGCAGGGCATTTTCCAGGGCAAGATCCTGGTCAGGCCCGGCGCGCAGAAGACCGATGGCTACCAGATCAGCAAGGGCTTGCTGCTGGACGAGGGCAGCCAGTTCCTGGCCAAGCCCGAGCTGGAAATCTATGCCGATGACGTGAAATGCTCGCATGGCTCGACCACCGGCGCGCTGGACGAGACGGCGCTGTTCTATCTGCGCTCGCGCGGGGTGCCGAGGGAGCAGGCGGTGGTGCTGCTGGTCCTGTCCTTCCTTGCCGATACGCTGGAAGAGATCGAGGATGAAAGGCTGCGCGACGGTATCCTGACGCGGCTTGACCAGTGGCTGACCAGCCGTGCCACGGGCTGAGCCGGGACGGCTGCTTATGGTCCGGGCAGGCATCGTTCCGCGCATCCTGGAAAGCTGGCGGGCGCCGGGCAGGGTGATCCTGTCGCTCCGCGGCATGCCCGACAGGGTGCTGATCGCGGTGCTTATGTCGGCGATGCTGGTCTTTCTGATCGCCCAGACGCCCGGCCATGCGCGGGCGGCGCAGCTTGATCCCTCGGTCCCGTTCCAGGCGCGTATCGGCGGCGCGCTGATGGCGGTGATGTTCATCCTGCCGCTGCTCGCCTATGCGGTGGCGGCGGCGGTGGCGGGCCTGTCGCGGCTGACGCCCTGGCCGGTCGCGGCGCGGGATTCGCGGCTGGCGCTGTTCTGGGCGCTGCTGGCGGTGGCGCCGGCGATGCTGCTTGCCGGGCTGGTCGAGGGGCTGATGGGCGCGGGGGCGGCACTGTCGCTGACCCGGGCGCTGGCGGGTCTGGGCTTCGTGGTGATATGGGGCGCGGGATTGCGGGCATTGGCGGGGCAGGGATGAGGCTTGGCAATCTTGCGATCCTGACCTTGCGCGATGCGGGGGCCGCCATGCGCGTCCTGCGCGGGCTGGACCTGCCCATGCCGGCGCGCTGGATGGCGCTGTTTCTGGCCATCGTCCTGTCGCGCATCCTTGGCGTGCTGCTGACGATCCTGCTTCCCGTCCCGACGGACGACCCGCTTTCGCATATGCTGCAGCAACCGCTGACCATGGCCGGGATTCAGCTGGCCGGGACGGTGCTCAGCGCCGTGCTGGTGGTCCGGATCGGCCGCATGTTCGGCGGCACCGGGAATTTTGCCGATGCGCTGCTGGCCATCGCCTGGATCGAGCTTGTGCTTGTCGCGGTGCAGGTGGTCCAGATCGCCATGCTGCTGCTGTTGCCGGCCACCGCTGCGCTGGTCGGCACCTTTGCCGCCATGCTGTCGATCTATCTGACCGTCACCATGACCAAAGCCCTGCACGGGTTTCGCAGCGCGCTGATGGTCGCCCTGGTCTATTTCGGTTTCAGTCTGCTGCTGGGGCTGGCCCTGATGCAGATCATGCCGGAGATGTTCATGCCTCCCGAGGTGTTGCAATGAGCTTTGACATCGACAAGGTCCGCGCCGATTTCCCGATCCTCGCGCGCCAGGTCAACGGTAGGCCGCTGGTCTATCTGGACAGCGGCGCCAGCGCGCAGAAACCGCGCCGGGTCATCGAGGCGATCACCCGCGCCTATGAGGACGAATATGCCAATGTCCACCGCGGCCTGCATTTCCTTTCCAATCTGGCTACCGAAAATTACGAGCGCGTGCGCGGCATTATCGCGCGTTTCCTGAACGCCCCGCGCGAGGATGAGGTCATCTTTACCTCCGGCGCGACCGAGGGCATCAACCTGGTCTCCTACGGCTGGGCCGCGCCGCGCCTGCAACCGGGCGACGAGATCGTGCTGTCGGTGCTGGAGCATCACGCCAATATCGTGCCCTGGCATTTCCTGCGCGAGCGTCAGGGCGTGGTTCTGAAATGGGTCGATCCCGAGCCCGATGGCAGCCTGCCGCCGGAAAAGGTTCTGGCCGCCGTCGGGCCAAGGACGCGGCTGATCGCCGTCACCCATATGTCGAACGTGACCGGGACCGTGGTCGATGTCGGCGCCATCGCGCGCGGGACCGATGTCCCGGTTCTGGCGGATGGATCGCAGGCCTCGGTCCATATGCCGGTGGATCTGGCCGCGCTTGGCGTCGATTTCTACTGCATCACCGGGCACAAGCTTTACGGCCCCTCGGGCTCGGGCGCGATCTGGATCCGGGCCGCGCGTCAGGCCGAGATGCGCCCCTTCATGGGGGGCGGCGACATGATCCGCACGGTGACGCGCGAGGGGATCGACTATGCCGATCCGCCGCTGCGGTTCGAGGCCGGCACGCCCGGCATCGCCAACCAGATCGGGCTGGGCGCGGCGCTGGAATATCTGATGGAGCTGGGCATGGAAAACGTGGCCAGCCATGAGCGCGCCCTGCGCGACCGCGCCCGCGACCGGCTGCGCAGCCTGAACTGGCTGCAGCTGCAGGGCGATTCGCCGGACAAGGGCGCGATCTTTTCGATGACCATGCAGGGAGCGCATGCGCATGACATCTCGACCATCCTCGACAAGCGGGGCATTGCGGTGCGCGCGGGCACGCATTGCGCCATGCCGCTGATGGAGTTCTACGGCGTTTCGGCCTCGGCGCGTGCGAGTTTCGCGATGTACAACACGCTGGAGGACGTGGACGCGCTGATCGACGGCCTGGCCTTCTGCCGCGAGCTTTTCGCCTGATCCCCATTGCAGTGCGGGCGGTTTGCCGCTACTCAACAGGGCAAGGCGCGGCCTCATGGTCGGGTCGCACAGGAGATGCCCGGCGCGGGCCGGGGCTGACAGCCTGACGCGGAGGTGACAGCAAACGACTATCGGAACAAGGATTTGCGAGGCCTTGATTTCAGTCTTTCAACTCGCAGGAAGTTCATGTAAGCGCTGCGCAAGCAGTTGCGACCTGATAAGCACCCGTAGCTCAGCTGGATAGAGCGCTGCCCTCCGAAGGCAGAGGCCAGAGGTTCGAATCCTCTCGGGTGCGCCATAACTCTTACACCGCACTGAATCTCCTCTAAAACCTTGAAGGGAAAGGCAGTTTTTGGTGTTCGAAGACCTTGATCCCGGCTATACGCAACCGGTTCACAAAAGGCCAATCTGAGCACCGTCCTACGCCACACCAAGTCCGCCTTTTCCATAATATTCCAATGACTTGATAGAAGCTGGAGGGCGTGTTCGAACGACTCCTCCATGGTGTAGCGTGCCCACGCGCGACCGGCGGACGTTGGACGACGCCCCGACTTTCCGGGCCTTGCGCGACGAACAGCGTGCTTTGCTCACCGCCCTGCTCCAAGCTGTTGCCCGGGCAACCGAAACCGCGCTATCCGCTTGTTTCAATCGTTTCACTGAAACGCGCCGGGCAGGGTTCCGCCTTTACGCAGGCGGCAGCCTCGGCTATTTGCGGGGTCTGCCCATCCGGAAAGATTGCGCCATGCCCAGCCTGAACGATATCCGCTCGACCTTCCTGAATTTCTTTGAACGCAACGACCATCGCATCGTCGAGAGCAGCCCGCTCGTGCCGCGCAACGACCCGACGCTGATGTTCACCAATTCCGGCATGGTGCAGTTCAAGAACCTGTTCACCGGGGTCGAGACGCGCGATTACAAACGCGCCACCACCTCGCAGAAATGCGTCCGCGCGGGCGGCAAGCATAACGATCTGGACAATGTGGGTTACACCGCGCGCCACCATACATTCTTTGAGATGCTGGGGAATTTCAGCTTCGGCGATTATTTCAAAAGCCAGGCGATCCCCTATGCCTGGGAATTGCTGACCCGCGATTTCGGCATTCCCAGGGACCGCCTTCTGGTCACCGTCTACCACACGGACGATGAGGCCGCCGATATCTGGAAAAAGGTCGCGGGGCTGTCCGACGACCGCATCATCCGCATTCCGACCAGCGACAATTTCTGGCAGATGGGGCCGACCGGCCCCTGCGGCCCCTGCACCGAGATTTTCTACGATCACGGCGATCATATCTGGGGCGGCCCGCCCGGCAGCGCCGATGAGGATGGCGACCGCTTCATCGAGATCTGGAACCTCGTCTTCATGCAGAACGAGCAGTTCGAGGATGGCTCGATGCGGGCCCTCGACATGCAGTCCATCGACACCGGCATGGGGCTTGAACGGATCGGCGCGCTCTTGCAGGGCAAGCATGACAATTACGACACGGACCTGATGCGCAGCCTGATCGAGGCCAGCGCGCATGCGACCTCGGCCGACCCGGACGGGCCCGGCAAGGTGCATCACCGGGTCATCGCCGATCACCTGCGCTCGACGAGTTTCCTGATCGCCGATGGCGTGATGCCCAGCAATGAGGGGCGCGGCTATGTGCTGCGCCGCATCATGCGCCGCGCCATGCGCCACGCGCATATGCTGGGCGCCAGGGATCCGGTGATGTTCCGTCTGGTCCCGGCGCTGATCCGCCAGATGGGCGAGGCCTATCCCGAACTGGGCCGCGCCCAGCCCCTGATCGAGGAAACCCTGAAGCTTGAGGAAACCCGCTTCCGCCAGACCCTCGACCGCGGCTTGCGGCTCCTGGATGACGAATTGGCGAAACTGCCCGAGGGGGCGAACCTGCCGGGCGAGGCCGCCTTCAAACTTTACGACACCTATGGCTTTCCGCTGGACCTGACCCAGGACGCGCTGCGCGAAAAGGGGCGCAGCGTGGACACGGCCGGATTCGATGCCGCCATGGCCGAACAAAAGGCCAAGGCCCGCGCCGCCTGGGCGGGGTCGGGCGAAACCAGGGATGCCGCGATCTGGTTCGATCTGGCCGAACAGCACGGCGCGACCGAATTCCTGGGCTATGACACCGAGGAAAGCGAGGGCGCGATCCTGGCGCTGGTTCAGGACGGCGCGGCGGTCGATCAGGCGGAAACGGGCCAGCAGGTCCAGATCGTGGTCAACCAGACGCCGTTCTATGGCGAATCCGGCGGTCAGGTCGGGGATACCGGGCTGATCAGGACCGAAACCGGCGCCGCCCGCGTGACCGACACGAAAAAGACCGGCGGTCTGTTCATCCATATGGCCGAGGTCACGCAGGGCAGCATTTCGCGCGGGCAGGGTGCCCGGCTTGCGGTGGATCACGACCGCCGCAGCGCGATCCGCGCCAATCACTCGGCCACGCATCTCTTGCATGAGGCGCTGCGCCGCGCGCTTGGCGAACATGTCGCGCAGCGCGGTTCGCTGAACGCGCATGACCGGCTGCGCTTTGACTTCAGTCATTCCAAGGCGATGACGCCCGAAGAACTGGCCCGGGTCGAGGCCGAGGTGAACGAATATATCCGCCAGAACAGCCCCGTCGAGACGCGCATCATGACGCCCGACGACGCGCGCGAACTGGGCGCGCAGGCGCTTTTCGGCGAAAAATACGGCGATGAGGTGCGTGTGGTGTCCATGGGCACCCTGCCGGATTCGGGCAAGGGCAGCAACCGCCAGACCTATTCGCTGGAACTGTGCGGCGGCACCCATGTCGCGCGCACCGGCGATATCGGCATGTTTGCGCTGACGGGGGAAACCGCCTCGGCCGCCGGCATCCGCCGGATCGAGGCGCTGACCGGTCAGGCCGCCATGGACGAACTGCGCCGCATGGATCGCGAGCTTTCGGAAATCGCCGGGCTGCTCAAGGCGCAGGCGGGCGATGTGGTGAACAAGGTCCGCGCGCTGGCCGATGAGCGCAAGGCGCTGGCCAATGAGGTGGCAGTTCTGAAACGCCAGTTGGCCATGGGTGGCGGCGGCGCGGATGAGTCGCCAAAGGAAATCAACGGCATCAGGCTGATCGCCCGCCGGGTCGAGGGCGTCAGCGGCAAGGATCTGGCGCCGCTGGTCGAGGAAATGAAACAGCGCCTCGGCTCGGGCGCCGTGCTGGTCATGTCCGAGGCCGATGGCAAGGCCGCCGTCGCCGCCGGGGTGACGCAGGATCTGACCAGCCGCGTGACCGCCGTGGAACTGGTCCAGACCGCGACCGCCGCGCTTGGCGGCAAGGGTGGCGGCGGCCGTCCCGACCGTGCGCAGGGCGGCGCGCCCAGCCTTGAGGCAGCCGATGCCGCCATTGTCGCCATTGAAAACCTGATCGGAGGAATACCATGACCGCGCTCTGGATTGCCCATGTGAACGTCACCGATGCCGAGGCTTACGGCAAATATGCCAAACTGGCCGGGCCGGCCATCGCCGCCCATGGCGGGGTATTCCTCGCGCGCGGCTCGCGCCATGTGCAGTTGGAGGGCAATGACCGCGCCCGCAATGTCGTGGCGCGCTTTCCCAGCGTCGAGGATGCCGTGGCCTGCTATCGCTCGGCCGAATATCAGGCGGCGCTGGAACATGCGCGCGGCGCCGCCGAACGCGATCTGGTGATCGTCGAGGAAACCCCCGCCTGACGGCCGGCCGCGGCTGCGCATGCGCGCCTCCGGCCCGTCCGGGGCAAGGCGTCGGACAGGTTCTTCTTCACCCAAATATCCATGCTCCCTTGCCGCAGGCGCGGCTATCCCGCCTGTCGGCAGGGCGGCGCTGCCGCCATGCCCGTACGCAAGCGATCAGAACGCGAGCCGGTCGCGAAATACGTAATGGACGATGCGGTCGCGCGTGATGCCCATCCGGGCGAGCTCCTCGTCGGACTTCGCATCAAGCGCAGCGACCTGCTGGTGACGGCTCTGCGCGGTCATATAGGCATTGAGAACCCGGCCGATGCGCGCGAAAAACGCCCCGGACCAGTTCCGCAGCGAGGGAAGGATCGCGGTATTCTGGATAGTCATTGGAAACCCTTTCGGTATTGGCGAGCGGTTTCCTCCCATGCTGTCCAGATAGGCCATGCGGGCGGCGCTTTCCATCCCCGTTTCTGCAATGCAGCATTGCATCCGTCTGATCCGCGACCGCCGCCTGCGGGCAGGAATGCGCTTTTCCCCGCCGATCCGGGCGACTATACCCGTTCCCGGCATTCATGACCGCGGAAGGAAAGCATAATGGCCAATGTGGTGGTCGTCGGCGCCCAGTGGGGCGATGAGGGCAAGGGCAAGATCGTCGACTGGCTGTCCGAGCGCGCCGATGTGATCGCGCGTTTCCAGGGCGGCCATAATGCCGGCCACACGCTGGTCATCGGCAATCAGGTCTACAAGCTCTCGCTCCTGCCCTCGGGGATCGTGCGCAAGGGCAAGATGGCGGTCATCGGCAATGGCGTGGTGCTGGACCCCTGGGCGCTGTTCGCGGAAATCGACAAGCTGGCCGGGCAGGGGGTCGAGATCGGCCCCGAAAACCTGATGATCGCGGAAAACACGCCGCTGATCCTGCCGCTGCATCAGGATCTCGACAAGCTGCGCGAAGAGGCCGCCGGCAAGGCGAAAATTGGCACCACGGGCCGGGGCATCGGCCCCGCCTACGAGGACAAGGTCGGCCGCCGCACCATCCGCGTCGCCGATCTGGGCGATGAGGAAACGCTGGATGCGCGCCTCGACCGGCTGCTCGCGCATCACGACCCGCTGCGCAAGGGCCTTGGCGCCGAACCCATCGACTGCGCCCAGCTGCGCGCGAAACTGCTTGAGGTCGCGCCCAAGCTGCTGCAATACGCCCAGCCCGTCTGGAAGGTGATGAACGACGCCCGCAAATCCGGCAAGCGCATCCTGTTCGAGGGCGCGCAGGGATCGCTTCTGGATATCGATTTCGGCACCTATCCCTATGTCACCTCCTCGACCACCATGTCGGGCATGGCCGCCAGCGGCACCGGCATGGGGCCAAGCGCGATCGGCTTCGTCCTTGGCATCGTCAAGGCCTATACGACCCGCGTCGGCGAAGGCCCTTTCCCCACCGAACTCAATGACGCGGACGGCCAGCGCCTGGGCGAACGCGGCCATGAATTCGGCACCGTGACCGGCCGCAAGCGCCGCTGCGGCTGGTTCGATGCGGTGCTGGTGCGCCAGACCTGCGCGATCTCGGGCGTGAACGGCATTGCGCTGACCAAGCTCGACGTGATGGACGGCTTCAAGACCATCCGCATCTGCACCGGCTACGAGATCGACGGCAAACATTACGACCACCTGCCCACGGCCGCCGCCCTGCAGGCTCGCGTCACCCCCGTCTATGAGGAGATGGAGGGCTGGCAGGAATCGACCCAGGGCGCGCGCAGCTGGGCCGATCTGCCGGCGGCGGCGATCAAATATGTCCGCCGGATCGAGGAACTGATCCAATGCCCGGTCGCGCTGCTCTCGACCTCGCCGGAACGTGACGATACCATCCTCGTGACCGATCCTTTCGCGGACTGATCCCATGGCGCGGCGCTTCCTGCTGATCGACGGACATCCGGATGCCGGCCGGCTCTCGGCGCATCTGCTGGACCTCTACCGGCAGGCGCTGCCCGATGACATCACGCTGGACCGGATCGCCATTCGCGATCTGGATTTCGACCCCGACCTGTCGCGCGGCTACGAGGAGATCCCCCCGGTCGAGCCGGACCTCGCCCGCGCGCTCGACCTGATCGAGGGCTGCGATCATCTGGTGCTGGCCTTTCCGCTGTGGTGGGGGGCGGAGCCCGCGCGGCTCAAGGGCTTCTGGGACCGTATCCTGCTGCCGCGCCGCGCCTTTCGCTACCATGAAAAGGACCCGTGGTGGGACCGGCTGCTGGCCGGGCGCTCGGCCGATCTGCTGGTGAGCATGGACACGCCGCCGGCCTATCTGCGGCTGGCCTATTTCGACCCGCTGGGCTGGCGCTATCGCCGGCAGGTGCTGGGCTTCGTCGGCTTCAACCCGATCCGGCTGCATTATTTCGGCCAGGTGCGTCGCGGCGGGGCCGAACGCAGCCTGCCGAAATGGCGTGACCGGGTGGCAAGGGCCGCGCAAAGGGCCGCAACAACCCGCCCCCGGAAAAGGATTCTCGGATGAGCATGGACCTGAAAACCCGCAAGCGCTGGTCGCTGGTGATCCTTCTGATCGGCCTGCCGCTCTATCTGATCGCGGTGCTGTACGTCACCAACCTGATCTACGATATCTGGGGGCGGATGCCGCTGCTTGTGGAATTCGCGATCTATGTCGGCCTGGGTGTCATCTGGGTGATCCCCTTCCGCAAGGTGTTCTCCGGCATCGGCAAGGAGGAATGAACCGGCTCGCCAGTGCCCGCCCCGTCACCCTGATCGGAGGCGCGCCGCTCAGCCGGGACGATCTCGATCTTGCGCTGGCCATCGCGCCGGTGGTGGCGGCGGCGGATGGCGGCGCTGACACGGCGCTGGATCACGGGCTGACGCCACGGGCGGTCTGGGGCGATCTCGACAGCATCTCGGATCGCGCCCGCGCGGAAATCCCGCCTTCGATCCTGCACCATGTCAGCGAACAGGAAGCTACCGATTTCGAGAAATGCCTGTCCCGGATCGACGCGCCGCTGATCCTCGCCATCGGCTTTTCGGGCGCCCGCCAGGACCATTTCCTTGCCTGCCTGAACACGCTGGCGCGCCGGATCGGCCCGCCCTGCATCCTGATCGCCGGCGATGATGTCATCGCCCTGACCCCGCCGGAGATCGCGCTGGACCTGCCGTCCGGCACAAGGCTGTCGCTCTTTCCGATGGGGCCGGCGCAAGGCCGCTCGACCGGGCTGAAATGGCCGATCGAAGGGCTGGAATTCGCGCCGCAGGGGCGCAGCGGCACCTCGAATGAAACGACCGGCCCGGTCCGGCTCGAGATGCGGGGACCGATGCTGCTGATCCTGCCGCGCGCGCATCTCGGCGCGCTGGCCCGCGCGCTCTGACCGCGGCTTTCTTCTTCATTCAAATATCCATGCCGCCCGCGCCGCAATCACCGGCCGCGAATACGGGGATCCATCGCGTCCCGCAGCCCGTCGCCGATGTAGTTCACCGACAGCACCGTCAGGGAAATGAACGCGCCCGGCAGGATCACCCGCCAGGGATACATCTGCATCTGGTCTACGGCGTCATAGAGCAGCCGCCCCCAGGTCGGGAAATCCGGCGGGAAGCCCAGCCCCAGAAAGCTCAGCGAGCTTTCGGTGATGATCGCGGTCGCGATTCCCAGCGTCGCCGCCACCATGATCGGAGAGATGACATTGGGCAGCACATGGCGCAGGATCATCCGCGGCGCCGGCGTGCCGATGGATTTCGCCGCCAGGATGAACTCGCGCTCTTTCAGACCCAGCACATCGCCGCGCACGATCCGCGCGGTCTGCATCCATGAGGTCACCCCGATGGCCGTGACGATCAGCAGAAAGACCCCGCCGCCGGCGCCCAGCCGCTGGCTCAGCGGCTCGCGAAACAGCGTCACCATCAGCAGCAGCAGGGGCAGCAGGGGCAGCGCCAGGAACAGCTCGGTCAGGCGCATCAAGGGCGCATCCAGCCGCCGGAAATAGCCCGACAACACCCCGATCGCACTGCCCAGCGTCAGCGCGATGGCCATGGCCACCAGCCCGACCGCGATCGACACCCGTCCGCCGGTCATCATTCGCGCAAGGATATCGCGGCCCAGCTGATCGGTGCCCAAGGGATGGGCGAGGGTAAAGCCCTGATTGCGCGCGCGGTAATCGACATAGGTCGCGTCGATGGTCCACAGCCAGGGGCCGATGCCGACGAACAGGATGATGCCCAGAAAGATCACCAGCGCCAGCATGGCGCCGCGATGGTTGCGGAACTGGTGCCAGATGTCGCGCCACTGGCTGCGCGAGGGCGCGCCCGCCGCGACCGGGTCGTCGGGCGGCAGGGCCTCGGCGCCCGGGGCGGCGGCATTGCTCACGCTTTCCTCGACCTGCTGGCCGCGCGGCTCAGTCATAGCGGATTCTCGGATCAAGAATGCCATAGGCCAGATCGGCGATCAGCGTGAAGCCGACGATCAGGATGGCAAAGATGAAGGTCAGCGTCAGCACCATGGGAATGTCATTGGCGTGAATGGCCAGGATCAGCAACTGCCCGATGCCGTTCACCTTGAAGACCTGCTCGGTGATCAGCGCGCCGCCGAACACGACCGGCAGCCCCAGTGCGATCACCGTGACCACCGGGATCAGCGAATTGCGCAGCACGTGTTTCAGCACCACGACCCGCTCGGACAGGCCTTTGGCGCGGGCGGTGCGCACATAATCCTGCCGCAGATTGTCCAGCATCGAGGCCCGCATGAAGCGGCTGATCTGGGCCGCGTTATACAGCGCCAACACCGCGACCGGCATCGCCATCTGCCGGACCTGAAAGACGAACGAGTCCCAGTCGGTGACCCGGTGCGTGGTGTCATAGATCGACGGAAACCATTGCAGCCTGATCCCGAAGACGATGATGAACACCACGCCGGTAAAGAAGGTCGGCAGCGAAAACCCCACCATCGAGACAAAGGTCCCCAGCTGATCGAACCAGCTGTATTGCCGATAGGCCGAAAGGATGCCGATCGGGATCGCGATCAAAATCCCCGCCAGATAGGACATACCGACCACGGTCAGCGTCTGCGGCAGGCGCTCGGCGATGATGTCAAAGACCGGCTGGCGCGACTGAAAGCTGATGACCCGCTGCATGCCCTGGCTGAAGTCGGTGCCGAAAGCCTGATCGAACCAGTAAAGCGGTTCGACCCAGAAGAACTGCTTCAGCCACAGGACGTAACGGATATACCAGGCCTGACCCAGGCCCAGGGCTTCGCGCATGCGCGCCTTGACCTCGGGGGGGACGGTCAGCGGCACGTCGCCCAGGGGATCGCCCGGCGACGCCTCGAGCAGCAGGAAGATCACCAGCGAGATGAACAGCAAGGTGGGGATCGCCAGCAGCAGCCGGCGCAGCGCGAATGTCAGCATATCGCCTCCGTCCGGCGGGCGGCCCCGGCCGCGCGGTTCATTCGGCACGGCTCCAACCGGCGAGGTTCCACAGCTGCCCTTCCCAGCCGTTCGGCACGATGCCGTCCAGCGCGTTGACATGGGCCGGGACCATGCCGCGATGGATCAGGGGCAGGGTATGATACCCCCGGGTGGTCGGTTGCGCGGCCAGTTCGCGCCGCAATCCGCGGCGCGTCTCGGGGCTGCTGCTCTGATGCAGCCGGCCGGATCAAGGTCATTCCTTGACGCGATACCAGTCCGCGACATTCCAGAGCTCGGTGTCCCAGGCGTTCAGCTGCACGCCGCCCAAGGTGTTGGAATGGGCCGAGGCGGTGCCGCGATAGACCAGCGGGATGATCGAATGGCTGTCCTTGGTCAGCATGTCGTTCAGCCGCTGGCCCATTTCGCCGCGTTCGGCCGGATCGACAATGCCGCTGAGCTCGGCGATCATCTTGTCATAGCCCTCGTCGCAGAAGCGGTTGATGTTCTCGCCCTGCCACTGGCTGTCCGGCCCCGGCGCCTTGTTGCAGGTGCGCTGCGCCAGATAGGGCTCGGGGTTCCCGCCCTCGAAGAAATTCGCAAGCATCTCGATATCGGCATAGAAGCGCTGGAACGTGTCGGGCGAGCCGGGATCGCCGCCGAAATAGACCGAGGCGTCGATCACCTTCAGTTCCGTCTCGACCCCGATTTCCTGCCACCATTGCTTGATCAGCGCCTGAAAGTCCTGACGCACCGCGTTGACCGAGGTCTGGTAGAGCAGCGACAGGCGTTTGCCGTCCTTTTCGCGGATGCCGTCGGCGCCGGGCACCCAGCCGGCCTGATCCAGCAGGGCTTTCGCGCCCTCGATATCCTGGGTCAGGCATTCGGTATTGTCCGAGGCCCAGGCCTCGGGCGCGGGGATCAGGTTGCAGGTCGGCTTGCCGGCACTGCCATAGCCGATCTCGGTCAGCAGCTGGCGGTCGATGGCCATGGACAGCGCCTTGCGCACATTCGCGTCCGACAGGATCGGATGCGGGTGCTTCAGCGTCGAGCGTTCGCCCTCGGGCAGGCTGGACGAGGGATCGGTCATGTTCACCTCGAGCCGCTCGATCAGGCTGCCGAAGGCGGCCGAGACCTTGCCCATGCCCTTGGCCTCCATCCCCTGCAGAACGTCGGGGGCAAGCTGCGTGTTCCAGGCGTAATCGAATTCGCCGGTTTCCAGCACCGATCGCGCGGCCGAGGCCGGATCGCCGCCGCCCTTCATCACCAGCGTGGCGAAGGCGGGCTTGTCGGGGTCGCGATATTCGGGATTGGCCTCGAAGGTGATCACGTCATTGGTGCGGAACTCGGTCACCCGGAACGGGCCGGTGCCGATCGGGTTGAAATTCTCTTCGGTGCAGGTGGGCGCGGCCTCGCCGATGCAATTCTCGAACTGCGCCTTCTGGATGATCGGCGCCTGGCCGCTGACAAAGGCCGAAAACGGGTCGGGCCGCGGCGTGGTAAAGGTGACCCTGACGGTCAGATCGTCCACCGCCTCGACGCTTTCGACGCCCTCGAACTTGGCCAGCTGCGCGCAGCCGCCCTCGGGGCTCATGCAGTAATCGGCGGTAAAGACCACATCGGCCGAGGTCAGCGCCGTGCCGTCCGACCATTTCACGCCGGGCTTCAGCTTCCAGGTGACGCTTCGCAGATCCTCGGAGATGCCGCCATTCTCGACGCTGGGCACCTCGGCGGCGAGCCAGGCGACCACCTCGCCCTCGGGGGTGAAGCGCGCCAGAGGTTCCAGCACCATGCTGGCGGCGATAACGTCCTTGGTGCCGCCGGACAGATACATGTTCATGGTCGAGGGGGCCTGCCACATGATGATATTGACCTGCCCGTCGCTGCCTCGTTCGGCGAAAGCGGCGGGGGCCATGGCGGCCGTCGCGACGGCGCCCATCATCAGCGTTTTCAGTTTCATCACTCTCTCCTGTTGCAGCTTGTCGGGGGCGGGGGAGGGTATCGGCGATGCAGGTCTGGCTGCGGCCCGTCTGGTGATCTCGTTCGCGGCCTTCTCCACCGTTGCCGATGCGCGAGTTTCGGACAGTTTTCTGCTCAATTGCAAGAAACATCTTGGCAGAGCTTTCCGGTTGCATTGTGGCGCCGCGGGTTTAGCCTGATCCTGCGGCTTTCGACAGGGGATGCAGATGCTGGACAGCGCGCCGCTGGTATCGTTCGACAGGTTGCGGGTCGAGTTCCAGACCCGCGACGGCCGCGTGACCGGCGTGCAGGAACTGTCTTTCGATATCGCGCCCGGGGAATGCGTCTGCGTGGTCGGCGAATCCGGCTCGGGCAAATCGGTCAGTTCGCTGGCGCTGATGCGGCTGGTCGAATTCGGCGGCGGCGAAATCGCCCATGGCCGGCTGCTGTTCCAGCGCGTCTCCGGCCAACGGATCGACCTGGCGCAACAGGGCGCGCGCCTGATGCGCGACATTCGCGGCAATGAGATCGCGATGATTTTTCAGGAGCCGATGACCGCGCTGAACCCGGTATTCACCATCGGCGACCAGCTCTCCGAGGGGCTGATCGCCCATCGCGGCCTGTCCCGCCGCGAGGCCGCCGCCCGCGCGCTGGAACTGCTGCGCGAGGTGCGCATTCCCGAACCCGAACGGCGGCTGAAACAATATCCGCACGAACTGTCGGGCGGCATGCGCCAGCGGGTGGTGATCGCCATGGCCATGGCCTGCCGGCCGCGTCTCCTGATCTGCGACGAGCCGACCACCGCTCTGGACGTCACCATCCAGGCCGAGATCCTGGCCCTGATCGACCGGCTCAAGCGCGAAACCGGCATGGCGGTGATGTTCATCACCCATGACATGGCGGTGGTGGCGCAGATGGCCGATCGCGTGGTGGTCATGTTCCGCGGCAACAAGGTCGAGGAGGGGCCGGTCACCGAAATCTTCGAGAACCCGCGCGAGGATTATACCAGGGCCCTGCTGGCCGCCGTGCCGCGCCTGGGCGAGATGACCGGCCGCGACGCGCCCGAGCCCATGCGCCTGATGCGCGAGGGGCAGGGGGCCGCGCCCGCCCCGGTCATCCCGCGCGATCCCGTGCCGCTCCTGAGCGTGCGGAACCTTTGCACCCGTTTCCCGGTCAAGGGCGGGCTTCTGCGCCGCACCGTGGCCCAGGTCCATGCGGTCGAGGATGTCTCATTCACCGTGAACGCGGGCGAGACGCTTTCTCTGGTGGGCGAATCGGGTTCGGGCAAGACCACGGCCGGCCGCTCGGCGCTGCGGCTGGTCGAGCCGACATCGGGCCGCGTCGAACTGGCCGGCACGGACCTGCTGGCGCTGAGCGCTTCGGGCCTGCGCCGGGCGCGGCGCGACATGCAGATGATCTTTCAGGACCCTTTCGCCAGCCTCGATCCGCATATGCGGCTTTACGACCAGATCGAGGAACCGATGCTGAATTACGGCATTGGCAACCGGGCCGAGCGTCAGGACCGGATCGCCCAGCTTTTCGACCGGGTGGAACTGCCCCGCGCCTTCATGCGCCGCTACCCGCACGAGATGTCGGGCGGCCAGCGCCAGCGCATTGCCATTGCCCGCGCGCTGGCCCTGAACCCGCGCCTGATCGTCGCCGACGAGGCGGTTTCGGCGCTGGATGTATCCGTGCAGGCGCAGGTGCTGAACCTGTTGATGGAATTGCAGCGCGAGCTTGGCATCTCGATCCTGTTCATCAGCCATGACATGGCGGTGGTCGAGCGCGTCAGCCATCAGGTCGCGGTCATGTATCTGGGCAGGATCGTGGAAATCGGCAGCCGCCGTCAGGTCTTCGAGACGCCGCAGCACAGCTATACCCGGCAGCTCATGTCGGCGGTGCCGGTGGCCGATCCGCGCCGCAAGCGGATATCCGAGGATCTGCGCTTTCGCCCCATCCCGTCACCGATCCACCCGGTCGATTACACCCCGCCGCCCTCGATCTATCGCGAGGTCGCGCCGGGGCATCGGGTGCTGATCGACCCGGTGACGCATGACTGAACAGATACGGCCCGCCATGCCCGCCGGTCGATCCGGATCGTGCCGGGCGCGGCGCGCATGACCGAGGCGGGGTAAATGCCCCGTCCCCGGCCGGTGCCGGATCGTCCTACTCGGCCTCGTCCGCGGATTTGGCGTTGAGCAGGCCGTAGTTCTTTTCGCCGATCTGGCCGTACAGATCCATCTGCGTTTCCAGATAGTCGATATGGCCTTCCTCGTCGCGCAGCAGATCCTCGAACAGGATCTTGCTGACATAGTCGCCGACCTTGTCGCAATGATCGCGCGCCTCGATATACAGGTTGCGCGCATCATGTTCGGCGGCCAGATCGGCCTCGAGCGTTTCCTTGAGGTTCTGGCCGATCCGCAGCGGGTCCAGCTTTTGCAGATTCGGATGCCCTTCAAGAAAGATGATTCGCTGGATCAGGCGATCCGCGTGATGCATCTCCTCGATCGATTCGGCGCGCGACTTGTCTGCGATCTTGCCGTAGCCCCAATCCTCTTGCAGGCGGTAATGCAGCCAGTACTGGCTGACGGCGGTCAGTTCAGACCGCAGCGCTGCGTTGAGATACTCGATGACCTTTGCGTCGCCCTTCATGGCTCACCTCATTGCGGTTGGCTCTTAATCCCCGCAAAACGGGGGGAACTGCAAGATTATCGCATTCCCGCATGGTGTCCAGAAACAAAGGCATGCAGCCCCCGCAATCGGCCCTTTTGCCGAGCGCATGGTAGATCTTGCCGGGGGTGATGATCGTTTGCGGATCGGCGGCGCGCATCCAGTCAACCGCCGCGCGGATGTCGCGATCCGAAATCTGGGTACAGTGGCAGACGATCATGGGCTTCCTCCAGCTGACAAATACCTAGCATTTCTATCAGAGAAGTAAAGTCCGAGTTTTTCACTTTGTGATGACGCGCGGCTTGACGCCCCCTTGGCGCGGCGACAGAAGCCGGGCCATGAAACTGGACGATTTCGACTTTCACCTGCCCGATTCCCTGATCGCGACGCGGCCCGCGCGGCCACGGTCCTCGGCCCGGCTGCTGCTGGCCCAGGGCGCGCGGATCCGCGATCTCCATGTGTCCGACCTGGCCGATCTGTTGGGGCCGGGCGATCTTCTGGTCCTGAACGACACCAGGGTGATCCCGGCGCGGCTGTCGGGCAAGCGCGTGCGCCGGACGCCGCAGGGCGAGGCGGTGGCCGGGATCGAGGTGACCCTGCTCGAGCCGGTGGCTGGCGGCTGGAAGGCGCTGGCCAAGCCCCTGCGCAAGCTGAAGCCGGGCGAAGTGATCCGCTTTGCCGACGATCTGTCGGCCGAGGTCGCCGGGATCGGGGACGGTGCGCTGACGCTTCGCTTCGATGCCGAGGGCCAGGCTTTCGACGCGGCGCTGGCGCGGGTCGGTGCCATGCCGCTGCCGCCCTATATCGCGGCGCTGCGCGCCCCCGATCAGGCCGATCACGAGGATTATCAGACAATCTGGGCGCGCCGCTCCGGCGCCGTTGCTGCACCCACGGCCAGCCTGCATTTCGACCGCCCGCTGCTGGACCGGCTGGCGGAGAAGGGCGTTCGCACGACCCATGTCACCCTGCATGTCGGCGCCGGCACCTTCCTGCCGGTCAAGGTCGAGGATGTCACCCGTCATAGGATGCATGGCGAATGGGGCGAGGTCACGCCCGGGGCCGCGGCGGCGATCAACGAAACCCGCGCCGCCGGCGGGCGGGTGATTCCGGTCGGCACCACGGCGCTGCGGCTGATCGAATCGGCCGCGGACGAGGATGGCCGGGTGCGGCCTTACAGCGGCATTACCGAAATCTTCATCTATCCCGGTTATCGCTTTCGCGTGACGGATGCGCTGATGACCAATTTTCACCTGCCGAAATCGACCCTGCTGATGCTGGTCAGCGCGCTCATGGGGCAGCAGCGCATACGCGAGGTCTATCGTCATGCGGTGGATTCGGGTTATCGCTTTTTCAGCTATGGCGATGCTTCTTTGCTGATTCCCGGGGATCCCTGATGGTTACGGTGCTGCGCGCGACCTGGCCGCTTTTGCTGGGTATCCTTCTGCTGATGGTCGGGAACGGCATGCAGGGCACGCTGCTGGGCATCCGCGGCGGGATCGAGGGGATATCCACCGGCCATATGTCGGTGGTCATGTCCACATATTTCGCGGGCTTCCTGCTGGGGTCGCGCGTGGTGCCGAACCTGATCCAGCAGGTGGGGCATGTGCGGGTCTTCGCGGCCCTGGGCTCGCTCATTTCCTCGGTGCTGATCCTTTACGCGGCCGCGCCGCACTGGATCGCATGGGCGCTGATGCGCTTTCTGATCGGCTTCTGTTTCTCGGGCGTCTATATCACCGCGGAAAGCTGGCTGAACTCGTCGACCGCGAATGATTCGCGCGGCCAGGCGATGTCGGCCTATATGATCGTGCAGATGCTGGGGATCATTTCGGCGCAGCTTCTGATGAACACCGCCGATCCGGCGGGCTTTCTGCTGTTCGTCATCCCCTCGGTTCTGGTCAGCCTGTCCTTCATGCCGATCCTGCTGTCGACCCGTCCGGCGCCGCAATTCTCGACCCTCAAACGGATGAGCTTCGGCAAGCTGTTCGAGACCTCGCCCCTGGGCTGTGTCGGTATCTTCCTGATGGGCGGCGTGTTCTCGGCGCTGTTCGGCATGGCGTCGGTCTGGGGCTCCAGCAAGGGGCTGACGGTGACCGAGATTTCGGCATTCGTCGCCGCGATCTATGTCGGCGGGCTGCTGCTGCAATATCCGATCGGCTGGCTTTCGGATCACAGCGACCGCCGCGCCATCGTTCTGGGCCTGTCGGTGCTGGGCTGCGTCGCGGCATTCGGCGCGGTGCTGCTGCAGCCTGGCATCTGGGGGCTGCTGCTGGCCGCGGCGCTGGTCGGCGGCGTGGCCAATCCGGTCTATTCCCTGCTTCTGGCCTATACCAACGACTTTCTGGATCAAAGCGACATGGCGGCGGCCTCGGCGGGGCTGCTGTTCATCAACGGGGTCGGGGCGATGGCCGGGCCGATCATCACCGGCTGGCTGATGTCGCTGCTGGGGCCGGACGGGTTCTGGGTCTATATCGGTCTGCTTCTGGCCCTGCTGTCGGTCTATACCGGCTGGCGCCGGACCCGCCGCGCCGCGCCGGCGCATGATCAGAGCTTCGCCGTCATCGCGCCCTCGGCCACCCCCGTCGCGGTCGAGGCGGCGCTGGAAAACGCCGGATCGGACGACGCCTCCAGGGAGTGATGCGATGGCGGGCTTGCAGAGGGGCGTCACCTTTGCAACCATCCCCTGAGCATTTTGGGGGATGCCATGGCCGATGTCGTGACTGCCGGGGAGATTCTGACCTTCTGGCTCGAGGAGGTCGGCGAAAAGGGCTGGTATCAGGGTTCGGATACGCTGGATCAGACGATCCGCGACCGTTTCCGCGCAACCTGGGATCGGGCCGGGGATCTGGCGGAGGCCTGGGCAGATACGCCCCGGGGCGCGCTGGCCGCGCTGATCCTGACCGACCAGTTTCCGCGCAATATGTTCCGCGACGATCCGCGCGCCTTCGCCACCGACGCCCTGGCGCGCGCGATTGCCACCCGCGCCATCGCGGCCGGCTTCGACCGGCAGATCGACGCGCCGCAGCGACAGTTCTTCTACATGCCTTTCGAACATAGCGAGGATCTTGCCGATCAGCATCGCTGCGTCGCGCTGTTTGCCGCGCATATGCCGGGCGAGAATCTCCGCCATGCCGAGCTGCACCGCGACACCATCGCCAGATTCGGCCGCTTTCCCTGGCGCAACGCCGCACTCGGCCGGGAACCGGGGCCGGCCGAAAATCAGGTGATGCAGGCCGGTGGCTATGCTGCGCTGGTCTCGGGCAAGCTGTCGCTTGATGACCTTGCGTAATTGGTTTAACGCTGAACTATCTTTGCAAAGAGGGGAATTCCATGGCGCAATCCTTCGACATGGTGGTGATCGGTTCCGGCCCGGGCGGCTATGTCTGCGCCATCCGGGGCGCACAGCTCGGCCTCAAGGTCGCCTGTATCGAGCGCGAACATCTGGGCGGCATCTGCCTGAACTGGGGCTGCATCCCGACCAAGGCGCTGCTGCGCTCGGCCGAGGTGTTCCACCTCATGCACCGCGCCAAGGAATTCGGGCTTTCGGTCGAAAAGGCGGGCTATGACCTCGGCGCGGTCGTGCAGCGTTCGCGCGGCGTGGCCAAGCAACTGGCCGGCGGCGTCGGCCATCTGCTGAAAAAGAACAAGGTCACCGTGATCATGGGCGAGGCGACGCTGGCCGCCCCCGGCAAGATCAGCGTCAAGACCGACAAGGGGGGCGAAGAGGTCACCGCGAAATCCATCGTGCTGGCCACCGGCGCCCGCGCCCGCAACCTGCCGGGCCTCGAGGCGGACGGCGATCTGGTCTGGAACTACAAGCACGCCCTGCAGCCGCCGCATATGCCCAAGAAGCTGCTGGTCATCGGGTCGGGCGCGATCGGCATCGAATTCGCCAGCTTCTTCAATACGCTGGGCGCCGATACCACGGTGGTCGAGGTGATGGACCGCGTCCTGCCGGTCGAGGATGCCGAGATATCGGCCTTGGCGAAAAAGCAATTCGTCAAGCAGGGCATGAAGATCATGGAAAAGGCGACGGTCAAGAAGCTCGACCGCGCCAAGGGCAAGGTCACCGCCCATATCGAAACCGGCGGCAAGACCGAAACCCAGGATTTCGACACGGTGATCTCGGCCGTGGGCATCGTCGGCAATGTGGAAAATCTCGGTCTCGAAAAACTGGGCGTCAAGATCGACCGCACCCATGTCGTAACCGACCAATATTGCCGCACCGGCATCGACGGGCTCTATGCCATCGGCGACGTGGCGGGCGCCCCCTGGCTTGCGCACAAGGCCAGCCATGAAGGCGTGATGGTGGCCGAACTCGTCGCCGGCCAGAAGCCGCATCCGATCAAGCCCAACACGATTCCCGGCTGCACCTATTGCAACCCGCAGGTCGCCTCGGTCGGCCTGACCGAGGAAAAGGCCAAGGAGGCCGGCTACCAGGTCAAGGTCGGCCGCTTCCCCTTTATCGGCAATGGCAAGGCCATCGCCCTTGGCGAGCCCGAGGGGCTGGTCAAGACGGTTTTCGACGCCAAAACCGGCGAACTTCTGGGCGCCCATATGGTCGGCGCCGAGGTGACCGAACTGATCCAGGGCTATGTCGTCGGCCGCACGCTGGAAACCACCGAGGCCGAGCTGATGGAGACGGTCTTCCCGCACCCGACCCTGTCGGAAATGATGCATGAGGCCACGCTCTCGGCCTATGGCCGCGCGATTCATTTCTGAACCCGCGACCTGCGAACCCGACGCGAAAAGGGGGCCAGAACGGCCCCCTTTCTTCTTCATGAAAATATCCCGCGGGGGTCCGGGGGCGCGAAGCCCCCGGCTATCGTTGGCCGTCAGTGAATGTCTTCCATCCCTGGCAGGCCACAGGCTGAAACGCCCTAACCGGCAACCGGCATCCGCGCCTCGACCATGCCGGCATACCAGCTTGACCCCGCCGGGATTGCGTTATCGTCGAAATCATAGGCCGGGTGATGCACCATCGCCGTATCGCCATTGCCGATGAAAATATAGGCGCCCGGGCGTTCGTTCAGCATATAGCTGAAATCCTCGCCCGCCATCAGCGGCTCCATTTCCATCTCCACCTCTCCGGCGATGGCGCGGGCCACTTCGGCCGCGAAAGCGGTTTCCTGCGGGTGGTTCATGGTCACCGGATAGCCGCGCTCGTAATTGACCACGGCCGAGGCGCCAAAGGCTGCCGCGACATTCGTCGCGACACGGGTGATGCCTTCCTCCAGCTGATCGCGGACCTCGGGGGACAGGCTGCGGGCGGTCCCCCTCAGGGTGACGACCTGCGGGATCACGTTATGCGCCGAGGAATCCGTCTCGACCACGCAGACCGAGACCACGCCGCTTTGCAGCGGGTCGACATTGCGCGATACGACGGACTGAATGGCGACGATGATCTGCGCCGCGACCAGGGTGGTGTCGATCGCGTCATGCGGTCTGGCCGCATGCCCGCCTTTGCCGGTGATCCGGATGTCGAACTGGTCGGCGGCCGCCATCATCGCGCCCTCGCGGATGGCAAAGCTGCCGGTCGGAAAGCCCGGCATATTGTGCATGCCGTAAAATTCCTGAATGCCCCAGCGATCCACGAGACCGTCCTCAACCATGGCCAGACCGCCGGCCCCGCCTTCTTCGGCGGGCTGGAAGATAACCACTGCCGTGCCGTCGAAATTGCGGGTCTCGGCCAGGTATTTGGCGGCCCCCAGCAGCATGGCGGTATGACCGTCATGGCCGCAGGCATGCATGACCCCCGGCGTTTTCGAGGCATGGGCCGCGCCCGTCGCCTCGCGGATCGGCAGCGCGTCCATATCGGCGCGCAGGCCGATCACGCGGCCGCGGCTGTCGCTGCGGCCCTTGATGACACCGACCACGCCGGTGCGGCCGACGCCCTCGGTCACCTCGTCCACGCCGAAGCCGCGCAGCAGTTCCGCGACTTTCCCGGCGGTGCGATGCACCTCATAGAGCAGTTCGGGGTTTTCATGGAAATCCCGTCGCCAGGCGGTGATTTCGGGCAGCAATTCGGCAAAGCGGTTCTTGACGGGCATGTGACTTCTCCTTCTGTGGCAGGTTACGCCTTTCCGGCGACACCGCAAGAGCGCAGAGGCCCGGCGCGCCTCGCCGGGCAGTTCTATCAGCGGCCCAGCCATTCCTCGGCCAGCATCGGCAATTCGTCGAAATGCGCCAGCATCGCGTCGGGCGCCAGCCGGGCCAGCCCCGCGCCCTCGGGGCCAAAGGCGACCAGCGCGACGCGGACCCCTGCCGCGCTTGCCGTCCGGCGGTCGGTATCGGTATCGCCGACCAGAAACGAGCGCGCGACCTCGCCTCCGGCGCCGTGGACGGCGGCTGCATAGGGGCGGGGGTCGGGCTTGCGCACCGGCAGCGTATCGGCGCCGATCAGTGCCGCGAAATGGTGCCGGATGCCCAACTGGCGCAGCAGCGTTTCCGCCAGCCTTTCAGGCTTGTTGGTGCAGACGGCCAGCCGGCAGCCCTCGGCGGCCAGCCGCTCCAGCGCCTCGGCCGCGCCGGGATAAAGCCGCGTATGCACCGCGATCGCATCGGCGTAATAGTCCAGCAGGCGGGGATAATCCTCATCCTCGGCGCCCGGCGGCAGCAGCATGTCGGCGGGCAGCCGCGCATAGCCCGCGCGCAGCATGGCCCGGCCGCCGTGAAAGGCGATCAGCGCATCCCCGTCGGGGTCCAGCAGCGCGCCAAGGCCGCGCGCCTGAAAGCAGGCATTCGCCGCCGCGATCAGATCGCCCGAGGTATCGGCCAGCGTTCCGTCCAGATCAAAGACCACCGTGCCCGCCATATTGAAACCTTCCGTCAAGATGTGTGATGCGCGGGGCCTTTCCCCGCTGGCCCGCCATAGGTAGAACGCCCGGAAAGGACAAGGAACAGGCAAGAGGCAGAGATGACCGAGAAACCCGTCGCGCTGATCGTGCTGGCAGCCGGGCAGGGCAGCCGCATGCAGTCCGATCTTCCCAAGGTGCTGCACCGTCTGGGCGGCGTGCCGCTGGTCGGCCATGCGCTGGCCGCCGGCCGCATGCTGGATCCCGCCCAGGTGGTCGTCGTCGCCGGCCATGGTGCGGATGCGGTGAAAAAGGCGGTCGGCAAGCTTGAGCCCGAGGCCCGCATCGCCCTGCAACAGGAACAGCTTGGCACCGCCCATGCGGTGACGCAGGCCCTGCCGCTGCTGCAGGGCTTCGAGGGGCGCGTGATCGTGCTTTACGGCGACACGCCCTTTATCGGGCCGGAGACGCTGGCCATGCTCGCCGCGCACCCTTCGGATGTGGTGGTGCTGGGCTTCGAGGCCGACGATCCGGGCCGTTACGGCCGTCTTGTCACCGGGCCGGACGGTCTGGAACGGATCGTCGAATACAAGGATGCGGATGCCGCGACGCGCGCGATCCGGCTGGTCAATTCCGGCGTTCTGGCCGCCGATGCCGCGACCTTGCGCGAATTCCTGCCAAAGATCGGCAACGACAATGCGGCCGGTGAATACTACCTGACCGACTTGCCGGGACTGGCCCGCGCCGCCGGCCTGCGCGTCGATGTCGTGACCTGCGACGAGGCCGAGACGCTGGGCATCAACACCCGCACTGAGCTGGCCCGTGCCGAGGCCGCCTTTCAGACCCGCGCCCGCGCGCAGGCGCTGGAGGATGGCGTGACGCTCTCTGATCCTGCCACGGTCTGGTTCGCGCTGGACACGGTGATCGGCCGCGATGCGATCATCGGGCAGAATGTGGTGTTCGGCCCCGGCGTGACGGTGGAAAGCGGCGCCGAAATCCTGCCCTTCTGCCACCTCGAGGGCTGCCATGTCAGCGCCGGCGCGACGGTCGGCCCCTTTGCCCGGCTGCGGCCCGGTGCGGAGCTGGCCGGCGATGTCCATGTCGGCAATTTCGTCGAGATCAAGAATTCGGTGCTGGACGAAGGCGTCAAGGTCGGCCACCTGACCTATCTGGGCGATGCCCATATAGGCGAGGCCACGAATATCGGCGCGGGCACGGTGACCTGCAATTACGACGGCGTCGCCAAGCACCGGACCGAGATCGGCGCCCATGCCTTTATCGGCTCGGACACGATGCTGGTCGCGCCGGTCCGGGTGGGGGCGCGGGCGATGACCGGCTCGGGCTCGGTCATCACGCAGGACGTGCCGGACGAGGCGCTGGCGCTGGCGCGCGCCAAACAGGTCAACAAGCCCGGCCTTGCCGCGCGGCTGATGCAGGCGCTGCGCCAGAAGAAGGGATAGGACATGTGCGGGATCATCGGAATTCTGGGCGGGCACGAGGTTTCGCCGCAACTGGTCGAGGCGCTGAAGCGGCTGGAATATCGCGGCTATGACAGCGCCGGTGTCGCCACGGTCGATGCCGATGGCCGGCTGGACCGTCGCCGCGCCGTGGGCAAGCTGGTGAACCTGTCGGACCGGCTGGTGCACGATCCGCTGACCGGGCATGCGGGCATCGGGCATACCCGCTGGGCGACCCATGGCCCCGCGACCGAGGAAAACGCCCATCCCCATCGCCGCGGCCCCGTCGCCGTGGTCCATAATGGCATTATCGAGAATTTCCGCGAATTGCGCGATGAGGTCGTGGCCCTTGGCCTGCAACCGGAATCGCAGACCGATACCGAAACCGTGGCGCTGCTGACCGCCTGGCACATGTCGCAGGGGCTGGACGCGATCGCCGCCGCCCGGGCCACGCTGGCCCGCCTGCAGGGCGCCTTTGCGCTGGCCTTCCTGTTCGACGGGGAGCCCGATCTGATGATCGCCGCACGCAAGGGCAGCCCGCTGGCCCTTGGCCATGGCGATGGCGAGATGTTCCTGGGCTCGGACGCGGTGGCGCTGGCCCCGTTCACCGACCGCATCACCTATCTCGAGGATGGCGATCACGCCGTCATCCGCCGCGCCGGGGCCGAGGTCTTTGATGTCGAAGGCCAGCCCGTCAGCCGTGAAATCGCCCAGATCGATATCGGCGCGAGCCAGATCGACAAGGGCGGCTACCGCCATTTCATGGCCAAGGAAATCGCCGAGCAGCCCGTGGTGCTGGGCGATGCGCTGAACCATTACATCAAGGGCGACCGCATCGTGTTGCCCGAGGCGCTGGATTTCCGCGATGTGGACCGGATCACGCTGGTCGGCTGCGGCACGGCCTCATACGCGGCCTATGTTGCGCGCTACTGGTTCGAAAGCCTGGCCGGGCTGCCCTGCGATCTGGATGTGGCCTCGGAGTTTCGCTATCGCGAGCCGCCCATGTCGCCGGAAAGCTGGGCGATCTTCGTCAGCCAGTCGGGTGAGACCGCCGATACGCTGGCCGCTTTGCATTACGCGCGTGGCAAGGTCGCGCGGACCATCGGCGTCGTCAACGTCGGCACCTCGGCCATTGCCCGCGATGCAGATATCGCGCTGCCGACCCTGGCCGGGATCGAGGTCGGCGTGGCCTCCTCCAAGGCGTTTACCTGTCAGCTGGCGGTGCTCGCGGTGCTGGCGCTGAAGGCGGCGCATGATCGCGGGCGGCTGGACGATGCCGGGCTGCGCGCCCATCTGGCCGATCTGCGCGCCTTGCCGGGGCTGTTGAACCAGACCATGGCGATCGGCGACGAATGCCGCCGGCTGGCCGGCTGGCTGGCCGAGGCGCAGGACGTTCTGTATCTGGGTCGCGGCGCGCTGTATCCGGTCGCGCTGGAGGGGGCGCTGAAGCTCAAGGAACTGAGCTATATCCATGCCGAGGGCTATGCCTCGGGCGAACTGAAGCACGGCCCCATCGCGCTGATCGACCGCAATGTGCCGGTCGTCGTGGTGGCGCCGCGCGATGCGCTGTTCGACAAGACCGTGTCGAACATGCAGGAGGTGATGGCGCGCCACGGGCAGGTCCTGCTGATTTCCGATGCCCAGGGGGTCGAGAGCGGCGGCCACGGCACCCATGCGGCGCTGGTGATGCCCTCGGGCGGGGGGGTGTTCCAGGCGATCCTTTACGCGGTGCCGATGCAATATCTGGCCTATCACACGGCGGTGGCCAAGGGCACGGATGTGGACCAGCCGCGCAATCTGGCGAAATCGGTGACGGTGGAATAGCATTATGATGTGAGCGCGCCTGTTTTGTGAAGTGGGAATAAAGTTTGCACACGAGCAATAAAGTTTGCACATGAGTAATAAAGTTCACGCCTAAATGATTCCGTGGCTAGGGTGGCTGAGATCGGCGCCAAAGGGATGGCCCACCGGCGCTGCCGCGCGGGGTCGCCATCTCGATTGCGATCATCGGCACGCCAGCCCTTTCGATGGGCGAGCGCCCCGAGGCCAGAACGGCAAGCGAGCCGGGCCGGCCGGTCACCTGGCTGCCCAGCGGCGCACCAAGCAGCATCACCCGTTCGCGGACACGTTTGCGCTGGCTGGAATTGATCGCAGCAAAGCTGTTATAGGTTTCAGGCGTATCGATCATGCCCTGAAAGCCGCGGCTTTTCAGAACCGCGCGCAGCGCGTCAAAACGCGCCAGATAGCGTTGCGCATAGACCGAAGTTCGGGAATGGAACATCCCCGCCGCCTTCCGCCAATCGCCGCTTTCACGATAAAGCTGGTGCACGAAGCTGGCAGCGTAGCGGGCGTTTTCCAACGGATCGAACATCTGCTCTATCGAGGCGAAGTTTTGGCCATGCCAGCGATAATTCAGCTGGAAACAGCCGATATCGATATTGGTGCGCCCCCGCGCCACGCGATCCTCGGCGAATGCGATGGCGCTGACGGGGTCGTCGAACCAGGTCCCTTCGCCCTCGGCATTGGCGCTCCAGGCCCAGGGGCGGACGACACCGTCCAGTCGCCGCCCGGTCTCTGTCAGCGTCAGCGCCCCGAGGATATCGGCAGGAACGCCGCTTTCCCGGGCCGCCTTTTGCGCCGCCCATTCGCAAATCTCAGCCGAGGTCAACGCCAGTGCCGTTCCCCCACGCGACATGAACAGCGCCAGAGCAAGCGAAGCCACCTGCAAAATTGATCGTCGCCAAGACATAGCCGCCCGCGAAGTTCCCATCGCGGGCAGTCTTACCCCGGTCTGGTTAAGATTCGGTGAGCGCGTGAAGGTTCGGACAAACCTAGATGTTTGATCCTATGGTTTGATGGCGTGATCCTTTCGCATGAATGAAAGGAAGCTTTATGAGACATGTTCGTCACGGAAGCGGCACGACCCCATACGCGCTCTGGCCCTTACTACCGGCCGTGCGGTGAAAGCGGCGGGAACCTGGGCTTCATGGCAATCATCGACCGGCAGTTGCTTGAAACGTGGAGGTATGGCGGGCGGTAGATGGCCCGTCACAGACAGCGTGAGGTGCATCGATGCGGTCGGCATCGGGTTCGTCGGCTGATGAGGCGCATGGTGAGGGGTGACCGCGGCCCCAGTGGGGCCGCGTAAGCGCCCGGAGCACAAGATTTATCGTTCATCGTCTGCCTTGAATGTTGTTCGGCGTGGAATAAGGACCCCGCTTCTGGGGTGATCGGCGTCCAAAAGGGACCCCACCGACCGGGGGTTGGGTCCATTGTGTTTCCGATGATTATCGGAGGCCTTGAGCGGGATGTTGATC
>NZ_JRKN01000019.1 GCF_000763905.1 Paracoccus halophilus
GAGCCGCTTTGCGCTCGTATCGTTTCCGGGTGATTTCGGTCCAGGGCATCATGATCTCCGTTCGTTCTCACAAACAAACAGAATCATAACTCGCTGAAATCACCCAACTCATTTCCGATCAGGCTCTCAGCGTCGCTGGCCGCGATAGCGATCTGATAACGCCCCTTGGTCATGGCCATGACCGCACCCCTGAATGACCGATCCGGGCCGCGATCGACACGGCCGCCTTGCTCGTATCCTATCTGCCCCTATCTTGTAACAAGGGCGCAACAGGAAAGAAGAGGCAAGATGTCTGACCGGATCAAAAAAACCGACGAGGAATGGCGCGCGGAGCTGGACCCCGAGACCTTTCGCGTCACCCGCCAGGCCGGCACCGAACGGCCATTCTCGCATCCCGGCTTTCCGAACGGGCCGGGACATTACGCCTGCGTCTGCTGCGGCGCAGAATTGTTCGAGGGCGATGCGAAATTCGAAAGCCATTGCGGCTGGCCCAGCTTTTCGCGCCCCGGCGGCGCTATCGACGAACACAGCGACACCAGCCATGGCATGATCCGCACCGAGGTCCGCTGCCATCGCTGCGACGCGCATCTGGGCCATGTCTTCCCCGACGGGCCGCCACCCACGGGTCTGCGCTACTGCATCAACGGCGTCGCGCTGCGCTTCGTGCCCCAGGACCGGGCCGGTTGAAACCGGCCCCGCCCTTGCCGCGCGGGGCGGCGATCAGGTTTCGCTCAGCAGCTCGCCCGCCTGAACGCGGCCGACATTGCCCAGGAGCTGGCGGATCAGGCCGATGCTGGTGATGCCGCTGTCGGTGACGCGGCGCGACAGGACGACGACCTGGCCGCGCTCCAGCCCGAAGCGCTCGATATTGGCGACGGTGCCGGATTCGTCAAAGCTGATCGCCACCACCTGGCGGTCGATCTCCTGCGGTTCGCGCGGGCCATAGAAGCGCCAGCGCGAGCCGACATAATACCATGCCGAGCCGGTCAGCAGACCCTGCGCCGAAGGCCGGCCGATCAGCCCCTCGAGCTCGCCCAGCGAGGTCTGGCCGACCACGACCTGCGCCAGTTCCTCGTCCGGGGGCACATAGCCGTGATTGCGATAGGTCGCCGTGCAGGCAGCAAGCCCCAGGGGAGCAGCCAAAGCCAGGGCCACGATCTGCCGCCGGGAAATCTTCATTGTCACTCTGTCCCTCATCGCGCCTGTTGACGCCGCCCGACCGGCTTAGCAAACTCGCGCCCGGCGCTCAAGATTATCCAGACCAAGGGCTGATTTGCCCGCGAAAGGCCCCGATGACCGAACCGAAAAACACACCGACCAGCTATCGGGTCGCCCATCTGAACCCGCATCAGCCGACCGAATTCGCGCTGGCGCCCGATGCCGCCAGACGTCAGGCGCTGGCGGGCGAACTGGATCTGCGCGACCTGCCGCGGCTGGATTTCTCGGGCCGGATCCGTGCCATCGGCAATGATTCCTGGCGCGTCGAGGGCAGGCTGTCGGCGCGCGTCGTCCAGCCCTGCGTGGTCACGCTGGCGCCCGTCACCACCGATCTGCACGAGGATGTCGAGCGCATCTTTTCCCCCCATGTCACGCCACCCGAGGGCGAGGAGGTGGAGATGCCCGACGATGCCATCGAGCCGCTGGGCCAGTTCATCGACCTCGATGCGATCATGGCCGAGGCGATTGCACTTGCCCTGCCGCTTTACCCAAGGGCCAGGGGCGCCGCGCTGGACGCCCACGAGGAACCCCCGGCCGAGGAAACGCGCAAGCCCTTTTCCGGTCTGGCCGACCTGCTGGGAAAAGGCGGCGAATAGCCGCCCGGGCCTAGGACGAGCGCTGCTCGGTCTGCCAGTCGCGGCTGATCTCCGGGCCCAGATTCAGCGGCGCCAGCATGCCCTGACCCAGAATGTGATCGGCGGCCTTCTCGCCGGTCATGATCGAGGGCGCGTTCAGGTTGCCATTGGTGACGCGCGGAAAAACCGAGCTGTCGGCGACGCGCAGCCCCTCGACCCCGATCACGCGCAGTTCCGGATCGACCACCGCCATCGGATCCGTGGCGGCGCCCATCCGCGCCGTACCGCAAGGGTGATAGGCCGATTCCGCATGTTCTCGAATGAAATCGTCGATCTGGGCATCGCTGACCACCTCCTCCCCCGGCTGGATCTCGTGACCTTTGTATTCGGCGAAGGCAGTCTGTCCGAAGATCTCGCGCGTCAGCCGGACACAGGCGCGGAACTCGGCCCAGTCATCGGCATGCGACATATAGTTGAAACGGATCTCGGGCGCCTCCTGCGGATCGGCCGATTTCAGCCTGATCGTGCCGCGCGATTTCGAGCGCATCGGCCCGACATGAACCTGGAAACCATGCCCCTCGGAGGCGGCCTTGCCATCGTAGCGCACCGCCAGCGGCAGGAAATGATACTGGATATCGGGATATTCGATCCCGGCAGCCGACCGGATGAAACCGCAGCTCTCGAACTGGTTCGAGGCCCCCAGCCCGGTCCCCGTCGCCAGCCATTGCGCCCCGATCGAGCCCTTGCCCCACAGGTTCCAATGCTTGTAAAGCGTGATCGGCTTGGTGGCGGCATATTGCATATAGACCTCCAGATGGTCCTGCAAATTGGCCCCGACGCCGGGCCGGTCCGCCCGCACCTCGATCCCGTGGTCGCGCAGATGCCCGGCCGGTCCGATCCCCGACAGCATCAGAAGCTTGGGCGTGTTGATCGAGCTGGCCGACAGGATCACCTCGCGTTTCGCGCGAAAGACATTGATCCCGCGCGTGTTCCTGACCTCGACCCCGACCGCGCGGCCAGCCTCGAAGATCACCCGCCGCGCCAGCCCGCGCCGCAGCCGCAGCAGGCCGGTCTCCTGCGCCGGGCGCAGATAGGCATTGGCGGCGGACCAGCGCCGGCCCTCCCAGATGGTGGCCTCCATGGCGCCGAACCCCTCCTGCCGGGCGCCGTTGTAATCCTCGGTAAAGCCATAGCCGGCCTCGCGCCCGGCCCGGATAAAGGCATTGAACAGCGGATTTTTGCGCGAACCGCGCGTCACATGCAGCGGCCCCTCGGTGCCGCGGTAATCGCTCACCGCGCCATGCGAGGTCTCCATGCGCTTGAAATAGGGCAGGACATCGGCATAGGACCAGCCCGCCGCGCCGGATTCCGCCCAGAAATCAAAATCCTTCGCATGGCCCCGGACAAAGACCATGCCGTTGATCGAACTCGAGCCGCCAACCACCTTGCCGCGCGGCGTGACCAGCCGCCGGCCACCCAGATGCGGCTCCGGCTCGGTGGAAAACCCCCAGTCGTAGCGACGCATGTTCATCGGATAGCTCAGCGCCGCCGGCATCTGGATGAAGGGGCCGGCATCCGTGCCGCCATATTCGATCACATCGACGCGCTTGCCGGCCATGACCAGCCGATAGGCCAGCGCGCAGCCGGCCGAGCCCGCCCCCACGATAACATAATCCGCCTCCATGACAGCCTCCTCTCGCGCAAAGCCCGCGCATTTTCTTCTTCACACAAATATCCATGCCGGCCGCGCGACCGGCATGACGGCGCTCAATAGGGCGCCTCGACCGGGCTCATGCCGACATAGACGGTCTTGAGCTGCGAATAATGCTCGATCGCGGCGGCCGAGTTCTCGCGCCCGATCCCGGACAGCTTGACGCCGCCAAAGGGCGCCTCGACCGGCGTCAGGTTATAGGCGTTGATCCAGGCGGTTCCCGCCTGCAGGGCGCCCGCGACACGGTGTCCGCGCGCCAGATCGCGGGTGAACACGCCGGCGGCCAGACCGTAGGGCGTGGCATTGGCGCGGGCGATCGCCTCGGCCTCGGTCGCGAAACCCAGAACCGACATGACCGGGCCGAATATCTCCTCGCGCGCGATCCACATCCCGTCCGCGACATCGGCGAATACCGTGGGCGGCACGAATGCCCCCTCGCCGGGGCCGCCGCAGATCAGCCGCGCGCCCTCGGCCTGGCCCTTGGCAATCGCCTCGCGAATCCTGGCGGCCTGGGCCGGGCTGACAATGGGCCCGTGCTGGGTGGCCTCGTCCAGCGGATCGCCGATCCTGACCCGGGCCGCGCGCTCGGCCAGCCGGTCGAGGAATTGCGGCAGGATCCCGTTCTGCACGAAAACCCGCGTGCCATTGGAACAGATCTGCCCCGAACTGTAGAAATTCGCCAGAATCGCCGCGCCCACGGCATCCTCAAGGCTGGCATCGTCAAAGACGATCAGCGGCGACTTGCCACCCAGTTCCATGGTGACATGGCGCATATCGGCGGCGGCGGCGGCATAGACCCTTTTGCCGGTGCCGACCGAGCCGGTCAGCGAGACCTTGGCCACGCGCGGATCGGTGACCAGCGCCGCCCCCACCGCGCCGCGCCCCTGCACGACGTTGAAGATGCCGGCGGGCAGCCCGGCCTCGGCAAGGATCGCGGCCAGTTGCAGCGCGCCGAGCGGCGTTTCCTCGCTGGGCTTGAAGACCATGGCATTGCCCATGGCCAGCGCCGGCGCGGCCTTCCAGCAGGCGATCTGGCTAGGATAGTTCCAGGTGCCGATCCCCGCGCAGACCCCCAGGGCCTCGCGGATGGTATAGACGAAATCGCCGCCCAGCGGGATGCTTTGTCCGGTCACGGTGGGCGCGAGCCCGCCGAAATATTCCAGCGCATCCGCGCCCGAGGGCCAGTCAGCGACCCGCGTTTCCTGAATCGGCTTGCCGGTATCCAGCGTCTCCAGCCGCGCCAGTTCCTCGCCACGCTCGCGGATGATCCGGGCCGCGGCGATCAGCACCCGGCCACGCTCCACCGGGCGCAGGGCGGCCCAGGCGGGCTGGGCGGCCTGGGCGGCGGCGGTCGCCTGCGCCACCTGCTCCGCGCTGGCCTCGCGCAGATTGGCGATGACCTCGCCGGTATAGGGATAGTGGACCGCGAGTTCGGCCCCCGCGCCCTCGACAAAGGCGCCATCGATATACAGGCTGGCGGTCGGCTGTGCGGAGTGGCTCATGGTAGCACCTTTTTCAGATAATCCAGAATCAGCCCCTCGGCCCCGGCCCCGTCCACCTGGTCGGACAGGGCGGCGCGCAGGTAAAGGCCGTCGATCAGCGCGCCCAGCGTGCGCCCGACATGATCCGCCTCAGCGCCGACCAGCGGCCGCAGGTCGTTGACCAGATTGGAATGCAACCGGCGGTGATAGACATGCAGCAGCCGCGCCGCCTGCGGCTCGACCAGCGCCAGCGCATAGAAGTTCAGCCAGGCGGCAACGGTTTCGCGGTGAAAGTTCACGTCGTCGAAACTGGCATGGATAATGGCCAGCAGACGCGCCCGCGGCGTGCCCGCCCCCTTCAGCGCGGCCCGCGCCGAGCGGCCGTACTGGGTCAGGACGTGACGCATCGCGGCCAGAAAGATCTGCTCTTTCGAGCCGAAATAGTGATGCGCCAGCGCCGGCGACATCCCCGCCGCGCGCGCGATCTGGGCGACGGTCACGTCCAGCGTGCCCGCCCGCCCCACGGTCGAGATGACAGCGTTGATTATCGCTGCCTTTCGGATAGGTTCGGCACCCAGTTTGGGCATGATGCCACCGCTTCGCTGACCCGTCGCGCGATCGGTGTCGCGTCCGGCTGTTATTTGATTGACTGATCAGTCAATATAAGCTTACCTTGAACCAAGGGTCAATAACGCAGGGAGATAAAGATGACATTACGTCGCACCGCCACCGCCACCGCAGCCGGGTGCCTCGCGGCGGCGCTTGCCGCGAGCGGCGCCATGGCGCAGGAGCCGGTCGCCTGCCGGCAGGTGGTCTTTTCGGATGTGGGCTGGACCGATATCAGCGCCACCACGGCGCTGGCGACGACCGTGCTGCAGGCGCTCGGCTATCAGACCGAGATCAAGATCCTGTCCCTGCCGGTGACCTATACCGGCATGGCGCAAGAGGATATCGACGTGTTCCTGGGCAACTGGATGCCCAGCCAGGAAAACGACATCAAGCCCTATCGCGATTCGGGCACCGTCGAGGTGCTGCGCACCAATCTGACCGGTGCCAAGTACACGCTGGCCACCAACCAGGCCGGCGCCGATCTGGGCATCGACGATTTCGCCCGGATCGCCGAGCACAAGGACGCGCTGGACGGCAAGATCTATGCCATCGAGCCGGGCAATGACGGCAACCGCCTGCTGCTGGAAATGGTGGCGGAAAACAAGTTCGAACTGGGCACGTTCGAGATCGCCGAAAGCAGCGAACAGGGCATGCTGGCGCAGGTCGCCCGCGCCGACTCTGCCGGCGAGCCGATCGTTTTCCTGGGCTGGGAGCCGCATCCGATGAACAGCCAGTTCAAGATGACCTATCTGGCCGGCGGCGACGATATCTTCGGCCCCGATTTCGGTGGCGCCCGCGTCGACACCAATATCCGCGCCGGCTATGTCGAGGCCTGCCCGAATGTCGGCAAGTTCCTGCAAAACCTGGAATTCACCCTGCCCATGGAGAACGAGATCATGGGCATGATCCTGAACGACAATGAAAGCCCGGCGGATGCGGCAAAGGCATGGCTCAAGGCCAATCCCGACGCGGCCAAACCGTGGATCGAGGGCGTCACCACCGCCGATGGCGGCGATGCCGCCGCCGCGCTGGACGAGGCCCTGTCGCAATAGGCCATGACCGGGGCGGGTGTCCCGCCTGCCCCGCGCCCTCGCCGGGCACGCCGGGACCGGCCGCCTGGCCCGCCGGCATTCCCGCGCATCTGGCAGAAAGAAAGGACGCATGGAGAAACTGACCGCGCTACTGACCGAAACCAAGATCCCGGTGGGCAAGACCGCCAAGTCGATCTTTGACTGGCTGAACGCCAATGCCACCTTCATCTTCAACGCGATCTCGAACCTGCTCGACGGGTTGATCAACGGCATTCTCGCCGCTCTCGAGTATCCGCATCCGCTGGTGTTCACCGCCCTCGCGGTGGCGCTGACCTGGGCGCTGCAACGCAGATGGCAGACCTGCCTGCTGATCGCGCTCGGTTTTCTCTTCGTGCTCAATCAGGGCTATTGGGAGGAAACGCTGCAATCGCTGACCCTGGTACTCTCGGCCTGCGTGGTCTGCATGGCGATCGGCCTGCCCATCGGCATCGCCGCCGCGCACCGGCCGCGACTTTACGCCTGGATGCGCCCGGTGCTGGACCTGATGCAGACGCTGCCGACCTTTGTCTATCTGATCCCGGCCATCGTGTTTTTCGGCATCGGCATGGTGCCGGGCCTGATCGCCACGGTGATCTTCGTGCTGCCGGCGCCGATCCGGCTGACGCATCTGGGCATCAGTTCGACCCCGCAGGCCCTGGTCGAGGCCGCCACCGCCTTCGGCGCCACACCGCGCCAGCTGCTGTGGAAGGTCGAATTGCCAAGCGCCCTGCCGCAGATCATGGCGGGGCTGAACCAGACCATCATGCTGTCGCTCTCGATGGTCGTCATCGCGGCGCTGGTCGGGGCCTCGGGCCTGGGCGTGCCGGTGGTGCGGGCACTGAACAGCGTGAACACCGCGCTTGGTTTCGAAAGTGGATTCATCATCGTGGTGGTCGCGATCATGCTGGACCGGATGATGCGGGTAAGGGGGCGCGATGACTGAGCATAACGCGGTCGAATTCGATCAGGTGAACATCGTCTTCGGCGACGATCCGCTATCCGCCCTGCCGCTGATGGATCAGGGGCTTGAGCGCGGCCCGATCAAGGCCGAAACCGGGCAGGTGCTTGGCGTCCACGATTGCAGCCTGACCGTCCGCGAGGGCGAGATCCTGGTGCTGATGGGTCTTTCCGGCTCGGGCAAGTCGACGCTGCTGCGGGCGGTGAACGGGCTCAACCATGTCTGCCGGGGCGAGGTGCGGATCTGGGACGGCGACGGCATGGCCTCGGTCACGCAGGCAAGCAATGCCGAGTTGCGCCGCCTGCGCCGCGAGCGCGTCGCCATGGTGTTCCAGCAATTCGGGCTGCTGCCCTGGCGCACGGTGCGCGAGAATGTCGGCCTCGGGCTGGAACTCGCGGGCCTGCCCAAGGCCGAGCGGCTGGCGCGGGTCGATGCGCAACTGGCCACCGTCGGCCTGACCGAATGGGCCGGGCGCAAGGTCGGCGAACTGTCGGGCGGCATGCAGCAGCGCGTGGGCCTGGCCCGCGCCTTTGCGACCGAAGCGCCGATCCTGCTGATGGACGAGCCCTTCTCGGCCCTGGATCCGCTGATCCGCAACCGGCTGCAGGACGAGCTTCTGGAACTGCAGGCGCAGACGCGCCGCACCATCATCTTCGTCAGCCACGACCTCGACGAGGCCTTTCGCATCGGCAACCGCATCGCGCTGATGGAGGGCGGCCGCATCGTCCAGATCGGCACCGCGCGCGAGATCATCGCCGATCCCGCCAATGCCTATGTCGAGGATTTCGTGGCCCACATGAACCCCTTGGGCGTGCTCACGGCCGAGGACATGGCAGAGCCGGGCGAGGCAAGCGGCACCCCGATCGACCGCGAGACGCCGGTGCGCGACATCATCCGCATGATGACCGAAAGCGACATCGAGATGCTGCCCCTGACAGGCGGCGGACGCGTCAGCCGCCGGGGCATCATGTCACGGCTGATCGCCGCGCCCGCGGGCGGCGGCGCGCGCGAGATGTGACCGCCGCCGCGAACCCCCGGAACCGCGTTCCCCGGCCCCGCGTCGGGGAACGCGGCGATGCGACCGGGCGCGGTGCGCTCAGCCTTCCCGCGTCGCTCCGGGCGGCGGCGTGATCGCGGGGCGCCGCAGCCCGGATTCGCGCCAGGTGATATAGCTGATCGCACCGATCATCACGGCGCCGCCGATCAGCACCCAGATATCGACCGGCTCGCTGAATGCCAGCGCCCCCAGAAGTGCCGCCCAAAGCAATTGCAACAGCGTGACCGGCTGTGTGACGGTCATCGGCGCCGCGGCAAAGGCCCGCGTCATCGCGTAATGCCCCGCCGTCGCGAACAGCGCCGTGCCGGCCAGCACCGCGCATTGCACCAGCGTCGGCGGCACCCAGACCGCCAGCGCCAGCGGCGCCAGCCCGATACAGACCGTCAGCGACATCATCGCCACCACCGTCGCCGCCGGCACCTGCTCGGACAGGCGCTTGGCCACCAGATACGAGGTTCCAAAGGTCAGTGCCGCGCCAAGCTGTGCCAGATGCCCCACGCCCAGCACGCGGATACCGGGCCGCAGCACGATCATCGCGCCGATCAGCGCCACCGCGACGGCCAGCGCCCGCCGCCACGAGATACGCTCGCCCATCAGCAGCGCGGCGCCGATGGTGACGACGATGGGGTTGAGAAAACCGATGGCGGTGACCTCGGCCACGGTGATCCGGGCCATGGCATAGAACCACAGCGTGACCGCCAGCACATGCAGCCCGCCGCGCAGCGCGAACAGCCGCCAGATGCGCGGCGCAAAGCCCCGTCTCAGGGCAGGCAGCAGGGCCGGCATCAGAAAGATCAGCCCGAACACGAAGCGGATGAATGCCCCCTCGGCCGCGGGCAGCGCCTGACCCAGCCAGCGCACAGTGCCGTTCACCGCGACAAAGCACAGCCCCGCCGCCAGCATCCACAGGATGCCGCTCAGGTCGCTGCGCGGGCGCTCGGCGGGGGAAATCGAAAGGCTCATCGCCCAGCCATGCCCCGCCCCGGTGACGGGCGCAAGGGTCAGCCCTTCAGGATCAGCCCCAGGGCGATCGCCCACATGACCAGCCCGACCAGCGCATCCAGAACCTGCCACGCCCTTGGCCGCGCAAAGAGCGGCGCCAGCAGCCGCGCGCCATAACCAAGCGCAAAGAAGAACAGGATCGAGCCGGAAACCGCGCCGATGGCGAAGCCCCGCCTGTCCTCCCACCCGGCCGAGATCGAGCCAAGCAGCACCACCGTATCCAGCCAGACATGCGGATTCAGCCAGGTCAGCGCCGCCAGCACCGTCAGCGTCGCGCCCAGCCCGGCCGCGCCCTGCCCGGCCCGCAGCGCCTCGCCGCCCCGCCAGGCGGCGCGAAAGGCCCGTGCGCCATAGACCAGCAGGAACGCCGCCCCGCCCCAACGCATCGCCTCCAGAAACCAGGGCGCACGCGCGGCCAGCGCACCAGCCCCCAAAACCCCGGCGGCAATCAGCACCGCATCCGACAGCGCGCAAAAGGCACAGGCCGCGAAAACATGCTGCCGCAACAGACCCTGCTTCAACACAAAGGCGTTCTGCGCCCCGATGACGACGATCAGCGACAGGCTGGTGGCCAGACCGGCAATATAGGCATTCATGACGGGCTCCTTTCCCGTCCGCTCTTGCCAGCACAAGGATATTAAGACAAATTCATAATAATAACTTCAGTTAAGTTCTACTAATGCTCGACTACGCCGCCCTCGCCGCCCTGTCCGAGATCGTCCGCCGTGGCTCCTTCGAGGCGGCAGCCGCCGCCCTGGGCGTGACTCCCTCGGCGATATCGCAACGCATCAAGGGGCTCGAGGAACGGCTGGGTCAGGTGCTGATCCATCGCGGCCCACCCGCCACCGGCACCGGGACCGGGCTGCGGCTGGTCCAGCATCTCGATCAGGTCCGGCTGCTTGAACAAAGCCTCGGCAGCGGATTGAACCCCGAAACCGGCCCGGCATCGCTGCGGCTGGCGGTCAATGCCGACAGTCTCGCGACATGGTTTCCGCCGGTGATGACCGCCCTGCCGGTGCATTTCGACCTGGTGATCGACGATCAGGACCATGCCCGCGACTGGCTGCGCCAGGGACAGGTCTCAGCCGCGATCAGTTCGGATGCGGACCCGGTCCCCGGCTGCGACGCGACCCCGCTGGGCGCCATGCGCTATCAGGCGCTCGCCACGCCCGAATTCATCGCCCGCCACTTTACCCACGGCGTGACCGAGACGGCGCTGAAGGCCGCCCCCGCCATCACCTTCAACGTCCGGGACGCGCTGCAATCCCGCTGGGCGCAGCAGGTCACGGGCCGGCGCCTGCACCTGACCGGACACATGGTCCCGGCCTCCGAACCCTTTGCCCGCGCGGTCGAACTGGGTCTGGGCTGGGGCATGGTCCCCGACAGCATGTCGCAACGGGCCCGTGACGCCGGCCGCCTGCGCCCGTTGATCGCCGACCGCGCGCTGGACGTGCCGCTTTACTGGCATGTCCAGCGCGCCATGGCCCCGGCGCTCGCCCCGCTCACCGCCGCGATCAGAAAAAGGGCCGCAGCCGAGCTGCGACCCTGATTTCTTCTTCAGTCAAATATCCCCGCCGGAGGCTCCTGCCCTCACAGCTGGGCGGCCACGTCCTCGGACAGGTCGAAATTGCCGGTCACGTTCTGGACGTCGTCATCGTCCTCCAGCGTCTCGATCAGCTTCATCAGCTTCTGCGCTGTCTCCAGATCGTCGATCTCGGTCGGCGCCTGCGGTTTCCAGATCAGCTTGGCGGTCTCGGATTCGCCCAGCGAGGCTTCCAGCGCGGTCGAGACCTCGTTCAGATCCGTGTCCGAGGTATAGATCCAGTGCCCCTCCTCATCGGATTGCACATCCTCCGCGCCGGCCTCGAGGGCGGCCAGCATCACCGTATCGGCATCGCCCGCGCTGGCGGGATACATGATCTCGCCGACGCGGTCGAACATGAAGGCGACGCTGCCGATCTGCCCCAGATCGCCGCCGTTCTTGGTGAAATAGCTGCGCACGTTCGAGGCGGTGCGGTTGCGGTTGTCGGTCATCGCCTCGACCATGATCGCGATGCCGTTGGGGCCGTAGCCCTCATAGCGGATCTCGTCGTAATTCTCGGCGTCGCCGCCGATCGCCTTCTTGATCGCGCGGTCAATCACGTCCTTGGGGACCGAATTCGACTTTGCTTCCTTGACCGCCAGCCGCAGCCGCGGGTTCTTGTCGGGGTCGGGGTCGCCCATCTTCGCGGCGACGGTGATTTCCTTGGCCAGCTTCGAGAACAGCTTCGAGCGGATCGCGTCCTGCCGTCCCTTCCGGTGCTGGATATTCGCCCATTTGGAATGGCCTGCCATGCTTCCTTCCAGATCCTTCAAGATATCTGCCGGCGCTTTTAGTCAGCCGCGTCCCGTGCTGCAAGCATTTGGCGCAATTCCGCCAGCACGTAAAGCCGCAGCGCGGTGGCCAGCCCGACATCGGCGGGACGGCGGCTGTCGACCCGCGCCACCAGCGACGAAAGGGTGGTGTCGCGCCGCCGCGCCATCTCTTTCAGCTCGCGCCAGAAGGCATCCTCAAGACTGACCGAGGTGCGATGCCCGCCAATGGTCACCGACCGCTTGACCGGGGCGGCCATGGGCGGGATGTCAGGCATCCGAGTCGTCCCCGCCGGTTTCGCGCCGATGGCCGTCCAGATGCCGGGCGGCCCGCGCGGCGGCATCCTTTTCGGCGCGCTTCCCGGCCTTGCTGCGGCCGAATTTCGCCGCATTCGCATCGCCCTGACGTCGGGCGGCATCGCGGGCGGCGGATTTGCGCGCCGCCCGCAGGTTGATGACCTTGCCTGTGTCCGGCCCGGCCATCCGCATCAGTCCTCGGGACCGACCATCTGCTCGGGCCGCACGATCCGGTCGAAGGTTTCGCCATCGACGAAGCCAAGGGCAATCGCCTCTTCGCGCAGGGTGGTGCCGTTCTTGTGGGCGGTCTTGGCGACCTTGGTCGCGTTGTCATAGCCGATGGTCGGCGCCAGCGCGGTGACCAGCATCAGCGATTCCTTCATCAGCCGGTCGATCCGCTCGACATTGGCCTGCGTGCCGGTGACCATATTGTCGGTGAAGGACCCCGCCGCATCGCCCAGCAACTGCATGCTTTGCAGCACGTTATAGGACATCATCGGGTTATAGACGTTCAACTCGAAATGGCCCTGGCTACCGGCGAAGCCGACCGCCGCGTCATTGCCCATGACATGGGCGCAGACCATGGTCAGGGCCTCGGCCTGGGTGGGGTTCACCTTGCCCGGCATGATGGAACTGCCCGGCTCGTTTTCGGGCAGGATCAGCTCGCCCAGACCCGAACGCGGGCCCGAGCCCAGAAGCCGCATGTCATTGGCGATCTTGAACAGCGAGGCCGCCACGGTTTTCAGCGCCCCCGAGAACATGACCATCGCATCATGCGCCGCCAGCGCCTCGAACTTGTTCGGCGCGGTGACAAAGGGCAGATCGGTGATCTCGGCGATCTTGGCCGCGATCGCGGTGTCCCAACCCTTTTTCGTGTTCAGCCCGGTGCCGACTGCGGTGCCGCCCTGCGCCAGTTCATAGATATCGCCCAGCGACTGCCTGACCCGCTCGATCCCCTTGGCGACCTGATGGGCATAGCCGCCGAATTCCTGGCCCAGCGTCAGCGGCGTCGCATCCTGCGTATGGGTGCGGCCGATCTTGATGATGTCCTTGAACTCCTGCGCCTTGGCATCCAGCGCCCTGTGCAGCTTTTCCAGACCCGGCAGCAGCACGTCGCGGGCATGCATGGCAATGGCCACATGCATGGCGGTCGGGAAGGTGTCGTTCGAGGACTGGCCCATGTTCACATGGTCATTGGGATGGACGGGTTTCTTGGACCCCATCTCGCCGCCCAGAATCTCGATGGCACGGTTCGAGACCACCTCATTGGCGTTCATGTTCGACTGCGTGCCCGAGCCGGTCTGCCAGACCACCAGCGGGAAATTGTCGTCGAACTTGCCGGCGACGACCTCGCCTGCCGCCTGCACCATCGCCTTGCCGATCGCCGGGTCCAGCTTGCCGCTGGCCATGTTCACCTCGGCCGCGGCCTGCTTGATCACGCCAAGCGCGCGGATGATCGGCACCGGCTGGCGTTCCCAGCCGATGGGGAAATTCATGATCGAACGCTGGGTCTGCGCGCCCCAATACTTGTCGGCGGGAACCTCGAGCGGGCCGAAGCTGTCGGTCTCGGTGCGGGTCTTGGTCATGTCGGATATCCCTCACGGTTTTGTGGCGGTTGTAGCCGCCACGCGGGGGATTCGCAATTCGCATGCGAATGCATGCAGTTAGCGCAAACGCCGGGCCTCCGGCAGATCAGTCCTGACACCAGGCGCGGCTTTGCCGGAAAATATAGACCCGCGCCGGCGGCAGGTTCGACCAGATGCGCGGGCTTTTCATGTGGCTGAGGCCAAAGCGCTTGCGCACGGCTTCCGAGAGCGGCGCGACCGGCCCATAGGTGATCTGCACGAAGGGCGCGCCCGGCTTCATCATCTGCAGCGCCGCGCCGACGATCGAGGCCTGCAATTCATCCGGCATCGGCAGCGTCGGCACGCCCGAGACGACCGCATCGAAGGGACCGCGCCCGACATTGACCATCTCCTGCGCCGGCAGGTTATGGACGGTGACAGCGGGAAAACGCTCGCGCAGGCGGGCGCAGAAGGCGGCGTTCAGTTCGTAAAGTTCCAGCCGTTCGGGCGGCAGGCCGCGGCCCAGGATAGCCCGGGTGATGGTGCCGGTGCCGGCACCGATCTCGGCCACGGATGCCATCTCGGGCGTCACTGCCCGCGCCATTTCGCGCGCGGTGGCATTCCCGGTCGGGGCGATGGCGCGAATTTCGGACGGGCGGCGCAGAAACTGACGAAAGAACAGCGACAAGTCGGACAAGGCGGCCTCCTGCAAATATGCCGAGACAGCCTTTATTTCGCGCCGGTGACAGGGGTATGACGATTTATTTTCGCCATTTGTCCAGGCTGACGACCTCGGCCCCGCCCTTGGGCCGGTCCTCGTCGGGCTCTTCCTCGGGGGCGAGTTCCTCGTCCTCGACCTCGTCCTCTTCCAGCTCCAGTTCCGAATCGTCGTCGTGGTTCTCAAACCGCAGTCCGAACTCGACCGAAGGATCGACAAAGGTGCGCAGCGCGTCGAAGGGCACGTAAAGCGGCTCGGGCGAATTTCCGAAATTCAGCGTGATGTGAAAGCCGTCGGGCGTGACGGTAAGATTCTCGAACCAGTGCTGAATGACGATGGTCATTTCCTCGGGATAGCGTTCGCGCAGCCAGTCCGCCATCTCGACCTCCGAATCGCGGGTGTCGAAGGTGATGAAGAAATGGTGGTCGCCCGGCAGGCCCTCATCGGCGACGGCCCGCAGGACATCGGCGATCAGCCGCTGCATGGCACGGTGCATCATTCCGCCGTAGTCGATTCCGCGTGCCATGAACCCTCCGTCGCATTTCGCCGCCAGCATAGGGAATTGAAACAGGTTGAAAAGCCCCAGATCAACCCCGCAGCACTGCCGCAAAGCGGAAAAATCCCGCTTGGGATATTCCCCGGGCAGTGCTGAAAATTTCGGGAAAATGGCGCGGTTGACGGGGCTCGAACCCGCGACCCCCGGCGTGACAGGCCGGTACTCTAACCAACTGAGCTACAACCGCGCATCATTTCGGCGATCTATGTGGTGGTGGCGCGGTTGACGGGGCTCGAACCCGCGACCCCCGGCGTGACAGGCCGGTACTCTAACCAACTGAGCTACAACCGCGCAGACCACTGCCCCGGATCGCCGTCCGGGGTGCGAGGGGGTTTACGCATGGCACCCGCCCCCGTCAAGGCCGATCTTCAGCAAAACGCAAAGGGCGCCCCGGCGGGACGCCCCGATGATCGCCTGTCGGGCCGCAAAGCGCGGCCCGAGCGCGGCGCAGCCGTCAGTTGCGCACGGTCTTGGCGTCGAAATCGGGCAAGGCCTCAAGTTCGGCCTTGGTGTAATTGGTCACGAAGAAGGTATCGTTGCCGATGCTGACCAGATGGATCGCATCCACGCCCAGCAGCACCTTTTTCGCGCCGATGCCCAGAAAACCGCCGATATCGGCGATATAGCCCACGATCTGGCCCGAATCATCGAGCACGATATCGTTGACCTTGGCGATGTCCTGCCAGTCGGCCGGACGCTCGGCCAGCATCGGATCGACCCATTCCGTGGTCGAGGGCTGGTTGGTGGTCCAGATCCGGCGGCTGACCAGCCAGCTTCCCAGCAGGCCGGGATCCGCCTCGGAAATCGCGGGCGGGTTGACATCGGGGGCGACGACTTCGGGCGCGGCGGCGGTTTCGCCCTCGGCCCCGGCAGTCATTTCAGGGCTGTCCTCGGCCGGGCTGGCCATGTCACCCGCGCCCGAGGCGGCGGTGTCGGCCGCCATGGCCGCATCATCGGCCGCCTGATCGGCAGCGGCGGCGGCTTCGTCGGCGGCTTCCGCCGCCGCATCGGCGGCATCGGCGCCCATATCCGTGGCTTCGTCCCCCACCGCCATCGCGGCATCCTCGGCGGCCTGCGCAGCCTCGGCGGCGGCATCGGCGGCGGTGGCAGCGGCATCGCCGGCCGCCTCGGCGGCGGCGTTTCCGGCTTCGGTCGCGGCCTCTTCCATCTGCTCGACCTGCGGCGCGGCGGGCGCGGTCTGGGATTCGGCCTGCCCATAGGCTGCCCCGGCAAACGCAAGAGTCGTCGCGGCAATGACTAGAGATTTCATGGGCCTTGGTCCTTTCCTTCATGTGATTCATCAACGACTGCTGTCGTTTCGAGCAATGAACGCAGGCTGGCAGGCATTGTTCCCGCAGCGGCGTCACACAATCATCACAAGACAGAGACCCGGGACGGCCCGCAGCCTAGCCGCGCCCCGGATGACTGATCCGCCCGCCGCAGACCGGCCCCGGCGCGCCGGTCGTGCCGGGCCCCGAAGTGGGCAAGCCCCGCAGCACCCGCACGGCCAGCCAGCCGAAGGCCTGCGCCTCAAGCATGTCGCCATCGAGGCCCGCCTCCTCGACCGGGGCCACACGGGCCGGCAGACGTGCGTCAAGCGCCGCCATCATCGCCCCGTTATGCCGCCCGCCCCCACAGACCAGCACCCGGTCGGGAGCTTGCGGCAACAGGGCCAGCCCCGCCGCGACCGCCGCCGCCGCCGCATGGGTCAGGGTCGCGGCCGCATCCGCGTCGGGCAGATGCGCGACCGAGGCCGCCAGATCGGGAAAGGCGTCGCGGTCCAGCGATTTCGGCAGCGGCCGGGCGAAATGCGGATGTGTCAGGAAACGTGCAATCGCGCCTTCGTCGGGCTGGCCAAGGGCGGCCAGCGCGCCACCCTCGTCCCGCGCCTGCCCGCGCCGTGCCCGCATCAGGTCGTTCAGCGGCGCATTGGCGGGACCGGTGTCAAAGGCGATGCAGGCGCCCGGAGCCTCGGGCGCGGGGGCAGAGGGATCGACCCAGGTCAGGTTGCCGACCCCGCCAAGGTTCAGAAACGCCACCGGCGCGCGCGGCAGATGCCCCTGCGCCACGGCCCATTCCGCGCAGGCCCAGTGAAAGAACGGGGCCAAAGGCGCGCCCTCGCCGCCCTGACGGACATCCTCGGACCGGAAATCCCAGACCACCGGCCGGCCCAGCCTGCGCGCCAGCGCGGCACCGTCGCCCGCCTGATGCGTTCCCCGCCCGCCCGGATCATGGGCGAGCGTCTGGCCGTGATAGCCGACCAGTTCGGCCTCGGGGAAGCCATCCGCCAGCGCGGCATGGGCGGCGACAGAGAGCGCGCCGGCCTCGGCCGCGTCGGGACCGTCCTGCCATTGCCCAAGCGCGCCATGCAGCATCGCGGATTCATTGCCGGAATAGGCGCGATAGGCGCTGCGCCCGAAATCCGCGATCCGCACGCCGTCGGTTTCGATCAGCGCCGCATCCACCCCATCCAGCGAGGTCCCCGACATCATGCCAAGCGCGCGCGTCATTGCCTGTGTCATGGCTTTTCCTTTGCCCTTTCCCCCGGTATATCCGCGCCATTCGAAAGGAACAGCCCATGACCTATAAAGCCAAATCCGACTTCCTCCATGTGATGATGGAACGCGGCTATCTGGCGGACTGCACCGACCTGCAGGCGCTGGACGAGGCCCTGACCCAAGGCCCGGTGACGGCATATATCGGTTATGACGCGACCGCCGCCAGCCTGCATGTCGGGCACCTGCTGAACATCATGATGCTGCGCTGGTTCCAGAAGACCGGCAACCGCCCGATCACCCTGATGGGCGGCGGCACGACCAAGGTCGGCGATCCCAGCTTCCGCAGCGAGGAACGCCCGCTGCTGACCCCCGATGCCATTCAGGCCAATATCGACGGCATGCAGCAGGTCTTTGCCCGTTACCTGGATTACGGCGAGGGCAAGGCGATGATGCTTAACAATGCCGAATGGCTGGACGGGCTGAACTACCTGGATTTCCTGCGCGATATCGGGCGGCATTTTTCCGTGAACCGGATGCTGTCATTCGAATCCGTAAAATCCCGGCTGGATCGCGAGCAATCGCTGAGCTTTCTGGAATTCAACTACATGATCCTGCAGGCCTATGACTTTCTGGAACTGTACCGCCGCTATGGCTGCCAGTTGCAGATGGGCGGGTCCGACCAGTGGGGCAATATCGTCAACGGGATCGACCTGACCCGCCGCGTGCTCGATGGCGAGATCTGGGGCCTGACCTCGCCGCTGCTGACCACCTCGGACGGGCGCAAGATGGGCAAATCGGCGGGCGGCGCGGTCTGGCTGAACGGCGCGATGCTGTCGCCCTATGAGTTCTGGCAGTTCTGGCGCAATTCGACCGATGCCGATGTCGGCCGCTTCCTCAAGCTTTATACCGATCTTCCGGTCGATGAATGCGACCGCCTTGGCGCCCTGCAAGGATCCGAGATCAACGAGGGCAAGGTTCGGCTGGCCAATGAGGTGACGACGCTTCTGCACGGGGCCGAGGCCGCCGCTTCGGCCGAGGCCACCGCGCGCGAGGTCTTCGAGCAGGGCGGCGCCGGCAGCGATCTTGAGATCGTGACCGTCGGCGCGGATGCCCTGCCGGTTTCGGTCGTGCAGCTGCTGGCCCAGACCGGCATCACCGCCTCGGGCAAGGAGGCCAAGCGCCTGATCGCCGAGGGCGGGCTGCGGCTGAACAACGACCCCGTCAGCGACCCGCTTTTGCCCGTGGACGCGGCGCTGATCGGGGACGGGCTGAAGGTCTCGGTCGGGAAGAAGAAGCACCGGATGGTGCAGGTGGGGTAAGAGAAAGGCCGGGGCGAGAGCGCCGGCCTTTTTCGTTGGGGGGTAGAGCGGTGGTCGGCTATGCGAACTAAGTGAGCTTTCGCTACAACTACGTCAAAGGTAACTTTCAGCAGCGTTCAACAAGCGGTTATTTATCGACGGGAAAAGGCGACCTACTACCTTGGCGCAACACCCCAAAATTTACTATGATGATATCATAGAGTTGTGTTTATAGCCCTAGGAGTGGACAGTTTGGCAGATGAGCCTTCAAGTTCTGTTAGCACAGCACTGCAAGTAAAGTCATATAAGTTCGAAAAAGTTGCAAGCTTTCGGAATCTAGCGATTTTTTCTAGCGCAGTTTCAATAATATTTGAGGGAAGCTACCTGAGCGCGATATCCCCAGCGCTCCTTTCCTACATGTCTTTACAAGACACTATCTTTAAGACAGCTTTGATATTGCCAGTGTTTGGAATCCTGCTTGGCACTATTATTAATTTTGTTGAAAATTTCGAAGCTAGACTCGATTCGAGAGACAGCTATCGAGGTTCAGAAGCAGAGCGGACTGTTAGGGGTTTTTGGTATATTTCTATGTTATTGATTGCCGTCGTGCTGGCCTACTGTTCATACAATATTTTCATAGTTGAAGAGCCGATTTCTGAACAGATGGAATGGTTTAAAACAGCAGCTTCACTATTTGTCTTACCTTGCTTTGCATACCTGCTTTCGCGCTATCTTTGGCAGTTTGCAGTTGTGCGTCATAATGCTGAGCAAACGGGAATGATCGCGAGTCAAGACCTTACAAATTTGGTATATTTTAACGTCGTTGGAGCGTTCGCACTAGGCCTGCTTAGCGGCTCAATGAAGGAAGGGACCCCTTGCAAAATTACGGCTGGAGAAAATGTCTTTGAGGCGCACTTCATTGTATATGTAGGTGACGTTACTGTTTTCAAAATAGTTGATCAAGTCGCGATTATAAATAGTTCGAAAATTGAGAAAATGATTTGTGGCCGTTGACTTTTATCCCAGCATTCAGATAGTAATGCGATTTAAATCTATCCGTTGAGGTGGTCGTTTTAGAAAACATAATAGATTATCGCCGCGCTGGTTAAGGAACTCTAAGACCGTTCACTAAGCCCTCGCTTGCGGAACATGTGCAAACGAACTCGTGTGAGGCCACCCAAAAATCGATTCCAAACAGAGATAATTATTGAGAGTTTTGACCCTTTCGTGACAGCCGACATTCGCTGCGTAGCAGAATTCCGGAAAAATGAGCTCAGAGCCCCCTATCCTTACCCTACCCCCGCAACACCGCCGCCATCACCCGATCCAGCGATTGCAGGAAATACGACCGATCCGCCTTGGAAAACGCCGCCCCTCCGCCCTGATGGAACGGGTTCGCGGAACGGATATCCTGCATCAGGTCGCGGGTCGCCAGGCGCGGGCCGATATTGGCCTCGGTCAGCACCTCGCCGTTATGCTGGATGACCTGCGCGCCGGCCTTGATGCAGCGATCCGCAAGCGGCAGGTCCGAGGTCACCACCACATCGCCCGGCCCGCAATGCGCGGCAATCCATTGATCGGCCTCATCCGGGCCCTGATCGACGATCACCAATGAGACCAGCGGATTGGCCGAGGGACGCAGGCCCCCGTTGCAGACCAGCACCATGGGCACGCGCAGGCGCGTCGCGACCCGCTCGGCCTCGGCTTTCACGGGGCAGGCATCGGCGTCGATGTAAAGCACTGTCATGTTTCTGCCTTAGCGGGCCATGGCGGGGTCAGGCAATGGCCATGGCAAAAGGCCCCGCGACACCATGCGCGGGGCCCTTTTCCGGCGTGAGCCGGAGCGTTCATTTCTCGACGGTGACCTTGACCATGTAATCGGGGTCCAAGACCAGACCATTGGCGGCCGGGTCGCCCTTTTTCACCATGTTCAGCACCTCCCAGCCATCGACCAGCTGCCCGACGGCGGTATATTGCCCGTCCAGAAACTCGGCCGGCGCCAGATCGATGAAGAACTGGCTGTTGGCGGAATTCGGGTTGTCCGAGCGCGCCATGCCCACGGTCCCGGCCTGAAAGCTGACATCGTTGAACTCGGCCGGCAGGTCCGGCAGGTCCGAGCCGCCCATGCCGGCGCGGGCGGTGTCGCCGCCCTGCTTGCCGAATTCGACATCGCCGGTCTGCGCCATGAACCCGTCGATCACACGATGGAACACGACCCCGTCATAGGCGCCGGATTCCGCCAGCGTCACCAGACGCTCGACATGCCCGGGCGCCTTGTCGGCATAAAGGTCGAGCACGATCGTGCCCTTGGATTCGCCGCCGGAACCGGCGATCTCGATCACCAGATTCGGACCGGGGCCATCGATCACGCCCGGCAGGCCCTGCGCCTGCGCCGAGGCCGCGGCAAGCGTGAAGGCGGGGATCAGCAGCTTATTCAGCATCGGCGGCCACCTTGACCGAGATCATGCGGTCGGGATTCGCCGGCGGCTCGCCGCGCTGGATCTTGTCGACATGCTCCATCCCCGCGATGACCCGGCCATAGACGGTGTACTGGCCGTTCAGGAAATGGTTGTCGCTGAAATTGATGAAGAACTGGCTGTTGGCGCTGTTGGGATTGGCCGAGCGCGCGGCGCCCAGCGTGCCCCGGTCATGCGGCAGGCGCGAGAATTCGGCCGGCAGGTCGGGCAGGTCCGAGCCGCCGGTGCCGGCACGGCCCGGATTGTGGTCGCTTTCCATATTGGCATGCTCGACATCGCCGGTCTGGGCCATGAAGCCCTCGATCACGCGGTGAAAGGCGACATTGTCGTATTTCCCGGCGCGGGCCAGTTCCTTCATCCTCTCGACATGCTTCGGCGCCACGTCGGGCAGCAGTTCGATCACCACCGGGCCGTCTTTCAGCGCGATGATGACCGTGTTCTCGGGATCCTTGATCTCGGCCATGGGAGTCTCCTTGGTAAAAGCTTCAGCCGCAGCCTTACGCATTTCGCCCCGCGCAGACAACGCCGGCGATGAGCGTCGCGACGCGGTGGCAAAGCCATGCCTGCACCAGTTGACGGGAATGTCATGATGCGTGACAAGCACACAAAGGCGCGAGAGCCTATCAGGAAAGGATGCGACATGGCGGATTTCAACACGATCGACGACCTGGAGCTTGACGGCAAGGTGGTGCTGGTCCGCGTGGACCTGAACGCCCCGGTCGAGAATGGCCGGGTGACCGATACGACCCGGATCGAAAAGATCGTGCCCACCGTCAATGATATCCAGGAAAAGGGCGGCATCCCGGTGCTGCTGGCCCATTTCGGCCGCCCCAAGGGCCAGCGCGTCGACGACATGAGCCTGAAACTGGTCCTCCCGGCGCTGGAGGCCGCGCTTGGCCAGCCGGTGAAATTCGCCGAAGAGGCGATCGGCGGCCCCGCCAAACGCGCTGTGGCGGATTTGCAGCCCGGCGACGTGCTGCTGCTGGAAAACACCCGATTCTATCCGGGAGAAGAGGCGAATGATTCGACTTTTGCCGCCTCGCTGGGCGCCCTGGGTCAGGCCTATGTGAACGACGCCTTCTCGGCCGCGCATCGCGCCCATGCCTCGACCGAGGGGCTGGCGCATCTGCTGCCCGCCGCCGCCGGCCGCCTGATGGAGGCGGAACTCAAGGCGCTGGACGCGGCGCTTGGCAATCCGCAGCGCCCGGTCGCGGCCGTGGTCGGCGGCGCCAAGGTCTCGACCAAGCTGGATCTGCTGGGCAACCTGATCGACAAGGTGGACCACCTGATCATCGGCGGCGGCATGGCGAACACCTTCCTCGTCGCCCAGGGTATCGAGATCGGCACATCGCTGGCCGAGCGCGACATGGCCGAGACCGCGCGCGAGATCATGGACAAGGCCGAGCGCGGCGGCTGCAGCATTCACCTGCCAGCCGATGTCGTGGTGGCGCGCGAATTCAAGGCCGGCGCGGCAAACGAAACCGTCGCGGCGGATGCCTGCCCCGCCGACGCGATGATCCTGGATGCCGGCCCGCAAACCGTCGCCGCCATTCGGCAGACCCTGGCATCCTGCCGCACGCTGATCTGGAACGGCCCGCTGGGCGCCTTCGAGATCGCGCCCTTCGACGCCGCCACCAATGCCGCCGCGCAGGCTGCCGCGGAACTGACCCGCGCCGGCAAGCTGACCTCGGTCGCCGGCGGCGGCGATACGGTGGCGGCGCTGAACAAGGCGGGCGCCGCGGGCGATTTCACATTCATCTCGACCGCCGGCGGCGCCTTCCTGGAATGGATGGAGGGCAAGGAGCTGCCGGGCGTGGCGGCGCTGAACAAGCGCTGATGTCGCGACAGCGCCCGGTTTCGCGGCCTGCCGCAGCCGTCAGCCCCTACGTTAGCGCAACCCTGATTGCCCTTGCCCGCCGGTCTGCTAAGCAGCCAGCAGACACAGGATGGAGTCCCCGATGCAGATGACCGATACCGTTCGCAAGATTCTGGCCAATTACGAAGGCGAAACTCCCGGCGTCAAGGCGCAGCTCGCGCGCATGCTGATGACCGGCAAGCTGGCCGGCACCGGCAAGATGATCATCCTGCCCGTCGATCAGGGCTTTGAACACGGCCCGGCGCGGTCCTTCGCGCCGAACCCCGCCGGCTATGATCCCCATTATCACTACCAGCTGGCGATTGACGCCGGGCTGAACGCCTATGCCGCGCCCCTGGGCATGATCGAGGCCGGCGCCGACAGCTTCGCCGGCCAGATCCCGACCATCCTCAAGGTGAACAGCGCCAACAGCCTGATGTCCGACACCGCCGGCAAGAACCAGGCGGTGACGGCCAGCGTGGATGACGCGCTGCGGCTGGGCTGCGCCGCCATCGGCTTCACCATCTATCCCGGCTCGGACATGGCGCTGGACATGTTCGAAGAGATCGTCGCGATGCGCAAGGAAGCCGCCGCCAAGGGCGTGGCGACGGTGATCTGGTCCTATCCGCGCGGCGAGGCGATCTCGAAGGATGGCGAAACCGCGATCGACATCGCCGCCTATGCCGCCCAGATCGCGGCGCTGATCGGCGCCCATATCATCAAGATCAAGCTCTCGACCGATCATCTGGAACTGAAAGAGGCCAAAAAGGTCTACGAGGACAGAAAGATCGACGTCTCGACCCAGGCCAAACGGGTCGAACATTGCATGCAGTCGGCCTTCAACGGGCGCCGGATCGTGGTGTTCTCGGGCGGCGCGGCCAAGGGCGCCGACGCGGTCTATGACGATGCCCGCGCGATCCGCGACGGCGGCGGCAACGGCTCGATCATCGGGCGCAACAGCTTCCAGCGCTCGCGCGAGGATGCGCTGGAGATGCTGGGCAAGCTGGTCGACATCTATCTGGGCAAGGCCTGATCGCAAGGCCGCGGGGCAACCCCCGGCATATCCGGCATGAAAGGGGGGCGTCCGTGCGGGCGCCCTTTTCCTTTGGGCCGCGAGCCCTTAGTTTCGGCGCGACGCACAGAAGGATTGGGGCATGTCGTTTTTCTCGAAGCTGCGCGACCGGCTGACGCGGTCCTCCTCGAAGATCGGGGCGGGGCTCGACGATATCGTGGCCGAGGGCGCGGAGGACCGGCCCGACGCCCCGCCGCCAGCGCCACAGGCAGCAGCGCCCGTCCCGCCGCCCGCCACGCCCGCGCCCGAACGTCCCGGCATGCTCGACCGGCTGATCGGCCGCCGCGCGGATGCCGAGCCACGGCGCGAACTCGACGATGCCATGCTCGAGGAACTGGAGGAAATGCTGATCCAGGCCGATATGGGCGTCGAGACGGCCCTGCGCGTCACCGCCAATATCGCCGAGGGGCGGATGGGCAGGCGCATCTCGGCCAGCGAACTCAAGGGGCTTCTGGCCGATGAAATCGCCCGCATCATGGAGCCGGTGGCCAGGCCCCTGCCGCTTTATCCGAAACGGCCGCAGGTGGTGCTGGTCGTGGGCGTCAACGGCTCGGGCAAGACCACGACCATCGGCAAGCTGGCCAGCCAGTTCAGGGCGGCGGGCAAGAACGTGGTGATCGCCGCCGGCGACACGTTCCGCGCCGCGGCCGTCGAACAGTTGCAGGTCTGGGGCCAGCGCGCCGGCGTGCCGGTGATGACCGCGCCCGAGGGCTCGGACCCGGCCAGCCTCGCCTTCGACGCCATGACCCGGGCCGAGGCCGAGGGCGCGGACCTGCTGATGATCGACACGGCCGGGCGCCTGCAGAACCGTCAGGACCTGATGGAGGAACTGGCCAAGATCGTCCGCGTCATCCGCAAAAAGGACGCCAGCGCCCCCCATAACACCCTGCTGGTCCTGGATGCCACGACCGGCCAGAACGCGCTGAGCCAGGTCGAGACCTTCCGCAAGCTGGCCGATGTCTCGGGGCTGGTGATGACCAAGCTGGATGGGACCGCGCGCGGCGGCGTGCTGGTGGCGCTGGCCGACAGGTTCGGCCTGCCCATTCACGCCATCGGCGTGGGCGAACAGATCGACGATCTGGATGCGTTCGATGCGCGGGATTTCGCCCGGGCGCTTGTCGGCCTCGGCGAGTGATCCCTTTCTTCTTCATTCAAATATCCATGCGACCGCGCAACCGGAGATGCCGCCGCCCGTTACAGCCCCAGCCGCGCGGCAAAGGCACGGACCTCGCCCTCGTCCCCGGCGGCCAGTGACCGGAACAGCACCGCCTGCGAACGCAGGATCGGCTCGGCCGCGATGACCTTCAGGTGATTGGCGCGCAGCGTCGCACCCGACGAGGTGATATCGGCAATCGCCTCGGCGGTCTGGTTCGCCACCGTTCCCTCGGTCGCGCCCTGACTGTCCACCAGCTGGTAATCGGCGACCTCCCCGGCCGACAGCCAGGCCCGAACGAGCCGGTGGTATTTGGTGGCGATACGCAGGCGAAAGCCGTGCGCGGCGCGGAAATCGCGGGCGATGGTGGCGAAATCGTCCAGATCCTCGCAATCGCTCCAGCAGGCGGGCACGGCCAGGATCAGATCGGCATGGCCGAAACCCATCGGCGCCACTTCCTCGACATGGCTGCGCCAGCCGGCCAGCTTCTCGCGGATCAGATCGATGCCGGTCACCCCCAGATGGATCCGCCCCGCCCGCAGCTCGCGCGGGATCTCGCCCGCCGACAAAAGCACCAGCGCGACGTTTTCCGCACCCTCGACCCGACCGGCATATTCGCGATCCGATCCGGCGCGCGACAGCGTCACGCCCCGCGCCGCGAACCAGTCGAAGCTCTGCTCCATCAGCCGCCCCTTCGAGGGCACGCCCAGCCGGATCATGACAGCCCCCCCAGTTCATGGACAAGGCCCGGCCGGATGACACCGCCCACCGCCGGGATCGAGCGCCCCTGCCCCAGCACCGCCGTCAGCGCGTCATAGCGCCCCCCCGTCGCCACCGGCGGCCAGTCGGCCCGGCCCGGCGTGGCAAAGCTGAAGGTCATGCCGTCGTAATATTCCATCGTATGGCGGCCGTGGCTGGCGTCGAAGCGGATGGTCGCCAGATCGATCCCGCGCGCCGCAAGCCGCGACAGGCTGGCCGCCAGACGTTCGACCGCATCGGCGATATCGGGAATTTCCCCGGCAAGCTGGCGAAGCTCGGCCAGCGCCTGCGGCGCCGGGGCCTGCACGGCGAAAAGCCGCTGCAGGCGCGCAACCGATTCCGCGGGCAGCGGCGGCTCGGCCCTGTCGGCCTGCAGCCGCGCGATCCGCGCCTGCATCTCGTCGGGGCTGCGCAGCCCGGTCCAGGGCGCCCCCGGATCCTCGAAGATGCGCGGGGCAGCGACGGCCGAGAAACGATCCAGCAGCCGCGAAAAGCGCCCCGGCCGCCAGATATGGTGCAGAAGCGCGGCGCGGCGCGCCCCGGACAGGGGCAGCGCGCGCACGGCATCCATCAGCAGATCCATATCCCCCATCGTCGCCTGCAGGCGAAGCGGCGCGAGGATGCCGTGGAACAGCGCGAAAACCTCGGCATCGGCATCGGCATCGCGGGCGAACAGCTCGAATCCCGCCTGCAGATATTCGTTGTCGCGGGGCTGCGCCGGCTGGGTGTCGCCGTGGTCCTGCTTGCGGAACACCTCGCCCAGATAGCAATAGCGGGCGGGCTCGGCGCCGTTTTCCATATGCATCTGCACGACCGGCACGGTGAAATCGGGGCGCAGCATGACCTCGCCCCGGATCGGGTCCTGGGTGACATAGGCGCGGGCGCGGATATCCTCGCCGTAAAGATCCAGAAGCGTCTCGGCCGGCAGCAGGATATCGGGCGCGACCTCGACCGCGCCGGCTGCGCGAAAGGCGGCCAGGATCTGCTGGCCGATGGCCTGTTTCCCGGGCTTGCTCATTCCAGGATGCGCCGCACTTCGGCGACCAGATCGGCGCGCGGGACCTCGGTCTGGGCGGGCTGGGCCTTCCATTCCTCGTGGCTGGCCCCGGCGGCGATACGGGCGCCAAGGATCAGGTCCTTGACCTGCACGACGCCGCGCGCAGCCTCGTCCCCGCCCTGGATGATCGCCACCGGCGATTGGCGCTTGTCGGCATATTTCAGCTGGTTGCCGAAATTCTTCGGGTTGCCCAGATAGACCTCGGCGCGGATGCCCGCGGCGCGCAGCTCGGCCCCCATGGCCTGATAATCGGCCATGCGGTCGCGATCCATCACCGTGACGACGACCGGGCCCTGCGCATCCGTGCCGGCCAGCCCCCTGGCGCGCAAGGCGGCCAGCAGCCGGTCCACGCCGATGGAAACGCCGGTCGCGGGCACCTTCTGCCCGGTAAAGCGTTCCACCAGCCCGTCATAGCGCCCGCCGCCGGCGACCGATCCGAATTGCCGCCTGCGGCCCTTGTCGTCGAGGATTTCAAAAGTCAGTTCGGCCTCGAAGACCGGGCCGGTGTAATAGCCAAGCCCGCGCACGATCGAGGGGTCGATGATCGCGCGATCCTCGCCCACGCCCATGGCGGCCAGCATGTCCGATATCTGCGCGAGTTCCTCGACACCCTCGGCGCCGCTGGCCGAGCCGCCGACAGCGGCGCGCAGATTGGCCAGCGTTCCGGCATTGTCGGCGCCCTTGGAGGTCAGGAAGGCAAGCACCGGAGCGGCCTGCTCCGGCGCAAGCCCGACGCCCTCGATGAAGGCGCCGGACTCGTCCTTGCGGCCACTGGTCAGAAGCTGGCGCACGCCCTCCTCGCCCACCTTGTCGAACTTGTCGATGCTGCGCAGGATATCGTCGGCCAGGCCTGCCGCAGCGCCCATCGCCTCGATGATGCCGTTCAGCACCTTGCGGTTGTTGATGCGGATCAGATAATCGCCCCGCCGGATGCCGGCATGTTCCAGCGCATCCGCCAGCATGGCGCAGATCTCCGCATCCGCGGCGACGGACGCGCTGCCTACCGTATCGGCATCGCATTGATAGAATTGACGAAAGCGCCCCGGCCCCGGCTTTTCATTACGCCAGACCGGCCCCATCGCATAGCGCCGGTAAGGGCTGGGCAGGTCATTGCGGAACTGCGCCGCCACCCGCGCCAGCGGCGCGGTCAGGTCGTAGCGCAGCGCCAGCCAGTCGCCCGCGCCGCCGCCCGGCACCTCGGCCTCCTGCCAGGCGAAGACGCCGGCATTGGGGCGGTCCACGTCGGGCAGGAATTTTCCCAGGGCCTCGACCGTTTCCACGGCGCTGGTCTCGAGCGGGTCGAAGCCGTGGCGATGATAGATTTCCGCGATCCGGTCCAGCATCTGCTTGCGCTCGGTCACGTCTGCGCCGAAATAGTCGCGGAACCCCTTGGGCGTGTCGGCCTTGGGTCGGGGCTGTTTTTTCTGATCTTTCGCCATGGTCTGCCTCGGGCTGGTCCACGCGGGGTCTAGCGGATGGAGGATTGATGGACAAGCAGGCGGAACGGGTGCTGCGCCTGGAAGAGGCCGTCGCGCATCTGACGCGAGCGACCGACGAGTTGTCGGCCATCGTCGCCCGGCAGGAGCGCGAGATCGCGCGGCTGTCGCGGCGGGTCGGCCTGCTGATGGAGCGCGAGGCCGAACGCGAGGGTGAGGGTGGCGGGATTCCGCTGGCCGATCAGCGCCCGCCGCATTGGTAAGCTCAAGGGGCGCTGCCCCTCGGCCCGTGCCGGGCCTCACCCCGGGATATTTTCCTGAAGAAGAAATTCAGCGGTTGGCGGGGCCGAGGCGCGGGCCGCCGGATGCCGGTTTTTCCTCGGGCGCGGTGACCGGGGGTTCGGCCATGCGGGCGCGGCCATGGTTTTCCTCGGTCAACTTGGGACTGGCGCGCAAGGGGGCGCTGAAGGGGCCGCGGGCGGCCGGGCCCGGCTCGGCCGGTTTTTCGGGACGGGCCTGCGGCGGGGCGGCTTCGGGTTCGACATGGCGCGCGGGGCGGACGGGCTCGGGGCGCTGCGCGGCGGGGCGGTCCTGTGCGGGCTGCGCCTCAAGGGCGCGGCGGAAGACGAGGATATTGTGATAGACGGTCGAGCGGCTGGTCAGGCCCGAGCGCTCCTCGGACGGGAGAGTCTCGGCGCGCACATATTCCCAGCCATTCCTGGCCATTTCGTTCAGCGTCTCGCTGAGGGTGACGGCGAAACGCTCGATCCCGGTCTTGGCATTCCTGACCTTTTCGCCGCGGGCGGGGGCGGGGATGACGGTATATTCGTAACTGCTCATGCGTCGGCCTTTCCTTTGCGCGCAAGGTTAGGCGAGATGAACCGTCAAGGGAAGTGCCGCGCGCATAAGTCTGGCGCGCGGCGGATAACCCGGCGCAGGCAGCGGCAAGCGGTCGCAGCCTGCCGGCGCGGCCCGTCACAACCCCGACTTATATGCGCGATAGAACCGATTCGCAGACAGAGGCTGAGCAATGTTTTCTCTTGTTGGACAAAAAGCGCTTGTCGTCGGAATCGCCAATGACAGTTCGATTGCCTGGGGTTGCGCCCAGGCGCTGAAGGCGCAGGGGGCGGATCTGGCCGTCACCTGGCTCAATGACCGGGCCGAAGCCCATGTCCGCCCGCTGGCGGAACGGCTCGGGGCCGAGATCATGGCCCCTCTGGACGTCACCCGCCCGGGCGAGCTGGAGGCGGTCTTTGCGCAGATCGCCGAGCGTTGGGGACGGCTGGACACGCTGCTGCATTCCATCGCCTTCGCGCCCAGGCAGGATCTGCACGGCCGCGTGATCGACTGTTCCCCCGAGGGTTTCGGCATGGCGATGGATATCTCGGTCCATTCCTTCCTGCGCATGATCCGCCTGGCCGAGCCGCTGATGCCGGATGGCGGCACCTGCATGGCGGTGTCGTTCTTTGGCTCGGCTCGGGTGGTGGATCATTACAACATCATGGGGCCGGTCAAGGCGGCGCTGGAAAGCGCGGTGCGCTATGCCGCCGCGGAGCTGGGCCCCAAGGGCATCTCGGTCCATGCGCTGTCGCCGGGGCCGCTGGCGACGCGGGCAGCCTCGGGGATCGGCCATTTCGACGAGCTGCTGCGCAAGGCGGCCGAACGCGCGCTGACCAGCCAGCTCGCGACAATCGAGGATGTCGGGGCGGTGGCCGCCTTTCTGGCATCGCGCGAAGCGAAAAACCTGACCGGTGGCGTGCATCCCATAGACGGCGGTTACTCCATCACGGCCTGAAGGATCATCACCGATGAACACTGTATTCGAACTCTTCGATCCGGCGGGGGGCATGCTTGCCGCCCCCGCCCATGACACGGCGGACAAACTGCGCAAGCTGGTGCAGGTGACGCGGGCCGAATCCGCGGCCTCGGTCGAGATCGGCGATATTCTGGCCTCGGCGCTGTCGCGCCAGATGCGCCGGATCCACGACCAGCACAGCAGCCGCAGCGCCAAGCTGTCGGGCGATGCCGGAGAACTGGCCGCCGGGCTGAGCGATTCGGTCGGCGACCGGAGCCTGGCCGAAAGCTGGTCGGAATATCTGACCGACGCATCCGAGCGCGCGGTGCTCAGCATGGACGCCCTGCGCAAGCGCGGCGATATCTTCCTGCGGCACGAAGCCGCCGATTGCCCGCCGGTGCTGATCTATGATTACCAGCTGGTGATGGACGGCGCGGATCTGCCCTTTCCCTCGAACTACACGCTGCTGCGCATCGTGCCGCCCGAAGGCGTCACCGTGGACGAGACGCGCCGCCCCTATATCATCATCGACCCGCGCGCCGGGCACGGCCCCGGGATCGGCGGCTTCAAGACCGACAGCCAGGTCGGCGTTGCGATGCGCGCCGGCCACCCGGTCTATTTTGTCTCGTTCCGCCGCACGCCGGAGCCGGGGCAGTATATTTCGCATGTCACGCGAACCGAGGCGGCATTCGTGCGCGAGGTGATCCGTCGCCACCCGGAGAGCCCGGACCCGGTGATCATCGGCAACTGCCAGGGCGGATGGGCGACGCTGCTTCTGGCGGCGACCAATCCCGACCTGACCGGGCCGATTGTCGTGAACGGTGCGCCGGTCGCGCCCTGGTCGGGCAAGGTGGGCGAAAATCCGATGCGCTACAATGCCGGCGTCCTGGGCGGCACCTGGATTCCGATGTTCCTGTCCGATCTGGGCGGCGGCATCTTTGACGGCGCCCATCTGGTGCAGAATTTCGAGCTGCTGAATCCCGGCCGCACGATGTTCCGCAAATATACCGATCTGTTTCGCGATATCGACAAGGGCGAGCATCGCTTTCTGGAATTCGAGACCTGGTGGGGCGGTTTCTTCCTGCTCAACGAGGCCGAGATCCGCTGGATCGTCGAGCAGCTTTTCGTCGGCAACCGGCTGGTCAAGAACGAGGCGCGGATCGAGCCGGGCCGGCCGCTGGACCTCAAGGCGATCCGGGCGCCGATCATTGTCTTTGCCAGCCATGGCGACAACATCACCCCGCCGCAGCAGGCGCTGAACTGGATTTCCGAGACCTATGCCGATGTGAACGAGATCCGCATCCGGGGACAGCGCATCGTCTACATGGTGCATGAACAGGTCGGCCATCTGGGCATCTTCGTGTCCTCGCAGATCGCCAATCGCGAGCATAACGAGATGACCTCGACCATGCAGACCATCGAGGCGCTGGCGCCGGGGCTTTACGAAATGTGCATCGAGGACGTCACCGAACAGGATGGCGGCACGCATTTCACCGTCGGCTTCGTCGAGCGCAACCTGAGCGATATCCAGGCGCTTGACGACGGCTTCGACGATGAACGCCCCTTTGCCGCCGTGGCCCGCGCCTCGGAGGTGCAGGCCCAGCTTTACGAGGCGCTGGTGCGTCCCGCCGTGCAGGCGATGGTGACGCCAAGCATGGCCGGCGCCAGCCGCGCGCTGCACCCGCTGCGGCTGACGCGGGCCCTGGCCTCGTCCCGCAATCCGCTGATGGCCGCGATCGAGCCGGCGGCCGAGGCGGTGCGGCGCAACCGGCGCAAGGCCGCGGCCGGCAATCCCTTTCTGGCGGCCGAGGCGCTATGGGCGGACAGCGTCGAACAGATGCTGGATTTCTGGCGCGACTGGCGCGACATGAACCATGAGATGATCTTTCATCTGGCCTGGTCGACCCCATGGGCGCGCGCCTTTGGCCGCAACCATGAAGCGCGCCGGACGCTGAAAAACGCCGATGAGCTGCGCGGCCTGCCCGAGGTTTCCAATACGCTGATGAACATCGATCAGGGCGGCTTTGCCGAGGCGGTGATCCGCATGCTGATCCTGATGGCGGACAACCGTGGCACGGTGCGCCGCGACCGGCTGGAACGCTCCAGCCGGGTGCTGACCTGCGACGAGCCGTTCAGCAGCCTGGGCGCCGCCCGGCGCGCGGTGATCATCCATCAGCAGACGCTGATCGCCACGTATGAGCCCGAGCGCGCCATCGAGACGCTGCCGCGGCTTCTGCCCGACAAAAAGGATCGCGAACTGGCCCTGCGGGTGGCGCAATATGTCCCCGGCCGTCTGGACGAGATGTCGCCCGAAACGCTGGCGCTCCTGGACCGCTTCCGCAAGGTGCTGGGGCTGGGTCCGGTCACCGGCGATGTGCTCGATGACCCGCTGGCCGACGACTCCGCAAAAGACGGCGGGAATGGCGCCACCCTGCCGCCGCCGAACCGGGGCGGCGCCCCGAATGGGCAGACGACGCGAAAGGCGGGCTGATGCGGCTGATCAATCGTACTCTGGACGAGTTGCAGATCGGTGAGACGGCCGAGATCCGCCGGCTGATCACGCCGGACGACCTGTATTCATTCGCCGCGGTTTCGGGCAATTTCAACCCGATGCACCTGCCCGATGCCGATGGCGATGGCGACGGGCAGATCGAAAGCGTGGCGCCGGGCATGTTCCTGGCGTCGATCTTCTCGGCGGTGCTGGGCACGCAGCTGCCGGGGCCCGGCTCGCTCTATCAGCGCCAGACGCTGAATTTCCACGCCCGCGCCCATGCCGGCGAAGAGGTGATCTGCCGGGTGCGCGTCACCGACAAGCAGGCGGACGGCACGGTGACGCTGGCGACCGAACTGCGCCGCGCCGGCGATGACGCCCTGTTGCTGGACGGCGAGGCGGTGCTGCAGGCGCCGCAGCGCAAGTTCGACCGCGACGGCATCGAGGTGCCCGGCCTGCTGGTCGAGCGCCACCGCCATTTCGACATGCTTCTGGAACAGGCGCGCCCCCTGCCCGCCATTCCGACCGCCGTGATCTGCCCCGACGAGCCGAATTCCCTGGGCGGCGCGCTGAAGGCGATGGAGGCCGGCATCATCACCCCGATCCTGATCGGCGACGCAGCCGCGATCCGGGGCGCGGCCGAAACCCTGGGCCGCGCGCTCGACGGGGTCGAGATCATCGACATCAAGGGCGATCTGGCCGCCGCGCAGAGGGGCTGCCGGCTGGTCCATGAGGGCCGCGCCGCCGCCGTCATGAAGGGGCATCTGCATACCGACGACCTGCTGCGCCCGATGCTGGACAAGGCCGAGGGGCTGCGCATCGGCCGCCGATTCACCCATGTCTTCGTGATGGACGTGCCCGGCCAGCCCGAGCCGGTTCTGGTCACCGATGCCGCGATCAATATCGCGCCCGATCTGGCCACCAAGGTCGATATCGTCCAGAACGCCATCGATCTGGCGCGCTCGATCGGGCTGGTGCCCCGCGCCGGCGTGCTGTCGGCGGTCGAGACGGTGAACCCGGCGATCCAGTCCTCGATCGACGCCGCGCTGCTGTCGAAAATGGCCGAGCGCGGCCAGATCAGGGGCGGCGAGGTGGACGGTCCACTGGCCATGGACAACGCGGTGAACATGGGGGCCGCGCGGATCAAGGGCCTGACCGGCGAGGTCGCGGGCCGGGCCAATATCCTGGTCGTGCCCGGCATCGACGCGGGCAACATGCTGGCCAAGCAGCTTGCCTTCATGAGCCATGCCGAGGGCGCGGGGCTGGTTCTGGGCGCGCGGGTGCCGGTGATTCTCAATTCCCGCTCGGATAGCGTCGCGTCACGACTGGCTTCCTGCGCCGTCGCGGCATTGCATCACGCCGCCACAGGCGAGACAATGGCCGCTCTTCGAAAGGAGGTGGCGCAATGATCGGTGTTATCCTGACACTCAATGCGGGGTCATCCTCGCTGAAATTCGCGCTCTATGGCGAGGACGGCGATACGCCGCTGGCACAGGGCATGGTCGACCGGATCGGCGGCAATGAGGCCAGCCTTTCGCTCAAGGACGGCGCGGGCAACGCGCTGCCGGTCGCGGACATCTCGCCCAACGATCACACGCAGGCGCTGGCGGTGGTGCTGGACAATCTGCGCCAGGCATTCCCCGATACCGAACTGCGCGCCATCGGCCACCGCGTCGTGCATGGCGGAACCGATTACGCGCAGCCGGTGCTGGTCGACCAGACGGTTCTGAGCAAGCTCGACAAGCTGTCGCCCTTTGCGCCGCTGCATCAGCCGCATAACCTGGCCGGCATCCGCGCCGCCATGGAGGCCTTTCCGGGCGTGCCGCAGATCGCCTGTTTCGACACCGCCTTTCACCGCACCCACCCCTGGGTGAACGATGCCTTCGCGCTGCCGCGCGACCTCTACGATCGCGGCGTGCGGCGCTATGGCTTTCACGGGCTGAGCTACGAATACATCACCGGCGAGTTGCAGGCCTCGGCGCCGCTGATCGCGGCCAGCCGCGTGGTGGTGGCGCATCTTGGCAATGGCGCCTCCATGTGCGCGATCCAGAACGGCCGCTCGGTCGCCTCGACCATGGGCTTTTCGGCGCTGGACGGGCTGCCCATGGGCACGCGCTGCGGCCAGCTGGACCCCGGGGTGCTGCTGTATCTGCTGGATCAGGAGGGCATGAGCAGCGACGCGATCGCGGACATGCTCTATCGCCGTTCGGGCCTGCTGGGCCTGTCGGGCGGGCTGTCCAACGACATGCGCACGCTGGAGCAATCGGGCACGCCCGAGGCCCGTCAGGCGATCGAGTATTTCGTGTTTCGCATCCAGCGCGAACTGGGCGCCATGGCGGCGGCGATGGGCGGCATCGACGGGCTGGTCTTCTGCGGCGGCATCGGCGAGAATTCGCGCCTGATCCGGGCCCGGATCTGCGAACGCACCGAATGGATGGGCCTGGAAATCGACCATGCGCGCAATGACGAGAACGCGCGAATCATCTCGTCCGACATATCGCGGGTCACGGCGATGGTGATCCCGACCGACGAGGGTCTGGTCATCGTCCGCGCCGCCCGCGCCCATCTTGCACAGGAGAATGCCACATGAAGGGTGCCTTGACCCCGCGCGACGCCGCGGACATGATCGCCGACGGCGCCAGCCTGATGATTGCCGGTTTCATGGGCGTGGGTTCGCCGCATCGGCTGATCGACGCGCTGGTCGCCCGCAATGCCCGCGAACTGACGGTGATCGCCAATGACACCGCCCGCCCGGGCTTCGGCATCGGCAAGCTGATCTCGGCCGGGGCCGTGCGCCATGTCATCACCTCGCATATCGGGCTGAACCCTGAAACCCAGGCCGGCATGATCGAGGGCAGCATCACCGTCGAACTGGTGCCGCAAGGCACCCTGGTCGAGCGGATCCGCGCCGGCGGCATGGGGCTGGGCGGCGTGCTGACGCCGACCGGGCTCGGGACCGAGGTCGAAGAGGGCAAGCGGATCATCGAGGTCGAGGGCAATCATTTCCTGCTGGAAACGCCGCTGCGCGCCGATTTCTCGCTGCTCGCGGCGGGACAGGCCGATTATGTCGGCAACCTTGCCTATTCCCTGACGGCGCATAATTTCAACCCGGTGATGGCGCTGGCCGCCGATACGGTGATCGCCGAGGCGGAAAGCATCGTCCCGGTCGGCGTGATCCCGCCCGATGCCGTCAAAACGCCCAGCGTGTTGGTCGATCACCTGCTCTTGCGCGCCTGCTAGGAGAAAATCATGGACACCAAGGAACTGATCGCCCGCCGCGTGGCGCAGGAAATCCTTCCGGGCATGCTGGTCAATCTGGGCATCGGCCTGCCGAGCATGGTCGCCAATTACGTTCCCGCCGAACGGGGCGTGTTCTTCCAGGCGGAAAACGGGGTCATCGGCCTTGGCGCCCGCCCGCCCGAGGGGATGGAGGATCCGAACCTGACCGATGCCGGCGGCGGTTTCGTCTCGGCCGTTCCGGGGGCGGCCTCGATCGACAGCGCGATGAGCTTCGGGTTGATCCGGGGCGGGCATCTGGACATGACCGTTCTGGGCGGGCTCGAGGTCGATGAAAGCGGCCATCTGGCCAACTGGAAGGTGCCGGGCAAGATGGTGCCGGGCATGGGGGGCGCGATGGATCTGGTCACCGGCGCGGCGCGCGTGGTCGTGGCCATGCAGCACAGCGCGCGCGGCAAATCCAAGATCGTGCGCAAATGCTCGCTGCCGCTGACCGCGCTGCGCCGCGTCGACATGGTGGTGACCGATCTGGCGGTGATCGTGCCCAGCCCGGCCGGGCTGATCCTGCGCGAACGCGCGCCCGGCGTCAGCATCGAGGCCATCCGCGAGGCGACCGAAGCCGCGCTGGTGGTGCCCGATGAAGTGCCCGAAATGGGTTTCGACGCCTAAGCGCCATCCGGGCGCGGCCGCAGGCATTCGCGACCAGGGAGGTGTCCGGTGAGCCAGAAGACGTTTCCGGCGGAAGACGGCGCGCAGCTGGCCTATGGCGACGAAGGCCAGGGACTGCCGCTGCTGGCGCTGGCCGGGCTGACCCGCGACGGGCGCGATTTTGCCTATCTGGCGCGGCATCTGCGTGACGTGCGGCTGATCCGGCTCGACAGTCGCGGCCGCGGCGGATCGGAATGGACCGGCGCCGCCACCTATACTGTCGGCCAGGAGGCGCGCGACGCTCTGGCGCTCATGGACCATCTGGGCCTGGCGCGGGCCGCGATCATCGGTTCGTCGCGCGGCGGGCTGCTGGCAATGGCGATGGCCGCCTCGGCGCCGGACCGGATCAGCGGCATCTGCTTCAACGATACCGGCCCGGTGCTCGAACGCGAGGGGCTGCTGCGCATCGGCGGCTTCATCGGCATCCGTCCCACCGTTGGCACCCTGCAGGAGGTCGCCGACCGCCTGCCCGCCGCGATGCCGGGCTTTGCCAATGTCCCCGCCCAGCGTTGGGTCGAGGAAACCGTGCGCCATTACGTGCAGGAACGCGATGGCGTCGGGCTGACCTATGACCCGGCGCTGCGCGACGCCTTTGAACTGGCGATGCAGGCCAATCCGCTGCCCGATGCCTGGCCGCTTTTCGATGCCTGCGCCGGGCTGCCGCTGGCGCTGATCCGGGGCGCCGGCTCGGACGTGCTGACGCATGAAACCGCCATGGCCATGTGCGCGCGCCGCCCCGACATGCTGTACGCGGAAATCCCCGATCGCGGCCATATCCCGTTTCTGGACGAACCCGAAGCGCTGGCGGTGATCGCCGACTGGCTGGGCAAGGTCCGGCAGCACGAGGCGGAACTCGCCGGCGCCGGAGCGTCCTGACCGCGCGGCGCGGGGTATCGGCGGGGCGCGCGGGGAAACCCGGCGCCCCGGCGCGATCAGAACTCGACCTTGGGCCGCGCCAGTTCGGGCGGCGGCGCCTCGGCCGCGCCGCTTTCGGCCAGCTTGCGATCCATCAGCCACAGCTTGAGCACCAGCGTGTCGCGCTCTTCCGAGACGAAGGCGGTCACCACGGTGCCGCAGCGCGCGACATCGGGCGGCCGCGTATCGTTCTGCGTCCGGGTGGTCTGCGGCCAGCCATAGGTGTGCCAGAAGCTGTTATTCTCGTATCTGGTCCGCCCTGAATTGGGCGTTCCGTCCGCCGCCGCCATCTCGGGCAGTTCCCCGCCATCGTAGACATAGAAGGTCGAGCGGCCACCGCAAAAGCCGTACCTGTCCTCATCGACGGGCAGATCGCCCCATGTCCATTGCCCCTTGCCAAGTTCGGTCAGGCCGGGGCCGTATTTGTCGATCAGGCTTTGCTTGAGCCCGGCGATGGACACCTGGGCCGAATCGAATTCCAGCCAGCGCATGATGGCGACCACCTGTTGCGCGTCGGTATGGGGCGCATAGATGGCGGCCAGCGCCTCGGGGCGGTTCGGATCGACAAAGCCGCTGGCCGAGCCGAAGATGCTCTTGCCCGCCTTGCTGGTCGTGTAATGCACGCCTTCGGGCAGATGATCCCGGGCGGCTTTCTCGAATTCGGCCAGATCGATGCCAAGCTCGATCCCAAGAATGTCCACGGCGGCGGGGCCGGTGGCGACAACCGTGTCCCAATCGCCCTTTTTCAGCGTCGGGCCGCGCGTATCCGTGGTGCCGTCATCTTTCTGGATAAAGGTCTGCACGCCCTCGACGGCCGCCTTCAGCACCACCACGCCACGCATCCCGGCCGGCGCGTCGGCCAGCCCCTCGACCGGCACAAGCCGGCGATCGCTGACCGCGAGTTCATAAAGCGCCGAGAACACGCGACCGCCATCGGTCTTGCCGAGATCGGGCTGCTCGGCCACATGGACCAGAACCCCCACGCTGGCCGGGTCATCGGGCGCGAACTGGCGCAGATAACCCTGCCGCATGCCATTGGCATAGCCGCAATTGGCCATGGCGCGCGTGGCGCCCTGGACATAGGTCCAGACCCGATCCGGGCCGGGGCGCGCGCGCGTGCCCGCCAATTCCAGCACCGCGTCGTTCGGCGCCACCTCATAGCCCAGGATCCGCGCCATGTTGGTGATCGTGAAACGCTGTTGCGGCGCGCTCTGCATGCTGGCCTCGACCATGGCCGAGCAGCCAGAGACGGGATGCTCGCCGCCGCGCCCCACCGGCAGCATGATCCGTTCGGGAAGCTGCGCGGCGCGGGCCAAAGTCCAGGTCCTGAACGAGGGCAGCAGCACCTCGAGCTGGTCGGGGCGGAGGTCCTGCCGTGGGTCGCGGAAGAAATTGCCCCAGTCCAGCCGCATATGGCTGTTCGGCTCGTCCTGCTTGCGCTGCGCGTGGATGCGCTCCTTCAGCATGCGTTCCAGCATCATCCGGCGATAGCCGCTTTCGTCGTAAAGATCGGGTTGAAGCGACAGCGCCAGCAGATCGACGGCCTCGCCATCCAGCACCAGTTCCTCGGGCACGCCGGTCGGCTGTTCGGGATCGGCGGCCAGGGCGGCCAGCCGGTCGGGCTGGCCCAGCGTCACGCGGATCTCGGGCTGTTCCGGGAACCGGCCATTGGCCGCGCGGCCAAAGATCGCCTCTTGCGCGGGTCCGAACTGCAGCGAGGGCGTGATGCCGCCTTCGCCCACAACGCCGGTCATCGCCACCCTGATATAGCCCTTGAGGGTCCTGTCCTCGCCAAAGAGGGCGGCGACGGCATCGGCCTGTTCCGGCGGCACATGCAGCAGCGCGTAATCATCGGCCAGTTTCGGCGTCAGGTTCGGCGCCGGGACACCGGACATGTCCTGATCATAGGGCACCGGCATGAAATAGGTGTTGCGCACCGGGAATGCCCGCAGTTCCGGGTCGTAATCCTGTTCGATATAGAACTGCGCGCCGATCCAGTAGCTTTCCAGCGCCTGCCCCTGCATTTCCTCGCGGAAGGCGGCGGCGCGGTCGCGGCGCTGCGGCTCGGAAAGGCCGCGCCACTCGCCCGAGAAGCTGCTGAGCACCGCCTCGGCCGCATCGGGTTGCAGCGCCAGCAGCGCGCCGGCCAGGGTCTTGCCGCTGGTGGCGAAAAGCTCGGGCGGCAGTTCCTGCATTTCGCCCTCGGCCGGTTTGGTCAGCGCATCGGGAACCGGCAGGTCGCGAACCTTGGCATTGCCGGCGGCATCGGCATAAAGGGCGATCGCCTCGACATAGCTGGTCGGGCGCACGGTGTTCACCTCCTGCGCCTGAATGCGGCCGCTGCCGCCGGGGCGCGCCTTGAGGCTGGCCAGCGTGTAATCCACCACCAGATACAGGTAGCGGTTGCCCCGCCCGCCGGTCTGTTCCAGATAGTCCAGCAGCGATTGCGCGTCATCCATGCCGATGCGGAAGAAGGGGGTGATCAGCGGCTCGCGGCTGGTCTGCAACTGCTCGGGCAGCCACAGCCCGTAGAACTTGCTGACGTTCATCGGAAAGCCTTCGCTGTCGAAATCATATTCGCCCAGCGAGACCCTGCTGATCACGCGCAGGGGCACAGGGGTTTCCGGCGTCCGCTCGACAACCAGCCGGCGCATCGCGGCATCGTTTTCGTTCAGCGCCCGGCGCACCGCCAGTTCCGAAACGGTGCCGCCGCTGCTGTAGCCGCCGGGCTGGAACATGCCCATGGGGAACATCTCGACCCGCTCGCGTTCGGTCAGCATGGATTGCATGACCTGCTGCGCCAGATCGGCCTCCAGCGCGCGATCCGGTTGCGCCTCGATGATCGCGCCCAGCGTCATGGCGCGTTCCAAAAGCCCGTTGCCGTCCCTGGAATAGCCGCTGCCAAGCATCGGTTCGGCCTGTCCCGTCTGTTTGGCGTTCTGCGCGTCGGTCGCGGTCAGCACGCGGCCCTGATGCACCTGCACGCCGTAGATGGCCGCGATCTCCTCGGCCGTGGCTGGGCGGGTGATCTTGCGCATCTCGGGGGCTTCGCCGTCCCAGACATGCAGCACGCGCCCGTCGCCCTCGACCGGCTGCGCCGCATTGGGCAAGGCGGATTGCAGCACCAGAGAAGCGCGCTGGATCGTCGCCCGCGCCTGACCCGGCGCGTTGCGCCTGATCTGGGGGGCGGATTGCAGTTCGGACAGTTCCAGTTCCACCCGCAGAACCGGGCGCAGGCGCTGGTCCCGGCTGACTGCCCAGGCGGTCTTGTAATCGGCGGGCGGCGCCAGGAAGAACGGCGCATCAAGGGTGAAGGGCAGCGGATAGCGCTGCCCGTGCATGTCCAGCCGGGTGATCGCCGGCACGCCGCTGATCTGCGCGAAGCCCTGCCTCAGTTCGGGATACCATTGCGTGGTCGGCTTGCTCAGCCCGTCCTCGTCAATATTGTCCTGGCCCTGGTTCACGCGCAATTCGATGACCGCGCGGCGCGGCGGATTGGCGGCGTGATAGGCGGCGGCGGATTCGACAGCGGCCTTGAGCCGGTCCTGCGAGAGCGTGCGGTCGGGCAGGCTGCCATCGGGCATGAAGGGCATCGTGAGATAGGTCTGCGGATTGCCGGCCTGTTGCCAGAACTGATCCGGGCGCTGGCCCAGGGCCCAGAACAGAAATGCCGCGTAAAGCTGATCGGCGCCCTGAATGACATCGCTGGCATCGGGGTCGAAGCCGCCGGCGGGACGGGACGTGTCCGTATCGCCGGTGCCGGCCGAAGCGCCGGCCTCCGGCATGCTGGCCGGGTCGGGAAACAGCGAACTTTCGGTGACCGGGTCGGATTCGGCGAACATCGCGCCGCCGCCAGACGGCATTTGCCCGGCCTGCGCCTGATAAAGCGCATCGGCGGGCGGCGCGGCCGGGGCCGAGGGCGCCGAGGGCGCGATGCTGACCAGCCGCGTCGCCTGCTGCGGCTGCAGATAGCCGGTCGGCGCCGCGCCCACCGAGGATTGCCAGGCCGAGATCGCCCGGCGGCTGCCCGGGCCAAGAAGCCCGTCGATCTCGCCCCGGTAATAGCCTGCCTCGGCGAGGGCGCGCTGAACGGATTTGCGCTCTTCCAGCGACATGGAGGGTTGTTGCGGGCTTGGCGCCGCGGATCGCTGTTGTTGCTGGCGCTGCTGTTGCTGGCGCTGGATCTGCTGCTGCTGTTGTTGCTGGCGCTGCTGCTGTTGGCGCTGTTGCTGCTGCTGTTGCTGGCGCTGCTGTTCCTGAACCACGGCCCCCAGGAAACCACCCAGCAGACGCGCCGCATCGTCGGATCTCGCGGGTGTCCCGACCGCAAGCGACGAGCAGATCCCGGCAACGAAAACACCGCGAAGCAAATCCCGCATCAAACCTCTCCACCATTTGACGATGGGTAAAGCTTGCGTGATTCGCGACAGGCGGGTCAACTTGATTAAATGGTCAAAATTTCGGATGGCCTTGCGCGGTTCCGGCTGATCCCCGCCGCCCGCCACAATTGGGAAAGGCTTTCAATCCGGATATCGGCGTCATCCAACCGCCTTATTCTTCGGTAAAATCCATTTCCGTTTGAATGAATCCCGCGCGCGTGTTTCATTTTCCCGCAACCATATCCGTAATCATGCCGGAGTTGCCAATGTCCCGCCTGAACCTTTCCCGCGCCGTCGGTCTTGCGATTGCCATTCTCGCCACGCCGGCACTTGCACAAAAAACGCCGCAGGAAGTGGCGGCCGAACGCGAGCAATGGCGCCAGGTCTGTGCCGATCCCAATCCCGATCTTGCGGCGGGCTATTTGCAGCAGGCGCTGGAAAGCGGCGATCCGATGGCGCGGCGCATCTGCCTTCGCGCGACGCTGGAATCGGAAAACGAGGATCTGCGCTCTTCGGCGCTGCGGCAGGTGATCGGCAGCCTGATGCTGATCCGCTTCAACGTCACCGTTCCCGAGGAAGGGGGAAATCGCTATATCGCCCCACATCTTCAGAACGGGCTGATCTTTCACGCGACCGAGGGCGATCCGGTATCCGGCCGCGCCATGTGGAGCCCGCTGCTGGCCAATGTCGTCGTCGACGAGCGTGCGATCGGCCCGGCCAATGTCTTTGGCTCGGATATCATCTGGACCGGCGTCGCGGCATCGAGCGGCCGGCTGCACAATTGCAACCTAAGGGCATCATTGGCCCAGGGCTCGCAGGTCGAGGGGCAGCTGGTCTGCGACGGCGATGCCCCCTTTGCCGTGACCGCGAATCTGATGGACTGACGCTATTCCAGCGCGATCGCGCCGATCGCGACGCCGCCTTCGCCCGGATCCAGCCGCAGGCGCAGATCCATCGGACCGCTGCGCCGCACCGCGCAGCTTGCCGCGCCATCCGCGCTGATCGGGCATTGCGTGCTCAGCGTCCGCCATCCGCCCCCGGGCCAGCGCATTTCAAGCAGCGCGGCCGAGGGCGGGCCACAATCCTCCGTGACCGAGGCGCGCAGCGTCTCGATCCGCTGTCCCTCGGGGATCGAGATCACGATATCGACCCGGCGTTCGCCCGGCGCCGCCGCGATCCGCCAGCAACCGCCCTGCCCCGAGCTCAGCCGCGCCAGCGGCGGCGCGCCCGGCTCAAGCCGGCCCAGGATCGCCTCGACCTGATGCGCGACCTCGGCCTGCGGCGCTTGCGGCGCCTGTCCGCGCAGATGCGCTTCGACCAGCGCAAAGGCAGCGGCGATGCGGTCGAAACGCAGCGCGCGCATGGTATCCGAATCGGGCAGGACCTGCAGCACCATCGCCGCCGGAACCTCTTGCCCCTGATGATCCATGGTCGCGACCGCGCCGCTGATGCCGCCCTTGAGATAGCGCAGATCGGCCTGATCGCGCGGCGCCAGCAGCATCACCGCGCCCTGATCCTCGCCATTCACCATACGCTTGAGCTCGGCCGGGAAACTGGCGGTGGTGGCATCCTGCACGGTTCTGATCACAAACGCCCCGGCCTGTGGCAGGGTGATGCGAAACAGCCCCTCGGCCAGGCCCAGCCGCGAATTGCAGGCATCCTTGAGCCTCGCGCCTGAACCGACCGGCGCAAAGGCGAGATCGGTCGCTCCGGCGGCGGCCTCGACCGCGCCGGGCACCGCGCCGACCGGGATCGGGCGGTCGCTCTGGCCGCTGCGCCCGAGCGTGTCGTCAAAGACGAAAGCCGCCGGCTCTTGCGCGCCATCGGGCGCGATCACATGCAGCGGCAGCGCCAGCCAGCAGCGCCCGTCGCGGGGCGAGCCGAACAGCCAGCCCTGCCCGCGCTCGCCGAATCCGGCGCGTATCTGCACCGGCTCGGCCAGCAGCGCGCCGGGCAGCAGGATCAGGATCAGGGCTTTGGCCAGCATCGCGATACGCATGAACTCCCTCACTCCCGCGTGGCAACCAGCTGATAGATCGTGATCAGCGTCGGAAACAGAAAGATGAAGCTGGCCACGAACAGCAGCAGCGGCGCGATGGTCGGGTCGCTGACGGCGGTGACGACCGCGCCGGCGGCGAAAGTCGTGACGCTGGTGCTGGTCTTGACCTGCACGTCCGAGGCATTGGTCAGCGCCTGCACCGCCAGCCCGCGCCCCTCGGGGTCCAGAATGGCGGTGCCGCGCAGAACATCGGGCGCGCCGCCGTCCTGTCCGGTCGCGCCGATGCCGAAATCGACCCGGCTGCCGCGCGGGATCTGGAAATCCGCATCCGAAACGCGAAACACGGTCTGTTCATCGGCGCGGCTGGCGCGGCCATAGACGCTGACCGTGCCGCCATGCAGATAGTTCCCGGCCGAGGCGGTGGCGGCGATCGTCGCCGCGCCATCGCCCGCAGGCAGCAGCACCGGCGGGATGTCGCGGGGCAGCGCGACCTCGATCGTCTCGCTGCCGATCTGGCCGGTGCCCAGGATCGGCAGCGGCGCCATGGCCTCCAGCGCCGCATGCGGCAGGATCACGGTAAAGGGCCGGCCATCAAGCCCGCAATCGCGCTGGCCGTCGCGCATCACGGTCAGAAACCGGCCCCCGGTTCCGGCGCCGGCGGAATAGCGCAGCGACACCGTCTGCGGCCCCCAGATATATTCGACCCGCGCGCCCTGCGCCGGCGCCAGCAACGCGGCAAGCGGCGTCGGCGCGCCCGGCTGAGGGTCCAGACAATCCGGCGCGCGCAGCACCCAGCCGCCGCGCAGCGCCACCGTCGCCGCACCGGCGCGCGACACCTCGTAGGCAACGTAATTGCTTTGCAGATCCAGCATCAGAAGCGGATCCTGCCGGGGGCGGATCACGCCGAACAGGTAAACCACCGCCGTGGCCAGCGCCAGCGCCAGCAATGCAAGCCCAAGCGGCACCAGCAGCCGCGTCAGGCCGCGCCGCAATACCCAGTTCAATCGTCCCGTCCCGGCAGGAATATCTCGTAGCGGGTGCGATTCTCGACCAGACCGTCATCCACCACCAGTTCAAAGGCGCTGGTCTGGTGCGCGTCGTCCAGCGTGACCGGCAAGCGGCAGGTCATGTCGAAGCCGACCCGCAGATCGGCCGCGACCGGCTGGCATGCCACCTCGGCCTGTCCGGCGATCTCGATCCAGGCGGCGCCGCGCCCGCCGGCATTCAGCTGCACCAGCAATTCGGCGCGGTCGCCCTCGATCTGGCCAAGGCGCGGGATCAGGCTGGTCTCGCCGGCAAGGCAGCCCTGTTCCTGCGCCGGCATGGCGACGAGGGCGATGTCCTCGGCGTCATAGCCGCGCAGTTCCTCGGTCAGATTCGAGAACGGCTTGAGCAAGGTCCCGCCCTCGCCATCGGCCGGGCTGCGCAGGATATAGACATTGCGGGCGCTGTAGAAACCGTCGCGGCTGATCGCCCGCAGGCAGAGCGGCCGGCCATCGGCCGGTGTCGCGATCCGCACGCTGTCGGCCAGAAACGGGCCGGCGGCCAGCCCGCCCAGCACCGCGCCGACGATGACCCCGCCGCCGACATTGGCGGCGCGGCTGGGGTCGAAATATTCCTCGATCGGGTCATTGGCGGGCACCGCCTCGCGCAGCACCGGCGCATCCTGCGCGGCGGCAAGGCCCGGGACCTGCCCAAGGACGAACAAGACGGGAAAAAGCGGTTTCAGCATGGCAACCTGACGAATCGCAACCTGTGAACGGGACAGGTCCAGTTTGCGGCGCTGGCGATAAGGATCAAGTTCTTTATGGCCTTTTATCCGCTCCTGACCGAAATGACAGGCGCGGAGGGCATGGTCAGGCCGCCAGTTCCCCGGCCAGCGAATTGGGCGCGCTATGGGTGATGCGCACGCGCACCAGATCGCCCACACGCGCCTGCGGCGCCTCGACGAATACCGCGTGCAGGTAATCGGACTTGCCGACCATCTGGCCCGGATTGCGGCCCGGCTTTTCAAACAGCACGCCCAGTTCACGCCCGACCATGCTTTGCTGCGCGGCCTTTTGCTGGCTGGTCAGCAAGGCCTGCAATTCCTGCAGGCGCGCATCGGCGATATCGCTCTCCACCTCGGGGCGTTCATAGGCGGGCGTGCCGGGACGCGGCGAATACTTGAAGCTGAAGGCGGTGCCGAAATTCACGCGCGCCACCAGATCCAGCGTGGCGCGGTGGTCGTCATCCGTCTCGCCGGGAAAGCCGACGATGAAATCGCTGGTCAGCATGATGTCGGGGCGCGCCTCGCGGATACGCTCGATCAGGCGCAGATATGTCTCGACCGTGTGCTTGCGGTTCATCGCCTTCAGGATGCGGTCGCTGCCCGATTGCACCGGCAGATGCAGATAGGGCATCAGCTTCGGCTCGTCGCGATGGGCGGCGATCAGGTCGTCGGCCATGTCATTGGGATGGCTGGTCGTATAGCGGATGCGGTCCAGCCCGTCGATTTCGGCAATGGCGCGGATCAGCCGGCCAAAGCCCCATTCGCGACCCTCGGGACCCTCGCCATGCCAGCCATTGACGTTCTGGCCCAGCAGCGTGATCTCGCGCACGCCGCGCCCGACCAGATCGCGGGCCTCGGCCAGGATGCGGGCGACCGGGCGGCTGACCTCGGCCCCGCGGGTATAGGGCACCACGCAAAAGGCGCAGAACTTGTCGCAGCCCTCCTGCACGGTCAGAAAGGCCGCCGGCGCGCGGCGCGTGGCGGCGGGTTTGGGCAGATGCTCGAACTTGTCCTCGGCCGGGAATTCGGTATCGATGCCGCCGCCCTTGCGGACCATGGCGGGCAGGCGGTGATAGGCCTGCGGGCCGACGACCAGATCGACCAACGGCATGCGGCGCTGGATTTCCGCGCCCTCGGCCTGGGCGACGCAGCCGGCGACGCCGATCTTCAGATCGGGCCGCTCGGCCTTGAGCGGCTTCAGCCGGCCCAGATCGGAATAAAGCTTTTCCGCCGCCTTTTCGCGGATATGGCAGGTATTGAGCAGGACCATATCCGCCTCGGCCTGGTTTTCGGTCAGGACATAGCCTTCGCTGCCCATGGCCTCGGCCATGCGCTGGCTGTCATAGACATTCATCTGGCAGCCATAGGTCTTGATGAAAAGCTTCTTGGGCGTGCTGGGCGGGGTGGTCATGGTCATGTCCCGGGAATGATCCGCGCCCTATAGCGCATGGGCGCGGAAAAGCAAAGCGCGGGCCGCGCCGTTCAGCCCGCGAAATGGCTGCGCCAGACCGCGTTATCGACGAAGAAGCGGCCAAGCGCGTCATGGCGCTTGCGGCCGGGGCCAAGCAGGAAGCGGCTGGCATTGCCGCCCATCACCGCATCGAATTCCGCCGCATCGGGGATCACCTCGCGCAGGAACTCCTGCATGCCGGCCAGATAGGCGTTGAAGCCCGGCTCGCGCGCCACCATGGTCCAGTCCGATCCGTAGAGCATGCGTCCCAGAAAGCGGGCGCGATCCTCGCCCGTGCCGGCCAGCGCGCGCAGGCGCCCTACGGCGGTCGGACGGTCGGTGCTGTCCAGCGCGACCTCGTTCCAGTAGCCGGTATCGAACCAGACCTGCTGGCCGGCGCGGATCATGTCGGCGATCACCGCCAGCCAGTCGCGCCGGAACGCGATGCCGCAGCGCGTCGGCACCGGCCTTGTGTCGCTGATCCCGCCCAGATGCCCGGCATGGGACAGGTTCAGCCGCAAGGAGGCGAACCGCTGCAGCACCCGCTGCCAGTAGACCGGCGCGGAATAAAGCCCGGTCCCGTTCCCCGCCGCCATGCTGTTATTGGCATGGGCCTGGATCGGCACCTCCTCGTCCGCGCACCAGGCGTAAAGCCGGTTCAGCTCGCGGTCGATCTGCGCCCCGGTGACACCGGCCGGAAAGCGCGAATGGGCAAAGCTGATGCCGTCATTGCAGGTCGCGCGAAAGCCCATCGGCGGGTAGAGCTTGACGCCCGCAAAACCCTGGTTCCGGACCGCGTCCTGCACCCTTTGCAGGGTGCCCGGCCCGTCGATCACGGCGCGCAGCGGGCAGAAGGGGGCGAAATTCAGGATCAGCGTATCCTTGCGCGCCCGGGCCAGCGCCGACATGACCGCGATCTGATCGTCCGGCCCGGACAGCCAGCCGCCATCGCTGCTTTCCGAGTTCAGCCAGTATTCCAGATCCACCAGCGAGGTGACAAAGACCCGCATCCGCTTGCCGCCATCGCCGCCGTAAAGCCGGATCATCTCGGTGATCAGATCGCCCCGGCCGCGGGTCAGCAGCGCCGCCCATTGAATGGTCGGGATCAGCCTGCCCGGCCGCAGCGCCCCCTGCCGCGCGCCGGGCGCGGCGCGCATCGCGCTGGCCGTCGGGCCGCGATAGATCAGCGCGGCCAGCGTCTCGCCATCGGGCTGCGCGGCCGGGGCGATCCGTCGCGCGGCCATGGCCCGGGGCTCGGGCATCGGCTCGCCGCTGGCCTCGGCGCGGATCATCTCCAGGAGCAGCGCATCCTCGTCGCTGGTGCCGCCGGTGCCGGCCATCCGGGCCGCCGCCCCGGCGCCGCGAAACTCGTCGATGCCGCGCGCCACGCTTTTCTGGTCGTCGGCCACTGTCCGGGCGCGGATGCCCGCCGCCTCCGCCGCCGCCGAGGGGGTTCCGATGCGCAGGATATTGACCAGCAGCCGGATCAGGCTTTTCAACGGCACCCCGCCGGGCAAAGGCGTGCCCTCGGGGCCAAAGACGACCTGTTCCAGAAAGCCGATCGCGGGCACGTCGCGGCCGTTGAAGACATGGGCATGCGCGTCAATGCCCAGATCCAGCGGATAGGGAACCGGCAGCGATGGCGGCCGCGGCACGCAGCCCGAAAGAATTCCCGCCATGCCGCCCAGGAACAAGCGTCGATCCAGCATCGAAAAAACTCCTCTTGCGCAAATATCCACAGCCTAGCGCAAAAACGGCGCCTGTTCACGGCTTCGTGTGCGGCCTTTGCGACGCTGCGCCCCATTGAACGCGCGCGGCGCCGTGCTAGCCTGCGTGCAACCCTGTTCACGGAGGCCGCCGCCATGACGAAACCGCAAAGCTGGGACGCCCGGGCCAAGGAGTATTCGCTTTACGGATTCACCGACATGCCCTCGGTCCATGACCGCGGCACGGTGGTCGTCACCCATGGCGAAGGGCCTTATATCGTCGATACCAACGGGCGGCGCTATCTGGATGCCAATTCCGGCCTGTGGAACATGGTCGCCGGGTTCGACCACAAGGGGCTGATCGAGGCAGCGCAGGCGCAATATGCACGCTTTCCGGGCTATCACGCCTTTTTCGGGCGTATGTCCGACCAGACGGTGATGCTGTCGGAAAAGCTGGTCGAGGTCTCTCCCTTCGCCTCGGGCAAGGTGTTCTACACCAATTCGGGATCCGAGGCGAACGACACCATGGTCAAGATGCTGTGGTTCCTGCACGCGCATGAGGGCAATCCGCAGCGGCGCAAGATCCTGACCCGCTGGAACGCCTATCACGGCGTCACCGTGGTCTCCGCCAGCATGACCGGCAAACCCTATAACGAGGTTTTCGGCCTGCCGCTGGACGGCTTTATCCACCTGACCTGCCCGCATTACTGGCGCCATGGCGAGCCGGGCGAGACCGAGGAGAAATTCGTCGCCCGCCTGGCCCGCGAGCTCGAAGAGACCATCGAACGCGAGGGCGCCGATACCATCGCGGGTTTCTTTGCCGAGCCGGTGATGGGCGCAGGCGGCGTCATCCCGCCGGCGCGCGGCTATTTCCAGGCGATCCAGCCGATCCTTTGCCGGCACGGCATCCCGCTGATCTCGGACGAGGTGATCTGCGGTTTCGGCCGTACCGGCCAGACCTGGGGCTGCGAAACCTATGATTTCATCCCCGATGCGATCATTTCCTCAAAGAACCTCACCGCCGGGTTCTTTCCCATGGGCGCGGTGATCCTGGGGCCGGAACTGGCCGGCCGCATCGGCGCCGCCATCGAAGAGATCGAGGAGTTTCCGCATGGCTTTACCGCCTCGGGCCACCCGGTCGGCTGCGCCATCGCGCTGAAGGCGATCGACGTGGTGATGAACGAGGGGCTGGCGGACAATGTGAACCGGCTGGCCCCGCGCTTCGAGGCCAATCTGCAGCGCCTCGCCGAAAAGCCCAATATCGGCGAATATCGCGGCGTCGGCTTCATGTGGGCGCTTGAGGCGGTCCGCGACAAGGCCACCAAGACCCCCTTCGACGGCAAGCTCTCGGTCAGCGAACGCATCGCCAATAGCTGCACCGATCTGGGGCTGATCTGCCGGCCGCTGGGTCAGTCGGTGGTGCTGTGCCCGCCCTTCATCCTGACCGAGCCGCAGATGGACGAGATGTTCGAGAAACTGGAACAGGCGCTCGACAAGGTCTTTGCCGAGCTCGCCTGATCGGGCCCTCGCGCGCACCGCCCGCTACCAGGGATCGCCGCCGCCCAGCACCGCGCGGGCCATCTGCACGCGCTCGGGGCGGATGCCGGCCCGAGCGGCAAATTCCAGCACGCGCCGGTCATGCTCGAGCAGGAAATCCAGCACGAAAAGCGCGAATTCCGGCCGCGCCGCCATGGCCCGCAGCCCCGCCGCATCGCTGCCCGATTGCGCCAGCAGCGCCATCACCATCTCGCCATCCCCGGCGATATGCTCAAAGCCGGCATCCGCGATCCGGCGCGCCTCGTCTTCCGTCATTGCGCTCTCGCCTTTGTGACCCCGCAGGCCGGATTCCGGGTGTCCGGTAGGGAATTGTTAACCATTCCGGCGCAAGATGATCCCCCAGGAAATCGGTGTAAAGCGGACATTGCATATGGTAGGACGCATTCTTGTCATCGACGGCGTGCCGACCAATCGCATCACGATGAAGGTCCGGCTGCGATCGGCCTGCTACGAGGTGGCAGTCGCCGCCTCGGGACAGGAAGCGATCCGGATCGCGCGCCAGACCCATCCGCAGATGGTGCTGATCGGCCGCAGCCTGCCCGACATGTCGGGCGCCGCCCTTTGCGCCGAGATGCGCCGCCTGCCGCTGGGCGCGGACCTGCCGATCCTGATCCAGGCGACCGGGGCCGAACGCGTGGCGACGCTGCGCGCGGGCGCCTCGGCGCTGATCGAGCCCGATGGCGACGAACTGGCGCTGCTGGCGCGGATACGCGGATTGCTGCGCCATGACGGCGAGGTCACCCGCGAGGATGCGCTGACCGGCATGGCGGAACCGGCGGCCGGCTTTGAGCATGACAGCCGCCCGCAGGCCGTGTTCGTGGGCAACCAGCCCGCCACCGCGCTTGGCTGGCGGCATGCGCTGCAGGGTCGCGTCGGCTTTCGCATCACGGTCAGCGAAGCCGAACGCGCCCTGGCCGAGGCGTCGGTCGGCCGCGCGCCCGATCTTTACCTGATCGCCGCCGATATCCAGCAGCCGGGCGACGGGCTGCGGCTGCTCTCGGAACTGCGCTCGCGCCCGCATTCGCGCGAGGCGGCTTTCGTGATCGCGCTGCGCCCCGAACGCGCCGACATGATCCCGGTCGCGCTGGATCTGGGCGCAGGCGACGTGCTGCCCTGGAACCTCGCCAGCCCCGAGGCCGCGCCCGAAGCCGCGATCCGGCTGGACACGCAGCTGGCCCGCAAGCATCAGGCCGACCGTCGCCGGCATGAAACGCAGCGCAACATGCGATGGGCGATGACCGATCCGCTGACCGGGCTGCACAATCGCCGCTTTGCGCTGCCGCGCCTGCACGAACTGGCGGTCGAAACCGGCGAAAGCGGCCGCGACCTGGCGGTCATGGTTCTGGATCTGGACCGTTTCAAGCTGGTCAATGACATGCACGGCCACGCCGCCGGCGATGCCGTTCTGGCCGAGATCGCCGCCCGTCTGGCCGCCTCGCTGCCCGAGGCGGCGCTGCTCGCAAGGCTTGGCGGCGAGGAGTTCCTGGCGATCCTGCCCGATTGCCCGATGCCGGCCGCGCGGCGCATCGCCGAGGATATGCGCCGCGCGGTCATGTCCGCCCCGGTGCGGCTGCCCGATGGCAGTGGCCAGGCCGAACTGGGGGTCACCATATCGGCGGGCGTGGCGGTGCTGAGCGCGGCCGAGGCCGCATCCGCCCCCCCCGACGCCGAGGCGCTGCTGGCCCGTGCCGATCACGCGCTCTTGGCGGCGAAATCCTCGGGCCGGAACCGGATCGTGATGGCACCGCTGAGCATGGCCGCCTGACGCCCGCCCCGCTGCAATTTGTCGCAGCCGCCCGCGCGCAAGGCCGTGCTTTCATTTTCGCCCCTTTTCACATACATTCCCGAGCAGAAGAAAAGGAAGGCGCCCATGTCCCAGTTGCACGCTGATATGCCCCATGCCGCGGGCCGTCCGCTCAAGCCCGCGATGCTGCGCGGCGCGCTTGGCCGCTGCCCGGCCTGCGGTCAGGGCCGGATGTTCGGCGGCTATCTGAAAGTCCTGCCGAGCTGCCGCAATTGCGGCGAGGAACTGCACCATCAGCGCGCAGATGACGGCCCGGCCTATCTGACGATCCTGCTGGTCTCGCATCTGGGCGCGCCGCTTCTGCTGGCGATCTTCATGCTTTACCGCCCCTCGGCCATGTCGATGCTGATCAGCTTCAGCCTTGGCGCCATCATCCTGTCGCTGCTGCTGCTGCCGCGCATCAAGGGCGGTTTCATCGGCTTCCAATGGGCGCGGCGCATGCACGGCTTCGGCGATGAACCGCATACGCCGATCGAGGCCCAGACCTCGTGACCGCCGAAGCGGGCGATCACTCTCGGCCCGACGCTCCGATTCGCGACGCGGCGACGGTGATCGTCATTGATCGCAGCGATCGGCGCGGCGCCTCGGTCCTGATGGGGCAACGTGGCGCGAAGGCGGTCTTCATGCCATCGAAATACGTCTTTCCCGGCGGCGCCGTGGATGTCGAGGATGGCGCCATCGGGCTGAGCCGCCCTCTGGCCGCGGCGACCTCTGCCCAGCTGGCCGCCGAGCCGCGTGAAGGATCCGCCGTCACGCCCCAGGCGCTGGCCGCCGCCGCCCTGCGCGAACTCGCCGAAGAGACCGGCCTGCTGACAGGCACGTCCGGCACCGCGCCCGAGGGCTGGGACCATTATGCCAAGGCCGGGCTGACGCCCGACCCTTCGGGCCTGATCTACATGTTCCGCGCCATCACGCCGCCGGGACGTTCGCGGCGTTTCGATGCGCGTTTCATGGCGCTGGACGCGACCTGTCTGCATGGCGACCGTCATGATTTCAGCGCCGCCTGCGACGAGCTTTCGCATCTTCACTGGGTGCCGATCCCCGAGGCCCGGGCGCTGGATCTGCCCTTCATCACCGAGGTCGTGCTGGCCGAGGTTGCGGCACTGCTGCGCGCGGCGGGTGACGGGCCGCTGGCACAACCCGGCTCGGTCCCGTTCTTCGACAATCGCGGCGCCGCGCCGCGTTTCACCCGGATCGGCTGACCCCGGGCGCCTTTCGGGATTAACTCCCTTATCGCGTTTCGGTTACGCCTGATGCGCCCGCAGCCGGCCTTTTTCGGACTTAACCCGCATCGCCCTGGCCACGCGCCTGCACCACCTGCAAGAGCGGCATCAGATCGGACATGTCCGGCCCGTGCGCCTGCCCGGTCAGCGCCTTGCGCAACGGCATGAACAACCCCTTGCCCTTGCGCCCCGTGGCCTCTTTCACCGCCGCGGTGAATTCGCCCCAGCTGGCATCCGTATAGGGCGGCGGCGGCAGCAGCGCCATCGCCCGGGCGATGAACTCGGCATCCTCGGGGTCGATCTGCGGCTCGGCCCCTTGCGAAAAGATCTGCCACCAGCCGGCCAGATCCTCCAGCCGCGTGATGTTCTGCGAGGCGACGCGCCAGAACCGCTCGGCCAGATCGCCGGGCACGCCAAGCGCGGCAATGCGGTCGCGCACCGCCTCGAAGGGGCGGGACTGGTTCGCCTCGCGCGTGAGCGGCCAGAGATCCTCGGCATCGAACTTGGTGGGCGAGGCGCCGAACTGGCCGATATCGAACCCCTCGGCCAGATCGTCCATGGACATGCGCAGCTCGACAGGCTGCGAAGAGCCCAGCCGCGCCATCAGCGACAGAAGCGCCTCGGGCGCGACGCCGTTCTCGCGCAGGTCCCTGATCGCCAGCACGCCCAGGCGCTTGGACAGTTCCTCGCCCTGTGCGCCGGTCAGCAGGCTGTGATGGGCGAATTCCGGCGGCGTGCCGCCAAGCGCGCGGATGATCTGGATCTGGGTCGCGGTGTTGGTCACATGGTCCGAGCCGCGCACGATATGGGTGACGCCCATATCCGCGTCATCGACGGAACTGGCGAATGTGTATAGCACCTGCCCATCGGCGCGGATCAGCACCGGATCGGACACGCTGGCCGCGTCGATGGAAATATCGCCCAGGATGCCGTCGGCCCATTCGATCCGTTCCTGATCCAGCAGGAAGCGCCAGTAGCCGTCGCGCCCCTCGGCCCGCAGCCGGTCCTTGTCGGCATCCGACAGGGACAGCCCGGCGCGGTCATAGACCGGCGGCTTGCCCATGTTCAGCTGCTTCTTGCGCTTCAGGTCCAGCTCGGTCGGGGTCTCGAACACCTCGTACAGGCGGCCCGCGGCACGCAGCGCCCCGGCCGCCTCGGCATAACGCTCAAGCCGGTCCGACTGCCGCTCGATCCGGTCCCATTGCAGGCCCAGCCATTCCAGATCGCGCTGGATTCCGTCGGCATATTCCTGTTTGCTGCGTTCGCGATCGGTATCGTCAAGGCGCAGGATGAAGGTGCCGCCCGACTTGCGGGCGATCAGGTAGTTCATCAGCGCGGTACGCAGGTTGCCGACATGGATATGGCCGGTGGGCGAAGGGGCGAAACGGGTGGTGGTCATGGAGCTCTCCTGTCGGCTTCGCTCTTTCACAAACGCCGGTTTTTGTCCATATCGGGACCAAAGACGAGGTAAGCGAATGCTTGACTGGAAAGACGCCGAGGCGCCGGCCGCCGCCGATATCGAGGAACTGGCGCGCGAGGCCATCGCCGGCCTGCCGCCCGAATTCGCCGGCCCTGCCGCCCAAGTGGTGCTGCGCGTCGAGGATTTCGCATCCGAGGAATTCCTGGACGAATTGCAGATCGACGACCCGCTGGAGCTGACCGGGCTTTACGACGGCATCCCCATGACCGAGAAATCGCCCAGCCAGCCGCAGCATTTCCCCGATACCGTCTGGCTGTTCCGCCGCGCGATCCTGGACGAATGGGCCAGCCGCGGCGATGTCGGGCTGGGCGCGCTGGTCGCGCATGTGGTGGTGCATGAATTCGCCCATCATTTCGGCTGGTCGGACGAAGATATCGCGACAATAGACACATGGTGGGAATGATGGAACAGGCACCGATCCTGACGATCACGCTGAACCCGGCGCTGGATATCTCGACCTCGGTGGCGCGGGTCGTGCCGGATGAGAAACTGCGCTGCAGCGAGCCCAGCTTCGACCCCGGCGGCGGCGGCACCAATGTCAGCCGCGCGATCCGCGCCATGGGCGGGACCAGCCGGGCGCTGGTCGCGCTTGGCGGTGCGGCCGGGCAGCGCATGGCCGACATGCTGGCGCGAATCGGCATCTCGGTCATCAGGCTGCCCGCGCCCGGCGAGACACGCCAGTCGCTGACCGCCGATGACGAGACGACGCGCCAGCAATACCGCTTTGTCATGCCCGGCCCGGAATGGTGCGAGGATGACGTGGCCCGCGCGCTGAACGCCGCCACCGACGCGGCAGAGCATAACTGCATGGTCGTGCTCTCGGGATCGAACCCGCCCGGCGTTCCGGCGCGCTTTGCCGCGATGCTGGCCGAGCGGCTGCAGGGCAGCGGCGCGCGGCTGATCGTCGATACCTCGGGCGAGGCGCTGGCGACGGTGGCCCGGGCCACGGATCGCCGCACCGACATCCTGCGCATGGACGATGCCGAGGCCGAGGCGCTGGCCGGCCGGCCGCTGCCCTATCGCGCCGACACGGCCGCCTTCGCGGCCAGCCTGGTCGCCTCGGGCGCGGCGCGGGGGGTGATCGTGGCGCGCGGCCGGGACGGCAATATCATCGCCACCGACGAGGGCATCTGGCATGCCGAGGCGGCGCGCGTGCCGGTCCGCAGCAAGGTGGGCGCCGGCGACAGTTTCCTTGCCGGGTTCACGCTGGGCTATGCGCGCGGCTGGCCGGTCGCGGATGCGCTTGGGCTGGCGGGGGCGGCGGCCTCGGCCACGGTGCAGACGCCCGCGACGGAACTCTGCCGGGGCGAGGATGTCGAGCGGCTGTTCGCCGCGCGCGTCGTCACCCGCATGCAGGTGGGGCCGAACCCCTAGCCGCGGCGGCCATCCATGCGCACGAAATCCAGCACGCTGCCCTGTCCCGGCTCGATATCGGCCCAGCCATCGACCTGGAAATCGACCACCAGGGTCGCGGCGGTCGGATAACGCCGGAAATCGGGATCTGCCGGCGGCCGCGCCGGCAGCCGCGCGGCAAATTCGGCGATGCCCGGATTATGGCCGATCACCATCACCGTCGGCGCCGAGGCGGTGCGCAGAAATTGCAGCATCTTTTCGGGCGCGGCATGGTAAAGCCCCGGCTCGAAACGGATATGCGGCCGCACCTCGAGCGGTGCCAGCGCCACACGATCCCAGGTTTCGCGCGTCCGCGCGGCGGTCGAGCACAGCACCTCTTCAGGCTCGTAGCCGCGGCTGGCCAGCCAGTCGCCCAGCTCGCGCGCCGAGCGGCGGCCCCGATCGTTCAGCGGCCGGTCATGGTCCGCCTGCATCGGATCCTCCCACGAGGATTTCGCATGCCGTGTCAGGATAAGCCGGCAATAGCCCTGAGGGGTCATCGGATAGCCTTTTCGACCAGTTGAGATTCCGCCGCCGACCGAGCCTGCCACAGCTTTCGCCGCGCGGGCAAGCCCTGTTTGCCTTGCTCAGAGCCCGTCGCCGCCCTGCCGCAGGCCGCGCGGCTTGACGCGCGGCTCGGTCGAGCGGATCAGGCTGCCCGCGCCATGTTCGGTGAACAGTTCCAGCAGCGTGGCATTGGCGACGCGCCCGTCGAGGATCACCACGGCGCGCACCCCCTCCTCCAGCGCCTTCAGCGCGGTTTCGGCCTTGGGGATCATGCCGCCGGCAATGGTGCCGTCGACGATCATGTCCCGCACCTGTTGCGGCGTCATCGCGGTCACCACCTCGCCCGAGGCATCCTTGACGCCCGCGACATCGGTCAGCAGCAGCAGCCGGTCGGCCTGGAGCGCCCCGGCGATCGCCCCGGCAGCCGTGTCGCCATTGACGTTGAAGGTCTCGTTGTCCTCCATGCCGGTGGCAACGGGGGCGATGACCGGGATCATCCCGGCATTATAGAGATCGCGGATGATCTGCACGTTCATCTCGACCGGACGGCCGACAAAACCCAGTTCCGGGTCGTCCACCTCGCAGACCATCAGGTCGTCATCCTTGCCGCTGATGCCCACGGCGCGGCCGCCGGCATCGTTGATCGCCTGCACGATTCGCTTGTTGACCAGGCCCGACAGCACCATCTCGACCACCTCGACGGTTTCGCGGGTGGTGACGCGCTTGCCGCGCACGAAATGGCTTTCGATGCCCAGCCTGTTCAGCAGATCGTTGATCATCGGGCCGCCGCCATGGACCACGACCGGATGGATGCCCACCTGCTTCATCAGCACGATATCGCGCGCGAATTCCGCCATGGCCTCATCGTCGCCCATGGCATTGCCGCCGAATTTCACCACCACCACCGCGCCCGAATAGCGCTGCATATAGGGCAGCGCCTCCGACAGCGTGCGGGCGGTGGCGATCCAGTCACGGTTCATGTTCTGCTTTCTCATCGGTGACCCCAGTTCGTCGAGCCGAGCCTAGGCCGGCAGAGGGGATCAGTCCAGACCGGCAATGATGGCGCGCAGCGTGGCGATGCCCTGCCCCTTGTCCGAGCTTGTGATCACAAGCTCGGGATAAGCGGCGGGGTGCTTTTGCAGCGCCTCCTGCACCTGCGCGACGGTCGCCGCGAGGGCTTGAGGTCCGATCTTGTCGGCCTTGGTCAGCACGACCTGGAACGGCACGGCCGCCCGATCCAGCAGGCGCATGATCTCGTGATCGACATCCTTGATCCCGTGGCGCGAATCGATCAGCGCAAAGGCCCGGCGCAGGGTCGGCCGGCCCGAGAGATAGCTTTTCAGAAGCGCCTGCCACTTGGCCACAACCGCGACCGGCGCCCTGGCGAAACCATAGCCCGGCAGATCGACCAGATAGCCCTGCTCGCCCAGCGTGAAATAGTTGATTTCCTGCGTGCGGCCCGGCGTGTTCGAGGCGCGCGCCAGCGACTTGCGCCCGGTCACCGCATTGATCAGGCTGGACTTGCCGACATTGCTGCGCCCGGCGAAACAGACCTCGGGGCGATCGGCGGGCGGCAGCCCGTCCATCGCGACGACGCCTTTCAGGAAATCCACGGGACCGGCGAAAAGCTGGCGCGCGGCCTCGGCAACCTCGGGGGCCGGATCCGGCGCGATGGGAAAGGCGACCTTCATATGCGGACCTCGTCGCCCAGGGCGATGGTGCCACCCTGCACCACCTCGGCGTAGATGCCGAAATTCTGATCGCCATATTCGGCGGCAAGCCTGGTCGGCATATCGCCATCGATCAGCCCGGTTTCCGTGTCGGCGCTGGTGGCGGCGCAACGGCCGATCGCCTGTGTCACACGCAACTCGGCCCCGCCGATGGTCAGCACCTGGCCGATCAGATCACGCTCGGCATGCGGCTTCCAGCCATCCAGCCACAGGTTGGCGCGCCACCGCGCGACACCCAGCGGCCGGCCCAGACGCGTTTCCAGATCGCGCAGGCTGGACAGGGACAGGATCGATACCCACGGCTGCGCCTCATCGGTCCAGCCGGTCGGCCCCCTGACCAGTCGGGTCGGCGCGGGCTTGTCCGCCGGCCATAGCGGGCGCAGCCATTCGACCAGCCGCGCGCCCTCGGTCGCCGGATCAAAGGTCAGATCCGGCAATTCGGGATGGCGCAGCGCGATCGGGCCGGACGGCGCGCCCGCGCCCCAGCCGCCCCTGACGGCTTGCAGACCGGAGGAAGCCGCGCCGCGCAGAAAGCAGGATTTGGGCAGCCAGCGTGACGGCTCCACGCCGGCATGACGCTCGCCCGCCTCGGTCAGCAGGGCCCAGATACGATCCCCCGCCAGGCGGCGCGCGGCCTCCAGGCGGGTGGTCGAGAGATCCTCGCCCCCGATCGCCTTGATCGGGTGGCGGCGGATACGGGCGATGCGGGCGGTCATTTACCGCCCTTGTCGCCACCCTTGCCGCTGCGCCCGGGCCGCGTTGGCAGGCTGGACTTGATGTTTCCGAAGAAATCCGGCCGGTGCCCGTGCATCGACATGATCGTGTATTGCTGGATGATCGTGATCACGTTGTTGGTGATCCAGTAAAGCACCAGCCCCGAGGCGAAACCGCCCAGCATCAGCATGAATATCCACGGCATCCAGGCAAAGATCATCTTTTGAGCCGGATCGGCGGGCGCCGGGTTCAGCTTTTGCTGCATCCACATCGAGATGCCCAGCAGGATTGCCAGGATCGGCAACGAGAAACTGTGCAGAAAGGTCCCCTGCCCCGGCGTGGCCCAGGGCAGCACGCCGAACAGGTTCCACAGGCTGGAGGGGTCCGGCGCCGAAAGATCGCGGATCCAGCCCAGCCAGGGCGCGTGCCGCAATTCGATGGTGACGAAGATCACCTTGTAGAGCGAAAAGAAGATCGGGATCTGCAGGAGCACCGGCAAGCAGCCCGCCGCCGGGTTCACCTTTTCGCGCTTGTAAAGTTCCATCACCTCTTTTTGGTACTTTACCCGGTCGTCGCCGGTGCGCTCCTTGATGGCCTCCATCTGCGGCTGCATTTCCTTCATCCGGGCCATCGAGACATAGGATTTGCGCGCCAGCGGAAAGACCAGCAGTTTCAGCACGAAGGTCAGCGCGATGATCGCCCAGCCCATATTGCCGATCATGCCGTTCAGCCAGTGCAGCAGGCGGAAGATCGGCTTGGTCAGGAAATAGAACCAGCCCCAGTCGATGGAATCGACGAAACGGTCGATCCCGGGATCCTGCTGATAGCCGTTGATGGTTTCCCAGACCTTGGCGCCGGCGAACAGATAGCTTGAGGTCGTGGCCGTCGCGCCGGGCGCCACGGTCTGGACCGGCATCCGGGTCTCGGTCTGATAGATTTCCGCACCGGGCACATATTTCGCCACTGCGGTGAAGGATTGCCCCGGCGCAGGCGCAAGGCTGGTCATCCAGTATTTGTCGGTGAATCCGATCCAGCCGTTTTCCTGCACCTCGATCTTGCGGGCCGGGCCTTCGCCCGGAAGCACGTCCAGATCGGGCAGATCATCGTAATTCTGTTCCAGCAGTTCGCCATCGGTCATGCCGACGACGCCCTCGTGCAGGACAAAGAAATTCTGCGTATCGGGCTGGCCGTGGCGGGCCAGAATGCCGTAGGGCGCGGCCGAAAACGGCGCGGCGCCGGTATTCTCGACCGACTGGGTGACGGTGAACAGGAACTTGTCGTCCAGCTCATAGCTGCGGCGGAATATCTGGCCCGCGCCATTGTCCCAACGCAGGGTCACGGGCTGACCGGGGGCCAGGGTGGTGCCGGACTCGACCTGCCAGATGGTGGCCGGTCCGGGCAGCAATGCCGGGTCGGTGCCGGCCGCGGGCATCCAGCCGTAAACCGCGTAATAGGGTTTCTGGACCGTCACCTGCGCATCGCCCCCGGGAGCGAGCGGGCCGCCATCACGCGTGAGATTGACCTGAGCGGTGGGCGACAGCAGGCGCACATAGGGTGAACTCTGGTCCAGGGTCTCGTGATAGCCGGTCAGTTCCAGATCGTCGATGCGGCCGCCCGCAAGCGAAATCGAGCCGGAGAGCGAAGGCGATTCGATCTGCACCCGCGCCGCCGCCGCCGAGGGATCGGCATTGACGGCACCCGCCTGCCCGAGTTCCGGCGCGCCGGTGGCCTGTCCGGCGGCGCCCGGCGGCATCTGGGCGCCCGTCTCGCCGTTCTGCGCCGCCTGCTGGGTCGAGGCGGCCTCATCGGCCGGGGGCGGCGGCTCGGGCGCGAAGAAAATCGACCAGACAAGCATGACGAGGGCGGAAAGCACCATCGCCAGGATGAGGTTGCGGTTGTTATCGTCCATTCCGGAGCTGCCCCTATGTCTTTTCCCGGCCAGTGGGTTCGGGCCGCTTCAACAGAAGCGACCGGCAAAGGTCAAGGGAATTTGCCGGAAAACACCGAGATCACAGGCACCGCGCCAGCAATTCCGGCCGGGCCCTGACCGCGACGCCACCAGTTCGGCGCCCCGGCGCGGCGCGGGCGGGCGCCGCGCTTTCCACCCGCTCAGCGCCGATAATCAGGCCTCTCGCAACAGGTCGAAGGGCATCGAGGGCGCATCGCCATCGCACATGAGGAAAGCGTCGACCTCCTCGGGATCGAGCCAGGGCGCGACCGCGTCGCCCTGGACCGCATCGAAACCCATCTGTGACAGAAAGGCATATTCCTCCGGCGTCCGGACATCGTCGCCCAGGGTGGCCAGATTCAGATGCTCGGCCAAGGCAAGAACGGCCAGAATCATGCGCTGCGGATCGCCGCAGCGGTCGCATCCGGCGATCAGATCGCCCGCGATCCGCACCCGCTGAATGGCGAAGCTGCGCAGATCCGCCAGCCCGGAACTGCCGGTTCCGAACTCACCCAGGGCAAGCCGGCATCCCGTCGCTGCGAGGCGTTTCAGATTGTCACCGACGGAGGCGCAGGCGGTGCTTAGGCCGGTGGGCTCGGTCACCTCGAGTTCCAGACGCGCGGCGGCGAGTTCCTGCCGGTCCAGTTCCCAGATGATCGTGTCGGCGGTCAGCGGGTCCGCCAGAACCGCTTCGGGCAGGGCCAGCGAGATGAACGGCACCCGCACGCCCAGCCGGTCCCAGCCGCGCAGGGCCGACAGGATCCGCCGCAACCCCTGCTGCAGCAGAACCGCCAGGGTCTCGCGATCCAGATGCGCGGCAACCTCGGCCAGATCCACCTGACCGCCCGAGGGGTCCATGACCCGGAGCGAGGCGCGCAGCGCGGCCACGCGCCCGGTATCGCAGCAGATCTGAGGCCTGAACATGACCCGGAGATCACCGGCCGGGTCCCTTGGCACCGCGCCGGCCCCCGCCGCGTCTTGACCCGCACTTGGCGGCATCGCGACATGGCGGAAACGATCCGTACCGGCCTGCCCTTCCCGGCTTCGCAACTCGGCGCGCCCGGCGGCATAGAGCGCGCCAATGTCATGCCGGCCGGTCACGTCGCCCACGATCACAGCCTGCGCGGCCGGGGTAATTTGTAGCCCCGGCAGATCAAGCCTCGTCTGGACGATACGCGGCATTTCGGCAAGCAGCCCGGGAATCGTCCGGCTCTGCGGATCGGCAAAGACGCCGCAGATTTCGGCGCTGCCCGGGCTTCGCGCCCGGGGCAGCAGCCGCAATTCCGAAACCAGCCGCAGCGTCAGCCGGTCCAGCAGCCGGTCCAACTGCGCCTGCCCGATGCTGCCGCGCAACATCCCCGGATTGTCCAGCCGCAGCACCAGTGCCAGCCGGGCGCAAGCCCGCTTGTCCGTCCTGTATCTGAGCAGCCTTGCCAGACCTCTCGCCAAAGCACCGATGCCATAAGCCATCTGTCGATCCGAATCATGTTCCACGATCCGGATCCTAGACGGGCAGGCTTTTTGTTCGGTTAATGTTCCCGCAGATCGGGAATGTTCTTTTCGTTAAAATTCTCCCCAACTCCCGGAAGACCGGGCTCCAGCGCCGCGAAATCGAACAGTTTCGCGTCCGGCAGATGCGAGGGCCGCACATTGGTCAATGCACGGAACATGACCTGCCGACGGCCGGGGCTGCGGGCCTCCCATTCGTCCAGCAGCTTCTTGACCTGCATGCGCTGCAATCCCTCCTGGCTGCCGCACAGATCGCAGGGGATCACCGGGTAACCCATGGCGCGGGCGAAGCGGTCGCAATCGGCCTCGGCCACGAAGGCCAGCGGGCGCAACACGTTCAGATCGCCTTCTTCGTTCAACAGCTTGGGCGGCATCGAGGCCAGCCGGCCGCCATGGAACAGGTTCATGAAGAATGTCTCGAGAATATCGTCGCGGTGATGACCCAGCACCACGGCCTGACACCCCTCTTCGCGGGCGATGCGATAAAGGTTGCCGCGGCGCAGGCGCGAGCACAGGCTGCAATAGGTGCGCCCCTCGGGGATCTTTTCCTTCACGATGGAATAGGTGTCCTGATACTCGATGCGATGGGCGACCTGACGCTCGGTCAGGAATTCGGGCAGGACGGTCGCGGGAAAGCCCGGCTGACCCTGATCCAGATTGCAGGCCAGCAGATCGACCGGCAGCAGGCCGCGCCATTTCAGTTCATGCAGCACCGCCAGCAGGGTATAGCTGTCCTTGCCGCCCGAGAGGCAGACCAGCCAGCGATCGCCGGGGCGGATCATGTCATAGGTCTCGATCGCGGCGCGGGTTTCGCGCACCAGCCGCTTGCGCAGCTTGCGAAACTCGGTTGAGGACGGCGCGCCGCGAAACAGCGGGTGGATCTCGCCGGATTGATCGTCCGGGGTGTCGAGGGCGTCGCCGGGAATATCGTCTCGCATCAATCCATCCTCATTGCGCGGTCGCGACCGGCAGCCCGGCCCCGCGGTCAATCCCCGTCGCCGCCCGGCACCGGGTCATATCCCTGCCCGCCCCAGGGGTGGCAGCGGCAGATGCGGCGCGCCGTCAGCCAGCCACCGCGGAGCGCGCCATACCGTTCCAGCGCCTCGAGCGCATAGGCCGAGCAGGTCGGCTGAAAGCGGCAGCCATGCCCGACCCAGGGGCTGGCGATCAGCCGATAGCCGCGCACCGGCAGGGCCAGGATATGGGCCAGCGGGCTCATGCCCGGCGCGTCCCGGACGCATGGATGCGGGCCAGAGCCGTGACCAGATCGGCGCGCAGATCGGCAAAGGCGCGCTCGACCGTCGCACCGGGGCGGCCGACCAGAACGTAATCCCAGCCCGGCCGCGCGGCCCCCGGCATGACCTCGCGCGCCAGGGCGCGCAGCCGCCGCTTGGCGCGGTTGCGCGTCACGGCATTGCCCAGCTTCTTCGAGCAGGTATAGCCCACGCGAATCGTCGGATCAGCCTCATCGCCGCCGCGCCGCCGGGCCTGCAGCAGAAAACCCGGCATGCCGTGGCGGCGCGCCGAGGCGGCGCGCAGGAAATCCGCGCGCTTGCGCAGGGTCTGCCAGCCAGGGGCGGAAAAGCCGGAAGCCGCCCTGTCCGGCGGCGCCTTGGCGGCGTTCCGGTCAGCGGCGGCGGCTTGTCCTGTCCTGTCCATCGCGGGCAGCCCGCGCCCGAAGGCGCCGAAGCTTATGCGCTCAGGGATTTGCGGCCCTTGGCGCGGCGGGCGTTCAGCACGCGGCGGCCGCCCTTGGTCGCCATGCGCGCGCGAAAGCCGTGGCGGCGGGCGCGAACCAGGTTCGACGGCTGGAAAGTGCGTTTCGACATCTTTAAACTCCGGGTCTGGGCGCGTCAGGGTATGGGCCATCGGCCCACGCAAGGCGCGCCGGTCTGTTCGAGATCCGCTCGATAGTCGCAGCCGCGCCGCGAGTCAACCGTATTGCGGCGTTTTCCGCCTTTGGCAGGCGCTGCGGGAACCGTTTCGCAGTCACGCAGGTTTGAACTGCATGACGGGCATCATTATGTGAAGCGGCAGAGCCGAGACAAAGGGAATTTCAACGCAAACCATGTTCCTGAATACCCTTTCAGGCCGATTCGCGCTGCTGACAGGCATCTTCGTGCTGCTTGCCGAATTGCTGATCCTGCTGCCCTTGATCGCGAATTACCGGCTGGATTTCCTGGAATCGCGGCTTGAACGCGCGCAGATCGCCAGCCTTGCGCTGCTGGCGACCGATGAGATGCTGGCCGCGGAGCTGGAATCGGAACTGCTGGAAAATGCCGGCGTGTTCAACGTCGTGCTGCGCCGCAACGATGTGCGCCAGCTGGTGCTGTCCTCGCCGATTCCGGGGCCGATCGCGGCAACCTTCGACCTGCGGGATCAGCCGTTCTGGACCTCGATCCGCGATGCGCTGCTGCAGCTCGCGCGCCCGGAAAACAACGTGATCCGGGTGATCGGCGCGCCGGTCAATCAGGCCGGGCAACTGATCGAGATCACCACCGACACCCGACGCCTGCGCAACGAGATGATCGATTACGGGCTGCGCCTGCTGCTGATTTCGGCCGCCTTCTCGGTGCTGACGGCGCTGCTGCTGAACATCGCGGCGCAGCGGCTGCTGCTGGTGCCGATCCGGCGCGTGATCAACCACATGACCGCCTATGCCAGCGCCCCCGAGGATGCGCGCTCGATCATCACCCCGAACGCCCGGCTGGCGGAACTGAACGAGGCCGAGACCGCGCTGGCCGCCATGCAGCGCACGGTGACCTCGGCGCTCAAGCAAAAGGCGCGGCTGGCACAGCTGGGCCAGGCGGTGGCGCGGATCAGCCACGATCTGCGCAATATCCTGACCACCGCCCAGATCTTCGCCGACCGGCTGGAGACCAGCGCTGATCCGGCCGTGCGGCGCGCCGCGCCCAAGCTGGTCAATTCGATCAGCCGCGCGGTGAACCTGTGCGAGACGACGCTGGCCTTCGGCAAGGCCGAGGATCCCGCGCCCTCGCTGTCGCGCTTCAACCTCGCGGCGCTGGTGACCGAGGTGACCGAGGGCGAAGCGATGGCCTCGGACCGCCCGGAAGGCTGCGAGCCGGTCGAGTTTCTGGCCGATATCCCGCCGGGCCTGACCATCCGCGCCGACCGCGACCAGCTGTTTCGGGTGCTCTCGAACCTGGTGCGCAACGCGCGCCAGGCCATCGAGGCCACCCGCCGGCCCGGCACGATCGAGGTCGGCGCGGGCGAGGACGAAACCGAATGGTGGATCAGGGTCGGCGATACGGGTCCGGGCCTGCCCAGGAAGGCGCGCGAATTCCTGTTCCAGCCCTTTTCAGGCGGCTCGCGCAAGGGCGGCACCGGTCTGGGCCTCGCTATCGCCGCCGATCTGGTGCGCAACCACGGAGGCCGGCTGGAGCTTTTGCGCAGCGATGAGGACGGCACCCAGTTCATGCTGCACCTGCCCCGCGAACTGGCCGGCATCGAGCACCGCGTCGAGCCTGCCGAACCCTGACCGCGTGCTTGTCGGGTGGGCAAGTTTTCCACTTTGTGCATTTTTTCCCCTTGCACCCCCCTGCCCGCATCGCTACATCAGCGCCCTACGACGGACCCGTAGCTCAGCTGGATAGAGCACCAGACTACGAATCTGGGGGTCGGGCGTTCGAATCGCTCCGGGTCCGCCATTTATCCATATGTCGTCTGTCAGATATTTCTGGCTTTCCGTCAGATTTCTGACCCAAATGGCGTTCCAGCCGGGGTTATGCCATCGACGTTTTGAGCCCTCAGTTGACGTTCGCTCGGAATGTCGGAAGAGGATTACGCTTTCCGGTCTGGATAAGCACCACGCCCCCGAGGATCAGCGCCAGCGCGAGGATTTCGATACCAGTCACATCTTCTCCGATGGCCGCGCCAATAATGACCGCGACCACCGGCGCAATATAGGTAGCCCCTGCGGCGCGAACCGGCCCGAGCCTGTCGATGATGAAGTAGTAGATTAGGAAAGCGCCGCCGGTTCCCAAAGCACCCAGGCCGATGATCGCCCCCCACATGGCATTGGTGTTTGTCGCAATGGCAGTGATCCCGCCAAAATCGGTCAGAAGCGCAAGCGTCAGCACTGCAAGCCCGGTTTGCCATGTCGCAAGAGCCAAAGGCGGAAGTTTGAGCGGTGACAGAAAGCGGCGGGCGTAGACAAAGGACGCGCCGACGCTCAACGTTCCCGCCAGCATCCAGAAAACGCCAAGGGGATTGACCCCATCTGCCCCGTTCCAGGGCTGGGCGCTCAGCACGATTCCCAGAAACCCGAGCGTGACGCCGACAGCCATCTGCCGAGTGGGGCGTTCCTCGCGCAGGAAAATTGCCGCGCTGAGAAAAGTGAAGATCGGAATGGCTCCACTGAGAAGGCCCGCCACACTGCTCGGCAAAAGAGCGGTCCCTGCGACGAAGCCGTAATAGTAGAAGCTGGTGGCAAGCACCGACATGGCCAGAAAGTGCGGCAGGTGACGCAGTTGATCGCGGGTGATTACCCCGGCCTTCCACGCGATCACGGCCAGCGGCAGAAAGCCGAAAAGAACCCGGAGAAACACAGTCTGCATCGGAGAAATGAGGCCTGTTGCCCATTTCATGTAGATGAAATTGGACCCCCAGATGAGGCCGAGCGCAACAAGCGCAGCGTAGGCGCGGAACATGGTGTCAGTCTTTCAGGTAATAGGTGGCAAGCGTCCCGCCCCACGAGGGTAAGACGGCGACACAGGCAACGATGGGAAGAAAATCAGACTGAGCGGATCACACCACCATCGACCCGGATGCTTTGGCCGGTGATGTAGCCCGCACCCTCGGACAGCAGGAACGCGATGGTCGCGGCGATTTCTTCAGACTTGCCGTATCTCTCCATCGGCACGCTGTCGCGACGCTCATCGACTTCAGGCAGACTGTCGATCCAGCCGGGCATGACATTGTTGATGCGAATGCCCTTTGAGGCATATTCGTCCGAGTCGATCTTGCTAAAGGCCCCAAGGCTTGCCCGGAACGCCGTCGAGGTCGGGAACATGGCGGTTGATTGGCTGGCCCAGGCGGTCGAGATATCGACGATCGCGCCGCCGCCCTGTGCCTCCATGATGGGCGTCACGAGACGGATCGGGCGCTCGGCACTCAGGAAATAGACCTCCATCCCCTTGTGCCAATCCGTATCGGTAATTTCCAAGATAGGGGCGCGTGGACCGTGACCGGCCGAGTTCACCAAGGCGTCAACCCGGCCCCACTTTTCCATGGCGAGATCGACCAGACGTTGAACATCGTCGTTCTCAAGGTTGGACGCGGTTACACCGACACCGCCCAACTCCTTTGCAAGGGCTTCACCCTTGCCCGACGACGAAAGGATCGCGACCTCGTATCCATCGGCGGAGAGTTTACGCGCCGTGGCAGCGCCCATGCCGGAGCCGCCTGCGGTGATGAGTGCCACTTTTGCTTCAGCCATTTTCGCCTCCTTTGAGTTATTAAATACACAATAGCTCATAAACCCGAAGCTTTCGCGCCAGAACGAAACCTGCCATGATGTAGAAAAACTACAGAATCAACATGCCCGTTTCCCGCCGATCACTCCCCCCGTTGAATGCGCTGCGCGCTTTTGAAGTCGCCGGGCGGCGGCTGAACTTCCGCGCCGCATCCGAAGAACTGGGCGTCACGCAGGGGGCTGTTGCCCAGCAAGTCCGACTCCTAGAGGATCACGTCGGCACCGCCTTGTTTCAGCGCTTGCCGAGAGGGGTCGCATTGTCCCCCCAGGGAGCGGCTTATCTTGCGGATGTGACCCGCGCGTTCGACACACTCGGCGACGCGACCACGCAGCTTCTGGCTCGGCCCGATGCTGTCACGATCAGCGTGACGCCGACTTTTGCCACGAAGCTGCTGATCCCGCAGTTGCCTGCCCTCAATTCCGCGCTGCCGGAGGTCGAGCTTCGAACCATTGCGACAGAAGCCGTATCCGACTTCGACCGGGATCAGGTCGATATTGCAGTGCGTCTGACGCGGCCACCCTTTCCGGGGTCTGTCGAAGCATATCTCTTGTTCCGGCAGGAACTCGTGGCCGTCGCCGGTCCGCATCTGGTTGGGAAAGCAGTATTGCCGTTGTCGACGGAGCAATTGGGAGACCTGCCGCTTCTGCACGACGCACACGACCATTGGCCGAAGTTCTTTGGCACGACCGGGAAGCTGCCCGGCGCCGTGTTCAACCAGACCACCCATGCTCTGGACGCAGCTATGGCCGGACAGGGTGTGGCCCTCGCCTGCCGCGCCTTCGTGCAGTCTGATCTTGATGCAGGCCGCCTGCTCCAAGTCCTTCCGGCAGGTTTCGAGGCGCGGGCCGACTACTATTTGGCTCGGAAGCGGGCCACATCATCACGAAAAACGGTAGACGCCGTGTGGGATTGGTGCATCGCCAACTGGTCCTGCTAACGACCCAACAAACGGCCACTTTGTCCCGCATAGCAGACGCCCGGCATCGGGGGGCAGTGGGTCAGCTTTGCTTGACGTATGGGGTGGAAGTGCCTGACGAAAAAGGCCGACAGGCGCAGTGATAGCTCGCGCCGTGAGTCAAGAATCTCTGGCATCTGACACATATTGTCGTCTGTCAGAGATTTCTGGCTTTCCGCCAGATTTCTGACCCAATTGGGTTTTGGGCGTCGGGTTCTGTTGCTCTGCATCTCGGGCATCCCTTTTCCCTTCATCATTGGCGTGATCTGCAAGACCCGCCCCTTGGGGCGCGCTCTTGCAGGTCCGCCACGTGGCGAACGTGGGACAGGGGGGCGAGGCAAGTGTCAACGGCGGAGCAAAATCCGGCCATGTGGCGGTGCAAAACCCGGCCACTTCGGGTTTGTGCGCGACAGGTGCCGAAAGGCGGCGGCCAGTCAGCCGCGCTCCCCACATAGCGGGCGGCTGACTGGCCGCCTTGGCCCTTCAGGGCCAAGTCTGCGCGGGCCGGATCAGGCGGTGTCGGTGGATTTGCGCACGCGGCTTTGCGCCAGGCGGTAGCTCTCGCCGTTCATCTCGAGGATGTTGACGTGATGCGTCAGCCGATCGAGGAGAGCGCCAGTGAGGCGCTCGGTTCCGAAGGTTTCGGTCCATTCGTCGAACTGCAGGTTGCTGGTGATCAGCGAGGCGCCACGCTCGTAACGCTGGGAGATCATCTCGAACAGCAGTTCGGCGCCGGTCCTGGACAGCGGCACGAAGCCCGGTTCGTCGATGATGAGCAGCTTGACGGCGGCCATCTGTTTCTGGACGCGGAGCAGGCGGCGTTCGTCACGGGCCTCCAACAGCTCATTGACCAGCGCAGCGGCGGCGGTGAAGCTGACCGACATTCCCTTCTGGCAGGCCGCCAAACCCAGGCCGAGGGCAATGTGGGTTTTGCCGGTGCCGCTCGGTCCGAGGGCGATGACGTTCTCGCGCCGGTCGATCCATTCGCAGCGGGCAAGCTCCAGCACCTGCATCTTGTTGAGCTTTGGGATCGCCTTGAAGTCGAAACTGTCCAGGCTCTTGGTCGCCGGGAACTTCGCGGCCTTGATGCGCCGATCGACCATCCTTCGTTCGCGGTCGATCAATTCGAGCTCGACCAGGCGCGCCAGAAACTGGACGTGATCCAGCCCTTCGGCGGCGCATTGGCGGGCCAGCTTCTCGTGCTCCCGCAGGAAGGTGGGCAGCTTTAGCGTCTTCAGGTGATGCGCGAGCAGGATCCTCGGGGCCTGCGCACCACGCCGAAGCTGGGAGCGTGCAACCCGCTCTCGCTGCTGGGCGCGATGATGCAATGCGCCAGCCTGGGTCTCGAGCCGAACACGGTGCTAGGCCACGCCTATCTCATTCCGTTTGACCGGAAGGAGAGGAACAAGAATTCGGGCCGGTGGGAGGTGGTGGAAACAAACGTCCAGCTGATCATCGGCTACAAGGGCTATATCGACCTGGCGCGCCGGTCGGGCCACATCACGTCGATTGCCGCCGGCATCCACTACAGCGACGACGAAGCCACTGGCGGCCTGTGGGAATACGAGGAAGGCACGGAATCCCGGCTGCGTCACCGCGCCGGCGCACAGGAAGGTCATAAGCTGCACGCCTATGCCATCGCCAAGTTCCGTGACGGTGGCCACGCCTATGTCGTCTTGCCCTGGGCGAAGGTGATGAAGATCAGGGACGGCTCGCAAGGCTGGCAGGCCGCTGTTCGCACCGCCGAACAATACAACAAGCCGATCAACAGCCCTTGGGCAACTCATGAGGACGAGATGGCGCAGAAAACCGCCATTCGCGCCCTGGCGAAGTTTCTGCCTTTGTCCACCGAGTTCCGAGACGGCCTGGAAGCCGATGGCGCGCGCGCGGATTACATGGGCTTCGCCATGAACCCGACCGCCGGCCTCGATGCCCAGCCGGAATACGACAGCGATCTGTCCGGGCAGATGATCGACCACGACCCGGAAACCGGCGAGGTCGCCCAGGTCGAGGATCAGCGCTCTGCGCAGCAGACCGTGCCGAAGGATCAGAAGCGCGAGAGGGCGCCGGCGCAGCGTCGCAATCAGAAACCGCGCACCGATGACACCGCCTACAATGACGGCGGGCCGAAGGCGGCTGAACAAGGTTCGCTGGACGTCGATCGCCAGACGGAGACGGATCGCCCGCCAGAGTTCGACAAGTTCATCGACATGCTCGACGCGCAGATCTCTGACGAACTGAACGATGGCATGTCTCTGCAAGAGGTTCTGGACCTGCACGACACCCAGCTCGCTCAGATCAAGAAGCATGAGCCCGAGCGCCATGCCGAGATGCTGAAGTCCTACGAGGATTTCGAGGCGGGGCAGCAATGAATACGTGCAACAACAAGGGGCTCTCTTGGCCATACTCGCGGGCCACCCAGCCCGACGCGGCCAAAGGCTCCGGCACCTATCAGCGTAGCGACGGCTCGAAGATCAGCATGGCCGACATGAACCCGCACCATCGCGCCGCCGCGATCAAGAAAGCCGAGCGCGAAGGGAAAAGCGGCTTGGCTGATCAGCTGCGGGCCTCCGGGCCACTTCCGGACTAACGCCAGCCCGGCCGGTTATCGTGCCCCCGGCCGGGCTCCATCCACGAAAGGAATCCTCGTGTCCACTCCCCCTGTTCTTCGCTCCATCGACCAGATCCTCGGGCTCGCCGATGGCGGCGATTACCTGCCGGATCTGCTCGACCGAATGGAAGCAAACAATATCGAGATGCGCCAGCACTCGCAGGATTACCAGACCACGGCCAAGGCCAAGGTCAGTATCACCATCAGCATGTCGCTCGATCGGTTCGGCCAGCTTGAAATGGTGATCGAGGACAAGATCACCGGGCCCAAGCCGCCGAAGCATAAAGCTGTCGGATGGATGAACGGGACAGGCGGCGTCACCACCCACAACCCGGCTCAAAGCCGCATGGAAATCCGCGACGCCGGCGACGGCCGCCGCGAACTTCGCACCGCTGAATGAAAGGGATCAGCATGGAATCCACCGAACAGAAGAACATCGCCGAGACGATCATCGAGACGATGAAAGAACTTGGCGATATTCAGACCATCGCCGCACCGGATGTCGGCGATGAGCTTACGGTCCCGACGATGGTCGCCGTACCGAATGGCCTGAACGTCCAGGACGTGACGAACGCTCACTTGGCGGCCCTGACTCGGCTCAAGCCTCTGCGCCGAACGGGCACCGCTCACCTGGCCGATCTGTCAAGCTTCATCGGCTGGATCAATCGGTTCAAGGGCGAGCAGTCCGTGATCTTTTCGCAGATCAACCCTGCTCCGAAGCTGACGGCAGTAATCGATTATCATGGTCAGGGCGCCCCGACTCTGGATGCCGGTACGCGCGATGTACTGGCCAACGCCTGCAAGCACCGCGCCGAGTACAATTTCCCGCTCTCGCGCGAATGGCGCCTGTGGCAATCGATCCATGACAAGCCGCTCACCAAAGACGAATTCGGCGAGTTCATCGAGGCCAATGCCAAGGACCTTCTGGACCCGACGCCGTTCCTCCTGGGCCGGGGGAAGGGCGAACCGGAACCGTGGGAACAGCGCATGGCGGACATCGCCGCAAAGGTGCAGGGCCGCTTTGGCCAGTATTCTGCGCTGGTGCAGCTGTCGCGCAGCTTCCAGATTCACGAGACCGGGCACCTGAACGTCACGACGAACCGCGACACTGGCGAGGCCCAGGTACAATTCCTTACCGAGCATAAGGAACTGGATGGCGCACCGCTGCGCATCCCGAATCTGTTCATGATCGCGATCCCGGTGTTTGACGAAGGCGCTCTCTATCGGCTGGCGGTTCGGTTCCGCTATCGCAAAGCGGGCGACAGCGTGAAATTTATCGTCTCGCTCTACAACGCTGACGTGGCGCTGCGTGACGCGACGCGCGAGGCAATCGAGGCTGCCGAGGCCGCGACCGAATTGCCGGTCCTGATGGGCACGCCGGAGGCGTGATCCCGTTTTGACGCTCCGGTGACTGGCCCCGCGCGGGCCAGCATCCCGAGCGACACGCTCGATCACCCAAGCAAGGAACAGACATGACGAACCAGACCGATAAGCACATCGAAGCCCTTCGCGATATCCACAGGAACCGAGCGGTCAGCATCCGCGCTTCGAAGCCGCTGAAGGATTCAGGCCTGATCGAAACGAGCGGCCGCAGCAAGCCCGGCTGGCTGAACGCGACGCTGACGCAAGCAGGTCGTGAGTTGATCGGCGTCTGACGCTCCGGTGCGCAGCCCCGCGCGGGCTGCCATCCCGAGCGACAGAAAGGATGAACCATGACCGCCCAGCAAATTGCCCGCCTCGAACGCGCGCACCTGATAGCGGCGCGGATCGTGGCGCTGGATCCTGCCGCGCTTCCGGTTTTCGAGCGCCTCGACGCAGAGATGGCCGCGGCAAAGGCCGAGGTCGAGGCGAGGCGCCTCAATGATCCGATTGCCCGCGCCCGCGCGCTGGCCCAGCTGAGGAAAGCAAGCTGAATGACCGGGACAAACCGCGCATGTGGCGGCGCAGAGCCCTGTTTCAGCGTCAGCAGCAGAGAGCGGGCCAAGTCGGCCCTGAGCGGACCTTGATCGCGAGATCAGACGCCGCGTCGCAGCTTCTCCGAACCCGCCGTTCGTGCAGGCTGCAGCATTCTGCCTTTCTTTCGTTAGCGTGATCCCCCTCGGTTAATTCGTGCTCGGAGCGGACTTGTGGCGGCACAACTGGTCATGCGCTGCGCCACCTCCAGCCAAACCTCTCTTCGGCCCCATGTATTGCTGTGCAAGCATACATTGCCAAAAGTTTGCCGAGACCTTGCGCCAGACGATGAACCCGGCTACCAAATTTAACTGAAGAAACTCGTCGTAGACGAGGGATAAGCGGGGCTGCTTAGCATATGCCCCGAATTTTGGGAAATTCATATGAAGAGTTTCGATTCTCGCACCTATAGTATCAACGACTTTATTGAATGGGATAGCCAGAAACAGCTCGTCTTGAACCCCGCGTTCCAGCGCCGTGCGGTATGGAGCGACAAAGCAAAAAGCTATCTCATCGATACGATTCTCCGCGGAAATCCGATCCCAAAAGTTTTCATTCGCCAGAAGCTAAATGTGACAACGAAATCTTCGATCCGAGAAGTCGTTGATGGACAGCAGCGTCTTCGCACCATCTTATCTTATGTCAGAGATGGCTTTCCGCTGGGGCGAAATCAGCATCCAGAATATGGCGGCATGCGCTTCAGCCAACTCCCCGAAGATGCGCAATCAGGGTTCCTCACCTTCGAAATTGCTGTTGACCTACTAATTAATATATCAGACTCTGAGATATTAGACATCTTCGCACGTCTCAACTCTTATGCGGTCATTCTGAACGAGCAAGAGAAAATAAACGCTGGACATTTCGGACCCTTCAAGGTTCTGGCTGACAAGATCGGATTCGAATATAACGAGTACTGGACTAAGCAGAGAATCCTCACTGCCCAGCAAATCTTGCGAATGCAAGAGGTTAATCTTGTTGCTGACATCATAATTGCCATGATCGAGGGAATAAAGTCGAAGAAGCAAATCAAGCGATATTACTCTGCTTATGAAAGCGACTTCCCACATGACGTCGCAAATCTGGAGCTTAGATTCAGGGAAGTTGTTCAGTTTATTTCGAATCTGTTTCCGGAAGGCTTGGCGAACACGGAGTTTCGGCGCAACCATATTTTTTATACTTTGTTCACGGCCGTCTATCATTGTTTGTTCGGACTTAGGGTCAGGACTCATTTTGGCAGCCAAAAGATGACGATGGCGGCGATGCAGATGGCGGAGAGGAACAGGTCTCCGCATCTGTCGTAACGGGTTGCGATACGCCGCCAATCTTTCAAGCGGGCAAAG
>NZ_JRKN01000020.1 GCF_000763905.1 Paracoccus halophilus
ATCAACATCCCGCTCAAGGCCTCCGATAATCATCGGAAACACAATGGACCCAACCCCCGGTCGGTGGGGTCCCTTTTGGACGCCGATCACCCCAGAAGCGGGGTCCTTATTCCACGCCGAACAACATGTTGATGTCCTGAAGGATATTTCTCAACGATAAATATTTGGTAACCTTGGCCTGCTATAGGTCTGAAAAATCTTGGGACCGATCAATGACTCCGGAAATGATCAATTTTGCGACTCACGCGGTATTAAAGGGATCCGTTGCCAAGGCCGGCCCGCAGGCCGACACGGGCGAAGCTGGATTTCTGAAGCTGCTCGCGTCGCCGGACGGCTCTGTCGCGGATATCCCGGATGAGGAACCGGTCGATTCCAACGAGCCGGATGAGGACGGGGAGCAGGAAACGGGTTTCGGTCAGGATTGGCCGGGGCCAGATGTGCGTCCTCCCGGGGCTGCCGAGCAGCACAGGAAAACGTCGTTGGACGTTTCCTCCGGTTTGGTGGATTCGGAACCGATCCCGACGACTCAAGCTGATTTACCGGACGGTCGGAGGGCGGATCCCATCGCGTCGGACGGGGAGCTTTCGGATACGCCCCGACCCAACGCCTGGGGCGGTGCGAAAATCATGCAGCAGGCCGAGAGTGGTTCCGGAGTACTCAGGTCGCAGGAACCATCTGATGGTCTCTCGGGTCCAATAAATGAACCGCCTGTGGCAATCGATGGCGAACTTCGGGCCGTCGCCGGCATGTCGTTACCCCGGAGGGTCGAGGGGAATATGCCACCCGGACAATTATCACGGCGCGTCGAAAGCCTAGCTGCGCCGGATCCGACAAATGCCGCAATCGATCCTGATAATCTTTCGGTGAAAGAACCGGCTTTGCTGGCCGCAGAAGTCACTCTGCATCCCGATACAGATTCGAGGACAGTCGCTGCCGCTGGTGCTCCATCCACGGCACGTGCAGCCCCTGTTGCTGCGAGTGATATAGCCAGACAGATCGCCTCCGGCGCCGCGAAAGGCGAGGCGGAGTGGGTCGAAATAACCCTGACTCCTGAAGAGCTTGGCAAGGTCAGACTTGTCGTTACCGGCGGTGAGCGCCCGTCCATCAGTGTCTATGCGGAACATCGCGACACTCTGGATCTGCTGCGGCGGCATTCTCACCTGCTTGCCCAGGAGCTTAAAGATACGGGATTCGGCGGCGCTGACCTTTCTTTTGCGGATGATGCCGGTGCTGGAAAGCGACAGGGCGCCAGGGCCGAGACAAAGCAGCCAGTTGCCGAGCCCGCGCGCGGTCCGCACGGAAATGACGAACCAAAGGCCCAGGCGGTATCGCGGATAGCGGGCGATTGTCAGATCGATATCAGGATATAAGGAGCATATGAATGGTGGTTGGCGTTTCCTCTTCCGTTGCCGGCACTGCGGCGGCAGTTCAGACGACAGGCGGCACAGCGGCCGGAGCGGCTTTCGCAAGCAGCGATTTTGAAACCTTTCTGAAAATGCTGACGACGCAGATCAAGAACCAGGACCCTCTCAATCCCATGGAGGGAACCGAGTTTGCGGTTCAGCTCGCGACATTCTCGGGCGTCGAACAGCAGGTACTGACCAATCAGCTATTGGGTCAGCTATTGCAGGGCTCGTCCAGCGGCTTGGGTGATCTGTCGGGGTGGATCGGGCGCGAGGTCCGTACCGATGCTCCGGTCTGGTACGACCAGTCGCCGTTGACACTGAACGTCCACCCCATGGCTGGCGCCGATGAGGTGACACTCGTGGCCCACGATGCGCAAGGCAATGAGGTGTCACGCGAAAGCATCGGCACCGGCGCGGGCGAAGTCGACTGGCAGGGCCGCGATGCCGATGGCGAGCCTCTCCCTGCTGGAGCCTATCAGTTCCGAATCGAATCCCTGGCTGATGGCGAGGTTATCGGCATGGCAGTGGTTGAAGCCTATACACGCGTGACCGGCGCGGAAATCGTCAACGGCTGGCCCAGGCTGATCCTGACCGGAGGCGCCACGGCGGGCCTCGACGAGATAACCGCGCTACGTGAATAAGCGCAACTGTTTGATCCCACGGTTTGATGGTGCGCTCCATTCGCTGGAGTGGCAGGAAGCATTATGGGACAAGTTCGTCACGGCAGCGCCGTCACTGCCGTGACGAGGCCGAAACATCGTCCTCAAGTCGCGTCATCGGCCGATTGCTTCGGCGGCCTGTTCGGGACAAGCCCCGCCGAACTGGTATTTTTCCGGCGGCATTGGCGGCCTCCGGCATTTCCTCACCGGGGGGCTTTTGCTATAATGTATCAGTTATATGTCGACATGTGGACAAAGGGCGAACGAATCTGCCATTGAACCCGCCGCCCGTGCTGCCTATCTTCTCCGTCAGCAGGAAGCGCGGGCTGCCTTTCCACGGGGTCGCGGTTCTTGGCGAGAAAGGACTGTTTCGATGAACGAATTCGCCTATACCTCCCATCCGGTCCTGCCCTTGCGGGACATTGTGGTGTTTCCGCATATGATCGTGCCCCTGTTCGTGGGGCGCGACCGATCCGTGCGGGCGCTGGAAGCGGTGATGGAACAGGATCGCCCGATCCTGCTGGCGGCGCAAAAGGATGCGGCTGTCGATGAACCTACTGCCGAGGGCATTTTCCGCATCGGAGTGCTGGCCAATGTGCTGCAGCTTCTGAAGTTGCCCGATGGCACGGTCAAGGTCCTGGTCGAGGGTCGCGAGCGCGTCCAGATCTCGGACTTCGTGCCGAACGAGAATTATTTCGAAGCCAGCTGCGAGCCTTTGGCCGAGGATGCCGGCGACGCCGACACGCTGACCGCGCTGACCCGCGCCGTGGCCGAGGAGTTCGAGCGTTACGTCAAGGTGCGCAAGAACATCCCTGAAGAGGTCGTCTCGGCCGTCGCCGAGGCGCGTGAGCCCGCGCGGCTGGCCGATCTGGTCAGCGGCCATCTGGGCATCGCCCTGGACCAGAAACAGGAACTGCTCGAGACGCTGGTGACTGCCGAGCGGCTGGAAAAGGTCTATGGCCTGATGCAGGGCGAGATGTCGGTTCTGCAGGTCGAGAAAAAGATCAAGTCCCGCGTCAAGACCCAGATGGAGAAGACCCAGCGGGAATACTATCTGAATGAGCAGATGAAGGCCATTCAGAAGGAACTGGGCGACGGCGAGGATGGCGGCAACGAGATCACCGAGCTGGAGGAGAGGATCGCCGCGACCAAATTCAGCAAGGAGGCCCGCGAAAAGGCCGAGGCCGAGCTGAAGAAGCTGAAATCGATGTCGCCGATGTCCGCCGAGGCCACGGTCAGCCGCAACTATCTGGACTGGCTGCTGGCGCTGCCCTGGGGCATCAAGTCGCGTGTCCGCAAGGATCTCGGCAAGGCCGAACAGGTCCTGGATGCCGATCATTACGGGCTGGAAAAGGTCAAGGAACGCATCGTCGAATATCTGGCGGTGCAGAACCGCTCGACCAAGCTGAAGGGCCCGATCCTGTGCCTTGTCGGCCCTCCGGGCGTCGGCAAGACCAGCCTGGGGCGTTCGGTCGCGCGGGCGACGGGGCGCGAATTCATCCGCATCAGCCTGGGCGGTGTGCGCGATGAAAGCGAAATCCGCGGCCACCGCCGGACCTATATCGGCTCGATGCCGGGCAAGATCATCCAGGCGCTGAAAAAGGCCAAGACCACCAACCCGCTGATCCTGCTCGATGAAATCGACAAGATGGGCCAGGATTTCCGGGGCGATCCGGCCAGTGCCATGCTGGAGGTGCTGGATCCCGAACAGAACGCGACCTTCGTCGACCACTATCTTGAGGTGGAATACGACCTGTCCAACGTCATGTTCGTGACCACCGCCAACAGCTACAACATGCCCGGGCCGCTGCTCGACCGGATGGAGATCATCCCGCTCGCCGGCTATACCGAGGATGAAAAGCGCGAGATCGCGCGCCAGCACCTGCTGCCCAAGCAGATCAAGGCGAACGGGCTGCGCAAGGGTGAGTTCAGCGTCAGTGACGATGCGCTGACCCATGTGATCCGCTATTACACCCGCGAGGCCGGTGTGCGGTCGCTGGAGCGTGAAATCGCCAAGCTGGCCCGCAAGGCGGTGACCGAAATCCTCAAGGGCAAGGTGAAATCGGTCGAGATCGATACCCAGAAGGCCGAGGAATATCTGGGCGTGCGCCGCCACCGCTACGGCCTGGCCGAAAAGGACGATCAGGTCGGCGTGGTGACGGGTCTGGCATGGACCCAGGTCGGCGGCGATCTTCTGCAGATCGAGGCGCTTAAACTGCCCGGCAAGGGCCGCATGAAGACCACCGGCAAGCTGGGCGATGTGATGAAGGAATCGATCGATGCCGCATCGTCCTTTGTCCGCTCGATCAGCCCGGAACTGGGCGTGAAGCCGCCAACATTCGAGGCCGTGGATATCCATGTCCACGTCCCCGAAGGCGCGACGCCCAAGGACGGGCCTTCGGCGGGCACCGCCATGGTCACCTCGATCGTGTCGGTGCTGACCCAGATCCCGGTGCGCAAGGATGTCGCCATGACCGGCGAGGTCACGCTGCGCGGCAATGTGCTGGCCATCGGCGGGCTGAAGGAAAAGCTGCTGGCGGCCCTGCGCGGCGGCATCAAGACGGTGCTGATCCCGGCCGATAACGAAAAGGACCTGGCCGAGATTCCGGCCAATGTGAAGGAAGGTCTCAGGATCATTCCGGTCAGCCATGTCCGCGAGGTGCTGAGCCATGCGCTGGTGCGCAAGCCTGAGCCGGTCGAGTGGGACCAGGCCGCCGAAGAAGCGGCGGAAGCCACCCGGCTGGCGGCGGCACGCGACCAAGGCAGTAGCGGGGCGGCAGTCGCCCACTGAACACGAAGCCGCGCGGAAGGAATTCCGCGCGGCTTTCTTGTCCTGGTCCGTGCTCCATCAACAAGGGGGAGTCGTCCATGACTATGCCAGAGCGAGGCGGCGGCCGGGTTCCGCACGATCCGCAGACGGCAAGGGTGCTGCAGAAACGGCAGTTGCTGGCGCATGTGGCGCGGCGCACAGGGCTGCGCAGCGCCGATATAAAACCCGTGGTCGAGGCAACGTTGGCCGAGCTTGGCGATGCCATCGCCGGCGGCATGACGCTGGCCCTGCCGCCTCTTGGGCGCGCGCGGGTCAGCCGCAGCATTGACCGGTCGGGCGCCGAAATCATCACCCTGCGCCTGCGCCGCAAGGCCGGGGAAAGCACTTAGGGGCGCGCGCAAGAAAATTCGCCACTGACCTCTTGCAGCAGGCCCCGACTGCGGCTATCTAGCGCGGACCGGGCGATTAGCTCAGCGGTAGAGCGCTTCGTTCACATCGAAGATGTCAGCGGTTCAAATCCGTTATCGCCCACCATACCACTGCTCAGGGACCGAAAATCCGCCGAAACCCCGAGGGAAAAAGCGGTTTCAAGGATTGCACCCTTGTTCCCGCGATATCCCGAAACCTCTGTAACGGCCAGTTGGGGCACAGCTCCGGCGAGCGTGGTTCCACCATTCCCATGGATACGCCAAGGGCGTGCCAGAAGAGTCATGGCCAATTCCACATGACAAGGCCCTTCACGCCTGTCTGGCGCGAGTTGAGACGGGCGGGCGTCGGTCCACCAGCGTCTGCCGCGTGAACCAGAAACGCATTCCTCACCAGATCCGGCGCGATCATGGCGATTTCCGGCCTAGCCGCCTCCGGATATGGAGGGTTGCACCCCCGCGTTCGCCACGGATCGTCGGGGACGGCTACTCGGTCAACGTGTTTTCCCCTCGCGGATCTTCGCGGCCAGATCCCGCGCGATGGCGAAACTGCCCTTGATCCGGTCGGCATCGCCCGGCCAATCGCGCAGGACGACGATCCTGTTATCGGTCACCTTCGCCTGTCCGCGCTGATCGTGAATGAATTCGACCAGCCCGGCCGGGTTGGGGAACTTGTCGCCATGGAACTGGATCGTCACGCCCTTGGGACCCGCATCCAGCCGGGAAATATTGGCGCGCTTGGCCATGGCCTTGATGCGGATGACCAGCAGAAGCGTGTTTACCTCGCGCGGGAGCGGGCCGAAACGGTCGATCAACTCGGCCGCGAAACCCTCGAGTTCGACCTTGGTGGTCAGTTCCGCCAGACGCCGGTACAGGCCCAGCCGCACATCCAGATCGGGGATATAGCTTTCCGGGATCGTCACCGGCACGCCAAGGTTCAGCTGCGGCGCCCATTCATCCTCGGGCGTGCCTTCGATTTCGCCGGATTTCAGCTTGGCGATGGTTTCCTCCAGCATCTGCTGGTAAAGCTCGAACCCGACCTCCTTGATATGGCCGGATTGCTCCTCGCCCAACAGGTTGCCGGCCCCGCGCAGGTCCAGATCCTGCGAGGCCAGGTTGAACCCCGCCCCAAGGCTGTCGATGGCGCCCAGGAATTTCAGCCGCCGCATCGCCTGCGGGGTCAGCGGCACGCGCGGTTTCGTCGTCAGATAGCAATAGGCCCGCGTCTTGGAGCGCCCGACCCGCCCCCTGATCTGGTAAAGCTGCGCCAGGCCGAACATGTCGGCGCGCCAGACCACCATCGTGTTCGCGGTCGGGATATCCAGCCCCGATTCAACGATGCTGGTCGCCAGCAGCACATCGTGGCTGCCGTCATAGAACGCGTTCATGCGCTGATCCAGATCGCCGGCGGCAAGCTGGCCATGGGCGACGATATAGCTGATCTCGGGGACGTGTTCGCGCAGCCAATCCTCGATCTCGGGCAGGTCCGAGAGGCGCGGGACGACAAAGAAGCTCTGCCCGCCGCGATACTTCTCGCGCAGCAGCGCCTCGCGGATGGTCACACCGTCGAATTCGCTGACATAGGTGCGGATCGCCAGCCGGTCCACGGGCGGCGTGCCGATGATCGACAGGTCGCGCACCCCGGTCAGCGACAGTTGCAGCGTGCGCGGGATCGGCGTCGCGGTCAGCGTCAGCACATGGATATCGCTGCGCAATTCCTTCAGCCGCTCCTTATGGGCGACGCCGAAATGCTGTTCCTCGTCCACGATCAGCAGGCCAAGGTTCTTGAACCGCACCTGCTTGGCCAGCACCGCATGAGTGCCCACGACGATATCGACCGTGCCCTCGGCCAGCCCGGCGCGCGTCTGGGCCGCGTCACGGGCGCTGACAAAGCGCGACAGGGGCCGGACATCGATCGCGGTGCCGCGAAACCGCTCGGCAAAGGTGCGGAAATGCTGGCGCGCCAGCAAGGTCGTCGGCGCGACCACCGCGACCTGCAACCCCTGGCTTGCGGCGATGAAGGCCGCGCGCATGGCGACCTCGGTCTTGCCGAAGCCGACATCGCCCACGACGAGGCGATCCATCGGCCGGCCGGCGGCCAGATCCTCGGCCACATCGGCGATGGCCGCGGCCTGATCCTCGGTCTCGTCATAGGGGAAGCGGGCGGCGAATTCCTCGGTCTCGTGATGCTCGGGCTGCAGAACCGGGGCGGGGCGCAGCAGGCGCTCGGCCGCGACGCGCATCAGCCGGTCTGCGATCAGCCTGATGCGTTCCTTGAGCCGCGCCTTGCGGGCCTGCCATGCGCCGCCGCCCAGCTTGTCCAGCAGCCCCTCTTCATGGCCGTAACGGGTCAGCAGTTCGATATTCTCGACCGGCAGGTAAAGCCGGTCGCCGCCGGCATATTCCAGCGCCACGCAATCATGGGGCACGCCAAGCGCCTTGACGGTTTCCAGCCCGGTATAGCGGCCGATGCCGTGTTCGACATGCACCACCAGATCGCCGGGGGACAGCGTGGTGGTGTCGCGCAGGAAATTCTCGGCCCGGCGGCGCTTTTTCGCGCCCCGGATCAGCCGGTCGCCCAGCACATCCTGTTCCGAGATGACCGCAAGCGGCCCCGTCGCCTGCCCGTCCGAGACGAACCCCTCTTCCAGCGGCCAGACCGCCAGCCCAAGCGCGCCGGGCCGGTCGGGCAGATCGCGCAGATCGGAGATCGGTTTCGCGCCGGTGACCCCTTCATCCGCGATCAGGCCCGACAGGCGTTCCCGCGCGCCTTCGGAAAAGCTGGCGATGACCACGCGATGCGCACGCGAAAGCGCCTGAATATGCTCCGCGAGCGTCTTGAACAGGTTTCCTTTTTCGGCCTGACGCTCGGGCGCGAAATTGCGCCCGACGCGGCCGCCCGCGTCCAGCACGCCCGGGCCGGGCGGCTGCGGCAGGACCGACAGGCGCAGCAGCCGATGCGCGGCCAGCCAGCGCCGCCATTCTGCCTCGTCGGGAAAGATCTGCGGCGGCGGCACCGGGCGGTAAACCGTATCCGCGCCGCCCTTGCGCCCGAGCGCCTCAAGCCGGGCATCGAACTGTTCCGAGATCATCTGCCAGCGCGCATCGCGCACCTGGTCAAGGTGATCGTCCGCCACCAGCGAGGCCCCGGGCAGATAGTCGAACAGGCTTTCCAGCCGGGCATGGAACCAGGGCAGCCAATGCTCCATCCCGGCCATCTTGCGGCCGGCGCTGATGCCTTCGTAAAGCGGATCATTGGCGCCGCCCCCGTATTCGGCGCGGTAGCTCTGGCGAAAGCGGGTGATCGCCTGCTCGTCCAGAATGACCTCGGACATGGGGGCCAGTTCGACCCGGTCCAGCCTGTCGGTCGAACGCTGGGTTTCGGGGTCGAAACGGCGCGCGCCCTCCAGCACATCGCCGAACATGTCCAGCCGGATCGGGCCGGTCTCTCCGGGCGGATAGATGTCGATGATGCCGCCGCGCATGGCGAAATCGCCCGGCTCGGTCACCGTGGGCGATTGCGCGAAACCCATGCGGGCCAGGAATGCGCGCAGCGCAGCCTCGTCCATGCGGTCGCCGACGGCGGCGGAAAAGCTGGCCTCGCGCAGGGCCTCGCGCGGGGGGACACGTTGCATGGCGGCGTTCAGCGTGGTCAGCAGGATGAACGGCCCCCGGATCGCGCCATGGGCCAGCGCCGTCAGCACCGCCATGCGCGCCGCCATCACCGCCGGCGCGGGCGATACGCGGTCATAGGGCGTCGTATCCCAGGCCGGGAACTCCAGCACCACCGCCTGCGGCGCAAAAAAGGCCAGCGCGGCCCGCATCGCGGCCATGCGGCGGTCGTCGCGCGCGATATGGATGACCGGCTGGCCGCGCGCCAGTTCGCGCGCGATCAGGGCGGCGTCCATGCCCTCGGGCGCGCCGGAAAGGATCAGATGTTCGGGATGCGCTGACATGAGCCGTCAGGTAAAGCCGGCACCGGCGAAGTCAAGCCCAAGCCACCCTATCCGAACGGATGTGCCAGCATCCAGCCGACGCCGTAGAAGGTCGTGAGCGCCACCGCCAGGATCGAGACCAGCGTCACCACCAGCCGGTGACGGCGCATCATCCGCGCGGCCTCGGCGGCGGGTTCACTGACCGAAAGCCCCGTTTCCGCGCGCCGCAGGATGGCCGACAGATGGCGCGCAAGCCGCATCTCGATCAGGCGGATCAGCGCAAAGGGAAGTGTCAGCAGGACCAGCGCCTGCGCCATTTCCAGCCCATAGACAAAGCCCAGCACCGCCAGCGTGGTCAGCGCAAAGGCCCCCATCCCGATCAGCGCCACACCCGCGCCCCGCGACAGCTCCCGGCGCGGCAGGGTCAGTGAAAGCCAGTCCAGCAGCAGCAGCGCCGCGGGGTCGTCGTCCGGATCCGGGGCCGCGCGGTGCGCCGCCATGACCACCTCGGTCGGCACGCCCAGCACATGGCGACCGGCAAGGGTCCAGGCAAGGATCAGCACGACCCAGAACCAGATCGAGCCGAAGGAACGGCTGTCCAGCAGGGCCAGAATTGCCTCGATGTTAAGCACGCTCTCTCCGGGCCGATTAGATGCAGGGGATAACCTATCCTTGGCGCGGGCAAAGAAAAACCTGGTATTTCGGTGTCGCGGCCGGCAGGGGTTGCGCGCCGCCGGGCAAGGGTGCAGTTTCAGCCCGATTGAAGCGCCGCGCTCCGGCCCCGCAGAACACAGGCCCGCCATGTCCCCGACCCCGATCGTCGCCCCCTTCCCCGCCAGCCGGCTGCGCCGGCTGCGCCGCAGCCCCGCGATGCGCGCGCTTACCACCGAGGTGAACCTGACCGCCGCCAACCTGATCTGGCCGATCTTCGTCACCGAAATCGCGGGCGGCGCGGGCGAGATCCCCTCGATGCCCGGGATCGAGCGGCTGACGCTCGAGGGCGCGAAACGCGCGGCCGAAACCGCGATGCGGCTGAATATCCCCGCCATCTGCGTCTTTCCCCATTCCGATCCGGATCTGAAGACAGATGGCTGCGAACGCGCCTGGGACCCCGACAATATCGGCAACCGCGCCATCCGCGCGATCAAGCAGGTCGCGCCGGATCTGGCGGTGATGACCGATATCGCGCTGGACCCCTATAACGCCAACGGCCATGACGGGCTGGTGCGCGACGGCGTCATCCTGAACGATGAAACCGTCGAGGCGCTGGTGCGCATGGCGCTGGTCCAGGCCGAGGCGGGCGCCGATATCCTGGGCCCTTCGGACATGATGGACGGGCGCATCGGCGCGCTGCGCGGCGCGCTGGAAGGCGCCGGCCACAAGGATGTCGCGATCCTGTCCTACGCGGCGAAATATGCCAGCGGCTTTTACGGGCCGTTCCGGGATGCGGTGGGCGCCTCGGGGCGGCTGGTGGGGGACAAGAAGACCTATCAGATCAACCCCGCGAACCGCGACGAGGCAATGCGCTGCGTCGCCCGCGATCTGGCCGAGGGGGCCGATATGGTCATGGTCAAGCCGGGCATGCCCTATCTGGACATCTGCCGCATGGTCCGCGACCAGTTCGCGGCGCCGACCTATGCCTATCAGGTCAGCGGCGAATATGCGATGATCGAGGGGGCGGTGCGCAATGGCTGGCTGTCGCGCGATGTGGTTCTGGAAAGCCTGCTGGCCTTTCGTCGCGCCGGCTGCGACGGGATTTTGACCTATTACGCGCCACAAGTGGCTGAAAGACTGGCGTGATCGGGCAAGTTCGCCTATCATTCCGCGACATAAGGGCGGGCCAACCGCCAACCAGGGAATGAGGCGACAGATGAAGAAATCCAATGAAATGAGCCGCAGGTTCCTGCTGCTCGGCGGGGCCGCGCTCGGATTGGCGGGCTGCTCGAACGCGGTCGGTCAGGACGCCTCGTCGCGGCTGGATGCCCGCGTCGATGCGACGCGCAGCTATCTGCTGAGCACCTATCCCGGCGTCACGCAGATGATCCAGGGCGCCAAGGGCGTGCTTTACATGCCGCTGATGACCGAGGCGGGCTTTGGCGTCGGCGGCGCCTATGGCCAGGGCGCGCTGCGCATCAACGATGTCACGGTGGACTATTATTCCGCCACGCAGGCCAGTTTCGGCTTCCAGATCGGCGCGCAGCAATATGCCCATGTGCTGATCTTCCAGACCGATGCCGCGCTCGCCGATTTCCGGCGCGCCCCCGGCTGGGTGGCCGAGGCCGGCGCCTATTACGCCCTGCCCAGCCGCGGCCAGTCGGTCGGAACCGACACGATCACCATGCAGCAGCCGGTCGTCGCGATGATCTTCGGCCAGTCCGGGCTGATGGCCGGGGCCTCGATCGCCGGGACGAAATACACCCGGGTCATCCCCTCGACCTTCTGAGCCCAGGGCCCGAATCACACGGGCCGGACATTACGCCCGGCCTTTCCCCTTGCCCCGCGCTGCGGAGCAATCAGCTTCCGTAGATGATGCGAACGTAGTTCTTGGTTTCGCGATAGGGCGGGACGCCGTTATATTTCTGGACCGCGCCGGGCCCGGCATTATACGCCGCCAGCGCCAGACGCCAGTTGCCGAAGGTGTTGTACATCATGCGCAGATAGCGCGCCCCGCCCTCCAGATTCTGGATCGGGTCGTTGGGATCGACGCCAAGCTTTGCCGCCGTTCCCGGCATCAGCTGCGCCAGCCCTCGCGCGCCCTTGTTCGACCGCGCCGACGGGTTCCAGCCCGATTCCTGCTGCACCAGCCGCAGGAACAGATCCTCGGGTATGCCATGTTTTCGCGCCATGGCGCGGGCATGGGGCAGATACTGGCTGCGGCGATTGCCGCGATAGGCCGGGATATTGGTCGCGATATCAAGGTCGATCACGCTCTTGGATGAGGTGCCGCCCGGGCGCAACCGGACCGAGCGCTCATATTGGCCGGCCAGCCGCGAATCCATCAGCCGGGTCTGCCGCTCGAACTGCGCCAGCCGCGACTTGTTGCTCTTGCCCTGCAGCCGCAGCCCCTCGGCCGCGGCGGGAACCGCAAGGCCGACGCTCAGCGTCATTACGACCGCCGCCCGCGCCAGCCGGCGCATCATCGCCCGATTGCGTGAAAGCATCACTGATCCCTCATGCCTACCAAGGTCTTGGTCTTTTTGCGCCGCACTATAACGCAAAGCCGCCCCCCGACCGCAAGGCAATTTCGCCCCCGGCCGCCGATCCTCAAGATGGGCGGAATTTCGCCGATCCCGGATCCCCCTTGTCGTTCCCCGCGCCGGCACGCTAAACCCCGGGAACGAAATTCAACGCGAGGACGGGCGAAATGGCAGGCAGCGTGAACAAGGTGATCCTGGTCGGCAATCTGGGTCAGGACCCGGAGGTGCGCAGCTTCCAGAACGGCGGCAAGGTCGCCAATCTGCGGATCGCGACCAGCGAGACCTGGAAGGACCGCAACAGCGGCGAACGGCGCGAGCGGACCGAATGGCATACCGTCGCGATCTATTCCGAGCCGCTGGTCCGGGTGGCCGAGCAATATCTGAAGAAGGGCTCCAAGGTCTATGTCGAGGGGCAGCTGGAAACCCGCAAGTGGCAGGACCAGAACGGCAATGACCGCTATTCGACCGAGATCGCGCTGCGCCCCTTCCGCAGCGAATTGCACATGCTTGACGGCCGTGGCGCGGGCGGCGGCGGCGGCGACCGCGACGGCGGCTACGGCGCCCCGTCGGGCGGCGGCTATTCCTCGGGCGGTGGCGGCAGCCAGTCGGGCGGTGGCCGTCCCGATTTCGACGACGACATCCCGTTCTGACGACCGCAAGGATCGGTGCCTGGCCGCTGCTGCGGCCGGCCCGAACAACAGGACCGCGCGGCCGGATGTCGCGACTGACGGTCGATGCTTGGCGGGATCGCGGGTCATGCCCATATTGGCCTCATGCTGAAGCTCACGCCGATCATCCTGATCCTGCTCTATGCCGCCGCGATGTGGTTCTTTTCGCTGTGGCGCCTGAAGGCCGAGCTGAACGCGAACTCGACGCCGCTCACCCATCCCCGGCTGGTGCCGATGCTGGAGCGGCTGGGCCGCGCCATGGATCTGCCGCCGATTCGCGCCCATGTCTATGAAATCGCGCCGGTGAACGGGCTGGCCGCGCCCGATGGCCGCGTCTTTCTGACCCGCGGCTTTCTGGACCGGCTGGACCGGAACGAGGTCACCGCCGAGGAACTGGCCTCGGTTATCGCGCATGAGCTGGGCCATGTCGCCCATGGCCACACGCGCCGCCGGATGGTCGATTTCGCCGGCCAGAACGTCATCCGCGTGGTGCTGGCCGGCGTGCTCGGGCGGTTTCTTCCGGGGATCGGCGCCTGGATCGCCAATCTGGTGGCGGCGACGGTGGCCGCACGCCTGTCGCGCCAGGACGAGTTCGAGGCGGACGCGTTCGCCAGCGCCCTGATGATCAAGGCGGGCCTTGGCACCGGCCCGCAGAAAAGCCTGTTTCGCAAGCTGGAAACCCTGGCCGGCCATCGCGGCACCGCGCCGGCATGGCTGATGTCGCATCCCAAAACCCCGGCCCGGATCGCCGCCATCGAAAAGCTCGAGGCGCGCTGGCGCGTTGCCTGACCGGGCCGGTATCGGCCGCCTTGCCCGGCGCGGCGATTGGCCTATGCTGCGGCGCAAAGTTATTGAGCGCCAATGACCCGCCCCTTTCGCCGCCGCATCCTGTATATCCCCGGTTTCGACCCGATCCCGCCGCGCCGCTACCGCGAGCTTTATCGGCGCGAGGGCACCGAGCAGGCGCGGATTTCCGGCTACCGGCTTGCCTTCGGCCCGCGCCGCGACCGCAAGGGCTTTGGCTGGGCGGTCAGCGGCGTTTTCGGCGGGCAGCAGACCGAGGCCGAGTTCGAGGTGCTGGTCTGGGCCGATATCGTGCAGGAATCAATGGGTCAGTCGATCCCGGCAACCTATGGTCAGCTGTTGCGCACGGCATGGGCCTATATCGGCTCGGGGGCGCTTTGGCGGCTGATGCGGCTCAGGCGCGGGCCGGTGATCGCGGCGCTTTATCCGGTGGTTGTGCTGCTGGCGCAGCTGGCGCTGGCGCTGGCGGCCGGGGCAGCGATCGGCTGGGTTCTGGGCCGTTTGACGGGGCTTGGCGCATGGCTGGGGCTGCCGGTGACGCTGGCGGTGGCATGGGCCGGGCTGCGGCTCTGGCGGCGGCTCGACGGCCGGATCTTTGCCTATTACCTGATGCATGATTACGCCTTTACCGCGCAGCATGGCGGCGCCTACCCGCCCGCGCTCGAGGCGCGGCTGGCGCGTTTCACCGACCGCATCGCCGAGGTCCTGACCGGCGACTGGGACGAGGTTCTGGTGGTCGGGCACAGTTCCGGCGCCTATCTGGGGGTGTCCGTGCTGGCGGATCTGGCCCGTTCGGGGCGCGTACCGGCGGGCGGGCCGCGCCTGGGCTTTTTGACGCTGGGCCATGTCGTGCCCATGGCCTCGTTCCTGCCGCGGGCGAAGCGGCTGCGGGCGGACCTGCGCGACCTGTCGATGCGGGGCGATCTGGACTGGATCGACGTGACCGCGCCGGGCGATGCTTGCTCTTTTGGCCTGTGCGATCCGGTCGCGGTCTCGGGCATCGAGCCCGAGGGCCGCAGGCAGCCGCTGGTCCTCTCGGCGGCCTTCTCGCAATCCCTATCGGCCGGGAAGCGGCGCAGCCTGCGCGGGCGCTGGTTCCGGCTGCATTTCCAGTATCTTTGCGCCTTTGACCGGCCCGGCAGCTATGATTACTTTGCCATCACCGCCGGGCCGCGCAGCCTGCGCGACCGCTTTGCCGGGCGGCAGCATTCGCCGGGCCGCATCGCACGCCCGGTCAACAGATGGACCGCGACATGATCCCGCCCAAGCCCCCCTCGCGCCAGGGCAAGGGCTCGGTCTGGCGCTTTATCCGCGATTTCCGCCGCGACATCCTGTCGGCCCAATCCGACCGGCTCTATCGCGCCTGGATGGCCGAGTTCCGCGGCCCGTTCATCCACAGCTTTACCTGCAACGATCCGAAGCTGATCGACCTGATCCTGCGGCAGCGGCCGATGGATTTCCCGAAATCGCCCCGCATGGCCGCCGGGTTGCAGCCGCTTCTGGGCAATTCCAGCTTCATCTCGAACGGCGACACCTGGCTCCGCCAGCGCCGGATCATCGACCCCGCATTCGAGGGCGGCCGGCTGCGCGAGGCGTTCCCCGCCATGTGGCAGGCGGCGCAGGCCGGCGTCGCGCGTCTGGCGCCCCTGGCCGACCGGCGCGAGATCGATATCGAGCCGCAGACCAGCCATATCGCGGCGGATGTCATCTTTCGCACCCTGTTCTCGATCCCGATCGAGAACCGGATCGCCGCGCAGGTGTTCGAGGCGTTTCGCGACCATCAGGACGCGCAGCCGATGGTGAATCTGGGCGGGCTGATCGCCCTGCCCCGCTGGGCGCGCCCGCATTCGCGCCGGGTGCGCGCCAGCGCGCGCCGCATTCGCGGGCTGATCCGGCAGCTGGTGACCGACCGCGCCGCCGGGATCGCGCAGGGAACCGCCCCGCCCGATCTGGCGACCAAGATCATGACCACGCCCGACCCGCAGACCGGCGCCTGCCTGACCGATCGCGAGATGATCGACGAGGTCGCGACCTTCTTTCTGGCCGGGCACGAGACCGGGGCCTCGGCTTTGGCATGGGCGCTGTTCCTGCTGTCGGAAAGCCCCGAATGGCAGCAAAAGCTGGCCGAGGAGGCCGAGGCCAAGCTGGCCCCCGAATTCGGCGCGGTCAAGGAACTTGCCACCGCCCGCGCGGTGTTTCGCGAGGCGCTGCGCCTTTACCCGCCGGTCGCCATGACCGTGCGCCAGTGCCGCCATGCCGAAACCCTGCGCGGCCGCCGCGCCCCCCGGGGGGCGCAACTGGTCCTGTCGCCCTGGCATCTGCATCGTCACCAGCGGCTCTGGGAGGCGCCAGATGCCTTTGATCCCGGCCGCTGGCAGACCGAAAACGGCCGGACCTGCATGCGCGAGGCCTATATCCCCTTTTCGGCCGGCGCGCGCGCCTGCCCCGGCGCCGGCTTCGCGATGATCGAGGGGCCGCTGATCCTGTCCGCCCTGGCAAAGGCTTATCATATCGCCCCCGGCGACACGCGGCCGGTGCCGGTCATGCGGCTGACGCTGCGGGGCAAGGCGGGCATCAGACTGCGCCTGAGCCCGCGCGCGGCCATGACCATGGGGGAATGATTGCCCAGCGTGCCCCCAGACGGGATCGAACCGCCGACCTTCGGTTTACAAAACCGCTGCTCTACCAGCTGAGCTATAGGGGCCACGCGGATTGTCATTTAGCAGCCCCTCCGCATCTGGGCAAGCATCTGCCGGCGCGGCCGGTATCCGATTTCGCGCCCCGTGAAATGCGGCGACACGGGCGCCCTACCCCCGCGGGGCGACCGAAAATGCGCATCGGGGCTTGCAATCCGCGCGCGGTCGGACTATTCCGCGCGCACTTCACAGGCGGGGTCGGGCCCCGGAGGGAGACATCCTTCGACGGTCCACCGGTTGGGGCACTGCCCTGAAAGCCCCGCCAAGGCGCAAACCGGAAAGGAAATGGACATGGCGCTTCCCGATTTCTCCATGCGTCAGCTGCTTGAAGCTGGCGTTCATTACGGCCACCAGACGCAACGCTGGAACCCCCGCATGGCCGAGTTCATCTATGGTGAACGCAACGGCATTCACATCTTCGACCTGACCCAGACCGTGCCGATGCTCGACGCGGCGCTGCAGGTCGTGCGCGACACCGTCGCCAAGGGCGGCCGCGTGCTGTTCGTCGGCACCAAGCGCCAGGCGCAGAAGCCGGTCGCCGATGCCGCCGAGAAATCGGCGCAATATTACATGAACCACCGCTGGCTGGGCGGCACGCTGACCAACTGGAAAACCGTGTCGCAGTCGATCCAGCGCCTCAAGGCGCTTGACGAGACGCTGTCCTCGGGCGCCGAGGGCCTGACCAAGAAAGAGCGTCTGGGCATGGAGCGCGAGCAGGCCAAGCTGCAGGCGTCGCTGGGCGGCATCCGCGAAATGGGCGGCCTGCCCGACCTGCTGTTCGTGATCGACGTGAACAAGGAAGACCTGGCCATCGCCGAGGCGAAAAAGCTGGGTATCCCGGTCGTCGCCGTGGTCGATACCAACTGCTCGCCCAAGGGTGTGGATTACATCATCCCGGGCAATGACGACGCCGCCCGCGCCATCGCGCTGTATTGCGATCTGGCCAGCCGCGCCGCGCTGGACGGCATGACCGCCCAGATGGGCGCCGCCGGTGTCGACCTGGGCGCGCTCGAGGCGACCCCGGCCGAGGACCTGGAAGGCGAAGCCGCCGAAGAAGCCGCCGCCGAGGCCTGATCCCGGCCGGCGGCCCGGATGGCCGCAGATGCCAGGTTTCACATAACGTTCATCAGGCGGGGATAAGCCCCGCCTGACGCATTGAAAAGCAAGGAGACAACCCGATGGCTATCACCGCTGCGATGGTGAAAGAGCTGCGCGAATCGACCGGCGCGGGCATGATGGACGCCAAGAAGGCGCTGACCGAAACCAATGGCGACATGGAAGCCGCCGTCGACTGGCTGCGCACCAAGGGTCTGGCCAAGGCCGCCAAGAAATCGGACCGCATCGCCGCCGAGGGTCTGATCGGGGTCGCCGTCGGCGACGGTCGCGGGGTCGCGGTCGAGTTGAACTCGGAAACCGATTTCGTCGCCAAGAACGCGGATTTCCAGAAGCTGGTGCGTGACATCACCGATATCGCCCTGCAGACCGGCGAGAATGTCGAGATCCTGAAAGCGACCGAGCTGAACGGCAAGAAGGTCGAGGAGGTCCTGACCGACGCCATCGCCCGCATCGGCGAGAACATGACCCTGCGCCGCATGCATGTGCTGGAAGGCGAGACCATCGTTTCCTATGTCCACAACGCCGCGGCCGAGGGCATGGGCAAGATCGGCGTGCTGGTCGCGCTGAACGGCCCCAAGGACAAGGCGCAGGAGATCGGCAAGCAGATCGCGATGCATATCGCCGCGACCAGCCCCGCCTCGCTGTCCGAGGCCGATCTGGACCCGGCGCTGGTCGAGCGCGAGAAATCCGTGCTGACCGAACAGGCGCGTGAATCCGGCAAGCCCGAGGCGGTCATCGAAAAGATGATCCTTGGCCGGATGGCGAAATTCTTCGAGGAAGTCACCCTGCTGGGCCAGAAATTCGTCATCAACCCGGATGTCACCGTGGCCCAGGCCGCAAAAGAGGCCGGCGTCGAAGTGACCGGCTATGCCCGCGTCGCGGTCGGCGAAGGCATCGAGAAGAAGGAAGAGGATTTCGCAGCCGAGGTCGCCAAGACCCTGGGCGGCAACTGATCCGCAAAGCGACGCCCCCGCCCGGTTCCGGGCGGGGGCCCGCGCCGCACCCGGCTCCGGCGATCCGGAATCGCCGTTTTCCCGGCCGCTGCGCGCCCCGCGCCGCTACTGGTCTTCCTTCCCGGGTTCGCGACTGACAGAGGAAAAGGGCGCAAAGCTCGTAAAGCGCCAGGCATCGGTCGAGGCCGAGACCGCGGCGGCAGGCTTGCTCGTCCCGCTCTGGCTCGTCCCGCGCTGGCTCCCCCCGCTCTGCACGGTGCATGGCTCACCGGGATCGAGAAAGATCTGCCGGCGGCTCGATGCCAGCAGGATCGCCTGGGCGGTCGTTCGCGCCCCCAGGGCCTTGCGCGCCAGACGCAGATGCTTCTCGACGGTTGCCGGGGTCAGGTCCAGAAGCTCGGCGATCTCCTGCGTGGTGCGCCCGATCGAGATGCTTTCAAGCACCTCGCGCTGCCGCAATGTCAGCACCTCGTCGGGCTGGTTATAGGGCAGGTTCGTCAGACGCAGGTGAACGATGCCGGTCAGCGCCTCGATTTCGCGGCGATATTTCGTCCAGTAGCCATCCAGCTTGTCCTGTTGCTGGCCCACCGCGCCATTCAGGATGACGCCGGCCCGCACCCGCTGGATCGTGTCGCCAAGGCTGATCGCATAGCCGGCCACATAGCCATAGGACCGGAACAGTTCGAGCACGCGCAGCTCTTCGTCGCTGAGCCGGCCGGCAATGCGCCGCGCGTTCAGCCAGTCCCAGCTTTCGCTTCCGATATTGCGCTCGATCCAGCGATACATCGGGGTGTTGGTCACCAGGTTCTGCGCCAGCAGTTCGTGCAGCAGGCGCGGCGCGTGGCTGGACAGCAGGATGCTGTCATCAATCACCCTTGCATTGAAGGTGCGGAGCAGCCGCACCGCCTGATAGGAGACATGCGGAAAGCCCCATCGGGTCATCGACTCCACATAGGACTGCCAGACACTCTCGGCCGAGCGCCCAGAAAGGATCCTCTCTACGGCGTCCAGCATTCCGCCACATCCCGCCGGGGCATTTCACGCCTGCCACAAAAATTGCAATAGTTCAGCATTGATCGAAATATTATTACCCCAAAACCAGGCGTGTTCAATGACAACGCAATAAACCTATTCGACATCGCTGTACATTGTGCGGATGGGAAATGTAAAATACAATTCTATCAAGGCGATGCTGACAATTGCTGGTTGCATCGCCCGGACCTCCGGACGAGGCGTCGCACCGCGCCCCCCGACCGGGCGCGGCAGAGAGGTTTTCCTGCCCTTTGATGCCCGCTAATGTGCCGCCAAACAAAGCGGGAGCTTCACGAATGCAGGTCGCCTTTCACTGCGGTGTCCATGGCACGGACATTTACCGGATGGTCAAGACATTGCTGCAGAACCGCGACTGGCTCCTGCGCAACGGAATCGAGCCGCTGACTCCCAGCAGCCACCGCGAGGTTTTCCTGAGCGCCACCAATGCGCTGCAGGGCGCGCCGGCGACGCCGGACATGCAGCAGGTGATGCTGGACAGCCTGCTCGAGGTGGACGATCCCAAGCGCATGATCTGCAGCACCCCCAATTTCCTGGGCACGGAGCGGCGCGCGATCTCGCCCGAGGGGCTCTATGTCACCGCCGGCGAAAAAATGGCGGCGCTGGCCAATCTCTTTCCCGATTGCGAGGTGGAGTTCTTTCTGGCGTTGAAGAACCCCGCCACGCTGATTCCCCATGTCGTCTCGCACAAGAACACCGGCACCTATCGCGAGGTCATGGCCGGCGTCGATCCCGAGGCCATGCGTTGGGCGCCCACGATCCGCAGCATCCTGTCACACCTGCCCGGTCACCGCATCATCGTCTGGTGCAACGAGGACACGGCGCTGATCTGGCCCGAGGTGGTGCGCAGGATCGCGACCATGCCCAGCGATGTGCCGCTGAAGGCCGGATTGCAGATCCTGGGCGACATCATGCGTCCCGAGGGCATCCACATGATCCGCGAAGCCCTGGCGCGGGAAGAGCGGCTGACCACCGCCAGCCGCCGCCGGATCTTTTCCGAGGCGCTCGAGAAACACGCCCTGCCCGAGGAGATCGATATCGAGGTGAACCTGCCGGGCTGGACGCAGGAACTCGTGGACCGGATCACCGCGGCCTATGACCGCGACGTGGCCGAGATCGCGGCGCTGCCCGGGATCGAGTTCATCGCCCCCTGACCGCGAGGCGGGCGCGGCCTCAGATCTCGTCGACGCGGCGCATCAGCCACAGCGCCAGCGCCGAGCAGATCACCGTCGCCAGGATGATCGGCCGCGCGGTGCCGTCGTAAAGCAGCCCGACCGGCGCGGCGATCACCACCGCCCCGGTCGTCGAGACCGCCGCGATGACCGAAGCCGCCATTCCCGCGATATGGCCCATGCGCTGCAGCGCCATGGCGTTGAGGTTGCCGAAGGTCACGCCGGCCATGAAGAACACGCTGACCGACCACAGGAAGAAGGCCGGGAATTTCAGCGCCTCCGGCAGCAGATCGCCCAAGACCAGCACCGTCATCACCCCCGAGACCAGCACCTGCATCGCATAGGCTGCCGTCACGATCCGCCGCATGCCAAGCCGCATCACATAGCGTGCATTCAGCACCGTCCCGGTGCCGGACAGCAGCGCCATGCCAGCGAACCAGAGCGGAAAATTGTCTCCGGTGCCGTAGGTCTCGACGAAAAGCTGCTGGGCGGAACTCAGCAGGGCGAACATCTGTCCGAAGCCCAGCGTCATGACCAGGGTGATCAGCTGCACCTGCCGGTTGACCATGACCTCGCGCGCCGAGACGATCAGATTGCCCATGTTCAGCTTGCGGCGCGCGGCGGCCGGCAGCGTCTCGGGCTGCAGCAGGCCCAGCCACAGGCTGCCCGCCAGCGCCATCACCACAAAGGATCCGAACACGCCGCGCCAGCCGACGAAATGAATGATGACCGCGCCGATCGACGGTGCGACGGCCGGGATCAGGATAAAGATCATCATGGCAAAGCTGGTGATCCGGGCCATCTCGCGGCCCTGATACATGTCGCGCACCAGGGCCAGCGACACGATGCGCGGCGCCGCCGCCCCCAGCCCCTGGATAAAGCGCGACGCCAGCAGCAGTTCCAGCGAATTGGCGAACACCGCCGCGACGGCGGCCAGCGCGTAGACGGCAAAGCCGATGATGATCACCGGCTTGCGCCCGAAGGCATCGGAAAACGGCCCCGCCGCCAGCAGGCCCAGCCCCATGCCCGCCACGAAAGAGGTCAGCACGAGCTGCGCGTTATTGGGATTGCCGGGCGACAGTTCGCTGGCGATCTCGGGCAGCGCCGGCAGCATCGAATCGATCGAATAGGCGATGACCGCAAAGATCAGCGCCAGCATCGCGACAAAGGCCGGCATCGGTTGCCGGCGGACAGGCTGCGGGATCAGATCGGACATGAGGCTTTCCACTATGCGACCCGCCGGACCTACCCGCCACCGCCGGCCAAAGCAAGCCCGCAGGCCGCGCGCCCGGGGCGCTTGCGCGCGCCTGCCCCGGGGCTATATCTGGTGCATGAGCGGAACCCTGAACCTGATGAAACTCTGCGTCGGCTGCGACGACCCGGCCGAACTGGCCGCATGGCAAAGGCAGCGCTACCAGGGCGGCCCCGCCCGCCATGTCACGCGCATGTGGCCCCGTCGCGAGGCCGAGCTTCTGGATGGCGGCTCGATCTACTGGGTGTTCAAGGGGGTGATGCAGGCCCGCCAGCGCATCCTCGAGCTGCAGGAGGTCCTGGGAGAGGACGGCATCCGCCGCTGCGCGCTGATCCTCGGGCCCGAACTGATCCGTGTCGCCGCGGTCCCGCGCCGTCCCTTTCAGGGCTGGCGCTACCTGCCTGCCGGCGATGCCCCGCCGGACCTGCCCCACGGCCGCGAGACCGAACCGGCCCTGCCGGCCGACATCGCCCGCGCGCTTGCCGATATGGGCCTGCGCTGAACATGCCCTGCCCCGCCCGAAAGTGATCCATGGCGCCCGTTCACAGAAAAGTCTTCCAGATCGGTTTCAACAAATGCGGCACCAAGTTCCTGACCGAGCTGTTCCAGATGAATGGCCTGCCCGGCCTGCACTGGCTGGGCGGCAGGCTGGCCGAGGATATCGCCTATTCCAAGGCCGTTGGCCGCCCGCCGCTGCAGCCATGGATCGACCAGACCGTGCTGTTCACCGACATGGAATCGGTCCATCGCTACGGCGCGCCGATGCTGGAAGGGTTCAAGGAATACGAATTTCTCGACCGCGCCTGTCCCGGCGCGATCTTCGTGCTGAACACGCGCAACGTCTATGACTGGATCAACAGCCGCTACATGCATCAGGGCGGCGAATACGCGCATTTCCATGCCACGCATGTGGGCGTTTCCCTGCCCGACCTGGCCGAGATCTGGTATGCCGACTGGGAACGCCATCTGGCCGGATGCCGGGCCTATTTCAAGGGCCGGCCGGAATTCGTCGATATCGACATCGACACCGCCCGGCCCGAGGATTACCGCGACATCTTCGGCCAGTGGTTCGACCTGAAACATTGCCCGGACCTGCCGGACGAAAAGGTCATCGACAGCCGTGCCGCCTATCTGCCCGGCCTGCAAAAGATGCTCTGGGCCGACGATTCCGAACACTCGTTCTCTGCCGACGAGATCGAGCAGACGGCCAGACAGATGGCCGAATTCGCCCGGCCGGCCCGTCTGCATAACGGACCCGAAGGCTATCGCGCCGCCTCGCTGATGGTGGCGCATTTCGATGCCGCGACGAAAACCGGCCTTGACCGGGCGGGGAACAGGCTGCCGCTGGCGCAGGATGAAAACGGCGTTTACCTGACCGACAGACGCGCGGACAAGTTCCAGCGCACGGCAACCACCATCAGCCAGATCGCGCGGCACAGCCGGGACGGCAAATTCGTCATCGACATGCAGGATGCCCGCCGCGTCGGCACCCCGGGCAAGCGCGTCGGCCATCCGGTCATCGCCTATTGCCGGCGCCAGGGGGCCGAGAACGTGTTTCTCTGGCCGCTGCCCGGCTATCACACCATCGGCGCCAGCAATTTCCCCGGCCAGCGGGTCAGCGACAGCCTCGCTTTCGCGGACAAGGTGGACAGGGCGGTCTGGCGCGGCGCCTTGTCCGGCAATTGCAGCGATGTCGTCGCGGGCCATTTCCACGACGCGGTCGAAGGGCCGATCTCCGTCATCGCCGGCACGCCGCCCGATTCCCCCGAAAGCCGCGCCGCGCAGGACCTGCTGTCGCGCAACATCCGCTTCGCCTTTGTCGAAACCCATGCCGGCGCGGCCGATATCGACGCCGCCCTGACCCCGGACGAGCAAACCCGCGCGGCGCTGGAACGGATCGGCAAGACCCATCTGACGGATAGCTTCCGCCGCCCGGCCTTTTTCCATCGCTATCGCTACATGATCTCGTTGCGCGGCAACGACACCGGCTCGAATTTCCTGCTGGGCGCGAACAGCAATTCGGTCGTGCTCAAGGAAGAGGACGGGTGGGAGTTGTTCTATTCCTTCCTGTTCAGGCCCTGGCAGCATTACATCCCGCTGGCCCCGGGCGCCGGCGATATCCTCGACAAGCTGGACTGGGCGCGCCGCAACCCGGAAAAATGCCAGGCCATGTCACAAGATGCCCGCCGGCAATGCCTGAAGCTAGCCGACCGGAATATCCGCAACCGATATCTGGAACTGACCGTCGCCGCCTATCAGGAAAGCTGCCGCGAACACGCCCCGAAAGCGCGCCCCGAGCCCGAACGGCCGTGATGGATTGGAGCGGGTAGCGGGAATCGAACCCGCGCCAAGAGCTTGGGAAGCTCGTGTGATACCATTTCACCATACCCGCGCAGGGCAAGCAGATAGCATCCCGCGCCGCCCCACCGCAAGCGCAAAGCGCAGAACAGGCGCCTCGCCTTCTTCTTCATCCAAATATCCATGCCTCCGGTGCCGCCGCGCCGGCCTATCCCATCGCGCGGGCCCGGTCACGCAGCATGAACTTCTGGATCTTCCCGGTCGAGGTCTTGGGCAGATCGCCGAAAACCACCGTCTTGGGCGCCTTGAAATGGGCCATGTTCTGCCGGCAAAAGGCGATCAGATCGCCCTCGGACAGCGCCCGCCCCGGCTTCAGCGCCACGAATGCACAGGGTGTCTCGCCCCATTTCTGATCCGGGCGCGCGACCACGGCGGCCTCCATCACGTCGGGATGCTTGTAAAGCACGTCCTCGACCTCGATCGAGGAAATATTCTCGCCGCCGGAGATGATGATATCCTTCGAGCGGTCCTTCAGCTCGATATAGCCGTCGGGATGAATCACCCCCAGATCGCCCGAGGCGAACCAGCCGCCGCGAAAGCTGCGCTCGGTGGCCGAGGGGTTTTTCAGATAGCCCTTCATCACATTGTTGCCGCGCATGAAGATCTCGCCCATGGTGGCGCCGTCGCGCGGCACCGGCCGCATGGTTTCGGGATCGGCGACCATCAGCCCGCCAAGCGCCGGATTGCGCACCCCCTGCCGGGATTTCAGCTTTGCGCGCTCTTCGGCCGGGCGCGCGTCCCACGCCCCCTTCCAGGCGCAGACGACCGAAGGGCCATAGGTCTCGGTCAGGCCATAGACATGGGTAACCGATATGCCCATCGCCTCCATCGCCGCGATCACCGCCGCCGGCGGTGCTGCGCCCGCCGTCATGACCTTGATCTCATGGTCGAAAACCTTCAGCTCGTCCGGCGCGTTGACCAGCATGTTCAGCACGATCGGCGCGCCGCAGAAATGGCTGACCTTTTCCTCGCGGATCAGGCGCCAGATCGGCTCCGCCCGGACCGCGCGCAGGCAGATGCAGACCCCGGCATTGGCGGCGATGGTCCAGGGAAAGCACCAGCCGTTGCAGTGAAACATCGGCAGCGTCCACAGGTAGCGCGCATGCTGCGGCATCCCCCATGAGACGATATTGGCCATGGCGTTCAGCGCCGCGCCGCGATGGTGATAGACCACGCCCTTGGGATCGCCCGTCGTGCCCGACGTATAGTTCAGCGCGATCGCGTCCCATTCGCTGCCAGGCAGCCGCCAGTCGAATTCCGGATCGCCCTCGGCCAGCAGATCGTCATAGCTGACCTGACCGATCCGCCGCCCGCCGTCATAGGAGGGGTCGATGATATCGACCACCATGATATCGTCGCGGCCTGCGATCCGCACCGCCCGCTCGGCCAGTTCGGAAAATTCGGGATCGACCAGCAATACCCGCGCCTCGCCATGGTTCAGGATAAAGGCCACCGCCTCGGCATCCAGCCGCGTATTGATCGCGTTCAGAACCCCGCCGGCCATCGGCACGCTGAAATGGCACTCGAACAGTTCGGGGATATTGGCGGCGATGATCGCGACCGTATCGCCCGGCCGCAGGCCGCGCGCCTGCAGCGCGCCGGCAACCCGGCGGCAGCGCGCATAGGTCTCGGCCCAGTTCCGGCGCTGGCCCTCATGCACCACCGCCAGCGCCTCGGGATGGATCTCGGCCGTCCGCTCGATATAGCGCAAAGGCGAAAGCTGCTCGTAATTGGCCGCGCATGCATCCAGCCCCTGCTCGTAGATGTTGTAATGAGGCATGGCACTCTCCCATTTGCCGACCGCGTTGCGAGATGCCACAATGCGCAGGGCCGGGTGGAACGGCAAGCCCGGCACGGCCGGCGCGGATAGAAACTGATCACGATGTCGGTTTTGGGGATTGAATGTCGCGGTGGTTGCTGATCGTTATGTGCCCGAAGTCCCAGCCCCTGCGGAGCAAGACCATGTCCGATATGTCACGTCGAATGGCCAGGCGCCTGATACTGCCGCTGGCCGCGGGATTGTTTCCCATTCTCGCGCTGGCGCAGCAGCCAGGCGAGGCGCCGCCCCCGGCGGTAACCGTCGTCACGCTGCGCGCCCAGGACGTGCCGCTGACCTCGACCCTGCCCGGCCGCGTGGCCGCCTCGGCCGAGGCCGAGGTGCGGCCCCAGGTGAACGGCATCGTCACCGAGCGATTGTTCCAGGAGGGCCGCCACGTCAAGCCGGGCGCGCCGCTCTTCCGGATCGACCCCACCACCTATGAGGCCGCCGTGGCGCAGGCCGAGGCCGCCGTGGCGCAGGCCGTCGCCCAGGCCGAGAATGCCCGGCGCGAGGCCGAGCGCGTCGGCGCGCTGCGCGACCGCCGGGTCGCCAGCGAAAGCTCGACCGACAGCGCCATTGCCGCGCGCGACGCCGCCGAAGCGGCGGTCAAGGTCGCCGAGGCGCAGTTGCAGACCGCCCGGATCGAGCTGGATCGCACCACCATCCGCGCCCAGCTGGACGGCGAGATCGGCCTGGCCCAGACCAGCCAGGGCGCGCTGGTCACGGCCAGCCAGGTCAACCCGCTGGCGGTGATCCGCAAGATCGACCCGGTCTATGTCGACGTGACCCAGTCGGCGGCCGAGGTGATCCTGTTCCGCCGGCAGATGGCCGAAACCGACTGGAAGATCCGCAGCGACCAGAAGGTGACGCTGCGCCTGGCGGATGGCTCGGATTTCGCACATGAAGGCCGGGTTGCCGCGGCCGAGCCCTATGTGAACGAAACCACCGGCGTGGTGACCCTGCGCCTGGCCTTTGACAATCCCGACCGGATCCTGCTGCCCGGCATGTATGTCCAGGCGGTGGTGCAGCGCGCCATCGCGCGCGGCGTGGTGCTGGCGCCCCAGGAGGGCGTCACCCGCGACCGTCGCGGCCAGCCCATCGCGCTGGTGGTCAATGACGAGAATATCGTCGAGCAGCGGCAACTGACCATCCTGCAGGACAGCGGCAATGACTGGGTGGTGAGCGAAGGGCTGGGCGATGGCGACCGGATCGTCGTCGAGGGGCTGCAAAAGATCGGCCCCGGCATGACCGTGGCGCCCGAGGAACGCCAGCCGCCCGCCACCGCCGGCGGCGACGCACAGGAAGCCGGGACCGCGGCCGCGCCGCAGGAGGAGACCGCGGCAGAAGAGGCCTCGGCAGAGGCCGCAGCTCAGGACGGAGAAACGACGAACTGATCTTTCGTCGCGGAAAAAGGACAGGAACCACATATGGCCCGTTTCTTCATCGACCGTCCGGTTTTCGCCTGGGTGATCTCGATCCTGATCATGGGGCTGGGGATCCTGTCGATCCTGTCGCTGCCGGTCGCGCAATATCCGCAGATCGCGCCGCCGACGGTGACGATCCGCGCCAATTATCCCGGCGCCTCGGCCGAAACCGTGGCCAATACCGTCACCCAGATCATCGAACAGCAGATGACCGGGCTCGACGGGCTGCGCTATTTCAGCTCGTCCTCGACCTCGGCCGGGACCTCCAGCACCGACCTTACCTTCGAGACCGGCACCGATCCCGACATCGCGCAGGTGCAGGTCCAGAACAAGCTTTCGCAGGCCACGCCGCTGCTGCCCGAACCCGTGCAGCGCCAGGGCATCACGGTCGAGAAATCCGCCTCGGGCTTTCTGATGGTGGTCGGGCTGACCTCCAGCAATCCCGATTACGAACAGGTCGATCTGGCCGATTACCTGAATTCCAACATCGTCAACGATCTCAGCCGGATCGAGGGCGTCGGCTCGGTGCAGGTTTTCGGCGCGCAATACGCGATGCGGATCTGGCTCGACCCGTCGAAACTGGCCGCCTTTGAGATGACGCCAGGCGATGTGATCGCGGCCGTGTCGGCCGAGAACGCGCAGATTTCGGCCGGCGCCTTCGGCTCGCGCCCCGCCCCCGAGGGGCAGATGCTCAATGCCACGATCACGGCGCAGTCGCTTCTGTCCACGCCCTCGGATTTCGAGCAGATCGTCCTGCGCGCCGAAGCCGATGGCGGGCTGATCCTGCTCAAGGACGTGGCCCGGGTCGAGATCGGCGCCGAGGATTACATGACCAGCGCCCAGTATAACGGCCAGCCGGCCTCGGGCATGGCGATCAGCCTGGCCTCGGGCGCGAACGCGCTCGACACGGCCGAACGCGTCAAGGCGCGGATGGAAGAGTTCGCCCGCTTCTTCCCCGAGGACATGGAATATGTCATCCCCTTCGACACGACGCCCTTCGTGCTGATCTCGATCGAGGAAGTGGTCAAGACGCTGATCGAGGCGATCGTGCTGGTGTTCTTCGTCATGCTGCTGTTCCTGCAGAACTGGCGAGCGACGCTGATCCCGACCCTGGCGGTGCCGGTCGTGCTGCTGGGCACCTTCGGGATTCTCGCGGCATTCGGATTCACCATCAACACGCTGACCATGCTGGCCATGGTGCTGGCCATCGGCCTGCTGGTGGACGATGCCATCGTGGTGGTCGAGAACGTCGAGCGGATCATGGAGGAGGAAGGGCTGTCACCGCGCGACGCGACGCGCAAATCCATGGGCCAGATCACCGGCGCGCTGATCGGCATCGCGCTGGTCCTGTCGGCGGTTTTCGTGCCGATGGCCTTTTTCGGCGGCTCGACCGGGGTCATCTACAAGCAGTTCGCGATCACCATCGCCTCGGCCATGGGGCTTTCGGTGGTGGTCGCGCTGACCCTGACGCCGGCGCTTTGCGCCACGCTGCTGCGCAACGAGCACGGCCACAAGACGCGCGGCTTCTTCGGCATGTTCAACCGCGGATTCGACTGGATCATGGGCGGCTACGGCAGCTCAGTCGGCTGGATCATCCGCCGGCCGCTGCGCGTGATGGTGGTCTATCTGTGCATCGGCGCGGCGATGGTCTACATGTTCGCGCGCACCCCCACCGGCTTCCTGCCCGACGAGGATCAGGGGATCATGTTCGTCCTGATCCAGGGCCCGACCGGCGCCACGGCCGAACGCACCGAGGCCGTGATCCGGCAGATCCAGGGCTATTTCAACGAAAACGAAGCGGCGAATGTCGATTCCTCCTTCGGCGTCTCGGGCTTCAGTTTCGCCGGTCAGGGCCAGAACATGGGCATCGTCTTCCTGCGGCTGAAGGACTGGGCAGAGCGACCGCGCCCCGATCAGTCGGTGCAGGCCATCGCCGGGCGCGCATTCCCTGCCTTCATGCAGATCCGCGATGCCATGGTGTTTCCGATCGTGCCGCCCTCGGTCATCGAGCTGGGCAACGTCTCGGGGTTCGACCTCTATCTGCAGGCCCGCGCCGGCCAGCCGCATGAGCAGCTGCTCGAGGCGCGCAACCAGCTTTTGGGCATGGCCGCCCAGGACGCGCGCATCGAATCCGCCCGTCCGAACGGGCTTGAGGATGCCGCGCAATACAATCTGGATATCGACTGGCGCAAGGCCGGCGCGATGGGGGTCAGCGCCACCGATGTCGGCAGCCTGCTCTCGGTGGCCTGGGCCGGGAATTACGTCAACGATTTCATCGATCGCGGCCGGATCAAGCGCGTCTATGTGCAGGGCGAGGCGTCGTCGCGCGCGGTGCCGACCGATATCGACAAATGGCGGGTGCGCAACAATGCCGGCGGGCTGGTGCCCTTCTCGAATTTCGCCGAAGGCCGCTGGAGTTTCGGCCCGCAGGGGCTGACCCGCTATAACGGCGTGCCCGCGATGCAGATCCAGGGCTCGCCCGCCGCCGGCGTCTCGACCGGCGAAGGGATGAGCGCGATCGGGGAACTGGCCGCGCGCCTGCCCGAGGGATTCGACATCGCATGGACCGGCCTGTCGCTTGAGGAACAGCAGGCGGGCAGCCAGACGACGCTGCTCTACGCCCTGTCGCTGGCGGTGGTGTTCCTCTGCCTTGCGGCGCTGTACGAAAGCTGGGCGATTCCCTTTGCGGTCATGCTGGCCATGCCGATCGGCGTGCTGGGCGCGCTGGTCGGGGCATGGCTGGGAAGTTTCGACAATGGCGTGTTCTTCCAGGTCGGGCTGCTGACGGTGATCGGCCTGACCGGCAAGAACGCCATCCTGATCGTCGAATTCGCCCGCGAACAGGCCCAGGCCGGCAAGCCGCTCTATGATGCCGTGACCGAGGCCGCGCGCCAGCGTTTCCGGCCGATCATCATGACCTCGGTCGCCTTTTCGCTGGGCGTGCTGCCGCTGGTCATCTCGACCGGGGCGGGCGCCAACGGGCGCAATACGATCGGCGCGACGGTGCTGGGCGGCACCATCTCGGCGACGGTGCTGGGCGTGCTGTTCGTGCCGCTGTTCTTCGTGCTGGTCCGGCGCATGCTGGGCCGGCCCGACACGATGGTGCCGCCGGCGACAGCGGGCGCAAAGGCCTGATCGAAAACGTCAAACCGCCCGAACCGGCACCGGACAGGGGTCGGTTCGCGCGCATCCCGCTTGCTCCGTTGCCGCCCCGGGCCTAATCTCGGGGCAGCGAAAGCCGCCGCCACGGGCAAGGGGATGATGACCGGCAGCCAGATCAGCATAGGGGCGCCCCTGCAGGGACGGCGGCGGCGCGCGCCGGCGACCATTGCCGCCAGCAGGGGGTGATCCATGCCGCGCCCGCTTCCGGCCACCGCCCGCCCGCCCGCGCGTCCGCTGATCGGCACCCGCATCCGCGAAAGGCGCCTGTCGCTGGGCCGGCGCCAGACCGATATCGCGCAGCGGGCGGAAATCTCGGCCGCCTATCTGAACCTGATCGAACATAACCGCCGCCCGGTCGGCGAAAGGCTGCTGTCGCGACTGGCCGAGGCGCTGGAAATCGACGCCGCCGAACTGGCTTCGGATCGCGAAGAGATCCTGATCGGCACCCTGCGCGAAGCCGCCGCCCGCGCGGCCGAGCAATCCGGCACCGGGGTCGAGCTTGACCAGATCGCCGAATTCGCCGCCCGCTTTCCCGGTTGGGCCAGCGCGCTTGCCGGCGCCATCCGGCGCGCCGACGCGCTTGAACGGCGGCTGGTCGCGTTGTCGGACCGCATGACACGCGACCCCTATCTGCTGACCACCCTGCACGAGGTGCAGTCTGCGGTCACGGCGCTGCGCTCGACCGCCTCGATCCTGGCCGAAACCCCCGAGATCGAGCCGGAATGGCGCGATCGTTTCCATGCCAATCTGGACAGCGACAGCCAGCGCCTGTCGCGCACCGCGCAATCGCTGGTCGCCTATCTGGACAGTTTCGAGGATGACGCGGTTCCCAGTTCGCCGCAGGAAGAGGTCGAGGCCTGGCTTGCCGCCGGCCAACCCGACCCCGCCGAGGCGGCCGAGCTGGTCTCGGATGCCGGGCGGGCATTGGCGCGCGGGCTGGCCGAACTGCTGGCCCATGACCGCGCGCTGTTGCCCGATGCCGCGCTTTCGGCGGCCATATCCGAGCCCGGTCTGGCCGACGACCCGGCGCTGATCGCGGCGCGGCTGGGGCGGCCGCTCGATCTGGTGCTGCGGCGGCTTGGCACTTTGCGCCCCGGTCCCTGGGCGCAGGCCGGGCTGATCGTCTGCGACGGCTCGGGCGCCTCGCTCCTGCGCCTTGCCGCGGCGGGCTTTCCCCTGCCCCGCCCCGGCGAAGGCTGCCCGCTCTGGCCGGTCTTCGAGGCACTGGCCCAGCCGCAGCTTCCGGTCGCCCGGCTGATCGAGACCACGGGCGGGTCGCGCTTTGCCGCCTGGGCGGTGGCCGAACGCCTGTTGCCGATGGGCTTCGACGGGCCGCCGCTCTGCCGTGCGCAGATGCTTCTTCGGCCGGCGGCGGCACAGGACAGCCGCCCGGTTCTGGGCATCGGCCCCGCCTGCCGCATCTGTCCGCGCGCCTCCTGCATGGCGCGGCACGAGCCCTCGATCCTCGGCCCCGCCTGAGTTTTGACAACGCCGTTCCCGCCCGCCATGATCGGAAAAATCCCGAAAGGAACCCGCCCGTGACCTCGGCCATCGATGTCCTGCTGATCGAGGATGAGCCCAGCATCGCCGAAGCCGTCCGTTTCGTGCTGACGCGCGAGGGCTGGAACTGCCGGCATTGCGCGAATGGCAGCGAAGCCATCGGGCAGATCCGCCGGCTGAAGCCGCGGCTGGTGATTCTGGACCTGATGCTGCCGGGCCGCAGCGGCGGCGAATTGCTGGCCGATCTGCGCGCCGATTCCGTGCTGGCCCGGCAGCCCGTGCTGCTTCTGACCGCGCGCGGCACCGACGCCCTGCCCGAGGGCGCCGACCGCGTGCTGGCCAAGCCCTTTGCCAATGCCGATCTGCGCCTGGTCGTGCACGAATTTCTGGACCGGGCATGAAGCCCAGGACGCGCCGCCTGTTTCTGGGCCGCGAGGGCTATCGCCGGCGCCGCGCAGCCGACGCGACCCGTGTCGTCATGGCGGCCTTTGCGCTGGCGGCGCTGCTGCCGCCGATCTGGCTGCCGCAATATTTCAGCTATGCCCTGGGCACCGTCTGGCTGGCGGCGACCTGGAGCCTGACCATCCTCGCCACCGCGGCGCTGCACCGCATCCTGACCCAGCCCCCGGCGGAGGACGAGGATGACGCCTGAAACGCTGGGCGCCGCCGCAATCGCCTATATCGCGCTGATGTTCCTGCTGGCCCATGCTGCCGACCGGGCTGCGGCGCGCGGACGCTGGCGCTGGATGGACCGGCCGGTCGTCTATACGCTGTCGCTGTCGGTCTATTGCTCGGCCTGGACCTTTTTCGGCGCGGTCGGCTATGCGAGCCGCTCGGGGCTGGAATTCCTGACCATCTATCTGGGGCCCGGCATCGTTTTCGCCGGTGCATGGTGGGGCCTGCGGCGCCTGCTGCGCGTGGCGCGCATGCATCGCGTGACCTCGATCGCGGACCTGATCTCCAGCCGTTTCGGCAAATCCGCGGCACTGGCCGCGCTGGTCACGCTGATCTCCATGCTGGCGGCAACGCCGTATATTGCCCTGCAATTGCAGTCGTTTACCATGGCTATCTCGGTTTTTGCCGAACCCGGGGACCCCTTGCCGGGGAATATCTCGCTCTGGGTTGGGATCGGGCTTGCCGCCTTTACCATCCTGTTCGGCACCCGCAACCTGGCCGCGGATGAGCGTCACCACGGCGTCGTCATGGCGATCGCGGTCGAGGCGGTGGTCAAGCTGGCCGCCTTTATCGCGGTGGGCACCTATGTGCTCTGGGGGCTGGCCGACGGCCCGGCCGACGTGCTGGCGCGCATCGACCGTCTGGCGGAATCGCCCGAAGGACAGGGCTGGCTGATCCGCCCCGACCGCTGGTTCACGCTGATCGCCCTGTCCGGCGCCGCGGTCGTCGTCCTGCCGCGCATGTTCCACGTCCTCGTGGTCGAGGCCAATGACGAGGACCGGCTGCGCCATGCCGGCTGGGCCTTTCCCGCCTATCTGGCGGCCATGTCCTTTCTGGTCCTGCCGATTGCGGTGATCGGGCGCGATTTTCTGCCGGCGGACGCCAATCCCGATCTTTATGTGCTGACGCTGCCCCTGTCGCAGGGGCTCGATACGCTGGCGGCGCTGGTCTTTCTGGGCGGGTTCTCCTCGGCCATGTCGATGGTGGTGGTCAGCGCGATCGCGCTGTCGACGATGATGGCCAATCACTGGCTGGTGCCGCTGTGGCTGTGGCTGCGGCAGGCCACGCTGTCCGCGCCGGCCGGCGCGCAAGAGGATCTGGGCGCGCTGATGCTGAACGCAAGACGGCTGGCCATCGTCGCGGTGATCGGCGCGGGCTGGGTCTATCATCAGGCCTCGGGCGGGACCGCTGCGCTGGCGGCGATGGGAATCGTGGCGTTTTCAGGCATGGCGCAGGTCCTGCCGGCGATGGTCGTCGGCCTGTCCTGGCGCGGCGCCACCCGGCGCGGCGCCACGGCCGGCGTTCTGGCCGGCGCCCTGATCTGGGCGCAAATGGTGTTCCTGCCCTCGCTCGGGCTGATCGCGCCGCCGGTCATGCCCGCCGGAATCGATCCTTTTGCCGGGGCGGTCCTGCTGGCCCTGTCGGTCAACCTGACGCTGCTCATTCTGGTTTCCCTGATCGACTTTCCCGACCCCGTCGAGCGCATGCAGGCGCTGTCCTTCGTTCACGCCATTGCCCCGGACAGCACCCCGAACGAGGCCGCGCCATCCACCAAATCAGAAGAGCTTCTGACCCTTGCCGGGCGGATATGGGGCAGCGAAAACGCCCTGGAATTCTTTCGCGGCATGGCAGAGCAGCAAGGCAAATCGGGATATTTGCCGGATCTGACGCCGCGCTTTCTGGTCGATTTCGAACGCCGCCTTGCGGGAACGGTCGGCGCCGCGACCGCCGCGGCGCTGATGACGCGCGTGGTCGGCCGGGGCGGCGTGACCGTCGCCGATCTGATGGAGGTCGCCGGCGAGGCCAGCCAGGCACGCGAAGCGAACAGACGCCTTGAGCTGACCTCATCCGAGCTCGCAAGAACAGCTGCCATGCTACGGGAAACGAACGATAAACTTACCGCACTGTCGGCGCATAAAGATGCCTTTCTGGGCCAGATCAGCCATGAGCTGCGCACCCCCATGACCTCGATTCAGGCGTTTTCGGAAATCCTCAAAGAGCCCGGCCTGTCTGACGAGGACCGGTCCCGCTTTGCCGGGATCATCCATGACGAGGCCAGCCGCCTGACCCGGCTGCTGCAGGACCTGATCGACCTTGCCGTGCTCGAAGTGGGAAGCGCGCGGCTGAAGCCCGCGGTGATCAACCTGCATGACCTGATCGAGCGGGCCCTCGCGGCCTCGGGCGCGACCGCCCCGCAGCGCACATTCACCATTCAGCGCAATCGCCCGGCCGAGCATATGTCGGTCATCACCGACCCCGACCGCCTGCTGCAGGTCTTGATCAATGTGATCGCGAATGCCCGCAAGTATTGCGATGCCGAGTTTCCGGTCATCCGAATCGATACCCGCCGCGCAGCTGCCGGCGGCACCGAGATCGACATCAGCGACAACGGTTCGGGAATCGCGCCGGAAAGCCGCGCGCTGATCTTTGAGAAATTCGCCCGGCTGAACGATCCCGCACGCGCCGGCGGCGCCGGGCTCGGATTGGCGATCTGCAAGGAAATCATGGAGTTCCTGGGCGGTCGGATCGCCTATCTGCCGGGCCGTGGCGGTGCGTGTTTTCGCATCACCCTGCCCGCGCGGCCGCCCGTCTCGCAAGCGAATGATGCGAATTAGCGGCGGCTAAACCTTTTGGCAATCAATCCCTGCCACTCTGCCTCGGAAAGCGTCATGATTCGGCCCGGAAATGGAAAGCCAGACACAGGAACAGGCGGCAGGCGCGAATGGCGTCTCAGGTGAAAACCCTGCGGTTGGCGCTCCGGGATCGGTCCTGCGCCGGATGATTGCCGCCCGTGGCAGCAATCCCGCAGCTTCGGCGCCCGCCGCGATGCCGCTCGCCTTCGATCTGGAACGCGCGGCCGCCAATGCCCTGGGGCGCGCGGCGGAAAAGCAGCATCGCCTGCCGGTCTTTGTCGAGGGGGTGGAACTTGCCGCCATGACTGTTCCCGAACTGGCGGAATTGCTGCCGGAACGGGCACTGCTCGCGGTGCTGGAAGGACCGGGGGACAAGCTGGGTGTCATGGCGCTTTGCCCCGATTTGCTTGCCGCGATGATCGAAATGCAGGCGATCGGGCGTGTCACCTCGCGCCCCGCGCAAAGCCGCAAGCCGACGCGTACCGATGCCACCATATCGGCCGATTTCGTCAACGCGCTGCTTGCCGAGCTGGGGCAAGAGATGCGATCGGGCGCCGGGCATCCGGCCTTCGGCGCCTATCGCTACGCCACCTATATCGACGATCCCCGGCCCCTTGCGCTGATGCTGGAAGACGGCGACATGCTGCGCCTGAGCCTGCGCTTTCGCGTGGGGTCCGGCGGCCAGCGCGATGCCTCGATCCTGATCGCCCTGCCGGCCGAGGGAGGGTTGCCGATCCGCCCGCAGCCCGGACCCGTCGATAAAATCAGCGCCCTGCCTCCGGCCAACGCGTCACCGGACAGCCCGGTCGTTCCCGGCACGCTGGCTGCGGCCGCCCGACAGGTCCCGGTCCGGGTTGTCGGCATCCTCTGCCGGCGCAAGCTCAGCCTGCAGGCATTGCGGGCCCTGGCGCCCGGATCGCTGATCCCGTTGCCTCAGAATGTCCTGGACGATGCCAGGGTTGAAACCGAACAGGGGCAGTTTCTGGCGCGCGGCCGACTGGGCGAGGCGGATGGCTTTCACGCGATCCGGCTGAGACATGCCTCTCCTGCAGAGCAGAGCAGGGCACAGGCCGGAACCGGCGCGCAGCCCCCCGACAGCGCCGCCGCGCCCGCTCCCGTGCAATTCGGCAATCAGCCGCTTCCGGCTTTCGGCGCAAAGGATCCTGCACCGCCCATCGCCGACCTGAACCAGCCGGACGCATTCCGCCAGGCGGCGACCGCCGACATGGACGGCCCCGGCAATTCTGTCGGCCAGATTCCCGAAGGCAACGCCCTGCCCGGCTGACGAAGGGCGAAACCCGCAGAAGCGGCGATCAGGGCGCATTCCCGGCCTCCCCCCGGCGGCGGCGCAACACCTGCCGCCCGAAAACCCAGTTTGCCCTTGAAAACCCGGCCGTCTGGACGCATGTAGCAGACGCCCGCGACAACGGCGGGCAGCCCCTTACAGGAGAGAACATGGCCAAGGAAGAAATGCTCGAATTTCCCGGCGTCGTGAAGGAACTCCTGCCGAATGCGACATTCCGGGTCGAGCTTGAAAACGGCCATGAGATTATCGCACATATGGCAGGAAAGATGCGCAAGAACCGTATCCGCGTCCTCGCCGGCGACAAGGTTCAGGTGGAAATGAACACCTATGACCTGACCAAGGGGCGGATCAATTACCGCTTCAAGTAGGAACGGGACCCCTTCGGATGCGCCAGCGCCCGTGACTGACAGCGTCGAGAGGAAAGGCACCGATCACTCGTCAGCCCGAAAGCCCCGTGCGCCGAGACTGATACTGGGCTCGGCCAGTCCCCGGCGCCGTGAGCTGCTTGCCCAGATCGGGATCGTGCCGGAACAGATCATCGCCACCGAGATTGACGAGGCACCGCGTCGCAACGAGCCGCCACGAAAATACGTCCTGCGCATGGCCCGCGAAAAGGCGCTGGCATTGGCCGATGGACAGGAAACCGCGATACTTTGCGCCGACACAACCGTGGTCGCAGGACGACGCATCCTGGGCAAACCCGCCGACGGGCAGGAGGCGGCGGCGTTTCTGCGCCTCATGTCGGGCAGACGCCATCAGGTGCTGACCGCGATCGCGCTTGTTTATCGGGGTAAGCTGCGCGAACGGCTGGTCGAAACTTCCATCCGCTTCCGTCCCCTGACCGCCGATGATATCGCGGCTTATGTCGCCTCGGACGAATGGCGGGGCAAGGCCGGCGGCTATGGGATACAGGGCCGCGCGGCGGCATTCGTGGCATGGATGCGCGGCTCTTATAGCGGCGTCGTCGGCCTGCCGCTCGCCGAAACAGCGACCCTGCTCGCCAGCATAGGAATAAGGGAACAGCGCCGATGAGGGGCCGTCAGATCGTGATCGGGCAGGTCTTTGGCCGCGACGCCGCCGCATTGGTGCAGGACGGCCGGCTCGAGGATGTCATCATCGATCCGGCCGGGGTCGTTCCCCTCGCGCCCGGTGCCATCTGCCGCGCCAAGGTGGACAGGCTGGTCAAGGGTCAGGGCGGCGTCTTCCTGCGCCTGCCCGCCGGTGCGCGTGGTTTTCTGCGCGATCGCAGCGGCCTGCGCGAGGGGCAGTCTCTGATCGTTCAGATCAACGGCAGCGCCGAGGAGGGCAAGGCCCTGCCCGTATCGGCGCGGCTGAACTTCCGTGGTCGCCTGGCCATCGTCACCCCCGGTGCGCCGGGGACAAATGTCTCACGCCGGATACGCGACGCGGAAGTTCGCGACACATTGACGCAGCTGGGAAACAGCGCTCTTGCCGATCTGGCCGACCCGCCGGGGATCGTGTTTCGCAGCCTCGCAGCCCGGGCAGAGCCGACCGAGATATCGCAGGAGCTCGCGCAGCTTCTGGATCTGGCGCAGGCGATCGCTCAGGACCGCGAAGGTACGCCCGAGCTGTTGCTGGACGCGCCCGACCCAGCCGAAACCGCCTGGCAGGACTGGTCCGATCCGCAACCGGACAGCATCGTCGATCATCCGAATGCATTCGCCGAAACCGGTATGCTGGAGGCGCTGGAGGCATTTCTGAAGCCACGCGTCGACCTGCCGGGAGGCGCCTGGGCCGAGATCGAGGCGCTGCGCGCGCTCGTCGCCATCGATGTGAATACCGGCAGCGATCACTCTCCGGCAGCCGGCTTGAAGGCGAATATCGCCCTTGTCCGCGACCTGCCCCGCCAGTTGCGTCTGCGCGGCTTGGGCGGGCAGATCGTGGTCGATTTCGCCCCCATGCCGAAACGCGACCGCGGCACGCTTGAGCAAAGCCTGCGCGCGGCTTTCAAGGCCGAATCGGCCGAAACGGTGCTGGTCGGCTGGACCGCGATGGGACTATACGAGATCAGCCGGAAACGTGACCGGATCGCGTTGGCCCGGCTTGCACAGGGGGATGTCGCCGGATGAAATGCCCGATCTGCGGCAAGCCCGCCACCGAAAGCGATCACCCCTTCTGTTCGCGCCGCTGCGCCGATATCGATCTGGCGCATTGGCTGCGCGGTGACTACCGCATTCCGGCTGAGACGGTCAGCGAAGCCGAATCCGACGAGTGATTTTCTTTCTTTTCGCACTGGACAGCAGCGGCAAGCTGCCATAACAACGCGCCTGCCGAAATCGAATGGCAACGGCGCCCGGATAGCTCAGTTGGTAGAGCAGCGGATTGAAAATCCGCGTGTCGGTGGTTCAAATCCGCCTCCGGGCACCATTTAATCTCTTGACACTTAGTTTCTTCCTTGGCGATCTGCTCTAAGGCGTAAGCGCCTGGTGCTCTGCCGCATCGAGCGCTGACCAGCGCGGCTCGATCTGGACAGCTACCCCTACCTGCCCCGGGCGCGCGTCCAGACCACGAAACCAGCCAGCTAAATGAACCTGATGTCCGGAGCATCCGCATGAACGACACGCCCCAGATCCTGCTCCGGCATCATCTCAAGAAGCTCAAGCTGCCGACCTTCCAAGAACGAGTACGCCAAACATGCCCGCCAATGCGCATCGGAAGCCCAAGATCATGTCCAGTTTCTGCTACGCCTGCGCGAACGGGAGTTGGTAGAGCGCGAGCGTCGAATGATCGAACGCCGCATCAAGGCTGCAAGGTTCCCGGCCACCAAAAGCCTGGACAATTTCGACTTAAAGGCGATCCGTTCACTCAACACGGCATTGACGATGGAACTGGCACGCTGCAAATTCATCGACCGGCGGGAGAGCGTCATCGCCCTTGAGTCAAGCGGCACCGACAAGACATATGTCAGCCTGGGCCTTGGCCTCGCCGCCTGCCAGAAAGGCCTGCAGGTGCGCTTCACTGCCGCTTCCGCCCTGGTCTTGCGAACTTGTCGAGGCCATCGACGAACGCCGCCTGCAGCGCCTGCAAAAATCCCTCGCAATCCAGGATCTGCTGATCATCGATGAACTCGGGTTCGTGCCGCTTATCAAGACCGGTGCCGAACTGCTGTACGAAATCATCTCGCAGCGCCACGAGCGTGGCTCGATCATCATCACCTCGAACCTGCCCTGCGACGAATGAACCGAGGTCTTCGGATTCGAAAGACATACGGGTGCAATCCTCGACCTCCTGACCCACCAAGCCCATATCCTCGAGATGAACGGCGAGAGCTTCCGCCTGCGCCAGAGCCGCACGGCCAAAGCCTGATCCCGCAATCACCGCCAAAGGGAAACTGACCTTCGGCCAGTGCGCCTTGACGCGCGTCAGCCTTCTGGTGGGCACACGCGCCATGGCGCATACCAGATCACCGCTACCGGGGGCTATTCCACCGCAACGCTGACCAATTTTGCCCCGGGACTGACACCGAGCCAAGCAAAGGTGCGTTCTACGACCCAGCGGCGGGGCAGAATTTCTAAACCTTCGGCGGTGTCGGATCGCTTGACGATCTGGAGCGTCCAGTGCGCGATCTGCTTGAGCGCATCCCTGAGCTTGGATCCGGCATGGCCGCCGTCGGCGAAAATGTGGCGCGGCATGGGGTAGCGCTTGGCGACGGTCTTCAACACATTCGGCGCGCCGTCGCGATCCTGAATTGCGGCGCTGTGGATCTCGAGCCCCACCAACAATCCCACCGTATCGGTCACGATATGACGTTTGCGCCCTTTGATCCGCTTCCCTGCATCATACCCGCAAACCCCGCCGCTTTCAGTTGTTTTCACGCTCTGGTTGTCGATGATCCCTGGGCTGGACTTCACGGCCCTCGGCAAGGCGCGTGACCTGGACCAGCCTGCGATTCAAATCATCCCGAAGACCGTGATTGCGCCAAACATAGAAATAGCCCCGCGCCGTGGACACCGGCGGGAAGTCCTTGGGCAACATGCGCCATTGGCAATAACCGGTCGTGGCAACGTATAGGATGGCGTCGACGACATCACGCAAGTAAGTCGTGCGAGGCCGGCCGGTTGACTTGCGGGCGGGCAGTAAAGGGGCAATCACCGCCCATTCTGTGTCGGTCAAATCGCTTGCGTATCTGTCGCCTGCTCGGTCATGCTGACGGCCGGTGAGTTTGGCACAGGCCATCGTGATTTTCGTTCGGCTTCGCAACCGAACAGAATCACAACCTGCTGAACTCACTCAATTACTTTCAAATCACCTTCTGAGTGAGGCCGCGGTGCGTGCACACTGGTCAGGCTCCACAGATCCGACTGGTTCAAAAAGGGAAAATTCTTCGCCAGAATTTGGTCGAAATCTCCGCTCGTGATCGGAGAGATCCCGCTGTTCGACCCGGGCACGACCCGACGCGAATCGTGCCCTTCGAATTTCAGTTGCAACGAGCCATGGGGGCGCGGATCGGCCAGTGAGGGGAAACGCTGCATCAGCGCATAATGGCCATAGGCAAAAAGACTGCGATCCGCCTTTGGCAGGCGCAGTGCTGCGCCGCCGCCGTGAAAGGGGCGCCGGAACTCGTAGCACTGCGGATCTGCGCCCTGATAACGTGTCATCACCAGCCCGCGCGGCAGCGAAAACGCGAATGCCGGATAGTCCTGCATCGCCCGCGCCGCGGCGGCCAGATGGGCAATGTAATCGGTCGAGACGCAATCGTCGTCGTCCAGCCGGAACTGGATCAGTGGCACGCGGCAACCCATAGACAATTCGTTCAGGACCGGGGCCAGGGCGCTGCCGACATCGCGCGCCTCGGAAAAGATCAACCGGATGCTCGGCTGTTCGGCACAAAGCGCCGTCAGCCGATCGCGCCACGGGGCCGGCATCGCGGCCGAACTCAGCACGACAAAGCTGAAGTCCCGATTCGTCTGCGCCGCCAGCGACGCCAGTGTCAGCATCTCGAAGCTGCGAAAGCGAAATTCCAGCCGCGCCTCGTCATAAAGCGCCGCATGAGTTCGCCGCATCGCCTCGGTTTCGGCCTCCGAGCCCGGTTTGGTCCGCGCGTAAGCCCCCCAATCGCCCCGCCCCCAGAACGAAAAGCGGCAAAATCCGACGATATGCTCAGACATGGCTCTCCCCGTGCCGCCGCGCGTCCGCAAACACCCTTGCAGCTTGGGTTTTACCTATCCCGCCGGCCTTGACAACCTGCGGTCGCACCAAGCGGGCGGGGCCCGAGGCAATTTCACCGCCGGCGAGAATGCGCTGCGTCCCGCCCTTTCGGGCGCTGTCATCTGGGCATTGCCGGTATCTGCGCCGAAGGAAAGATGCAACAAGCTGGGGCGCGCCATTCCTGTGGCGACCATGTGCGTGACCGAAGGCTTGGCCCGGTTCATCCGCGATCCGCCAGGATAACCCTGCCTCCTCCCATCGCCTTGGCACGATACAGGGCCGCATCCGCTCGCGCGATTTCTCGCCCGAGATCGCAGTCAAACGACATCGCGAACCTTGCCACGCCGACACTCGCGGAAAGCCGCGCGGTACCGGATCCCAGCAGAATCGGCACCTCGATCCTTTCAATGATCCGTTGCAGGATGCCAAGCAGCCCGGGCTGCGAAGCAAGCCCGCCAAACAGAATCAGGAACTCGTCGCCACCGACCCGCCCGACAACGTCGCCGCGCCGCACGCCCAGCCGGATCGCTTCGGCCACCGCCACCAGCACCTCGTCCCCCGCGGCATGCCCCAGACGGTCATTGACCTCCTTGAACAGGTCCAGATCCAGTGCCGCGATCGCGTATTGCGGGTTGTTCCCTGCCGCCGCCAGCTTGCCACATTCGACAAGGAAACCGCGGCGGTTCAGTAGCCCCGTCAGCGTGTCCGTCACCGATATGCGCTCGGCCTCGCGGCGCTCGTGCTCAAGCGCGATATTGGCGCGCGATATCTCGCCCATGATGGCTTGGCTGGCTTGGTAAAGAAACAACAACTCGATGACATGATCCGAGGGCGAAAAATCCGCCTCGTTCAGTGCGAAGCTGATGATGGCATGCGGCAATGTCATTCCGAAGCCAAAGTTCAGAAGCAGGGTTTCATCGCCGATGCGAACGCCATGCCCGCGCAGCATAAGCTTGTCATATCCGCGCACTCGCACCAGAACCCGGCGACCGCTTTCTAAGGCCGAGATGATATCGCCCTCGGATCCATTTTTCAGAGAAGGCATATCCAGGGCGAACACATCCTGAAAACTCTGTGCATCGCCCAGCAATCTGCGGATCAATGGGCCCGCCCCCATGATCCTGCCCTGCAGGTCGATGACAAGATGCATCGGCATCATCTGATCCGCCCCAGCCGCATCTATACTATAGATCGGTTTCAAAGCCGGGCTCCGTGCATATTGCCCGCGACCAGCGCAAAGGGACGTTCGGCGCCGTATTGGCTCATTGCGATATCGACCCGCACCCCCGGCGCTGCTGCGGCGATGACGGCCAGTGCGCCATAATCATCCGCCATTCCCCGCAGCACGCCGGCCAGCAGCATCGTCCAGAGCCCGGTATCACCTTCGATCTCGACCTCGTAGGCCGCTTCTGAGCATCTACTGACCGAAATTCTGGGAATCTCAAGACACTCCACCACCATCAGCGCCCGGTCGGGAAACTCGCTCAACGATTCGACAAATTCCGGAAAATTCCGACCGCTGAAGCGCAAGAGACGGCGTATCGCTTCGCGTTGAGTCAGCCAGGCGCCGAGATCCTCGGTCAGTTCATCCGCAGTCTTGCCCAGGATGTTCGAGCCTTCGGCAACCAGCATATCGGTCACCGAGCCGGAGGAATTCTGCAGAAGGAAAAAACCGCGGGGATCCACCCTGGCGCGGCGAGCCAGGTTTTCCCAGACCCGATCGCCATAGCTGTCCCGTATGAACAGCTCGAAAGAGCGATTGATCAATCCATGCATGTCATTTCCTTGAAAAGGAAAAATCAGGCAGAGCGGTGGCGGCCGCCGCGTCGTGGTCGCCAGTCCAGGCACGGCCGAAGCGGCTATCATCCGTCGATGCCAGCCGGAAGCCGCCCCCACTTGCAACCAGGGCGATGGCGCCGGACTGCTGCAGCGTTTCCCGGTCCAGCACGATGCACTCCTGGCCCTCGGGGCGCCCGGCGGAGGCATTCACCACGATCAACGCTCCCTCGTGGCAAAAGGCAGCAACATTGGCCGGGCCGCTTTTGCCTGTCAAATGGTGGACGGTCAGCATCGGGCGCGGCGAGCCGATGTCAGCGCTGCGGGCGGACATAGCCCCATGCCAGCCGCTGCGCGCGGCGGCCTGTGTTCGGGACACCGGATCGCCATCCGCCGCCAACCAGTTCGTGACGGCAAAAGCCCCGCCCCCGGGTTTCGAGGGCACGCGCCCGGCATCGGTCATGATCGCCACGGCATCGCCTTCGGCCGAGATCAGCATCAGAGGACGTTCGGCCGCAAGCCAAAGCCCGCCCGAGAGGATCAGCATGAGCGCCCCGACAGCGCGGCGCATTTGCCCGAGCCACGGCATCTCGCCGGATTGCAGCGCCGGCGTCACCATCAACATCGCGCCGGCGCCCATCAGCGGCAACACCATTGGCGGCGCGGCGGGCACCAGTGTGACCGCACCATCCAAGCCGCCGATCCATTCGGCCACCAGCAGCATCCATTTCACGCCCTGCCCCATGACCCAGAGCGCCGGCCCCGCCAGCCCGAAGGGCGCCAGCACGGCGGCGAGAACACCCCCCGGCATGACCAGCGTTCCCACGACCGGCACGACCAGCAGGTTCGCGACCAAACCGTATTGCGCAATTCGCCCGAAATGAACGGCGGCGATGGGCGAAGTCGCCAGGCCCGCCACCAGCGAGGACAGAAACAGCATGGCGAGCGGCCGCAGCCACCACGGCAATCGCGGCGCGATCGCCAGCCAGGGCCCCTGCACGAGGATCAGCGCGACAGTGGCGGCAAAGCTCATCTGGAAACCGGGAGAGGTCAGCGCCTCGGGCGTCGCGATCAGGATGATGACGGCCGCCACCGCGACCGTGCGCAGGGAAATGGCACGCCGATCCACGATGATCGCCAGCAGCATGACGGCGACCATGATAAAGGCGCGCTCGGTCGCCACGCCTCCGCCCGACAGCCACAGATAGGCGGCTGAGGCGATCAGCGCCCCGACGGCGGCGGCCTTGTGCAGCGGCCATCCTGGCGCGGCGCCAAACCCCTGCGCCGCTGCCCCGGCCAGGCGCAGCGCCGCATAGGCAAAGCCGGCGAGCATGCTCATATGCAGCCCCGAGATCGAGACGATATGATAGAGGTTCGCGGCGCGCATGAGCTCGTTCGTCGATTCTTCGATTCCGGATCGGTCGCCCGTCATCAGCGCCGCCGAGACGGCGCCGGCCTGACCGCCGATCTGCCCGGCGATCGCCCCGGACAGCGACATGCGCAGCCTGTGCAGGGTCTCGATCCCTCCGGCGCGGGGCGGCGCCACGGTCAGGACCGGCGTCCGGGAATAGCCCACCGCGCCCAGACGCGAAAACCATGCCAGCCGGCGAAAATCGAAACCGCCCGGCTCGGACGGACCCGCCGGAGGGCCAAGATGCGCGGTCAGCATCAAGGTCGCGCCCGGCTCAGGCAACGCCTCGGACGACAGCAGCGAGATGCGGACGCGTTCGGGTTGCTTCCAGGGCGCGACATCGTGCAGGCGCACCCGGTCCAGCGTGATGCGCATGCGATCGCGCGCGGATCGGTCGATCGCGATCACCCGCCCTTCGACCGGGCCGTAATAGCGAAAACCCAGCACCGGCGCCGCGACCATCTGGCTGCGCAGCCCTGCCAGACCGGTGCCCGCGACCACCAGCACAAGCGCCAGCGATGCCAGTTGAAGCCGCTCACCCGTGGCCCAGCCGATCCGCCCCGCTTCGGCAAGCCGCAACGCGCGCCATCCCGCAAGAATGGCGGCCAGACCCAGCAGGGCAAGCAAGGCGTAGAAACTCCGCCCCGGCTCGTCGGGCAGCCAGAACCAGCCGCCGATCCCCAGCGACAGCCAGAACGGCACCCATGGCAGCAATCCGGCCCGCCGCGAAAGGGCGGCGTGGCGCGCGCGCGGCACAGTCGCCGACATGCGCCGGGCGGGCAGCCCCGCGGGCGATGCGCTCACCGAATGCATATCCGAAACTTGTCCTTGTCACACAGCTTGCGTATTTCTTGCGACAAGATTGGCATGCCGCCTCTTACGAAAGGATTAACGGCAGCCGCCAAACCGCCATTTTCTGGACTGATCTGAGGCCTATGACTGATTCCCGCCCCGTCGTGACCCGCTTTGCCCCCTCGCCCACCGGCTATCTGCATATCGGCGGCGCGCGAACCGCGCTGTTCAACTGGCTTTACGCGCGTGGACGCAAGGGCAAGTTCCTGCTGCGAATCGAGGATACCGACCGCGCCCGCTCGACCGCCGAGGCGACCGAGGCGATCCTGCAGGGGCTGCGCTGGCTGGGGCTGGACTGGGACGGCGACCCCGTCAGCCAGTTCGCGCGGCGCGAACGCCATGCCGAGGTCGCGCGCGAGATGCTGGCCCGCGGCGCCGCCTATAAATGCTTTTCATCCCCCGAGGAAATCGAGGCATTCCGCGAAGAGGCGCGGGCCGAGGGGCGCTCGACGCTGTTTCTGTCGCCCTGGCGCGACGCCGATCCCGCCAGCCTGCCCGACGCGCCCCATGCGATCCGGCTGAAGGCCCCGCGCGACGGTGAAACGGTCGTGCATGACGCGGTTCAGGGGGATGTGACGTTTCAGAATGCGCAGCTCGACGACATGGTCTTGCTGCGCTCGGACGGCACGCCGACCTATATGCATGCGGTGGTGGTCGACGATCACGACATGGGGGTCACGCATGTCATTCGCGGCGACGATCACCTGACCAATGCCGCGCGCCAGATCCAGATCTATCAGGCCATGGGCTGGCAGGTCCCGGTATTCGCCCATATCCCGCTGATCCACGGCCCCGACGGCAAGAAGCTGTCCAAGCGCCACGGCGCGGTCGGCCTGCACGAATATGCCGCCATGGGCTATCCGGCGGCTGCCATGCGCAACTATCTGGCGCGGCTGGGCTGGAGCCATGGCGATGACGAACTGTTCGACGATGCCCAGGCGCGGGAATGGTTCGACCTCGGGGGGATCGGCAAGGCGCCCGCCCGGCTGGATTTCAAGAAGCTCGAACATGTCAGCGGTCACCACATCGCGCAGATGCCCGACGATCTGCTGATCGGGGAACTGGCCGCCTATCTTGAGGCAACCGGCACTGAACCCTTGACCGCGCGCCAGACCGACTGGCTGCGTCCCGCCCTGCCGGCGATAAAATCCAAGGCGAAAACCCTGCCAGCGCTGCTCGAACAGGGCCGCTTCGCACTGGTGCAGCGCCCGGTCGAGATCGAAGACAAGGCGGCGGCGGCGCTGGATTCCGTATCCCGTGGTATACTGGGCGAATTGACTGCCGCGGTGCAGCATGCTAGCTGGGACCGCAACGAACTTGAGGCCGCCGCCAAGCAGATCGGCGAATCTCATGGTCTGGGGTTGGGAAAGGTGGCCGCGCCGCTCAGGGCCGCACTGGCGGGGCGCAGTTCAACGCCCAGTGTGTTCGACATGATGTTGGCACTCGGCCGCGACGAAACGCTGGCCCGGCTTCAGGATCAGGCGGGCTGACGGCCCGCGCCCATCACCCGGCCGGCGGCCGGAGACAGGTGAAAGGAACAGGGAATGGCTGAAAGCAAATCCGCAAAACTGCTGATCGAAGGAAAGGAGCTTGAGCTTCCGATCCTGACGCCCACCGCAGGCCCGGATGTCGTCGATATCCGGAAACTTTACGGTCAGGCGGATGTGTTCACCTATGACCCCGGCTTCACCTCGACCGCATCCTGCGATTCGACCATCACCTTCATCGATGGCGACAAGGGCGAGCTGTGGTATCGCGGCTACCCGATCGAGCAACTGGCCGAAAAATCGCATTACCTGGAAGTCTGCTACCTGCTGCTTTACGGCGAACTGCCCTCGAACGAGCAACTGGTCGATTTCGAGAGCCGCGTCACCAATCACACCATGGTGCATGAACAGATGCACAACTTCTTCCGCGGTTTCCGCCGGGACGCCCATCCGATGGCGACCATGGTGGCCGTGGTCGGCGCGATGTCGGCATTCTACCACGATTCGACCGATATCAACGATCCGTGGCAGCGCGAGGTCGCCTCGATCCGGCTGATCGCGAAACTGCCGACCATCGCGGCGATGGCCTATAAATATTCGATCGGCCAGCCCTTCGTCTATCCGCAGAACGATCTCGATTACGCCTCGAACTTCCTCAACATGTGCTTTTCGGTCCCGGCCGCGCGATATGTCGTCGATCCGGCGCTGGCGCGCGCCATGGACCTTATCTTCACGCTGCATGCCGATCACGAACAGAACGCCTCGACCTCGACCGTGCGTCTGGCGGGGTCGTCGGGCGCGAACCCCTTCGCCTGTATCGCGGCCGGCATCGCCTGCCTCTGGGGGCCGGCCCATGGCGGCGCCAACCAGGCCTGCCTGGAAATGCTGCGCGAGATCGGCACGGTGGAGCGCATCCCCGAATTCATCAATCGCGCCAAGGACAAGGACGACCCGTTCCGCCTGATGGGCTTTGGTCACCGGGTCTACAAGAATTTCGACCCGCGCGCCAAGGTGATGAAGGCATCGGCCGACGAGGTGCTGGACCTGATGGGCATCGAGAATAACGAGACGCTCAGGGTCGCCAAGGAACTGGAAAAGATCGCGCTCGAGGACGAGTATTTCGTCGAGAAGAAACTCTATCCCAACGTCGATTTCTATTCCGGCATCATCCTTGAGGCGATGGGCTTCCCGACCTCGATGTTCACGCCGATCTTCGCGCTGTCGCGGACGGTCGGCTGGATCTCGCAATGGAAGGAAATGATCGCCGATCCGCAGAACAAGATCGGCCGCCCGCGCCAGCTTTACGTCGGCGCGTCCCGGCGCGACTACAAGCCGCTGGATCAGCGCTGAGCGCGCCGGACGGCATCGACAGGCAACGGCCCCGGAGCGAATCCGGGGCCGTTTCGCTGCGCCCGCATCATGTGCTTTGCGCGATCGGCTGGCAGGGTCGCGGCTATTCGCCGGATTTCACCGAAAACATGAACGCAATCGTGCTGGGCCGGCTGCGCGCCGATCCCGCGACCGAGGTGGTCTTTACCATGGAGGCCGATTCGATCTGCGGCCCCTGCCCGTCGCGGCGCGGCACAGGCTGCGTCTCGGCGACGCGGATCGCGGCGCTGGACCGGCGTCACGCCAGCGCGCTTGGCATCGGCCCCGGCCAGCGCATGAGCTGGGCCGAGGCGCAGGCCCGCGCGACCGAACGCCTGCGGCCCCAGGATCTGGAACGGATCTGCCGGGGCTGCCAGTGGCTGGCGCTTGGCATGTGCCAAGCCGCGCTGGCAAAGCTACAGGGCGGGCAATGAAAAACGCCGCCCCGAAAGGGCGGCGCGTTCATCCGGGCAGCAAGGCCTGCGCAGGTGGCGGGCTCAGCGCCGGCCCAGCAGGTTCCAGCCGCCGGCGATCGCCATGGCCGCGATGACCGCCTTGACCACCGCGCCCAGCAGGAACGGCGTCACCGCCAGCGCCACGGCCTCGGCCGCGGTCTTGCCCAGCACCAGCGCCAGCGCGCCCGCGCCCGGCACGAACAGCAGCAGCCCCGGCAGCAGCGCCGCGACGAACAGCCGGCCGACGCCGCGATCCAAGCCGCGCTCGACCAGCCAGCCGGTCAGCCAGGCCATGCCGACAAAGCCCCACAGGAAGCCCGCGGTCGGACCGATCAGCGGCGCGATCCCGCCCGAGGCGTTCGAGAATACCGGCAGGCCCATCGCGCCCTCGGCCAGATAGGCCAGCACGGTCACCGCCGCCAGACGCGAGCCATAGGCCAGACCGATCAGCGACACGGCCAGCGTCTGCAGCGTCATCGGCACCGGGAACATCGGCACGCTGGCCTGCGCCGACAGCGCCAGCAGCGCCGAACCGGCCAGGATCAGCGCGATATTCCTCAGCGCGGAACGGCCAGGAAATGCGGCTTGGGTCAAGGTCATCAGGGGGCCCCTTTTCTTCGCGAAATCATCAGGGCGGCATCATGCGCCTTCCACCCGAAAAGTCAATGTGACGCAGCCGCGGCCGGCCGCGCGCTTGGGGCTTGCGCAGAACGCCGGCCGGTGCCAAATCGGCACCATGACCGAAGATCAGAAAATCGCGCTGGTGACCGGCGCTTCGCGCGGCCTTGGCGCCGCCCTGGCCGAAGCCCTCGCCGCGCGCGGCTGGCATATCGTCGCCGTCGCCCGCACCACCGGCGCGCTTGAGGAACTGGATGACCGCATTCGCCGGGCCGGCGGCTCGGCCACGCTGGCACCGATGGATGTCGGCACGCCCGAGGCGATGGGCCAGCTGGCGCAGGCGGTGATGGAGCGCTGGCGGGGCATCGACCTCTGGGCGCATTGCGCCATCCATGCCGCGCCGCTGTCGCCGGCCGGCCATATCGACGCCGGGGATTTCCAGAAATCCGTCGATCTGAACATCCTCACCACGCGCGGGCTGATCAACCTGTTCGAGCCGCTGCTGCGCGCCCGCCAGGGCACCGCGCTGTTCCTTGACGACCCGCGCGCCGGGCAGAAGTTCTTTGGCAGCTATGGCGCGACCAAGGCGGGCCAGATCGCGCTGGCCCGCAGCTGGCAGGCCGAGAACGCGCAGATCGGCCCGCGCGTCGTGATCGCCGAACCCGCGCCTATGCCAACCGCGACCCGCGCCCGCTTCTTTCCCGGCGAGGATCGCGCGAAACTGGCCCCGTGCCGGGACGAGGCCGAACGGATTCTGGCCGAATTGCTGGACTGAGGCGCGGCGCGCGCCCTCAGCAGGAGGGGCCACGCGACAGAGCGGGGAACCCGGGGCTTTCCCGGGACAAGGCCAGCAACTGTATCGGTCACGCGCCTTGAGGGTCCCATACTTTGCGGGTTCTGCCTGGAGCGTCAGCGATGGTGACGAGCCTGCGTGCGGCAGCAGTGACGATGACCTTGTGCGGTTTTCCAGCCTCGCGCAATCGCTGTGCGAATGCCTTGACTATGCCCATGCCACCCAAATGGTCATGACGCATTCTCCCGATCTTACCTGCCCGCTCAGCGAAATTCCCGTATGCGGCATCCTGCTCGAGGTTTCCAGCCCGCCCCCTATGACGCCTCTGCCGGAGAGGACGGGCCGCCGAGACTGGCAGGGCGCGTCGAAGAAAGCATGGTGTCATTGCGCGAGCACGTCCTCGAATCACTGATCAAGGAGGGACGCTGGCAACAGTTCGACATCTCACTTCCCCTCGGTAAGGTTTCCCAGTTCGTTGAGGAACTCCAAGCCAGTCTTTCCGAGTTAGAGAACGTTCGCCAGCATGTTATCGGGCATTTGGGCGACGGCGATCTGCATCTGTCCGTTCAGGCCGAAAACTCAGCCGACATAGCGAAACTGGTCTACGATCAGACGCCTCGATGCTCCCGGAACTGCTCGAACGGATCGCGCCGGACGAAGAAATCGCTACGGTGACGGCCGACGGCGCTTCCGACACCCGTGCGTGCCATGACGCCCTCGCCGCCCGCGGTGCGGCTGCGATCATTCCGCCCCGCCGAAACGCCAGGCCGTGGAAGCCGGACACAGCCGCAGCCCGGGCGCGCAACGAGATCCTGCGGACCTCGACTCGGCCGAACGATCTCGCGGCGCTGAAGCGGGTATCGTCGCCGAAGACGAGACGAAAATGAACTGCATGAAGCGGCTTGGGCCGCGACTGATGTCACGCGAATTCGACCGACAGGCGGCCCAGGTTCAGATCCGGGCGGCAGTCATGAACCGCTTCACCGCCCTCGGCATCCCGTTTGCTGTGCCCGCAGAATAAGTGTATCCAGGACAAGAGGAACTCTGGCCAGCACGTGATTTGCGAAACCGCCCCTCGAACCGAACATCGCCGGATCAGCTTGCAGAGCCCGCAAACCGTTGGGTGACAGCACGGCTCAGCAGCCGGGCGGTCAGTCTGGCGAAACTCTCCGCCTCGGCCCGGACATCTGTTGCAAGCCGCAGCGTGTCGGCCCGCGCGCGCCAGTCCTCAATCATCTCGCGGAATTCATCATCTTCAGGGGCAAGCTGCCGCAGGAGCGTGGCGAAATCGCCGATCGCGGCACCGTCCTGGATCTTCAGGCAGCGTCCGGCCAGCGCCAGAGCGTGGATACCGTTCGCCCCCTCGTAAATCGAGGTGATCCGGGCGTCCCGCCAGATCTGCGACAGGCCGTATTCCTCAAGATAGCCATAACCACCCAGGATCTGGATGCCCAGATCGGCGGCACGGATGCCGGCTTCGCTGCCCGCGATCTTGCAAAGCGGGGTCAGAAGCTCGACCAGCGCCGGTCGTTCGCCGCGCTCGATCTCGGCCAGGGCGATATGGCACATGCCCCGCGCCGCAATGACCAGATCGCGCTGTTCGTCCAGCATCCGCCGAACCCCCGGGTGATCGGTCAGCAAGGCCGGGCTGCGATCGGGTTTGTGGCCTTGCTGGCGCTCTGACGCATAGGCCAGGGAAATGTCATGGGCGCGGCTGGCATGGGCCACGCCCTGCAGGGCCACATCCAGCCGGGCATGGTTCATCATGGTGAACATGGCCGCCAGCCCCCTGCCCTCGGCCCCGATCAGCTGGGCATTTGCGCCATCGAACTCCATCTGGCAGGTGGGCGAGGCATGCAGGCCCAGCTTTTCCTCGATCCGGGTGACGGTCACGCTGTTGCGCGCGCCGTCATGCTCCGAGGGGCACAGGAACAGCGACAGGCCCCGGGTGCCGTCCTCGGGCGTGCCGGTGCGGGCAAGGACCAGATGCAGGATGCCCTGGGACATGTCCTGATCGCCGCCCGAGATGAAGATCTTCTGCCCGTCGATCCGCCAGCCATCGCCGTCGCGGCTGGCGCGGGTGCGGATGCGCGACAGGTCGGACCCCGCGCCTGCCTCGGTCAGGCACATGGTCGAAAGCCACCGCCCCGAGGTCAGGCGCGGGATGAACTCTGCCTGCTGATCGGGCGTGCCATGCGCCATCAGGGTCGCAATCGCGCCGGGCACAAGGTTCGTGACCATCTGCAAGGCATGGTTCGCGCCGGAAAAGATTTCCGAGACGGCTGCCGCAGTCAGATGATCCATGGCCTGCCCGCCGAATGCCTCGGGGGCGGTCAGGCCCTGCCAGCCATCGCCCGCAAGTTGCCCGTAAGCATCGCCGAAACCGTCGGGCATGCGCACCCGGCCGTTTTCCAGCCGGCAGCCCTGCCGGTCGCCCGGGCCGTTCAGCGGCGCCAGCACGCCCTCGGCAAAGCTGGCGAAATGCTGCACGACCTCACGCGAAAGATCCGCGTCCCAGTCCGGCAGGTCGCCGGCAAACAGCTGCAGGCTGCGGAAGATATCGTCAACGGGGGCCTGAAAGGGGATCATGGCAACCTCATTCGTCCAGAACCAGCATCGAAGTGCCCCGGTCCGACACGACAAAGCGCATCAGGTCGCGGCCGATCACCAAAGGGCCGTCATAGGTCGTCCGCGTACGGGCCATCAGTTCCTCGATGGGCGGATTTCCCATCAGGACCATGTGGGAATAGACGGCGAAATCGGGATCGGCCTCGGTAAAGACGCGGCCGACATCCTCGGGGCTGGTGTGATGGGCCAGCACGCGCGGCGTGGCGGGGTTCTGTGCCATTTCCTCGGTCGCCATGCCGACCTCGTGGATCAGCAGGTCGGTATCCTTGCCGAATTTCATCACGTTCCGGTCGAAGGTGGTGTCGCCGCTGATCAGCACCGACTTGCCCTTGTAGTCGATGCGATAGCCGACGGCATTGGTGATATTCTCGCCATGATGGACCGGAAAGACCGTGACCTTGACGCCGTTTTCATCGAAAACGACGCCCTCCTCAGCCTCATGAACCTCGATCTTCACCGCCTCTTCCGGGGTCTTTTCGTCGACGATGCGGGTGTCGATATCCCATTGATGCGCCATCAGGATGCCGTCAGCCAGCTTTTGCGTGCCAAAGGGGCCATAAAGCTGAAACGGGGTCTTGCGGCCGCCGACATAGGGCACGGTAATATAGCTGGTCAGGAACATGTCGGCCAGGCCGTTCACATGATCCGAATGGAAATTGGTCAGGAAGGTCGCGTCGATCTGACCGGTCACCAGCCCGGCCTGGGCGACCCGCATGCTGGCCCCGCGCCCGGCATCGAAGAGCAGGTTCAGCCCGCCCGCCTGCACCAGATTGGCGGAACTGAAGGCGCGGGTCCGGGGCGTGGGCGTGCCGGTGCCCAGCAGCGTCACCACCAGATCGTCCGCGACAGCGGGCTGGGTTTCCTGCGCGGCCAGAGGGGCCGCAGGCATCAGGGCGATGGCTGCGGCCGCCGCGAGGCGCCGCAAGGGGGTCGGGGTCATCATGGTTTCCTCCGTCGAAAGGATGTGCGCGCGGAACGCGCCTAGCTTTTCACGCCCAAAAGGCGCATGGCGTTTTCTTTCAGGATCAGGGGTCGCACCTCGTCGCGGAAATCGGCCTTGTCAAAGGCGTCCAGCCATTTTTCCGGCGCGATCATCGGCCAGTCGCTGCCGAACAGCATCTTTTTCTTCAGCATCGTATTGGCGTATTGGATCAGGATTTTCGGGAAATACTTCGGCGACCAGCCCGACAGGTCGATATAGACATTGGGCTTGTGCTGAGCGACAGAGAGCGCCTCTTCCTGCCAGGGAAACGAGGGATGGGCCAGAATGATCGGCATGTCGGGGAAATCGACCGCCAGATCGTCCATATACATCGGGTTGGAATATTTCAGCCGCATGCCGTTGCCGCCCCGCATGCCGGAACCCACACCGGTCTGGCCGGTATGAAACAGCGCCGGTTTTCCGGTTTCGGCAATGGCTTCGTAAAGCACATAGGCCGCCCGGTCATTGGGATAAAAGCCCTGCATGGTCGGATGGAACTTGAAGCCCTGAACGCCGTGGTTTTCCACCAGGTCGCGGGCCTCGCGCGCGCCCAGCCTGCCCTTGGCCGGATCGATCGAGGCAAAGGGGATCAGGATGTCGGAATGCCGCGCACAGGCCTCGGCCACCTCGTAATTGTCATAGCGGCGATAGCCGGTCTCGCGTTCGGAATCGACGGGAAAGATCACCGCGGCAATATTCTTTTCGCGGTAATGGGCGGCGGTTTCATCGATGGTGGGCGGGTGGCTCCACGGTGCGCCGAAATATTTCGCCATGGTCGATTGCAACTCGTCATAGCCGTCATCGGCATGGCAGCCGCAGGATTCCTCGGCATGGGTGTGAAAGTCGATGGCGCGGATCTTGTCGAAATCGATCTTGTTCATGTTCCCTCCTCAGACCCGGATCAGGGCCGGGTCTTCGTTGTCGTAAAGCCGTTCCAGAAGATCGGCGCGGCGGGTCAGGATCTTGTTGATGTTGAGCGAGCCCTTGTCGGTGATCTCATGCCCCTCGACGCTGGGCGGCTCGGCCAGGATGATGGCGCGGGTGATGCGCTTGGCCGATCCGGTGACGCCGGCATTCAGCTGGCGCAGCCGCTCCTCGATCCGGGCTTTCAGCCCGTCATCGGTGACCGCGCCGCGGGTGGTGTTATCCTCGGTCGCGGTGCCCGGCGGAGGAAAGACGAACAGCCCCACCTCGCCCCGGTCATGGCCGCAGATCACCACGTCCTGAACCAGCCCGGCCAGCGATTTCAGCACGTTCATGCGCAGGTTGCCGGCCTGCACCCAGGTGCCGGTCTCAAGCTTGAAATCCTCGGACACGCGGCCGTCGAAGATCAGGCCCCGGTTCATGTCCAGCGGATCGACGAAGCGCACCGCATCGCCGGTGATGAAGAACCCTTCCTCGTCAAAGGCCTTGGCCGTGCGTTCGGGGTCCTGGTAATAGCCGGGCATCACATTGGGGCCGCGCACGCGGATTTCGCAGCGCATGTCGTCGTCCGGGATCAGCTTCAGCTCGACCCCGGGCAGCGGCACGCCGATCACGCCGGAACGGCCGATGGGCTCATAGACCATGACGCAGGCCGGCGCGGTTTCCGTCAGCCCCCAGCTTGAGGCCATCATCGGCAGGCCGCCCCGCACCTCGATCATCGCCCGCTCGATCCGGTCCCAGACATCCTGCGGCAGCGATGCGCCGGCATAGAAGATCAGGTCCAGATCCTTGAGCAGCCGGTGACGCAGCGCGCGATCCTGTTGCAGCCTGTCGGCGATCATCGCGTAGCCGACAGGCACGTTGAAGGCCAGCGTGCCCGGATAGGCGTCGCGATTGGCCAGCGTCTCGGCAAAGCCGCGGCCGGTCGGCTTGCCGCTGTCCACATGCAGCGTGCCGCCATGGGCCAGCATCATGTTGACGTTATGGCTGCCGCCAAAGACATGGTTCCAGGGCAGCCAGTCGGTGATGCGCGGCGGCGCATCCGACAGATAGGGCATGACCGCCGACATCTGCGCCTGATTGACGCAAAGCATGCGATGCGTCGTCAGAACCCCCTTGGGATCCGAACTTGAGCCCGAGGTGAACATGATCTTGGCCAGCGTATCCGGCCCGACGGCGGCATGCGCGGCCTCAAGCCCCGGATGCAGGTCGTGGGACAGGAAATCGGCCATGGGCGTCAGGTCGCGGCCGACCTTGGCCACCCTGCCCGCGACCATCTCGACCCCTTGCAGTTCCGGCAGGACCAGCGCCTTGGCATAGCGCGCGGCGTCATCGACAAAGGCCATGCGCGGGCGCACCTTGTCCAGCACATAGGTCAGCCGGGCATGGGCCTCGGGGATCAGGGAATATTGCTCGGCCAGCGGCACCACGGGCACGCCGACATATTGCGCGGCCAGCGACAGGATCAGATGATCGACCCCGTTGCCGGACATGATCACGATGCAATCGTCCGCCCCCATCCCCCGCGCCAGCAGGGCCGAGGCCGTCCGCCGCACGAAACGCAGCAGGTCCGCATAGGTGACATTGCGCCAGCCGGGTCCGTCGCGTTCGGCCACGGCCAGGCGATAGGGCGCCTCATCCGCCCAGCGATGCAGCCAGTCGCCGGTGCAGCGCACATATTCCGGCAGCCCATAGCCCGAGCGCAGCAGGATCGTGCCATCGGCCCGGTCCTCGCGCTCGACCTTGTGCGGCAGATAGCGGGTCAGCGTGCGCGATGCCGCCCATTCGGCGCGTTCGCGGAAATTTTCAGGCGTCGTGGGCGGAATTTCGATCTCGTCCATTTGCATCTCCTCCCCCAGAGTTCGATTTCAGCGGAAAACCGGCGCGCGCTTTTCCAGAAAGGCGCGCAGCCCCTCTTGCGCGTCGGGCGTGGTCTGGACCAGCGCGGCGCACAGGCTCTCGGTGAACAGCCCATCCGCGCGTGACATGTCGTTGATGCGCGACAGCGCCTGCACCATGAAGTAATTCGACATCGGCGCATTGCCGGCGATCTCGGCCGCCAGCTTGCGGGCCAGAGGCAGGGCCTCGCCCTCGGCCACGCTGTAATGCGCAAGGCCAAGGTTGAGCCCCTCGTCGGCGCTGTATTTGCGGCCGGTCAGCATCATCTCGACCATGCGGTCGGCGCCAAGGATGCGGCCCACCCGGACCGAGGCCCCGCCGCCCACGAAGATGCCGCGCCGCCCCTCGGGCAGCTGAAAGATCACCGAGGGTTCGGCAATGCGCACATGGGTCGAGGTGGCCAGTTCCAGCCCGCCGCCGATCACCGCGCCCTGCATGGCGGAAATGGTGACGATACCGCTGAACTGGATCATGTCCATGACCCGGTGCCAGTTGCGCGAATGATAGACGCCATCCTCTGCGGAACGGTCCACATGTTCGGACAGATCGAGACCCGAGCAGAAATGCCCGCCCGCCCCGGTCAGGATCACCACCCGCACATCCCTGGGCAGGCTGGCATAGGCGTTTTCCAGCGCGGCGATCAGGCCGTCGCTCATGGCGTTGCGCTTGTCGGTGCGGATCAGGGTGACGGTGGCGATCTGGCCGTCCAGTTCGGTCGTCAGGTATTTCGCGTGATCGGACATGTTTTCCTCCTTCGGGACGGTCATTTCGGGGCCAGGCGCACGGCGCTGTCGATACGGATCACCTCGCCGTTCAGCAGCGGGTTCTCGACGATCTGCTGCACCAGCATGGCGTATTCCTCGGGGCGGCCCATGCGCGACGGAAAGGGCAGCCCGGCTTCCAGCGAGGCCTTGGCCTCCGGTGGCAGGCCGGCGCTCATCGCGGTCTCGAAAAGACCCGGTGCGATGGTCATCACGCGGATGCCGAACCGGGCCAGTTCGCGCGCGGCGGGCAGGGTCAGCGAGGCGATGCCGCCCTTCGAGGCCGCATAGGCCGCCTGCCCGATCTGCCCGTCCTGCCAGGCGACGGATGCGGTGTTGACGATCACGCCCCGCGCGCCGTCATCGTCCAGCGGATCGGTCGCCGCCATGGCGCGGGCGGCATGGCTCAGCACGACATAGCTGCCGTAAAGGTTGATCTTCAGCGTCCGCTCGAACGCATCCAGCGACAGGCTGCCATCGCGCGGCAGGATGCGCGCGGCGGTGCCGATGCCGGCGCAGTTCACCACGATGCGCGGTGTGCCCAGATCCTGCATGACGCGGGCGAATGCGGCCTCGACCGCGGCGGCGTCGGACACGTCGGCCGCAACCGCCAGCCCGCCGATTTCGCCGGCCACGCGATCCGCGGCCTCTTGCGCCAGATCCATCACGGCCACGCGCGCACCGAGTGCCGCCAGCCGCCGCGCCGTTGCCTCGCCGAGACCGCTGCCGGCGCCGGTGACAAGGGCGATCTGTCCGGAAATATCCATCGAAAATTCCTTTCCTTACATGAAGCCGCGCAGCGCGAGCATCGCCGCGACCAGCGCCAGATCGGCCAGAATGAACGGCACGATGCCGGCAAAGACCTGTTCCAGCCGCACATAGTCGCGCGCGACCGAATGGATGACGAAGACATTCAATCCCACCGGCGGGGTGATCATCCCGATCTCAAGCAGCTTGGCGACCAGCAGGCCGAACCACAGCTTGTCGACCCCGTGCTGCGCCAGAATCGGCAGGAACAGAGGCAGCGTCAGCAGCAGCGCCCCGATCGGTTCCAGAAACATCCCCAGGATCAGGTAGATCACCACGATGGCCAGGAGCAGCGCGAAGGTGCCCAGGCCCAGCCCCTCGACGAATGCGCCCATCTGCATCGACAGGCCCGACATCGCCACCAGCCGCGTGAACAGGTTGGCGCCGATGGCGATGATGAACAGCGCGCCCCCGGACAGCAGCGTATCGACAAGGCTTTCCTTGAAGCCCTCCCATGTCAGCGAACGGCGCACCAGCCCGATCAGGATGGCCACGAAACTGCCGAAGGCGCCGGCCTCGGTGGCGGTGAAGAAGCCGCTGAACAGCCCGCCGAAGACCGCGACGATCAGCAGGAGCACCGGCCAGATTTCCAGCGTCTTGGACCAGCGGTCGCCCATCGTATAGGGCTCGGCCCGGGGCAGGCTGTCGGGGTCGCGCCACCAATAGACCAGCACCGCCGCGATATAGAAGGCCAGCGAGGCAAGGCCCACGAACAGCCCGCCAAGGAAAAGCTGGTTGATCGAGGTCTCGGCCTGGATGCCGAACAGGATCAGGATGATCGAGGGCGGGATCAGCGCGCCGATGGTGCCGCCGGCCGCGACCGCGCCGGTGGCGATGCGCAGATCGTACCCCTGACGCGCCATTTCCGGCACCGCGATGCGCCCGATGGCGGCCGAGCAGGCGACCGAGGACCCCGACACCGCCGCAAAGCCCGAGGCGCCGGCCAGCGAGGCAATGGCCAGCCCGCCGGGCAGCCAGCCCCACCAGACGCGGGCGGCCTCGAACAATCCGCGCGTCAGCCCCGAGTGATAGGCGATATAGCCCATCAGCAGGAACATCGGGATCGAGGACAGCGTCCAGCTGGCCGAGGTGGTATAGGGGATCGTGGACAGCATCGACAGCGCCGGCCGCAGCCCCGCGACCGCCCAGATGCCGATGAATGACACGCCGATCAGGCTGGCGGCGATGGGCACGCGCGCCGCGATCAGGGCCAGCAGCGCGACCAGCGCCAGAATGCCGATGGTGACGGGTTCCATCACGCGTCCTCCCGCATGGCGTCGACCTGATCCAGCGGGTCGTGATCGCCGTCACGGAACTGCCCGGTCAGGACCTCGATGATGCGGATCGCGATGACGATCAGCGCCAGGCCAAAGGAAAACGGCAGGATCCAGTAGCTGGGCCAGGTGATGAAGCGCATCGTGCCGGCCTCGATATAGGCGCCGCGATCCATCTGCCGCATCGCTTCGCCGAAAGATCCGTAAAGCAGCACCGCCAGGACCGCGCCAAAGACCAGGAAACCGAACAGCAACACGGCCTTCAGCGGCGCGCCGGTCAGTTTCTGGGTAAAGATGGTCGCCTCGATATGGCGGCGCTTCAGCTCGGTCAGGGCCAGCGGCAGCACGCTGACCGCGACCATGTAATATTTGCCGACAAGGTCCGGGGTGGCCGGAAATCCCGCGCCCAGAAAGGCGCGCATGAAGACGTCCACCACGACCTGAAGCATCATCAGGACCAGCACGAGGCCGCCCATGACCATGCTGAACCGCGCCACGGCGGTTTCAACCGGTTTCAACATCCGATCCTCCGGGGGAATTGCGGGGTGAGGTCGCGCGCGCAGGCATTCGGCGCGCGCGGGCTGGCGGTTACTGACCGTAGGTCGCGTAATCGACCTTGGACCAGATTTCCCGGTCGCGCAGGGCGGCCAGTTCATCGGGTGTGGTTTCGGGCGTGACCAGCCCTTCCCATTTCTCGATCAATTCCTTGTAGCGGTCCACCTTGGCCTGTGCGTCGGTGACTCCACGGCTTGCCAGAACCTCGGCCGCGCCGGCCAGACGCTCGGCGTTGAACTTGTCGCGGGCCTCGATCACCTCGGGGTCGGGGGTGATGAACTCGACCATGTTTTGATCCCTGACCTCGGCCACCTGACGGTCGAAACCGGCCAGCCCCTCGGCCAGCCCGTATTGCGCGGCAACGGCCAGCGCCTGACGGTCGGCCGTGTCCATCCGGTCCCAAAGCAGGCGGCTGGCGGTCATCACGGCGGCGCCGTTGAACACGCCCTGATCGATGACGGTGACATAGTCGATCACGTCGCCCAGCCGGTTCGCAATGATCTCGTGCGGGGAACTGAAGGTCGCGTCGATCACGCCCTGGCTCAGGCTTTCGAACAGCTCGCTCGATTGCATCTGCACCGCGACACCGCCCATCGCCTCGATATAGGCGGCGTAGAAGGGCGAGCCGCTGCGCACCTTGAGCCCCTTGAAATCGTCGAGCGCGCGCACCGGCCTGGTGGTCAGCAGCTGGTAAAGCGGCGTCGTGTCCGAGCCCAGATAGACCTGCCCGTTGCGGCTGAATTCGGCCTGGCAGGGTTCGCACCCCACCAGATATTCCGTCACCGCCGAGGAGACGACCTGCGGGCTTGACCCAAGCATGGACAGTTCCGACACCAGCGCGCTTTCGGGATATTCGGCGATGAAATAGGGCATCAGAAGCGGCCCGAAATCGGTCACGCCGTCGCGCAGCCCGGTCGACATCTCGTTCGGCGCCACCAGACCCGAGGGCGTGTCCTGCCCGGTCCAACGGCCGTCGGTCAGTTCCTCGAGCTTGGTGAACATGGTCGGGTAGAAATCGCGGGCGATGGCGTGGTTCGGCCCGAAGGCGCTGGTGGCGCGGATGGTGTCGGCCGAGGCCGCCACGGCCAGCGCGGAAATCGAACATGCGACAACGGTCGCGGCAATGCGCGTCTTCATGTGTTCCTCCCAAGGGTCAGGTCTGGGCCGGCTTCCTCTCCGGCCCGCAAGTGGTCGTCAGGTCGTCGTCTGGGGCGCCCCTGCGTCAAGCCGTTCCAGGACGGCCAGAAGATGGGCGCGGTCTTGCGGGTTCAGCCGGCCGATGACAGCGTCCTCGGCCTGCCGGACCTTTTCGGCGACGCTGTCGCGAAGACGGCGCCCCCGCAGCGTGGCCGTCAGCGCATAGCGCCGGCGGTCGGTTGGTACTCTCTCGCGGCCGATCAGGCCGCGCTGTTCCAGCTCGTCAATGATCACGACGAGGTTGGAACGCTCCATCTGCAGGACCGCCGCAAGCTCGGACTGCACGATTCCGGGGTTGTCTGCGATGATCGACAGGCAGGAAAAGCTGACCACGCGCAGGTTCTCGCCGGCGAGCACGCGCTGCGCCTGAGGCTGGATCTGCATATAGGCCCGCTTCAGCCGATACCCGATCAGCGTGCCGAGGACGGTATCCTCTACCTGCACGGGATCGTCCTGAAACTGATCATCAAGCTGCGCCATCGATTCCCCCCTTCTTCGTTCATAGTTACACCAGATAATAGTTATGCTCAATAACTATTATCTGGTGTGCGTATTTCGATGCTGTCCGGCGAAGCCCGCTCAGCGCGGCAGCATGAAGCCTTCGAAGAAACCGGCAAGCCAGGTCATCTCTGCCCTTCAGCTATGTCCTTCCGCTCCTGTTAAGGACGCCCAGCATGGCCGGAACGAGCACAAGCAGGATCAGGATGCGTGCAAAGTGGTGGAGAGCCACGAATGCCGGATCATATCCAAGCGCGAGTCCGATGGCAGCCATCGCCTCGACGCCGCCAGGTGCAAAGGCGATCCAGACCTCGCCGAGCGGCAGTCCGGTCAGCGCCGCGGTGGCGGCCGCGAATGCGAACGAAAGCAGGGTCGCCGACAGGACGACGGCGATACCGGCACGCAGCAGGCGCACGGTGTGGCCCTTGCGGATCAAGCGAAGCCGGGTGCCGAGTGCGCTTCCCGTCAGGAGGAACCCGACGGCAATTGCCCAACCGGGCGCAGCGCCCTCGGCCAGTCCGGCGACATGGGCGGCGCCCGAGACGATCATGCCCGCGAGAAGGCACGCGGCCGGCAGGCCGAGCCGGCCTCCGACGGCGCCGATGGCGTATCCCGCGAGCACGAGGCCGGCGAAGGTATATGGCTGCATCGTCTGGTGGACCGGAGCAATCGCCTCGATGAGGCCGAGCGCGAAGACGAGAAGGGGGACGGTCGTGACCATCATGAACAGGCGGACGAGCTGTAGCGCGGTCACGACGGTCACATCGCCACGGCCCTCAAGCGCGACGGCAACGGCATAGGACATGGTGCCGGGGCTGCTCGACAGAACGGCCGTGTCGGCATCGAAACCAAAAACGCGGCGGAGCATCGCCGCACCGACGGCGACCGTCGCGACCAGGGATGCCGCGAGCATTGCAAGGCTGATGCTCCAGTCCCGCGATTGGGCAAGAAGGTCGGCCTCGATACCGGCGCCGAGCGAGACGCCGATGATGACGAAGGCGATGTCGCGAAGCCGCGCCGGCAAGGCCACCGGTAGGCCTGCGCCTGCCGCGGCGGCAACGGCAAGGCAGCTGCCGATCAGGGCAGCTGCCGGGAGGCCGAGCATGGAGGCGGTCGCTGCGCCGGCGGCGCCGAGCGCCAGGGTTGCGCAGATCCGCAAGATCGGGCCAGCGGGAATAGGGCTGAACACGTGTGGGGCTTCCCTGTCTTGATGCGACGCAGGCGCCGCGAAAGGCCGCCGGCCGCCCGAGGCGGCCGGCGGTCCCTGATCATTCCTCGGCAGACACCGCTAAAGTGCTGCGGTTCCGACGCGACAGCCAGATCGGCAGGACAACGACGAGAAGCGCCAGAACGTAGAGCATGATGCTCTTGTAGTCAGCGACCAATATTCCCCAGTCGCCGCCCGAGATCGAGAGAGCGCGGCGCAGGTTGTTCTCGAACAGGCTGCCGAGGACGAAGCCGAGGATAACCGGCGCCAGCGAAAAGTCGAGCTTGCGCAGGAACCACCCGAAGACGCCGAGCCCGGTGATCAAGAGCAGGTCGAACGGGTTGCCGACGATCGAATAGATGCCGACGAAGGCGAGGATCGCGATCAGCGGCGTCAGGTAGTGCTGCGGGATCGTCAGGAGCCGCGCAAAGAGCCCGACCAGCGGCAGGTTGATGACCAGCAGCGCGACATTGCCGATATACATCGACGCGATCAGGCCCCAGGCGATCTCCGGCCGCTGCTCGAACATGAGCGGTCCGGGCTGGACGTTGAACATCAGGAGCGCGCCGAGCAGGATCGCGGTCGTGCCCGACCCCGGGATACCGAGCGTCAGCATCGGCACCATCGCGCCCCCCGCCGCGCCGTTGTTCGCGGCTTCGGGCGCAGCGAGGCCGCGGATGTCGCCAGTGCCGAACGTCCTGCCCTCCGGGTCGCAGAGGCGCTTTTCGGTACCGTAGGCCACCGCCGACGCCACCGAGGCGCCTGTTCCGGGCAGGACGCCGATGAAGAAGCCGATCAGCGACGAGCGCAGGATCGTCCACTTGGCCACGGCAAGGTCCTTGAAGCGCACGAAACTCTTGTCGACGGGCAGCGTCTTTAGCTGTCCTGTCACCTGCTGCTCGACGAGATGCAGGAGTTCCGCCATGCCGAAAAGGCCCACGACGACGACCAGGAAGTCAATTCCGGCGAGGATGTCCGGAATGCCGAACGTGTAGCGCTCGACGCCGGTGCTGGCGTCGATGCCGATTGTCGCGAGCATCAGGCCGATCAGGGCACCGAGCAGCGTCTTGACCGTGCTCTTGCCAACCAGCGAGGCGAGCGAGGCGAAGGCGAAGACCATGAGCGCGACATAGTCGGCCGGGGTGAACTCGACCGCGAATGCGGCGAGGAGCGACCCGAAGAACGACATCAGGATAACCGCGATGGTGCCGCCGATGAAGCTCGCCACCGCCGACAGCGACAAGGCCCGTCCGGCCTCGCCGCGCCTGGCCATCGGGTTGCCGTCCAGGGTGGTCATCACCGCGCCCGCGTCGCCGGGCACGTTGAGCAGAATCGACGAGATCCGCCCGCCATATTCGGCGCCGTAGTAGATGCCGGCGAGAAGAATCAGCGCGCTCTCCGGCGGAAAGCCGAGGCTGTAGGCGATCGGCAGCAGGATCGCGACGCCATTGATCGGGCCGATGCCCGGCAGCGCGCCGATCAGCGTTCCGGCGAAGCAGCCGAAGAGCACCAGCATGAGGTTGAAGGGGTCGAGGGCAACGGCAAAGCCGGTTCCGAGCCCCGCGAGGACTTCAGCCATCAGTTGGTCCCTCCCGTCGATGGTTCGGTTTGCGTTTCAGGCGCGCTGACGCCCCATTCTAGCTCGCCGAGAAAACCGCCCGGCAGGTTCAGGTCGAGCAGCATGACGCAGACGACATAACCGAGCAGTCCGGCCGCGGCCCCGAAGAGCAGCGCCCGGGCAGGTCTTGCGCCGAGCATGGCGCTGACCACTGCCGAGAACAGGAATGTCGAGATAATGAAGCCGAGCGGCTCGAAGAGCTCTGCGTAGGCGACCAGCAGGACAAGAATCGCGGCGAGGCGAAACCAGGTGGTACGGGCGACGTCTAGGCTGTCATTGTCGGGGCGCCAGAGAATGCCCAGGATGCAGCCGATGGCCACGACGGAGAGAAGCCGGGGCCAGCTCTCCGGGCCGAGGGGGTCGTACTGGAACGGTGCCTGGATGGCGGTGAACGCGATGAAGGCGTAGGCCAGCGTCACCAACAGCAGCACACCGGCAAAGATCCGGTCTGCCATGAAAGGTTCCTCCCTATATGTTGGGTTCGAGGCGGCGGGGCCAGGGCAGCAGGCCTCGCCGGAATGGCGTCAGCCCTGGATCAGGCCGGCCTCGGCGGCGAGATTGTGCAGCCGCTCGGCGCGCTCGCGGACCGAGGCCTCAAGCGCCTCGCCTGCCAGGTTGAGCGGCAGAACCCCGAGTTGCTGGACCGTCTGCGCCCAATGCTCCGTGCCATAGGCCTGCTCGAATGCTGCAACCCAGGCGTTGTAGTCCTCGTCCGACACATCCTTGCCCATGTAAAAGCCACGCAGGATGGTCCAGTCGACCTCGTAGCCTTGCTCGAATGTCGTCGGCAGGTCGGCATAGGGTTCAGGCAGGCGCTCGGGCGACATCACGCCCAGCACGCGGACGGTGCCTGCGTCGAGTTGCGAGGCAAGCTCGCCGACATCGCCGGTATAGACCTCGATCGACCCGCCGAGAAGCGCCGCCATCGCGTCGCCACCGCCGTCGAAGGCCACGTAGCGCAGCTTGCTGACGTCGCCGCCGACCACGTCGAGCAGGAGCGCCGCCTTGATCCAGTCCTGCGAGCCGACCGAGCCGCCGGCGCCAAGGACGACCTGCGACGGGTCCGCCTTGAGGTCGGCCATCAGCTGCTCGAGGTTTCCGTAGGGACTGTCGGCCTTCACGACAACGGCGCCGAAATCGGCACCGGCAGTCGCCACCCAGCGGGCGTCGTCGATGGTCCACGCGCCATACTTGCCGGTCACGACATTGAGGATCGAGCCGGTCGAGAAGGCGACGATGGCGCTAGGGTCGTCGGTGCGGGTCGTGTTGAACATGTTGTAAGCGACGGCGCCGATGCCGCCCGGCATGAATCTGACCTGCACCGGTTCCTTGAGAACCGGCTCGAGGCCGCCCTGGGCGATGCGGCAGGTCAGGTCGAAGCCGCCGCCCGGCTGCGCCGGTGCGACGCATTCGGGGCGGTCGATCTCCTGCGCGATCGCGGGTATGGCGAGGGCCGAGGCGACGGCGGCAGAAGTCATCAGTCGAGTGAAGCGCATGTAAGTCCTCCCTTGCATTTCCGGGACCGGGCGACGAGGCGCCGCTCCGATCAGCGAGGAAAGGTTAAGGCGTCACCCTGACGGCCATCTGTCGCCGTCTTGTCGGCGCGCTGACACCAGCCTGACACCAAGCTGACCTGCCCGCGGAGCGCGCCGCAAAGGCTTTTCCCGCGGCCCCGTCTCGCCTAAGATCTGCGGCATGCGGATGCTGCTGGTCGAAGACAATGACCATCTGGCCGAGACGATCCTCGATCGTCTCCGGGCCGAGAGCCATTCCGTTGACCGCGAGTCCAACGGGGAGGAGGCGAACGAGCTTCTGCGCTTCGCCAAGTTCGACATCGTGCTGCTTGATATCAACCTGCCGGGGCGCAGCGGCTTCGAGGTGCTGCGCTCGATGCGGGCGCGCGGCGACACGACGCCGGTGCTGATCCTCACCGCGCGCTCGCAAGTGGACGACCGAGTGATCGGGCTCGACGCCGGCGCCGACGACTACCTCGTCAAGCCGTTCGACTTCCGCGAGCTGACGGCCCGCTGTCGCGTCCTCGCCCGGCGCCGTGCAGGCACCGCGAGCAACGTCTTCGCGGTCGGCAGCCTCTCGTTCGACCGGGCCGCCAAGCGGGCGACCGTCGCCGGCGCCGACCTTGATCTCCGGGCGCGGGAGGTGCAGCTCCTCGAGATCATGATCGACAATCTCGGCCGGCTCCTCACCAAGGAGGAGATCGCCGACAAGCTCTACACCTTCAACGAGGCGCCGAGCCTGAACGCGGTCGAGCAACTCATCACGCGGCTGCGGCGCAAGCTCGACGGCACCCCGCTGGCGCTCAAGACCGCGCGGGGACTTGGCTACATGGCCTATGTCGATGAGTAGGCCCGAGGGCTACTCGCTCCAGAGGCGCCTGCTGCTGCTCATGGGCCTCGGCTTCGCGCTCCTGCTCCTGATCATCTCGCTGCTGCTCTGGAACTACGCCCGCACCGCAGCGAACCGCACATACGATCTGCTGCTCGCCGGGGCGGCGCTTTCGATCCTCGAGCGGGTGGCGCCCGGGCCGACCGGGCCGACCGTCGATCTTCCCTATTCCGCGATGGAGATTCTCGCGTTGGCGCCGCGCGAGCGAGTGGTCTACGGCGTGTCCTCTGTCGACGGAGCGCACGTCACCGGCGCCGCCGACCTGCCGGGGCCACCGCGCGACACAGACACGCCGGCCTTCTACGATGCCGATTACGCCGGCACGCCGTTCCGGTTCGTAAGCCAGGAACGGCAACTGAACCTGCCCGAGGGACGCGAGCGCATCGCGGTCCGTGTCGGTCACACCCGCGAGGCACGCAACGAGCAGCAGCTCTCGCTGTTCCTGAGCGGTCTCGCGGGTCTCGCCGCCGTCTCCGCCATCGGTCTTGGCTTCGTCTGGCTGGCGATCCGGCGCGCCCTCTCGCCGTTGCGGCAGATCGAGACGGACCTCCGGGCGCGCGACCCGAGCGACCTTTCGACCGTCGACGCCGTTCCACCGCACGAGATCCGCTCGCTTTTCGATTCGATCAACGGCTTTATCGACCGACTGCGCGCGAACCGGGCGTTGACAGAGACCTTCATCGCCGACGTCGCGCACCAGACGCGGACGTCGCTGTCGGCGCTGCACGGCCAGTTGTCCCTCGCCGCGGACGCGACTGCGCTCGACGAAATGCGGGCGCGGGTCGGCAAGGCCGAGGCGCAGGCGCAGCGGACGGTGCGGCTGACCAACCAGCTCTTGTCGCACGCAATGGTGATCCACCGCTCGGAGAATGCCGCATTGCACCCGGTGGCGCTGAAGCCGCTGGTCCGTGAGCAACTCGCCGAGATGCTGCGCGATAGCCGGATGCGGGACGTGGCGCTAACTTTCGACGACGACATCTCCGGGGACGGCGACGACGTCGTCCGAGCCGACGGGGTGTCGATCCGCGAGGCGCTGCGGAACCTCATCGAGAACGCAGTCCGGCATGGGCCGCCTGACAACAGTGTCGACATCAGCCTGCATCTCGAACCCGGCGACCGCATCGCGCTCGGCGTTTCCGATGCAGGACCCGGCATCCCGGAGGAACGAAGGCCGGAGGCCGTGGAGCGCTTCACTTCGCTCGCACGCAACACCGCCGGCTCCGGACTCGGCCTCGCCATCGTGCGAGCCGTCGCGGAAAGCCACGGTGCCGATCTGCGGCTCGAGACATCGAACGCGGGGGGGCTGCGGGTGGTCCTGTCCTTTCCGCTGGCTCGGCCGGCCGCGGACCGCTCCCGCCGCCGCGGGGCGCTCGTTCCGCTCGTCGTGGCAGGCTGTCTCGCGCTCGGCACAGAGGCCGACGCGCAAGGTCAGACGCTGACGATCTTCGGCGCAACCGATGCGCCGGCCATGCAGCGGCTGATCGCCGGATTCGCAGAAGAAAATCCCGGCATCGACGTGGAATACCGCGAGTTCCAGACTGTCGCGCTCCACAGTTACCTGCTGGAAGCAGCGCCGGATGAGCGTCCCGATGCCGTCATCAGCCCGGCAATGGATCTTCAGGTGGACCTGGTGAATCGCGGCCTCGCCCTTCGGCTCGATCTCCTCGAGGCCGATGGGCTTCCGGCCTGGGCGACGTGGCGCTCCGAACTTCTGGGCTTCACGTTCGAGCCGGCGGCGATCATCTATAACAAGCAGGCCTTCGCGGACATCCCCTTGCCCGCGACGCACCGGGAACTCGCCGACCTCATCCGCGAGCATGAGGACATGCTGCGCCGCCGGATCGGGAGCTATGACCTGCGCGAGTCCGGCATCGGCTTTCTCTACGCCACACAGGACCTGGTGCAGGGTGCGGAGGCGCAGCGCCTTGCCGAGGTGCTCGGCCGCGCCGGCGTCCGCACCTATTGCTGCACGTCGGAAATGGCAGCGGCGACAGCGGCGGGCGACCTGCTGCTCGCGATCAACGTCATCGGCCCCTATGCGCTCGACGCCGCCGAGCGCGACCCGAGGCTTGGTGTCCACTTCCTCGACGACTACAACCTCGTCATGACGCGCACCACCTTCGTGCCCGAGGGCGCATCCAGTCCGGAACTCGGCGCGCGGTTCATCGCGTTCCTGCTGTCCAGGAAGGGGCAGCGGCTGGTCGCGGAATCGCAGCTCCTGCCAATCCTGCCTGTCCCTGGGACGGAGAGCGAGCCGGTGGCCCGATTGCGCCAGCAGACCGGGACCTTCCTGCCGATACGTCTCGGCCCGGGCCTCCTGACCTATCTCGACGACCTCAAGCGCCAGCGCTTCCTCGAAAGCTGGGAAGCCGCCACCACCTACTATCCGCTCCCATAGACGGCCCGGGCCGGGTGACGTCGGGCCCGGGTCGGCGTGGCGTCAGGGACGAGGCGTACGCAACACTGCCTGCCAAAGATGGGTGGCCTTGCGCCCGAGTTGTGTGCGAGATAATGTTCGTTTGAGACACATGAACATTATCACGTCGCCGCCGTCGCGGTAGGCATTCGATTCTGGAGTCCTAATATGCCCGACTTTAGTTTTGGCGGACTTATTGATGCTCCTGGTCTGTTTACCTGGGTGTCAGGTGGCACAGATCCCGACGATACTATTGATGAGAGTTCGTCTGGCCTTCCCGAGGCAACTCTTGGTCAGATATATAGATATAATGGTGGAACCGCATACAGCATTACGATTTCTGAAAACCCCGGCGACACCGTTTTCGTTGAAGGCGACAGCACCCAGGATTTGGCAGAGCCCGCAACTATAAATGGAACATTGTATCCCACAGGCACCAATATTGTTCCTACCGGACAGATAGTCTTTACTGACGAGATTACCGGCCAAACCTACACCGTCTATATGGGAGCGGCAAATACGACGAGCTCCGGAACCGCGAGTAGTACAGATTTTTACATTTGGAAAGATGGGGTGGTCCCGACAGCTGGCACAGAATTGACGGTGACCGCTGTTTCACAACCCCTTCCTCTTTCTTATGGGCAATTGCCCCCACCGTGTTTCACTCGCGGGACCATGATCGAAACCCAGAGTGGATTGCGTCGGGTTGAAGAGCTATCTGTGGGAGACAAGGTGCTCACTAAAGCCAATGGGTATCAACCTATCCGCTGGATTGCATCGCGCGCACTGTCTGCGGCGACCCTCAGAGTAAATCCCAAACTCAGGCCGGTTCGAATAGCGCGTGGCGCACTCGGCAAGAATGTGCCCGAAGTGGACTTGCTGGTGTCGCCGCAACACAGGGTTAGTATTTCCACCACAGGTGTGGGAGAGAAAATTTACAGGAAAGACATACTTGTCCCTGCTTTGAAACTCGTTGGAATGGCGGGTGTTGAGGTGTTGGAATTAGAAGCCGGGGTGCATTACTTTCATATCCTGCTAGACGACCATAACCTGGTTCGCAGCAATGGTGCGTGGACAGAATCTTTGCTGCTTGGCGCAGAGTTCATCAAGGGGCTGTCGGAGGAAGGACGCCAGGAGATTAACGCCATTTTCCCCGGGTTGATTCACGGAGAAGGCTTTTATTACCCACCTGTGCTACCAATCGTTGAACGAAAGCGAGAGCTCCGGGAAATTTTTAAACGCTGCTCGAAAATTGCTTTGACTGGAGAACTGCGCTAGAAAGCGGAGGGCATTTGGTACCCCTCCCCGCGCCACCCTGAAGTTAACGATTTTTTGATCTCCTGCTTCGGCTTCGCCGATTTCTGGGTGCGGGGGCTTTGTTGACCGCACAAATCTGGGTTTGAGCGTGCTTGACCTGCTTCCAAGAATTTGGACCGTTTGAAGTGAAAAAGTTCTCGTAATGTCCCTGTCAGGCAAAGCGAGGAAGAGTGATGAAGACGTCCAGGTTCAGCGAGCAGCAGATCGCATTCATTCTGAAGCAGGCCGATGACGGAGTGAGCGTTGAGGAGGTTTGTCGAAAGGCCGGAGTTTCGCAGCAGACCTGTTACCGATGGCGCAAGCAATACGGTGGATTGATGCCATCGGAGGTCAAGCGCCTGAAAATGCTGGAAGATGAGAACAGCCGCCTGAAGCGTATGGTGGCGGATCTGTCATTGGACAAAACCATGCTGCAGGATGTTCTGACAAAAAAGCTGCGGCGCCTGCGAAGGCTCGGCAGTTGGTGGATCATGTGCAGGGCGTGTTCCAGGTCTCGATCAGGCGGGGCTGGGCGGTAACCGGACTGCAGAAAACGACCTGTTTCCACCGGGCACGCCGGCCGTCGCAGGCGGCGCTGAGAAAGCGGATTCGGGAAATCACCGAGACGCGTGTGAGGTATGACTGTCGCCGGATTCATATTCTGTTGAGGCGAGAGGGATGGGAGGTGAATGCCAAGCGCGTTTACCGCCTCCATGTCGAGGAAGGCTTGCAAATCAGAAATAGACGTCCGAAGCGCAAGGTTGCGGCGAAGCTCCGCAATGACCGCAAGCCGGCCGTCGCGCCGAATGATGTCTGGGCGATGGATTTTCTGTCCGATCAGTTCTTCGACGGCACGAAGATCCGGGTTCTGACCATTGTGGACACCTTCTCGAAGATCTCACCCGTCATCGACGTCCGGCCGAGATAAACCGGTGCCGATGTTGTCCGGACGCTGGAGGATGTGACGGGGGAATACGGCTTTCCCCGGTCCATCCGCGTCGGTCAGGAGCCGGAGTTCATCTCGAAGGGGCCCGATCTCTGGGCCTACATGAACGGAGCCATCCTGGACTTCAGCCGCCCCGGGAAGCCCACCGACAATGCCTTTGCCGAGGCTTTCAACAGCAAGGTCCGCGCCGAATGTATCGATCAGAACTGGTTCTTGTCGATCGACGATGCTCGGCCAAAACGTGAGGCGTTCCGCCACGAGCACAACAACGACCGACCACACAGCTCGATCGGCAACAAGCCCCCGGCCGAGTTCATGAAATCCATCGGGGCAACCTGCCACCAGGTAGCTTAGGTGTTCAGTCCCGGCATTTGATGGTGCGATCCTTTCTTCGGAATGGAAGGGTGCCCCATGGGACAGGTCCGTCACGGAAGCGCCACGACCACGCACGCTGTCCGAGCAGCAATGATGAGGGCCTGCCCGCCATCGGTCCAAGGGCTGGCCCGAATGACCGCAAGCTTCGCTTGCGCAGCTGAGCCGGGAACCGGGCATCAACCCCAGGACCGTTGCGAAGTGGCGCAAGCACGCCACGGTCGAGGATATGAAGACCGGATCGTCGGAGCCTCGGTCCACCGTCCTCAGCGAAGCCGAAGAGGCGATGGTCGTGGCGTTCCGGCCTCATGCGCTTCTGCCGTTGGACGACTGCCTTTATGCCCTGCAGCCCTCAATCCTTCACCTGACGCGATCTGCGCTTCACCGATGCCTGCCACGACAGGGCATCTCGCGCCTGCCTGATATGGAGGGCGGCAAGCCGGAGCGGTCGCAGTTCAAACGCGACCCCACAGGGGTCTTCCAAATTGATATCGCCGAGGTGCAAGCCGCTGAGGGCAAACCATATTTGTTCGTTGGAACCGACCGGACGAGCAGGTTCGCCGTGACCCGGCTCGTCGACAGGGCCGACAGGAAGACAGCCTGGGAATTCCTTCAGCACATGCCCGAAGCCGTGCCCTGCCGTCAGGCGCTTCCACTACGACAGTCAAGATCAGCTCCGAATACACCTCGGGGACTTCATGGCGGCATACAACTTCGCGCGCAGGCTCAAGACCCTCGGCGGTCTCACACCCTACGAATACATCTGCAAGATCCGGACTTCAGGGCCCGACAGATTCATCCTCAACCCGATCCACCAGATGCCGGGACTGAACAACTAGTCACCTCATGCGTCATTTCCGGACGTGTCGCAGAATTCGAGGGGCTTTTACTACCGCAGTGTATCGCGATATTGGCCGTGCCCTGGTCGAGAGGTTCCCGCATGGCCCATTTCTTCACTGCCGATACCCACTTCGCCGATGATCCGGTGCGGCGGTTCTTCGAGCGGCCCTTTGCCTCGTCCGATGCGATGGATGCCGCGATGATCGCCCGCGCCGGAGTGGTCGGCGCCGCAGACGATCTATGGATCATCGGCGATTTCGCCGCCTGCGAAACCGAGGCGGGACGCATGGCTGCGCAGGCGGCCTTCGCCGCGCTGCCTGGGCGGAAACATCTGGTGCGCGGCAACCACGATCCCGACTGGCTGGTGCGAACGCTGCCCTGGGCTTCGGTCCACGATCTGGTCGAGATTACCATAGGTGATCGGTGCTTCGTCCTGTGCCATTATCCGCTTGCCACCTGGAACGGCGCACGGGCGGGGGCGGTGCAGCTATTCGGCCATGTCCACACCCGCTGGCGCGGTGCCGAGGGGCAGGTCAATGTCGGTGTCGATCAATGGGATTTCTCCCCGGTCACACCGGATCGCGCGGAGTTGGAGGCCTTGATGCTGCCAAAGTCTCGTTTGCAGAAGATGGTTGAAGGAGCGGAGACGTAAAGAGACCGCCTGAGCCGCGGGCCGGCCAGTCGCGGATACTACACGACTGCACGGCCCACATATGTTCTCAGACATATCATTCCGATGCAATCTCGGGTTCAAGGACATGACTTGTCCACGGGACCAGTTCCAGCCTTCCGTGATGTTGATTTCCGCTGAGAATTGACCCGGTATTTTCACCGAGAACTGACCCCCCCTTGTTTATGTCTCGGCGGTCATGTTGTGGTCAATGCAGGGGTCTCCTTTCTCTTTTTCTTTGCGGCCTCTGAG
>NZ_JRKN01000021.1 GCF_000763905.1 Paracoccus halophilus
CCCGAAACGCAGGCCCGCGTCGGCTGCGCCAGCTGGAAAGCTACGCCGCCACGGGCCTGCTCGCCACATCGCCAAAGGGGTCCCTTTTGGACGCCGATAGGGGGGGAACATTCAACGCCGATTGACACGCTGGCAAGCCTTTCGCTGTGCCATAGCCCGGAAATCTGGACCGCCTCCTGTTCGAAATCATCAAGCCCGGTAGCTGGCAGATTGTAACCTTGCTGGTTCAGTTTCTGGAAATCGGCTTCCATACTCCGAAATTTGTCCTCGGCCGCCGCCAGATCGTCGGTGGCCTGTTGCAGGGTAGCCTTCGCCAGCCGCAGTTGCCGGAGTTTCTCGTCATCAGCATTGGTCCGAGCTTCGCCGAGACGTCTTCGAAGGCCAATTTGACGGTCGGCGTTTTCCTGGGCCTGCATGCGGTGTTCCTGGGCTGCTGGCCGGCCGAGAAGGCGGGACCACCAGACCGGCCGCTGCCGGTCGAGAAGGCGTTCCTCTTCCTTCAGATCGTCAAGATCCCGTTCCAGAGCGGTCACGATCTGCTTCGATGTCTCAAACTCATCTTCCGCATGATCCACGCGACGGGCCGCGTCCTCGAACTTGCGGCGGTGCTCGGTCACAAAGCTATCGAGCGTGTGCATGGCCAGCACATTGCCAAGTTCGGCAAAGCGGGCAGCTTTGGTCGTTTCCTCCTCGACCAGCTTCGACTGCTCTCGGAATGCTGCCGAAGCCTCTGCGAAGCTTGGTCCCGCGTAGCTCCTGCGCCACTGCCAGATGGTTTCCGGTGATACCACGTCACGGGCATCAGCCTCAGGTTTTGCCTCGACGGGAACATAAACCCTGTCCCGAAAGAGGCGACGGTTCGCTTTCTTGCCCAAGGCTGCGGCGATCAGCCCCCAAGGCCTGTCACCGTCCGGCAGATTTTCGAATGTGCCATCGGGTTTCTGCGTCGCAAGCTTATGCGCAACCGGCTGGAGATAGCCGAAACGCTCAGGCGCGGTTATCGACGATGCCTTTGGCAAATCGCGCGAGATGTTCTCGACGGCAGCATTGTTCGATGAGGCCACGATCATCCCGAACCCGGTAAGTTCTGCCTTGAGAATCGAAACTGTCGCCGAATGTCCCTGGCCATCGTCATATTTGATTTTCTGCCTTTCGAATGCTTCGGAGGCTCTTCTGTACCGGCTGAGAATCTCGGCACGCGCGACGATGTTGTCGGCGATGATGTCCCTGAGCAGCGTGGTTTTGCCGGTGCCCGGGGGGCCGTTCACTGAAAACAGGCCCTGTCCATTCCGCATGGCAATCACCTTGTTGATCGCGAATTGCTGCATCAGGCTCATGGCATTGTTTGGTGGGCTCATCCAGCGCCCGCGGTTCGACAATTCAGGAGAAAGACCCTGCATAATAGCATCCGCCCCATCAGGGCCGTAGAGGTCGATCGGTGTATCTTCCGGCCCCGCCATCAGATATGGTGCCAAAGTGCCGAGATCGCCGCCTTGGTCCACACGGTCCATGGCCGCTTCGAGATCGGTAATGAAGAAGCTGTTCAGAATGCCGATCTGGAGATCGTCTGGCTCTTCTGCCTCGTCAATCTCCGTATCTTCAGTGGTTTTACCGACATCACCATCACCGGCAGATGCTTCCGTAATATCCTCGGGCAAGGTGTCTGCCTTGGCTTTGCCGGGCTTTGCGTCACTGAGATTGATTTCCACGCAGGCGACAGGGATATCACCCCTTTGGAGCTCGAAATTTGCCCAGGCTTCAAGGGCGGCTAGCACGTCAAGGATGGTCGCCTTGGCAAGGGGTGCCTCCATGTCAGCCGATGCGCGGTCACGGATCCCGCGAAAATCGTCTTTCAGCCGCTGCTGGCTGTCATGGTAGGCTCGGTGGCCAAGAGCGTTCAGGCCGGTCTTGCGGCACTGCCCCATCGCCCAGGGAAGCGTGGAAACCTCGATATCGTCAAAATTGATCCCGAACCCGGTACCGAGGCTGAACTGGGCAAAGCAGCTGCGCCCCTCCGGCAGGCCGCGCTCTGCATCCTCGAACGCATCATCGTCATCGCTCGCAGGTGCCAGTTCGTTGGCGAAGCGCTCAACCTCACCCATGCTGAAGACGCCAGCAAACAGATATGCGCTTGTTATGCGTTTGCCCGGCGGAGGGGCATATACGGCAAGTTTCGCGAGACCTTCCTGAAGGTCATCCTCCCAGAGCCAGATGATATGCTTTCGCTCGGAAGGTTCGATGCGCTTGTCCAGGTCAAAGGGACTGAAAAATTCGAGGCGGTGCCAGAATTGCAGGACATCCATGAATTTTGCAGATATTGCCTCGGACCCGGACCTGTTCAACATCTTTTTCACCTGAATACTTTTGGTCGAAATGCACAGATTTCAACTATGGCCAAAGCGATCCGAGAGAGAAACCCTAAACCGTCCTCCGTCTGGCAGCAGCTAGGGGCCGGCATAAGGTTTCGATGGCACGTCACGCCCACGACGTCCGCTTCGGCAGGGCATCGGTGACTTCGATGCTCCGCAGTATGCCGCCGGCCACCAAACCGTCCTGGACCCATTCCAGCGCCAGCCACCATTGCCCGTAGTGCCGGCGTGCGGCGGTAATCTGATCAGGATGCGGCGACCAGGTGACGGGACAGGCGCGGAGTTCTACCGTCCGCCATTTGCCGCGTGATTGCACTCGAGCAGTCCCGACCGGAATGGTGGTCGACCGTTTCCCATGCTGGTTGCGCTTCATCTCGACCGGAACGCAGCGGGGCACGGCGCCGGGCATCCAGTCGGGCGTCATGCCTGCCCGGGCCAACTCCGCGATGCGGATGGCCATGCGCAGCCCGCCCCGCGATGTCGGCAATCCTGCGACACAGGCGGCGATCGCCTCGGCATCCTCGTGGGTGGAGCTGTCCGGCTTGTAGCGCCCGCCATCGATCCGGCAGCCCAGCGCGGCGCGCTGCATCAGCACGTATTCGAGGCCGAAGCCGGGGCTTTCGCCGCGTTCGGGATCGGGCGGCTCGGGCAGTTCAAGCCGGGCTTTTTCGGTCCGAAAGGCCCATTCCAGCGCCTGTTGGACGCCCAGTGGGCGTTTCGTGCGGGCGGATCCGCTTGGGAAGCGTGCATGCGCCGTCACAGCACAGCCCGCGCTCTCAGGCGTTCCGCTGTGACAAGGCCGCGTTCCAGCATGGCATTACGCACCGTGTTCGAAATTGCGTTGGAAGGTAGGTAGCCGTCGCCGTTGACCATCCGGGCGTAAAACTCCGCGATCTCGTCGAGGCTGGCGCGTGGCGCGCCGGCGGGCTTGCTGTTGCGCTTGCAGCGCTTGTCGCCGTCAGCGGGCTTTTGGGTCTCGGCTACCCGCTTGCCAGCGGCGTCACGCAGAAGGCGGTGGTCGAGCGGCTGGACCGGGTGAAGGGCTTCCTGCCCGAGGGACCGAAGTTCTGGAACTGGTTGTCCACGCGGAAGGCGCGCGGTGGCAAGGCTGGCGGCGGCATCATGCTGGACACGCAGATGGAGGGGGCCACGGTTCTGGGCTCCGTGGAACTCAAGGGCAAGACGCTGCTCGTGACCGTCAACTCGGCCGAGCGGGCGGCCAAGGTCCAGACGTTGATCGGCGCGGCTGCCGGGGATCTGCTGAGAGCATCTTTGGCCACGATCCGGACTGTTGAGCAGGTGCGGGCCGACAAACGGCGTGACAGGCCAAGTGAGGCGGCCGACGAAATCCCGCCAGAGATCGCGCACCAGATCATGCGGGATCACCTCGACAATCACTACCGCGAAACGCTTGACGCGCCGATCCCGGCGCTGGGCGGCAAGTCACCGCGCCAGGCTGTCCGGACGGCCGCGGGGCGTGAGAAGGTGATCGACTGGCTGAAGATGCTGGAGAACCGCAGCGCCGGGCACGGAGAGGGGCCGATTGCCGAGTACGATTTCGGCTGGATGTGGGTCGAGCTTGGGCTCCAGGATCATCGGAAATGAAGGCGGACAAAACGGTCTGCGATGATGATCTGCGGGGGAGGGCGCGTGGGCTACATCAACACCACATCAACCTGCGACTGCGGGTTTCGTGCCGGTCTTGCGCGTGAATCCGTGCGAACGCTGATGTTCGCGAGGGAGAAAATCACGCCAAAACAAAGGCGTGCCTCGTAAATTGCTGATTTACCAGATTATTCCGTTTTGCCCTTCCATGGGCTCATAACCTGAAGGTCGTAGGTTCAAATCCTACCCCCGCAACCACCGATACTAACATACCCGTCGCAACAGCGGCGGGTTTTGTCGTTTTAGCAGACTTTCCAATGGCTTGACGCTCCGTCCATACGAGGATCGTGCTCAATTCTCCGTGCAGCGTTGCGTAAATCTCTCCGCGTTCCGGCCCCGGCGTCAGCACAATCTTCTCAATCAGGCCGCGCAATGTCTCCGCCGCTTTCTGTCGCTCTTCCTTGTGATTGAGCGCTTTGGTCAGGGTAGAAACCTTCTTCGCATAGATCGCCGAGGCGCTTGGCAGAATGTCCGGTGTGTCATCTCGGGCGTCGGCAAGCAGGGCGGTCAGTTCAGTCTTACGCGCCTCCAGCATGTCCATCTCAGCCTTCATGCTTTCGTGGAACATGCCAGCCTTGATCGCCTCGATAATGCCGCGGATCTGCTTCTCGATCTTTACGAGTTCTGCTTTCCATGCATCGCCGCTGGAGCGGCGTTCCCGGTTCAGCCGGTTGGTTTCCTCGGCATAGGCGCGCATCGCCTCCTCAACGATCTCAGGCGCCATCATCCGATCCTTCAGGCCGGTGAGCACCCGGTATTCCAACTCTTGCTGGCGTATTGTGCGGCTATTGTCGCAGGTGCCTTTGCTGATGTGGTTCGAGCAGGCGTAGCGCTGTGGGCCGCGCAGCGAATAGGGGCCATCGCAGCAGCCGCAGAAGATCAGTCCGGACAGCAGTGTGCGTGGTCGTCGAACACCGTTGAGCTTGTTCTTTTTGTGGTGCTTGCGCGCGCCCTCGGTCACGTTGACGAACTTCTGTGCGATCTCGCCCTGGCGCTCGCGCACCGCCTGCCACAGTTCGTCATCGACAATACGCAGCTCCGGGACATCCTTGATAATCCATTCCGATTCCGAGTTCATGCGTGAGACGCGCTTTCCGGTGGATGGATCTTTGATGTAGCGAAGCCGGTTCCAGATCAGACGACCGATGTAGAGTTCATTGTTCACTAGACCTGTGCCGCGTTTCACATGGCCTCGGATGGTGGTGTCGCTCCAGAGCTTGCCGTTTGGGCCGGGGACACTTTCCTCGTTCAATGTGCGGGCGATGGTGCGCGGGCCAATGCCTGCGGCGAACTCGCGGAAAATTCTGCGGACGATATTAGCCTCAGTTTCGTTGATCTCGCGCTCTCCACGTATCGGATCACCGCGTGCATCAAGTTGTTTGATGACGTTGTAGCCGAAGCAGAGCCCGCCGCCTGATTTGCCGTCCTCGACGCGGCCACGAATGCCGCGATGGGTTTTGGCGGCAAGGTCTTTCAGAAACAGTGCGTTCATCGTGCCCTTGAGGCCGACATGCAACTCGCTGATCTCGCCCTCGGACAGTGTGACAATCGGAACACCAGCGAACTTGAGGTGCTTGTAGAAGGTGGCGACGTCAGCCTGGTCACGACTGATGCGATCCAGTGCCTCTGCCAGCACAACATCGAACTGGCCTGCCTGCGCGTCCTGCATGAGTGCCTGAATATTGGGGCGCAGGGTCATGCTCGCGCCGGAAATCCCCGCATCCTTGTAGGTTCCGACGATCTTCCACTTCTCGCGCTTCGCCTGCTCGCGGCAGATGCGTAACTGGTCCTCGATCGACGCCTCGCGCTGATTGTCGGAGGAATATCGGGCATAAAGCGCAACGCGGGTCATCAGCTGTCTCTCCTAAGCTACCTTATCCATACGGCTCGGCTGGATAAGCACTTCGGCTGAAATGCCGAGTCGGGCATGCAATTGCCGGATCATGTCGATCGATAGGCTTCGCTTGCGGTTGAGCACGTCCGCAACCCGATTGCGTGGGCCGATCATCGGCTCCAGATCCTTGCGGGTCAATCCCTGTTGCTCCATGCGGAAGCGGATCGCCTCTACCGGATCAGGCGGGTCCATAGGATAGTGCTTCGCCTCATAGACGTCGATCAACGTTGCCAGCACGTCCAAGCGGTCGCCTTCCGGCGTTCTGCTCTTGGCACCCCAGAGCCGTTCGACTTCTGTCAGAGCGTCTTCGTAATCCGCTTCCGTGCGGATCGGCTTCAGATCAGTTGCCATGGTTGATCTCCTTCACGTCGATCTTGTCGTAAGCCTTGTGCGTGCCGAGCCACTTGATCCAGACGATACCCTTCTCGAAGTCCGCCGACACGATGAGGCGGTAGTCATTGCCCTTGATGTTGAAGACGATTCTCTCGGCGCTGACGATGCTCGCGGTCGCATAAAGCCGCTTCACATCGGCGGTGCTTGCCCACTCCGCCTTACTGACTTCGTCGAACCAGGCATCGAGCGCGGCCTTGACGGCCGGCTGCTCTTTCTGGCCCGCGAGGCTTTCGACAAATTCGCGCAAAGTACGGCGGGCAATAATCCTCATTTGTCACCTATAGCACGAGACCAAAACGGTCTCAAGGGAAAACTGCATCAGTCCGGCGCTGGAAGCCTGCCCCGGGTGAAACTCACGTGCATGTCAGTAGCCAGAGACGCTGGCTGTTGGACCATCAGGGCGAAGGTAGATGTTGTTTCTGGGCCTTGCGTTCGAACTGCTCGCGGGCGATCTGGCGGCCGATCAAGCGGGCGATGGAGCGGATCGCTGCGTCGGTGCGTGCAGGATCGTTCTCGCCCATTTCCCGTCCAGGCGAGGGCGAAATAGCCTTGTTACTGATCCTGTCCCGTTTAACTGCCATATTCCCCATAATTCCATGCCCGGAAAGGGCAGGAGACATGGAAGCGTGGAATGCCAAGCTGATGAAGGTCTCGCGATGCTCCGTGCGGTGAATTGGATGACTTGGCGTAGAAAAGGGATGGGTCACTCAGAGTCGGAGAGAGGGTGAGTGAGGCCCATATGCTCAATTAGTACTCGGTCGAGTTCGAATCGCTTCCGGTTGATTGGTCGTTTTTGACCCTGCGTAGACCTAGCTTATAGGGCATTAAACGACCGCTATGCGCCCTCATCTCGGCCATTAGGACTAGCACCGTCATGTCCGTAAGCAGCCATTAACACAAGGTGTCAACGATGGCCGACTTTGGGGTGGCAAGCGGACAGGTGCGTTTCGGGTGCCTCTTCTGGAAAGCCGCCGGCCACAGATTTTGAATACTTGAGGCGTCCAGAATTCTAGGGGCCATTGAATGATCCCCGAGCCTCTTACTAGCGATGTACCTATTTGCATTCGCTGCCATAGCAAAAGGGAGGGGAATCACTGATGTTACCAAACGCATTGAATATTCTGAGTGGGGTACCGGGTGGAGCGGGCAGGCAAACCAAAGTTCAGCAAAGAGCAGCATGTTCAGGACTGGCTCGAGTCGGTCATTGCGGCGGACAAATTGTCAGACGCCATTATCGACGCTGGCAAAGTCCGTGAAAAGCTGGCCGAATATGAATCGCCCGAATTCAAGCCATCCTTTCCCATTGATTACCTGACGCGGCTGGGAAATCTTAGGGCTGCCCAGCATGTGCTGGAATCGCTTCATACCCTTGAGCTGGTCAGCAAGAACAATCGCAGCATCTCTCGTGAGAAAGGAGAAAGCCTTTTTGTCGACCTGCTCTACTGCACGCGGGAGTCCTCCCGGTTCATTCTGTTCGAGATAAAAAATCAGGATGGGAGTGCCCGCGAGGCGGTGACAGAGATCATAGCCTATGAGCATGAAGCGCTAAATCACATGCCGTTCTCCAGTGCGAACGATGTTATGATGGTGATCGTGTCGCGCGACTTCTCGACGCTTCTCGATCATGCCGTCACTGGACTCAATAGTTGGTCTCGGCGCCGCGTTCTGTGTCTACGCTTCGATGACGGAGAAGAAAGCCCTCGGCTGGTCGTCCATATTCCAACTGCCTGGAGCGCGATCGGCCAGAAAAGCTTGAGTGCCAATGGGATCGTGACGGCAACACTATCTTTCAAACCATCGCCGGATCTGGAAGAAGACGACATCCATGCCGTGTGCTCGACCGCTGCCAGCCTGATGGTCCGCGAGTCGGAGCGTTCCGGGAGCTCCGGCTTTGCGATCGTGGCCTATAACCATCTATACCCGGGGATGGCCGACTCGCCTTACCTGATTTTGGCCGGTGTCGTTAATCCATTTAGTTTTCTGGAAAGGGCGCAAAGCGAAGGGTTTCTTGCAAACAGCCGCTCGCCCATGTCCGATTACATCTTGTCAGATGGTCGGACGCACGATCTAACCGCTTCCTGGGACTGGCTGTCATGTGACGGTGGCGCTGCCGTCGAGTATCTGAAGGGATATGGCTCGCCGGAATGGGCTTTTAGCCAAGGGTGGGAAGAGATCAGAAATATCGAGCGCTGGCGCTATCCGGGGCTTACGCTGGATCGCCACATCATGCCGATTGCCATCGATTTCTGGGGCGTCTTAGGTGACTATGTGCGGGATGCCGTTCGTCACGTCGAGCGCATGCGGAATTTCATGTCGAGCTGCGCCAGACCAGGCATGGACTGGCGCCATCCGATCTTGGGCGTGCTTCTTCTCGATGAGATCGCATCGGCGCCGCCTCTCATCGACGGTCAGTGGACCTTTTCGGCTTTGTTCCGATTGGGACTGCTGCTCGGCCGTTTTGGCTCTCTCTCCGCCCAGATGGCGGACGCCGAACCAGAGCAGCAACGCCTGCTGCAAGCCAGCTCCTTTTGGGCGGAGGTCGATATGGCTGGCCTGCTCCAGGAGGTGGCGCTACGCTATATGTCGGCCGAAGACATGGGCGAGGCTCCGCCCATCATTGCCGTGCGTCAATGCGAAACCGGAGAAGAGGCATTCGCTTCCGTGTCAGCATTTGCTGACTGGATTTCTCGGGCATTTATCGGTGAAGACGAAAAACTCATGCACGCAGCGTTCTCCACTGGCTGGCAGGTTCATGCCATTTTCGACTGGCAGTTCGACGTGACACAAGACAATCCGCAGGTCGCATCTCTTCGTGAATTGGCGGTAGCGAGGGCGCGAGACTGGCTGAAATGGTCCGTCGTGGCGGCGTGCGGCGATGGTCGTGACGCTGGCACTGCCACCAGGGCCATTACTGCAAGCTTTGGTGATCAGGTGCCTTTGACCGCAGGGAAGGATACCGCTTTGGCGGCGATCGACGAGCTGAACCCGTCGACCCTGATTGACAAGTTGCTGATTGAAATCCCTAGGATCGTTGATAGTTGGCACCCCCAACTCGCACACACATTGGTACCCGTGGCATCCATTGGCCACGATTGGGATTGGGTGGAACAACAAATTGCAGCCGCCCGGAAGCGTGGAGAGAAGCACCCTTGCGTCTGCATCGGCGCAGGCGGTGAGATCGCCGTAGGAATCCTTCCATCATTTCCTTGGATTCCAGTGGTCGAAAACGTAACTGAAAAAGTCCTGCTATCCTCCAATAGCAGCGGATCAGAACTCATTCTGGTGGTTAGCTGGGAGGACCTGAGGGCCGGGAAGGTGCCGGGTCTATCGTGAAATATTCAGTTCCTAGGTCTCAAAGCTGGTTAGTCCGCAAACGCTCCTAGATCTTCAGTTCGGCGGAAACTAAACGGACGGCAGGTTTCTTGCGGCTACGGAAGTGCCTCTAACGGCAACATTTAGGTCGGAAGCTGGTACGCCAACCTCTCAAGACAAATGGAAGTAAAATCTTACTTGGTGTCGACGACCTGCCGTTCTGCTTAAAGTTCACAGTTAATTCTCAAGATCAAACGTTCTCATAATGGCCAATGGTGGCCAAAGGAGAATTATTATGGGTATTTCACGATATGATCCCGCCGCGCTAGGCAGGCCAGCATGGAATACAGGTCGAAAAGTTGGCGTAAAGAAGCCCCTGAAGCAGCGACAAATTTGGGCAATTGGTTTCTTTCTCGATAGGGAAGGGCGCATGCGTGACCGAGCGCTGTTCGATCTCGCAATTGACAGCAAGTTACGAGGCTGTGATCTCGTCAAAATAAAGATCGGTACTCTCGTCACAGGCCAGGAAATCCGAACGCACTCAATGGTTGTTCAGCAAAAAAATGGGGCCCCGTCCAATTCGAGATCACGGCCGACGTCCAAGCAAGTTTGCTTGCTTGGCTTGAACGGAGAGGTTGAACAATCGATGACTATGCTTTCCCGAGTCGGATCGATTATGCCGATCATCTCAGTACCAGGCAGTATGCTCGATTGATCGATGAGTGGGTGACTGCAATTTGGCTGAGCAGCGAAGATTACGGCACACACTCGCTTCGACGGACGAAAGCCGCGATGATCTACAAAGCGACGGGGAATCTTCGTGCGATCCAGATCCTCCTCGGACATACCAAGATCGAGAATACGGTTAGGTATCGAGGTGTGGACATTGAGGATGCTCTGGAACTGGCAGAACATACTGAGATTCGACAGTGTGCGGCCCCACACCCGGCGGGGCCGTGTGTCCAGGCGCAAATAGACTTTGCTTAGAAGAACGATTGAACTGCTATGCGCCCTCAATCCGTACTTAGGCGAAACATTCTCACGCTCTCCAAAGCGGTCGTTCCGCTTATCCTGCTTTCAACGTCCGCGAAGGAGTGGTTTGTAGACTTGCAGCTTTTACGACACCATTACCAAGCCGGACACGAATAAATGTCTACGCCATTTCATCCTCAGGCTACCCGAATTGCAAGGGTTCGCGTATAGCTGGAGGATCACAGAGGAGGCAAGATGAGGCTTTATCGGTTTTTGGGCGCCGAGTACGGCAAGCGTTCAATTGAGGAGCGCAGGATCAGGGTCGGGCGTATAGAGGAGCTCAACGACGACTTCGAGTTTATCGGGGTCGCGCTGGCGGAGAAAGCCGAACGGATCGCGTTGCGCGAGATGCGGCGACACCTTAATGTCAACAATGGCGTGATTTGCATGAGCAAAGACTGGGGCAGTCCGCTCATGTGGGCGCACTACGCCGACAGCCACAAAGGTATGGTCCTCGGGTTCGATGTTTCAGACCGAGCGTTTTATGAGGTCGAATACCAGAAGAAGCGACCCACACTCTCGGACATGGGCCTCAACACCCTTGACGACATCACGCCCGAAGATATCAAACGCCTGATCCGAACAAAGGCCGAAGGATGGTCCTACGAACAGGAATACCGGGCATACATCGCGCTGAAGGACGGCATCGTCATTAATGGGGAGACCCACTACTTCATGCCCTTTTCGGAGAAAATGAAATTGAAGGAGATCATCGTCGGATCAAGATACAAGGGTCAACGTGCCGAGCTGGTAGCGGCCGTCGATGATCCGAGTGTCGACATCTACATGGCACGCGGGTCCTTTGAGGAGTTCCGGGTCGTGCGGCAGAACCAAGAAAGCATGTGGCCCTAAGTCTTCTTTGCAATGACGGTTTCTCCACCAAGAGCAACAATCGTGTTGTCGAGGCGACGAATCAGATCGTCGTACGTGATTATGTCCATCATGTTCGCGTACTTGCGCTTGATGACCTCAAAGTCGAGACGTTGGCCGTCCGTCATGTCCCCGCCAAACGTGGTATCTCGCCCGAGTATGATAATTGCTTTTGGATTTGAAATGCGGATTTTCATGCCTTCGGGAATATCAGCGGCGTATCGCTTCGTCAGTTCCCGTTCGCCCTGAATGCCCCACTTCGACAGATGAAACAGATACTTCTCGGCCTGCATAATGGCACCGCTCAGCTCCGACGTGGGAACATTGTTGCCGCGGTACTGGCCCTTTCGGAGAATCTTGTTATCAAAAGGCTTTTTTAACTCGATAACATCGAGATTTCCGTTGGCATCCAGCAGCGCCAGATCGATGTACCGGGGGGTCTTCTTGCCATCTTCTCTGGTGTAATAGTCGTTGATCGTAACGTTTTCCAAAACTCTGATGTACTTGGGGAATAGGAGAAGAATGAACGAAAGCATGTAGATCTGCCATTGTTCCTCGGCGAGATCGGTCTTGTTTTCGAGAGCGTCGTTGATAAGCTTGCGTATGAGGACATACTTCTCGATTTCCAGCTTCTTCAGATCGGCCGTCTCGAGTTTCAGGCCTCCCTTGACGACCATTTTCTTGTTCAGATAGTCCTCATACATCCCCCGGGCATCCTTCATGCCATCGAGGTAGGTAGACAGTATAGTGTGGACTCGGGCGTCGGCGTACCGATTTAGCTCGTATGTGTTCGGGAATTTCCTGAGCAGTTCTTCGAATACTTCCATGGGTATCGCCTTCGGATCAGCGCCTCCGACTATGATTGGATCGCGATGGTCCAGCAGCTTGCTGAGACGACCGAAGATGGAGATGTTTCGTTCGGCTGCAAATAACTTCCGCTTGAAGAAGGTGCCCGTTGGAAACATGACGTCATTTTCGCTGCCGATCATGCGCCCTGGAATACGAACGTATTCGCCCTCGATCTTTCCAAAGTCGAAGACATAAACATAGTCATCCATGTCGGTGGTATCATCGGGCGGCTCGCGCAGATCTGATCTGACAAAGTTGAAGATCTTAGAAATCGTGGTGGAACCGTCGTTCTTTAGTTCTGTCCATACCCAGGCATTCTCGTCAGCGCCGCCTTGATATTCGAAATACCAACCATCTGAAGTCTTTGCAAAATTCATCAATCCACCCTCGCTACCGAGGGGAATGTAGTCGACAATAATGACAACTGCCAAGGCTTTAGATGTTCTCAAGCTCGATACGAGCGAGTTTGTCGTCTGCAGCGGCGATTTGACGAAAGCCCTGACCCCACCTCCACCACATTGCCAGCCACGTTGACGCCTTCAGGGATGGCGTTCCTGTTAATCCATGGATATAGCATGTTCTAGCTCTTGATTAAATTTCCATCCAATCCCACCATGTATGCAAGCTAGGAAGGGAAGACATGGCAAAGTTAAGTTGGGACAAGTTCGTTGCGAAGTACGGCAAGACCGGAAATCTTGTTACGGTTGGCACAGTGTCGGGCCGCTTTGTGCGCCCCAACATTCTGTCTCAAAAGAACATGAAAAAATATCCAACCGTACTAGGCTTGCTGACGGAAAGTATCGGCGAACACTTGGTTGGCGATTGGGCCTACACTACCGAGAGCCAGAAGATCCGCAGGCTTTCAAACGGTAAAGCGAAGGTCTTGTATGTGACAATACATGAGTTTGTCTTCTCGAACCCAGCCGATGCGGTCTTGGCAGGAAAGCTCTGGTCTTCAGGAAAGACAAAGGTTGGTCCCTCCGAAAATCCCAACTTCGCTTCGCTCCTGCGAGGGCGAGAGTTGGAGACCAGAGAATACGCCCGCCTCGTCGACATCCTTGGTTATTAATAGTCCATCCTAGGTAGTGTGGACAAAGTGGATTCCCAAATCACCAGATGACTGATTCAAGGCTGCTCTTTGCGGAGAGTGGCGTTGGTTCGTGGTTTGATGTCGGACGAGGAATGGGCGTTCTTCGAGCCGTTCGTTGTCGAGAAGGGGCCGAGACGGGGGCGGCGTCCTCGTGATCACCGACGGGTGCTGGACGGAGTGTTCTGGATCGCTCGGACAGGCACGGCCTGGCGTGACCTGCACAGCCATTTCGGCGAGTGGAACTCGGTCTATCGGCAGTTCCGGCGCTGGACGCTGGCGGGGACCTGGGAGGTGATGCTGGAGGCGCTGAACGAGGCCGGCGCAGGGCATGGCAGCGTCCAGATGATCGATTCCACCATCATCCGCGCCCATCAGCACGCCGCCGGCGCGCTAAAAAAGGGGATGAGGACCAGGGTCTTGGCCGCTCTCGCGGTGGCTTCTCGACCAAGATCCATCTCCGCAGCAACGCTTTGGGCCTCCCTGTTGCGGTCACGCTGAGCGGCGGTCAGGTCTCCGATGTGAAGGGCTATGCGCCGGTCATGGACGAACCCGGCCCACAGCCTCGCGTGCTGCTCGCCGACAAGGGATACGACGCCGACTTCATCCTGGCCGACCTTGACGCCAGGGATGTCGTCGCCGTCATTCCCGCAAGGCGGAACCGCAAGGTTCAGCCCGTCATCGACGGTCATATCTACGCCCTGAGGAACCTCGTTGAGCGCTGCTTCTCAAGGCTCAAACACAGCCGCCGACTGGCGACCCGATACGACAAGACCGCCGACAGCTTCCTCGGTTTCGTCCTCGTCGCTTCAATCCGCTTGTGGGTCAGGCACTTTGTCCACACCACCTAGGGGCGCGCCGCATCCTCGTATTTCGTTTTCTCGACGCAGAACTCTAGTAACTCCAGATCGTAGCTCGGCACCCGACAGACGGTAATTTGCTATCCCCGGCGTTGTCATATCCGTCGGGATCGACCGTTGCCTTGGCGATCCTCCGGCCGACTGGTTAAAGTCCGCTTTTGGTAAGCGGCCAGATTGGTTTTTCCGATCGCAATAAGGTCGGACACGGCCATAGATGTCAATCATGCGCCGTGCCGGCAATCTCTTGGGCGGCAACTGAAGCCTGACTGACCACTTAGGGCCTCTTAGCTGCCTGTCGGTGATGTGCCTCAATTCAGGTCGTTCAGGCTGCCGAAAAGTTTGCTGAAAGCGGTCATTTCGCTTTTCATACTACTAGTGACCGCGAAGGGTTGGAAACCGGACAGTCTGTTATTGCCACGCCAGCGACACCTAAGCGCCAGAAGCAGACATTGGTTTGCCGTAAGCAACACTCCGTCTATTTCTAGAAAAAGCCAAGGATCGTGAAACACGTGGCCAATCACCAATAGTGATTGGCCATCTTTTTTACGTTCTCAAACAGATTTTCAATCAACGAGGCGGAGCTGTCCTTCGTCCCTCCGAACAAGCCAGCTTTGAGCGGGGGCCACTCATCCCCTTCTCGTTCTATCTCCTGTTGCACCTTCTGAATGGACTGACCGGAATGGTTCCAAACGAAGCGCCCGCGCAACGTGTTGCGGTTACCGGTTTGGGATGCATGAAGATACTGGAGGGCTAGGAGGACTTCTAAACGTTCAAACTCTCTTTGTATGTCCTCTACTTTGGAAAGTTTGCCGAAGAGTCTCATGAAATGGTCACTGATCGGAGTATAGCGCTTTTGTGGATGTAGAGCATTTGCTGTTTCAGAGGATACGACTGTAATCGCCCCCAGATGCTCAAGAACATTTTCGTCTCTTCCACTATGCGTGAGGCGGCCTTCAACAAGGTGTTTGAAGAGTGGCCAGTTGCCTCCCGCCATGGCTCCGTAGGATGCGGCGTAGAAGCAAACAGCACCTGGGTATTTGTTCATTTCCAACCATACACTAAAGCCGCTGCATAGATTGGACGGAACCAGTTTAGTGATGGATTGCCGTATGGAGTCGAAATTGTAGGCTTCAGCCCAGTGAGCCGCCGCAAACAACATATGTTGTAGCCCGCCTGTAGAGGCGTCATATGCTTCGAAACGTGCTTTAATCGTCGCTGCGTCGACCGGCCTCGCTTCCATCGTATAAGCAGATTCCCACAAAGCTCTTATACGGCTTGTTTCGTCGACCAGAAGGTCGTGAAATCTCACGCGATATTCTGGGGCCGCGACAAACTTCTTGACTGCCGCAACTTGCGCACTGACTGATAGAGGGTGAGCAGCTTTGGAATCCTTGAGGCCTTCGACCATTTCTTGTAACTGCGCGAAGAACTTATCTGCCCCATCTATCTCGATTAAATGACCACCTCGCAGGGTGAGCAGCTTCTCGGCTCGTGCGCCAAGTTTTCCACGAGCTGCCCAGAAAGTGGCATAGCGGCGAGACTTGCACCGCTCAAATGCTGCCCTGAGAGCTTGATCCCATTCCCCGGACCAACCGCAGACGATCAAGCCAAATTCATCCAAAATACGGTCCAGATAAGTGTCCATCACAGGATCATACGAGGCGAGTTCGTCTTCCGTGTTTTTGATGCGATCATCCAAATAGTCACCATGGATTTTCACGACTACGCACCTCTGGTGCACCAAAGGCGCGGCACCCTTTGTTGCATCAGCCGTGGATATGACGGTCGGAACAATACCGCAGTCGGTAAGTGCGACTTCCATCAGACGGTCGAAATTCGTGGTGACTAATACCTTGATGAAGCCGTCGCGCACTAACTCGGCTATGGCGCGATGTGCGGCGGTTGGCATTTTGATACCATCATCGCGCTCTTCGTCCGTAGGCTCGAAGAATTCATGCAAAATCGCGCGACGCTCCGCTGGCGTCTTCGCAAGCATGTCAAGCAGCTCAGAGTAGCCAGGGTCTTTCCCAAATCTATCCTTGTACCATTGGGCAGGATCACCATGCGTGTCCTCCCCTGATAGAATAGCGACTCGCTCCACCATTTCGAGAGTTACTTCCCACCCAGTGGGAATTCCTGCACTTCGAGAGATGCCAGAGCCCAAAAGGACGGCATAAACATTCGGGGATGTTTGAACCGAGTGCGCGAGGGAAAGAATCGGATGCATTATCGACTTTCAGGTTGCAACCTGAACATTATGCAAGCAGTGCTTAAGGGCATGCAATCTTATTCTCGAACTGCCTCGAGATATACCAGCCTGAGTCTGCTGTAGGAAGCAGGCGGTTCATGGTTAGATTCCAGACTTCCTAGTAGTGAGAACCTCCCATTTACTCTCGATGGAGAAACTCCCGCCGCTCGTCCATGGATAGGCGATCACAGATCGGCGCCGCAAGGACAACGTGGGAACGGTACAGCGGTTATGAACACCTATCTTCGGGATGGGATCAGTGGATTACCACTTACTCAGGAGTAATTTCCCAAAAAACAGGGAGGCCATATAACTGATTGTTAAAAGGCGGATGTTAGCTACCCGTGTGGGTCCGCTCTTCGCTAGATTTGCCGAAAAGTCGACAGTCCGCAATCGGCCCCATATCGGTCGTTCATCGGAGTGTAACGGGAAACTTACCTATGGATTTTTTCGGACTTAATCTGGCTGCCGGTCTTATCTCCAAGTTCATTTAGAGGGCTATGACGTAAACGTAGTTCTCATCATTAACTGGTGCGGCGCAGGAATTCTACAGTATGGTGCCCAGGCACTAAGGGCGTTGCCCTCGCGCCAGCAAGGTAAGTGAACCGCTCAGGGCGGTATCCCCATCCTTCCGCGCCTAAATAGGCTTGTGCAGGTCGGGTGATCCCCCTCCGCCCTGGCCGCCCTTGCTGTATGCTACCCCAGTCTCGCCGAGGGGCAAGGGTTCAAGAGCGGCGCTTCGCTGCTATGAACCCAAACCCAAAGGATCATGGACATGACTAACGTATCCGACAGTAATCCTCGCATCTATGTTGCCTGCCTTGCCGCTTACAATAACGGCCATTTGCATGGGGTTTGGATCAACGCGGATCAGGACGCAGACGAAATCAGGGACGAGATTACGGTCATGCTAGCGCGCTCCCCGATCAAGGAGGCGGAGGAATACGCCATTCACGACTATGAGGGCTTCGAAGGCGTTGACATCAGCGAGTATGCTGAGATCGGCACCGTCGCGCGAATGGCCGCTTTCATAGAAGAGCATGGCGCACTAGGCGCTGGCCTGCTGGAGCAGTTCGGCGGTGACATAGACCAAGCCGAATTCACTTTGCAGGACTGCTATCACGGTCAGTTCCCGAAGCTTGCCGACTACATGGAAGAACTAACCACCGAGAGCGTCACGATCCCCGACGTTCTGAGCTACTATGTCGACTGGGATGCGATGGCACGTGACGCTGAGATGGCCGGCGAGTTCTTCACCATCGAGACCGCATATGGCGAGGTCCATGTGTTTTCCAACAGATGAAAAAACGGGTGGATTGGTTTCTGGGGCACTGGAGAGAAATGCTGAACAGACTTATCGGTTTAGGCGATCCACTTATCTTATTAATCTGGCTACACGAAGCGCTGAAGTTGCGGCAGCCTCTCCGGATCGGACGATGTCTCGCGTTGTCCGATTATGGGAGGACGCGCCATGCAAAGCATAGATTGGCGTATTCCGGCGGCATATAAACACGTCAAAGATCTTTCAGCTGCTGGTTTCGCTTGGGAATATCTTCGTCGCAATGAGGATTACCGCAACGATGTCACGTGCCTTGCACAGAAGGCAGAGCCGAGTGTTACTGAGGTGGACGCCTTTGCTTGCCGCTGGGGTGTGCGATTTTCCGCACGATCCAAACGCGCGGCCTGACTTGAACCCGCCTTTCTGGTCGCCTTGCTCTAATCCGCAGGCTATTATCCTGTCACCTGTCGAGAATGTATGCCTTGAGACTGAAAGGCTTATCGCTCTCGCGGGTCTGGAGGACTTGATCCTGCGCCGCGCGCCGGATGGCTGGCATGCCATCTGGCGTGTCGACGGGGTGGAGCATCAATTCTGGCTACCGCAGGGGGCGATCAATGCCACGGTTTTCTATGCTGCAACCCTGCCTATGGACGAGTTCATGGAATTACGCGCCCATGCTGCCCGCCGCCTCTGGCGGTGCCTGACAGGCCGCTCCCCGGGGCGGGATATTCGCGCCATGCCAGCTCAGCTTCGCCAATGGCATCTTCTGTCGCTGCGCGCTCTGGACGCCAGGCTGCACGGTGAAAGCTACCGTTCTGTCGCGGAAGTGCTGCTTGGGTTCCGTGGCAACAAGGAAGATTTCGAGATTGATCCGCGTAAGAATAAGGCACGTCGTCTTGTTGCCCACGGTATCAGGATGATGCGCGGGGGCTATCGGCTGCTTTTGCATTATCCGGTCAAGCTGATTCCACGATCAAAAGGCAAATGAGGTAATCTCAACGATTTCTGTTTGCCGCAGCCTGTTCCAGTATTTGCCTGTAACCTTCCCGCGACAGCCATTGAGCGCGTTCCAGATGGCTCTGCCAGCATCGCCGGGTTAGCATCTCATCAGATGCCGGATCGCGGTGCAGAACAATTCGTGCCACTTCCTTCCAGTCCGCATCCTCGGTTTTGGCGTCGAGGAGCCGCAGATAGGTCACAAAGTGTTGCTCGTCATAGGCGGTGATGACATCGCTGGATGGGGCCAGATCATCCACATCGGGATCAAGTTCGACGGGTGCTTTCACGGTCATTCCCCTTCTTTCAGAGGAGTTTCTGCGGTTCGCCCCCGCAAGACAACTCTCTGACTCCTGGTGATCGGGGAGTTAGTAACCGTGTTGGACGGCCCCATGGCCTTTAGGCGAGAAGCCCTGAACATACGCCAAGGGCTCCCCGACCATAGGGTCAAGGAGTGTGGCATCGTCACGGCCGACACCAACCGCCAACAGGGGTTACTAAGCCCCGGAGCAGTGCGTCTGCTCCAACGGCATTCTTAACCGAATTACACGCCAATGTCTTGAGAAATTCCACATACCTCTTCCTGAGTTGCTGAAATCTCACATCTTTTCGCGCTGACACAGCCTATTTCAGGGGTGCCGTCTGTGCAGGGGCGCAAATGCGGCACGCTACGCGCCGCCGATCTCTCTCCATGGTTCGTCATAGCGCGCCGCCGTCTCCGGCAGCCGCATCAACCTGACGAACTGGAGGTGATCTCATGGCAGAGCGCCGTAACATGGAAATGCCACCACGCATGCTGCGCACCCAGGAAGCTGCGCGTTTCCTTGGCATTTCTCTTCGCACACTGGAAAAACACCGGACCTACGGGACCGGCCCGACCTATCGCAAAATCGGTGGCCGCGTCCTCTATACCGTCGATGATCTCCAGTCCTGGGCCGACATCGGCGCGCGAAAGTCTACCAGTGACAAGGACGCTCGCACGGTCTTTCCGGCGCGCCCCCTGACGCCTGAAGAGCGGAGCAAGCTCTGAATGCGGCGCGTCGATCACCATGACACTCGACGGCGAGAGGGGGACAGCGAGCGTAGTTACCTCGATCCCTTCGTGGTCGCAACCGGTGATGCCAGTCCACGCGATCAGCGCGATCTGATGGAGCGGCCATTCTTCTCGCTGGCGAAGACGCCGCGCACGAAACCGATCCTCTACAAGACAGCCGATGTCGAGGTGCAGGTATTCGGAATGCCTGAACACGGTATGGCGACGATCTGGGACGCCGATGTGCTGATCTGGGCTGCGAGTCAGATCGTCGCTGCCGAAAATAATGGCATCAAGACATCCCGCTTCTTTCGCTTCACGCCCTATCATCTGCTGCGCGCCATCGGCCGCGACAGCGGAAACCGGCAATATTTGTTGCTGAAGGCAGCACTTGCCCGGCTGCAATCCACCGTCGTCGCCACGACGATCCGTAACGGCAAGCATTGGCGACGCCGTCAGTTCTCCTGGATCAACGAATGGGAAGAGATGACCACGCACGATGGTCGCGTAGAAGGCATGGAGTTTGTCCTGCCCGAATGGTTCTATAACAGTGTTCTTGACCGTTCTCTGGTCCTCACCATCGACCCGGACTATTTCCGGCTGACAGGCGGTATCGAGCGCTGGCTCTACCGTGTCGCCCGTAAACATGCCGGTCATCAGCCGCATGGTTGGATGTTCGAGGTTGCGCACCTCCACCAGAAATCCGGCAGCATGGCCCGGCCATCGGACTTTGCGCTGGACCTGCGGCGCATTGCTGCCCGCCAGCCACTGCCCGGCTACAGGCTCAAGATCCTGCGCGAAGATCGCCGCGAACTACTGCGAATCCGCCCTGAAAATCTATCCACAGTGCCTGTGGGTAACATTGTGGATGCCGTCGGTACATCAGGCGCAAAGGGTATCGGTACATCAGGCGCAGCACTATCGGCACATCAGGCGCACGAACCCCAGTTAAGTCTCTGGAACGAAAAGAAGAATCCGGCTGCTAACTTAGAATCTAACATAGAATCTAACTTTTCTTCTTTGACGCGCGCGCATGAAAGGCACGGTGCCAGTGCCACTTCCCGCCGACCTGGGCGGGGTACGCCATGATCGTCGCGCTCCTCAATCAGAAAGGCGGCGTGGGCAAGACCACGCTGGCGCTGCATCTTGCCGGGCTCTGGGCGGCGCAAGGCAAGCGCGTCATCCTGATCGATGCCGAACCGCAAGGCACTGCACTCGACTGGTCGGAGCTGATGCGTGACGCCAATCATGTCGACATTGATGGTCCGCCCCGTGTCGCTGGTCTTACGCGCTCTGCGCTGCTTGCAGCCGATCTGGTGCTGATCCCGGTGCAACCATCGCCCTTTGATGGCTGTGCCTTTGCCGAGATGCTGGGGCTTCTGAACGAAGCACGCATCAAGGTTGCCGCTTTCCGGCGTGGTGTCACCGTCGCCGTGATGCTGCGCGAACTGCTGGTCCGCGAGTTTCCACCCATCGAAGGAGATCAGCCATGATGGGCAAAACCGTGCGCGCTGCGCATGCACATCCGCAGGCGGACGGGCCTGCACCGTTTACCACATTGGTCGAACTGACCTTCCAGAAGAAGAAGGTCGAGCGATGGATACGCTTCGGCCGCAAGAGCTTTGAGCAGATCATCGACCGCCGCCGCAGTCTGATCGGTTTTGCGCCCGAAAGCATCTTCGCCTTCGTCCGTTGGGCCTCCAACGATTACGGCACCATCGTCTCGCGGCTCGACATCCTGCGCGCTACCGGGCGTGGCGAATCGTACCAGACCGTGCCCTTCGTTCGTCCTGGCGGCGAGATCTTGCTGCGTATCGACGGCTGGCGACAAGTCCAGCGGGTGCTGACCCTGATCGATGCGGTGGACGCGCTTGGCGTCGATCCGGCCGATGTTGCGCCGGATTATTGGCGGCACGTCCAAAACCGCTTGAGCGCCGGTCAGGAACCCAATCCCTACACCCCGGAGCGCCATGCCGCATGGGTTGGCCGCCGGAGGATTGCGCCATGAGCCGCCGTCATATCCTCGCCGTGTCCATTCTGGCTGTCGGAACATTGATCGCCACGGCTGTTGCCGATCTGCCAACCCGGCTGATCTGGAATGTAACCGCCAGTGCGCCCATTGGCTTCTACACAGTTGCTCACGCCGATGCGCTCGAAGTTCCCGAACTGGTCGCCATCATGCCGTCCGAACCGCTGGAGCGGTTCATGGTCGAGCGTGGCTATATCGGACGCGGCGTACCGCTGCTGAAGCGCGTCCTCGGCCTGCCTGGACAGCGCGTCTGCCGCAACGGTGCGACCATTACCGTCGAAAACGTGGAGATGGGGGACGCGCTGGAGCGCGACCGCATGGGCCGCGACCTGCCGGTCTGGCACGGCTGTCGCATCATCGGCGGGGGGGGACTCTTCCTCATGAATTGGGACATCCGCGACAGCCTCGACGGGCGTTACTTCGGACCTGTTCCCGCCAGTTCCGTCATTGGCCGGGCGCTGCCGCTCTGGACCGATGGGGAAGGTGATGGCCGCTACGAATGGCGGGCGGCCACGCATTGAACCCACGCCGAAACCTCAACAACAGGAGATTTTTCATGCCGCAGATCGGATTGTTTACGCGTGATGAAACGGGCTTTTCCGGGCGCGTTCACACGCTCACGCTCTTCCGTGAGCTTACCATCCTACCAGCCGAGCATTCGGACGCCGAAAATGCGCCGGACTATCGTGTCCATCACGGTACTGATGACGGCCCCGAGGTCGGCGCTGCATGGAAACGCACCGGCGAAAAGGCCGGCGAATATCTCTCGGTGCTGCTCGACGATCCCGCCTTGCCGCAGCCGATTCGCGCCAATCTGTTCCGCGACGCCGATGCAGGCTCGTCATGGTCGCTACACTGGAGCCGCCCGCGGCCCCGTGAAGATCGGGACTGAGATCATGCGATCCCGCACTCTTCTTCTCTTCACGGCCCTGCTGTCGGCTGGCGGCGGATTGACCTCAGCTATTGCGCAGGTGGAGACGCACCTCGCGCCTGTTCCCGCGTATCCCCATGCTGCTTTCATTGCCGAGGCGTCACAGCGTTTCGGTATTCCGGAGCACTGGATTCGAGCCGTGCTGCGTGTGGAAAGTGCGGGCGATGTGCGGGCCATCTCGTCGGCGGGTGCAATGGGACTGATGCAGGTCATGCCCGGTACTTGGGCGGGCCTGCGCAGCCGCCATGGCCTCGGGCGCGATCCTTACGATCCGCGCGACAACATCCTCGCAGGTACAGCGTATCTGCGGGAGATGTGGGACCGCTATGGCAATGTCGCAGCCATGCTTGCCGCCTACAATGCGGGTCCCGGTCGCTATGACGAACATCTGGCGACGGGCCGCACTTTGCTCGCAGAAACGCGCACCTATGTTGCCACGCTCGCACCTGTTCTCGGCAACGGGGCTGCGCCTGATGTGCCGACGATCGTGCCGCCGCCACCACCGGATTGGCGCGAAGCTCCGCTTTTTGTTGCGCAATCGAGCGGCAATTCGGCGGCGGCCAATCCGCCGTCGAATGATGTCCGCGCAACCGTTCCTATGCGCGTTTCCGTCGATCATGAGCCGCAGGACGGCGGCATATTCGTGGCCCGTGCTAGCAACGGAGATTCACCATGAGCATGGCTTCTTCACGTTGCTTCGGTTCGCTTCCGGTGTGCAGTCAGGCAAGGGGTCGCCTGGCTGCATTCACGGCAGTAAGGGCAAAAAGGGCAGGGAAGGCGGAGGGCAAGATAAAGGAAACCGGCACCCTGTCGGGTCGGTTTCTCGGCAAGCCCTTGTCTGCACACTGTTTTGGGGCGCGGCGCACGGCACCCTGCTTTTGGGTCTCGCGTGCCGCGATATGGCGCAAAGCCTTGGCCTTACTGGGTTTTGATCGGCACTCTAGCCGAATATCTGCCGTTTGCGTGCCTGAACGGCATGGAATGCGCTCATGAGCGCCGACGGCGAGAACCGCTTTCGCCCCAGGCCAGGTCGGATCAAATCCGACGCGCCGAAGGTGGGCAAGGCGAAGAGCTTTCTGACGCAGGCGAAGAAGCTGGCGCGTCAGCATAGCAACAGCCCCGGCAGATCATCATCATTCGTATCACGGATATCCTCGTCGTCTTCATCTGGTTCGGCCGGAAAGAGCGGGAAGGCATCGCGGGCGGGCAAAGGTCCGGGCGTCAAGCGTGGCCGTGGCGCGGCCGTTGTCCGCGCCCGAACCCTGTCGGGCGGTTGGCGTCACAGTACGTCTGGAATGCGCCGCGTCGTCGTGAAGACCCGCTACGTTCAGCAGGCCGGGAAGAACGGCAAGGCCGCCGCCCACCTGCGCTATATCCAGCGCGACGGGACATCGCGCGACGGCGAACGCGGCCAGCTCTATTCGGCCAACGAGGATCGCGCCGATGGCGACGCCTTCCTCGATCGCGGCAAGGAGGATCGCCACCAGTTTCGGTTCATCGTCTCACCGGAGGACGGGGCTGACCTCACGGACTTGACGGCGCATACCCGCGACCTCATGAAACAGGTCGAGGCCGATCTTGGCACCAAGCTCGATTGGGTCGCTGTCAACCACTACAACACCGGCCATCCCCATGTGCATGTCATCGTGCGCGGCAAGGATGACCTGGGCGAGAACCTTGTCATCAATGGCGACTATCTTGCCAACGGCATCCGCGAGCGCGCGGGCGAGCTGACGACGCTTGAGCTTGGTCCCGTCACCGAGATCGAGCAGAGCCGCAAGCTGTCGGCCGAAGTCGATCAGGATCGCTTCACCCGCCTCGACCGGGCGATGACCGAGGAAGCCAATGAGCGGTTCCTCGACCTGCGCCATGAGCCGGCAGCCGCGCGGGGGCAGTTCAACCGGACGCTTCGCCTGCGCCGTCTCGCCAAGCTGGAGAAGATGGGCCTTGCCAGCCAGCACGCGCCAGGCGTCTGGGAAATGAGCGCGAGGATGGAACCAACCTTGCGCGAGCTGGGTGAGCGCGGTGACATCATCCGCAACATGCATAAGGTGCTGAAGGCCGATGGGCAGGAACGTGATCCGATGACCTTCCAGCTTCACGATACCGCACCCGTGGCGCCCATCACCGGTCGCGTCGTGGACAAATATCTCACTGACGAGATGGGCGAGAACCTGACGCTCGTGGTGGACGGCATCGACGGCCGGACGCATCACGTTCCGGGTATCGACCCCACCCGTGTCGAGGATGCCCGGATCGGCAGCGTCATCGAAATCGGCCCGGCCGACCCCACGCAGCGTCCATCCGATCGGACCATTGCAGCCATCGCCGAGGATGGCATCTATCGCCCGAGCCGTCATCTGGAGCAGGCGAAGTTCGAGGGACGTGTGCCGGGAGGCGATTACGAAGGGTATGTTGATGCCCATGTCCGGCGACTGGAGGCGCTGCGCCGGGCCGGGATTGTCGAGCGCATCGACGCAGACCAATGGCGTCTCCCTGAAGATTTCGAGAGCCGCGCCGCCGCCTATGATGCCGGCCGTAATCGTCAGGCCAGCGTTCGAATCCTGTCGACCTTCGATCTGGAAAAGCAGATCGGTTCGGACGGCGCGACCTGGCTTGACCAGAGGATGCTCGCCAACGACGCATCGGATCTCGCGCCGGCCGGATTCGGTCAGCAGGTGCGCGAGGCCATGGATCAACGCCGCGACCATCATATCGAACAGGGCGACGCTAGCCGCCAGCAGAATGGCCGCGTCTTCTATCGGCGCAATCTGCTCGCCACTCTGCGCGAGCGCGAGGTTGCCCGTGTTGGCGCGGAGATGGCTGAGAGCAAGGGATTGCCGTTCCGTGGAGCGAACGACGGCGAGCCCGTCAGCGGCAAGTTCACCGGCACAGTGCAGCTATCGAGCGGCAAGTTCGCCATCGTGGAGAAGTCCCACGAGTTCACCCTTATCCCGTGGCGACCGGTCATCGACCGCCGACTCGGCCGCGAGGTCATGGGCGTCGTGCAGGGCGGATCGGTGTCCTGGCAGTTGGGACGGCAGCGCGGGTTGGGAATTTAAGGTCGCTTAAGCGATGCGTTTGACTTCATCTCTTATCCCAATCAGGTGACGGTGACCAATTTTCCGCAATCAGATCAATGAAGCGTCGCACCTTGGGCGACAAGTGACGCGGCGACGGATAGACGGCCCTGATCGGTTCGCCCGTTGTCGCGTGTTCTTGGAGCACGGGAACGAGCCGACCAGCGCGAAGATCGTCGCCGACAAGGAAGGTCGCAAGCTGGCCGATACCATAGCCGGCCAGTACGCCGTCGCGTAACGCCTCCGCATTGCCGGCGCAGAAGCGGCCATGGACCGGAACTGAACGTATCACTCCATCGCGTGTGAACCGCCATTCCGCTGGTCGGCCACCATGGATGAAGGCGAGGCAGCTATGGTCCGCCAGATCGTTCAGGTTCACGGGTGTTCCGTAGGCCTTCAGATACTCGGGTGTCGCGCAGGTGACGAGCCGATGTGGTGCGAGTGTCCGTGCAATCAGGCGGCTGTCCTCTGCTCCGCCGATCCTAATAGCGAGGTCAACACCTTCCTCGATCAGATCGACATAGCGGTCGTTGAAGCTAACATTCACCACCAGCTCCGGCCACTCTGCCATAAAGCGGTGCAGGATTGGCAGGACGTGCAACCGGCCGAACGACACGGGCACATCAAGCCGCAGCTTCCCGCGCGGTTCCTCCTTGCGCGTTGCCATCACAGCTTCTGCTTCATCGAGATCGGCAAGAATGCGCTGGCATCGCTCGTAGAAGGCCGCGCCTTCGTCCGAGAGGCTGACGCTGCGCGTCGTGCGATGCAGGAGCCGTAAACCCAAGCGTTCTTCCAGCCGCACGATACGCTTGCCCACGGCCGAGCGCGATAGGCCAAGCTGTTCAGCCGCCACCGTGAAGCTGCGCGCATCCGCAGTGCGGACGAATGCGATGATGTCGCCCATTCGATCAATATTCATGCGTCGCATTATTGCACACTATTGATCCCCAATGAAGGGAATTATCATCACTTAATGTATCTGCAATTCCCCAATAAGTTCGATTGGATTATGTCTGAATCCGAAAGAGACCTGATGACCACCTCCATTCATGACCGCCGATACTGGCTGTTGCTGGCCGTCTGCATCGCCAGCTTTCTCGAACCGTTGGCGACAACGGTTGTCACTGTTTCCCTGCCGCAAATCCAGCGTGCGACCGGGGCGAGCTTCGCAGAGCTGCAATGGGTGCTGAATGCCTACGTGCTGACCTTCGCCGCGTTGGTACTGACCGGCGGTGCGCTGGCCGACCGCTTTGGGCGCAAGCGCATATTCATCGTCGGCTTATGGATGTTCATTGTCGCCTCGCTTGTCTGCGGCATCGCGAACGATCCGTTTCTGCTGATCGGTGGCCGTGCCATTGCCGGCACCGGATCAGCCTTCATGTTGAGTGCGGGCCTCGCGCTTCTGGTTCAGGTGTTCCACGGCAAGGAGCGTGTTCGGGCCTTCGCAATATGGGGCGTGGTGGTCGGTGCGGGGTCGGCGCTCGGTCCGCTCGTCGGCGGATTGCTCACCGACAATCTCGGCTGGCGTTGGATTTTCTTCGTCAACCTGCCGGTCTGCCTCCCACTGCTCTGGTTGAGTCATTGGAGTGCGGAGGAATCGCGCGATCCGCAGTCGGGCGTAATCGACTGGATCGGCCTTGGCAGCTTCACCAGCATGTTCATGCTGCTGATGTATGCCTTGATCGAAGGTAACAATCTCGGCTGGGCCAGTCCCACCCTTATCGCACTTCTCGTCGTCTCGGCTGTTCTGCTAGCGATCTTCATCCGCGTGCAACTTCGCCAGACGCGCCCGATGTTTGACCTGTCGTTGTTCGCCAACCCGACTTTTACCGGAGCATCCATCGTCGCCGTGGCGATTGCTGCCGCGTTCTTCACCTTGTTGGTCTATCTGCCGATCTACATTCAGGGCGTCCTCGGCTACAGCCCGTCGCAAACCGGATTGGCGCTGGTGGTCATGGCTGTGCCGCTACTGGTTATGGGGCCGGTCAGTGCGCGGATGGCGGCAGTCATCTCGCCGAAGCAGTTCTTGCCGTTTGGGCTGCTCGTCATTGCCGGAGGCGGCATCCTGTTGAGCCTCGTCGATCAATACGGTGCGACGGCCCTCTACGCGGGGATGATAGCCACCGGCATCGGCGCGGGTCTTATCAATGGGGAACTATCGAACGTCGCTATCAGCGTGGTCGCGCCGGAACGCAGCGGCATGGCATCCGGCATCAACAACACAATGCGCCAGCTCGGTTTCGGTATCGGCATCGCCGGGCTCGGGGCAATCTTTAGCGCCGACCTCACGCGTGGCCTCGCGCAATACGACCGCTCCTTTGTCGAGCGGATCGCCTCCGGCGATGTGACAGCGGCAGCTTTCGCGCTCGGCGACGATGCGGTGCGTGCCACGGACGCCGCAACGGCAACACTCGCGTCGGCAATCTCCGGTCTGTCATTGTCGGCGGCTGCGTTAGCGGCAGTGGCGGCTATGCTCGCTTTCCTGCTCATCCGCCCCGCAGCTGCTACGAAGGCAACGCAGGAGCGCGGATAGCATATGCGACGGCGGCGTTCTGCACCGATGAATGATCGCCAATGGGGAGTGCCGACTGCACTCGGGTCGCGCATCCCCCTAGCGTCGCTCATCCAGACACTCGCCGTTGCTGAATACCTGAACTTCCGTCACGCCGCCAACGCGCTCGGCGTGGCGCAATCCAGCGTCAGCGCACGTGTAAAGGGGCTGGAAGAAAACCTTGGTATTCTCCTCTTTGAGCGCCATGCACGGGGCGTCCGGCTGACCGAGGCCGGACGCCATTTCGTCGAGCGAATAGCGGCAGGTGTCGATCAGCTCGACCATGCGGTGAAGACCGCAAGCATGACGGCGGCAGGGAAATGGGGTCGCCTGCGCATCGGCATCCATGCCCTGATCCCCGGTAGCTTCCTTGCCGATCTGATCGCGCAATACCGGGAAGACCATCCCGGCATTGAGGTCGAGATGACCGAAGGCACGGCTCGCGATGCGGTGATGCAGCTTCGAGCCGACCGGCTGGACGTGGCTTTCGTCGTCGGCAAGCTTGAATTGCCTGACTGTCATACCCGCCCGATCTGGACCGAACCGCTGGTGGCGGTGCTGCCGGAACAGCATTGCCTTGCCGGTCAATCGGCAATCACATGGGGTGATTTGGCCGGCGAGACCTTGCTTGTCCGCTATGGTGGCACTGGACCGCAAGTCCACGATCATATCGTGCTGCGCCATGCCGGGCGCTGGCCTGCGCCGTCGATCCTGCGCTTCGACGTGGGGCGCGGCACCCTGTTGTCCATGGTCGGACAGGGCTTCGGCGTTACTATCGTCGGCGCGGCCACGACGCTGCTGCCAACGTCCGGCGTCGTCTTCCTGCCGTTCGCCGACGAGCCGGAGCCGATCACATTCTCGGCTGTTTGGTCGCCGTCCAACCGTAACGCCGCGCTTCGCAGCCTGCTCGCGCTAGCAGGCAAGATGAATAGGTCACGCGATTTGTCGATCTGATGAAACGGGCATAGTTCCAACCCCTACGCGGAGACGAAGCTGATTTGCTTGTTGCTGTTCCTCCGATGCTCGCTGAACGTGGCCGTAATCGCGCGCAATGTTTCGCGCGTCTTGGGGTCGGTCAGAGATGAGTGCAGAACGATGGACAGTGACGGAATTGGTGGCAGGTGGAGCATCTGACTGACCTCGATCATATCGGGAGTAGCCAACCGACAGGGGAACGCAGCGACCGCAAGACCTGCCGACAATGCTGCCGTCACCGCCGAGGTACCGCCAACGAATACCTCGGTCCACGGAATTGAAGCGGTGTCGAGCAAACGTGTCGCCACTTCCCGAACCGTGCAACACGAAGGATGGCTTGCGATCCGCAACGGCTCGCCGGCGTGATGCTCGAAATCCGGCGACGCGAACCAGCCGAAATGCTCTGGTCCAAGCACTTCGCCATCCCGCCTGTCGTCGTCACTGCGCACGATCACAGCGTCGAGCGTTCCTTCCTCATAGGCATCCAGAAGTGCCCGAGAGTTATCGACGAGTACTTCGACCGCCAGGCAGGGATCGAGCGATTTGAGTTTCGCCAGTAATGTCGGAACCTCCGGCCCCATGATGTGAGCCGCGATCCCCAGACGGAAACGGCGTCTTTCCGCCGCGAGGGCAGCAAGGGCACGTTCATGAGCTGCCAGGAACTCCCGTGCGGGCGGCAGGAAGGTTTCGCCCTGCGCAGAGAGCCGCACCTGTCTTGGAGTTCGTTCGATCAGCTTTTTGCCTAGTCTGTCTTCCAGCCGCTTCAGTTTTACGCTCACTGCACCCTGCGTCGAGCCAAGGGCCTCGGCAGCGCGGGTAAAGCTCTGAAGGTCGGCGATCATTACAAAGGCTCGGACGGCATCAACCTCAAGCACGCTCATCTATCTATCCATTTTTGTTGTCACTGAAATGCCCTGCCATACGATTGCCAAATGAGCATATTGACGGCAATTCTGCAAGCGAACCGTATCGTCGCGCGCAGGGTGAGCCGAGTAACGCATATCGCCGTAGGTGATGAGGCGCCTTGCGCTGCAAGTAACAGCAAGGCCCAGATATGAATCCAACTTCCTCATCCAAGAACAGTTTCGCGCTTGTCGCCGTATGTCTTTCGGCGCTCATGCTTGGACTGGAAATAACCAGCATCCCCTCAATCCTGCCGACGCTGGAAAGCGTTCTCCCGGCTGATTTCCGGCGACTGCAATGGATCATGAACGCCTACACCATCGCCATGTGCGCGGTGCTGATGGCAATGGGCGCATTGGGGGATCGCTTCGGTCGCAAGCGCATTTTCATGTCGGGCGTGGTGGTCTTCGGGATCGCGTCCCTTATCTGCGGGCTGGCGACCAGCGCACCGCTGCTGATCGCGGCACGCTTTCTACAGGGTCTCAGCGCAGCAGCCATGCTCGCCTGTCAAGTTGCGGTGCTATCGCACCAGTTTCGCGAGGGAGCGGAACGCGGCAAGGCGTTCGGCTGGTGGGGCGTCATCTTCGGGATAGGCCTCGGATTCGGCCCGATCGTCGGTGGCGCGATCATCACGCTGGCAAGCTGGGAATGGGTGTTCCTGATCCACGTCGTCATCGCGGCCGCGACAGTTTTCTTTGCTCAGAAGGGCATCGAGGAATCTTCCGACCCGCAAGCGACACGGATCGACCTCGCAGGCATGATCACGCTGTCGATTGCGGTCTTCGGTATCGTCTACCTGATTACGCAGGGGCAGGAGCTGGGGCTGACAAGTCCGGTGGCGTTGGTGACCCTGACGATTAGCATCGCGAGCCTTATCCTGTTCGTCATTGTCGAGAACCGTATTGCGCGTCCCATGTTCGACTTCTCCGCCTTGCGTATTCGCAGGCTTTCAGGCGCGTTGCTCGGTTCCAGCGGTATGAATTTCAGCTTCTGGCCGTTTGTGATCTATCTGCCCATCTATCTGCAAGCCGTGCTGGACTACGATGCCATTGCAGCGGGGCTGACTGTGCTTGCCTACACCGTGCCAACGATCATGGTTCCGCCGCTCGCGGAGCGGCTGCTTCTGCGTCGTGGCCCCGGAATGGTCATTCCTCTTGGTCTCTTCACCATTGGCGCGGGCTTTGCCCTTCTGCATCTTGTCACCGCCAGCGATAATGCGAATTGGATGACGCTGCTTCCCGGCTGCATCATTGCCGGGATCGGCCTCGGCCTAACCAATACGCCCGTTACCAACACGGCGACTGCGGCGGTGCCGCAGGAGCGGGCCGGTATGGCGTCCGGCATGGACATGAGCGCACGGTTCATTTCGCTGTCGGTCAATATCGCGATCATGGGACTGATCCTTTTGAGCGGCGTCTATGCCCATCTCGCTGAAGCCCTCCCGCAACTCCCGACCGAAGTCACGCTCCGCGGGCTGGCAGAGGCTGTATCGGCGGGCAACCTTGCCGGCGCTGAAAGCCACGGTTTCCCCATCACTGTCGCGCGCGATGCACTGGCGCACGGTATCGGCTGGGTCACGCTCTATGGTGCCATTTCGGCGTGGACCCTCGCGTTGATAAGCTTCCTTGTTTTTGGAGGGAAGAAGACGATGCAGGCGGAAACCTTACCGGGCTGAACTTAGATGAACGTCAGAAACATGGAAGGAAATAGAGATGAAAATCGGCATCATTGGCGCGGGCAGAATGGCGCAGGCCGTGGGATTGCTGGCAACGAGGGCAGGCCATGATGTCATGTTGAGCAATTCCAGAGGGCCGGAAACGATCCCGCACGTCGGCCAGCAGATCGGTTGTGAGGTCGGGACCGTGAATGACGTTGCCGCATTCGGGGACATGATCGTCGCGGCGATCCATCTGCAAATGTCAGCGGCCATTCCGGCTGCGCCGCTGACAGGAAAGATAGTGCTTAACCCGCAGAACTACTTCCCGCATTTCGGCCCGGTGCAGGAGTTGGACAGCGGCGCGCTTACGACCGCCGAGGTGCTGGCAAGGCTTCTTCCGGGAGCCAAGGTGGTGAAAGCGCTCAATTCTATTCTGGTGGAGGATGTGGTTTCCGATGCCCGCCCGACCGGCGCGAAGGATCGTCGCGCGCTTCCGATAGCCGGGGATGATGCCGATGCGAAAGCGGCCGTTGCCACGGTCCTCGACCAGATCGGCTACGATTCCGTCAATGCGGGAGGCTTGGCCGATGGATGGCGCTTCGAGCGCCGCAGGCCGGTCTATTGCATTCCGCTCGACAGGGTCAGGCTTGAGGAACGACTGGCCGCGACCACGCGCGACAGCTTCGTGCCAGATGGCAACTGGCGGTTTGATCGCGGCATCCGGGCCTAATCGAGCGGAGGGTGAGCGATGCGGCGGCGACGATCAGCTCCGATGATCGACCGTCAACGTGGAGTGCCGATCGCACTTGGCTCGCGGATTCCCCTTGCATCGCTCATTCAAATGCTGGCCGTCGCCGAACATCTCAGCTTCTACCGCGCCGCCAATGCGCTCGGCGTCAGCCAGTCGAGCGTCAGCGCACGCATCAAGGCGTTGGAGGAAGACCTTGGCATCCTCCTGTTCGAGCGCAACACAAGAGGCGTTCGGCTCACTGAAGCCGGACGCCTCTTTGTTGAACGGGTATCAGCCGGCGTCGATCACCTCGACCATGCTGTGAAGTCTGCCGGCATGACGGCCCTAGGAGAGCGCGGTCGCCTGCGCATAGGCGTCCACGGTCTGATCCCTCATAGTTTCCTTGCCAAGCTGATCGGTCGATTCCGCGATGCTTATCCCGGCGTGGAGATCGATATCGCTGAAAGCACGGCGCGGGAGGCGATCGCCCAATTGCGCGCCGATCAACTCGACATCGCATTCGTGGTTGGTACTCCTAACCCGCCCGATTGCCACTCCCGGCGAATTTGGACTGAGCCGCTTGTTGTGGCTATGTCGGATCGAAATCCGCTTGCCGCGCGGGAACGCATCACTTGGGCCGAACTGGCCGATGAGACCTTTTTAGTCCGGCCCGGTGGTCCCGGACCGCAGGTTCACGACCATATCCTCATCCGGTTATCGGGTCGGTGGCAGACACCGTCGATCCTGCGCGTCAGTGTCGAACGTGCTTCGCTGCTTTCCATGGTGGGGCAAGGCTTCGGCGTCACTTTGCTTGGGGCAGCGTCAAGCCTGTCACCCGTGGCTGGCGTGGGCTTCTTGCCAATCGGCGACGAGCCAGAACCTGTTATGTTCTCAGCCGTGTGGTCGCCATTCAACCGAAGCACCGCCCTCCGAAACCTGCTCAATCTTGCCGACGAGATGAGGCGGTCACTCTAATCCGTATAGTCCTGCACGCCCGCGACGATCACTAAGCACCATCGTAACCATCCTATTTGCCGCCGTTGCTATCCGGCAGCCCTCCGGCCTCGTGATACCTGTTGCACCTCGCAGAAACGCCCATTCTCTGATCGGCTCCGACATTTTTGCCGATTGGAGTCTATATGCGTGGAGGGCGAATACTCTGGGGCCAGATCATTGTCGTGTTCACCATCGTCGTGGTGATGGTCTGGGCCGCGACGCAATGGGTGGCTTTCCGGCTCGGCTTCCAGCCCCAGCTCGGCGATCCCTGGTTCGAGCTAGCCGGCTGGCCTTTTTACCATCCGCCCGCCTTCTTCTGGTGGTGGTTCTCCTACGACGCCTATGCGCCCGGCATCTTTACAGAAGGTGCGATCATCGCCACGTCCGGCGCAGTTCTTGCCATAGCTGCCGCCTTTCTCATGTCAATCATCCGGGCACGGGAGGCTCGCAATGTCGCCACCTATGGCTCGGCGCGATGGGCCGAGGATAAGGAAATCCATGCTGCCGGATTGCTTGGTCCTGATGGCGTGGTGTTGGGACGGAATAGCAAGGATTATCTGCGCCATGACGGCCCCGAGCATGTTCTGTGCTTCGCGCCAACCCGATCCGGAAAGGGTGTCGGCCTTGTAGTGCCAACGCTGCTGACGTGGCCGGGGAGCTGCATCGTACATGACATCAAGGGCGAGAACTGGAACCTGACCGCAGGCTTCAGGGCCAATTATGGCCGCGCCCTTCTGTTCGATCCGACCAATGTGCAGTCGGCAGCTTACAATCCGCTTCTGGAAGTACGGCAAGGTGAATGGGAAGTCCGTGATGTGCAGAACATCGCGGACATTCTCGTTGATCCCGAGGGCAGTCTCGACAAACGTAACCATTGGGAAAAGACCAGCCACAGCCTGCTGGTCGGCGCGATTCTGCATGTTCTCTACGCCGAGAAAGAAAAGACACTGGCGGGTGTCGCCAATTTCCTGTCCGATCCACGCCGTCCGGTCGAGGCGACCTTACGCGCGATGATGGACACGCCGCATCTGGGCGAAGCCGGTGTGCATCCCGTCATTGCTTCGTCTGCGCGGGAACTGTTGAACAAATCCGACAACGAACGCTCCGGCGTGCTTTCGACCGCCATGTCGTTTCTTGGTCTTTACCGAGATCCGGTTGTGGCCCGCGTGACTGAACGCTGCGACTGGCGCATCGCCGATCTGGTCGGTGCGAAGGAACCGGTCAGCCTCTATCTCGTCGTGCCACCCTCGGACATCAACCGCACCAAGCCGCTGATCCGCCTGATCCTCAACCAGGTCGGGCGGCGGCTGACCGAGGAACTGGAAACCTCCGGCAAGCGGCATCGACTGCTGTTGATGCTGGATGAGTTTCCCGCGCTCGGGCGGCTGGATTTCTTTGAATCGGCACTCGCCTTCATGGCCGGCTACGGCCTCAAAGCGTTCCTGATTGCGCAGTCTCTCAACCAAATTGAACGAGCCTATGGGCAGAACAACGCCATTCTCGACAACTGTCATGTGCGCGTGGCCTTTGCTGCCAACGATGAACGCACCGCCAAGCGGATCAGCGACGCGCTCGGCACGGCGACAGAAATGCGAGATTCCACGAATTATGCCGGCCATCGCCTCGCGCCATGGCTGGGGCATTTGATGGTTTCCCGGCAGGAAACGGCGCGGCCGCTGCTGACACCCGGGGAAATCATGCAGCTCCCGCCCTCCGACGAGATCGTCATGGTGGCGGGCGTGCCGCCGATCCGTGCTGCCAAGGCACGTTACTATGCTGATGCGCGGTTTCAGGAACGGGTGATGTCGCCGCCCGATCTGCGCAGGCAGTCGGTGAAAATTAGTACATCGGCGCCAGATGACTGGACGAGCCGCATTGTCGCGGCTGCGACCGGCAATGTCTCTGCCTCAGATACATCCGATGACGATCCGGCCAATGCCGGTATCCGGCGCGAACCTGAACTACCTGAGCATGAGGAAATCATCCCGCCACCTCCGCCACCATCGCAGGAGTTCGATTTTCTGGATGATGAGCCGGACGTTGATGCCGCCAAGGCCCGTGCTCTCCGATCGCGGATGCGGATGATTGCCCGGCAGGCGTCGATGAATCCCGATGACGGCATTGAACTTTGAAAGGGCGCCCATGATGACGCGCACCCGTATGAATGTCTATTTCGACCCCGCTCTGCTGAAACAGGTGGAAGCCTTGGCTTTGCGCCGCAATGTCTCGAAGTCCGCAGTGATCGAGGCTGCGGTAGCATCCTTCATGTCCGGCGATACGACTGAGCGGCTGGAAGCCGCCATGTCGCGCCGCCTAGACAAGCTAGGCCGTCAGTTCGACATACTGAACGAGGATATCGCCGTTCTGGGCGAAACCCTTTCGCTATTCGTACAATTCTGGCTGACCCTCACGCCGCCGTTGCCGGACAGCGCAAAGCAATCTGCGCGTATCAAAGGAAATGAGCGTTTTGAGGCGTTCATGCAGTCACTTGGTAAGCGCCTCGCCACTGGTGACAGGTTCCTCAAAGAAATATCCCACGATATGGCTGCGCTAAACGACACCCCGTTGGGTAGTAAAACCGAAGGTGACGGAGATGGGGTCTAGGATTGCAACCGGTCCTATTCACCGCCAGGCTCCGCCGATGGCCGCACGCGCGTAAACATCTGTTGAAACAGTCCAAGATCAGGTTCTTTTAATCGACCCCGATCCGGGGTCCGTCTTTTGCGCGCCCCGTAATGAACGGGGCCACTATGACCGCATCAATTCAGAAGCCGGAAACGATTGCCCGTGGTGCGCGGATGCTACGCACCGCGCTTGGGGCATCCATTGCCCGGTTTCTGGAAGATCCCGGTGTGGTCGAGGTGATGCTGAACCCGGATGGCCGTATCTGGGTCGACCGGCTGTCCGAGGGCTTGGCCGATACGGGGGAAATTCTGTCCGCCGCCGATGGCGAGCGGATCGTGCGTCTCGTGGCCCATCATGTCGGGGCGGAGGTTCATGCCCGCAATCCACGCGTTTCGGCAGAGCTTCCCGAAACTGGTGAACGGTTCGAAGGGCTATTGCCGCCCGTTGTCGCCGCGCCCGCCTTCGCCATCCGCAAGCCCGCCGTCGCGGTGTTTACGCTCGATGACTATGTGACCGCCGGGATCATGACCAGTATTCAGGCAGAAGTGCTGCGCCTGAACGTCGCCACGCGCGCCAACATCCTTGTGGCAGGCGGCACGTCCACCGGCAAAACCACGCTGACCAACGCGCTGCTGGCCGAAGTGGCGAAAACCTCGGATCGCGTGGTCATCATTGAAGATACGCGCGAGCTGCAATGTGCCGCGCCCAATCTCGTGGCCATGCGGACCAAAGATGGCGTCGCGACGCTTTCCGATCTTGTCCGCTCGTCGCTGCGCCTTCGCCCCGACCGTATTCCCATCGGCGAGGTGCGCGGCTCCGAAGCCCTCGACCTGCTCAAAGCGTGGGGAACCGGACACCCCGGCGGCATCGGCACCATCCATGCCGGCACCGGCATCGGCGCGCTCCGTCGCCTCGAACAGCTCATTCAGGAAGCTGTCATCACTGTCCCGCGCGCGCTGATCGCCGAGACCATCAACCTTGTCGCTGTCCTTGCCGGGCGCGGATCGTCGCGCCGGCTGGTTGAACTCGCCCGCGTCGATGGGCTGGGCCCGGACGGTGACTACGCCATTACCCCCGCTACCACCACGAAAGGAGAGCCTTCATGATCCGAACGATTTCGCGCAGCTGCCGTCTCATGACAACTGCGGCTGCCACTGTATACATCAGCCTGATGCTGGCGCCTGCCGCACACGCATCCGGCTCGTCCATGCCGTGGGAAGCGCCGCTTCAGAGCATTCTCCAGTCGATTGAGGGGCCCGTCGCCAAGATCATCGCCGTCATCGTGATTATCTCGACAGGCCTGGCGCTGGCTTTCGGTGACACGGGCGGTGGCTTCCGCAAGCTGATCCAGATCGTGTTCGGCCTCAGCATCGCCTTCGCCGCCAGTTCCTTCTTCCTGTCGTTCTTCTCGTTCGGCGGCGGGGCGCTCATCTGATGGCGGGCAACCTTGAACAGCTCGACGCGGTGCCGGGTTTTTCCGTCCCGGTCCACCGGGCGCTGACCGAGCATATCCTGCTCGGCGGCGCACCGCGCTCCATCGCCATTCTGAACGGAACGTTGGCCGGGGCCGTCGGCCTCGGCCTTCGCCTGTGGCTGGTCGGCCTCGCTATCTGGGCGGTCGGACACTTCCTCGCGGTATGGGCGGCTAAGCGAGATCCGCTCTTTGTCGAGGTCGGCCGCAGGCATCTGCGCATCCCCGGTCATTTGTCAGTGTGAGGACGCGGCTATGATGAACCTCAGCGAATATCGCCGTACCTCCGCCCGGCTTTCCGACTATCTGCCTTGGGCAGCCCTGGTCAGCCCCGGAGTCGTCCTGAACAAGGACGGCAGCTTCCAACGGACGGCGAAGTTTCGTGGGCCGGATCTGGATTCTGCTGTCGCTGCTGAACTGGTCGCGGTCGCCGGTCGCATCAACAACGCTGTGCGCCGTCTTGGGTCTGGCTGGTCGATTTTTGTTGAGGCGCAGCGGAGCGAGGCCGCGACCTATCCAGACAGCCGTTTTCCAGATCCGGCGTCCGCTTTGGTCGATGCCGAACGCAAGGCCGGGTTTGAGGAAGCCGGCACCCATTTCGTGTCGGGCTATTTCCTGACCTTCCTCTGGCTGCCGCCTGCGGAAGACGCCGCACGCACTGAGGCCTGGCTTTATGAAGGTCGTGAGCAATCCGGCGTCAATCCGCATGAACTTCTGCGCGGCTTCATCGATCGCACTGACCGCGTATTGGCGCTGCTCGACGGCTTCATGCCGGAATGCCGCTGGCTCGATGACCCCGGCACGCTGACGTATCTTCATTCCGCCATCTCGACCAACCGGCACCGCGTTCGCGTGCCGGAGGTGCCGATGCATCTAGATGTGCTGCTTGCCGACCAGCCGCTGACAGGCGGGCTGGAGCCACGCCTTGGCGAGCAACATCTGCGCGTCCTCACGATCATCGGCTTTCCGACAGCCACCACGCCGGGTCTGCTCGACGAGATGAACCGGCTCGCATTTCCGTATCGTTGGTCCACCCGCGCCATCCTGATGGACAAGACGGATGCGACGAAGCTGCTGACCAAAATCCGCCGCCAGTGGTTCGCCAAGCGCAAATCCATTGCTGCGATCCTCAAGGAGGTGATGACCAACGAGCAATCGGCGCTGGTGGACACCGATGCGTCCAACAAGGCGCTCGATGCTGACATGGCCTTGCAGGAACTCGGCGCTGACGTCGCCGGCATGGCCTATGTCACAGCGACCGTCACCGTCTGGGACAATGATCCCCGTATCGCCGACGAGAAGTTGCGTCTGGTCGAGAAGATCATTCAGGGCCGTGATTTCACGGCCATGTCGGAAACTGTCAATGCTGTCGATGCCTGGCTGGGCTCGATCCCCGGACATGCCTACGCCAATGTCCGGCAGCCCCCAATCTCGACGCTCAACCTTGCCCATATGATCCCGTTATCGGCCGTGTGGGCGGGGCCGGAACGGAACGAACACCTCGGAGCGCCCCCCTTGCTATATGGCAAGACCGAAGGTTCGACGCCGTTCCGGCTTTCCCTTCATGTCGGCGATGTCGGCCATACCCTCGTCGTCGGCCCGACCGGCGCGGGCAAGTCCGTGCTGCTGGCGCTGATGGCGCTGCAATTCCGCCGCTATGAAGGCAGCCAGATCTTCGCCTTCGATTTCGGAGGATCGATCCGGGCATCCGCGCTCGCCATGGGCGGCGACTGGCATGACCTTGGCGGCGGGTTGACCGAGGGATCGGAGGTTTCCGTCTCCCTGCAACCACTCGCGCGAATTGATGATGCTTATGAGCGGTCATGGGCCGCTGACTGGATCGCTGCGATCCTGATGCGTGAAGGCACGACCATCACGCCGGAGGTGAAAGAGCATATCTGGACAGCGCTGACCTCGCTCGCATCCGCACCCGTCAGCGAGCGCACCATCACCGGCCTTGCTGTCCTCTTGCAATCCAATGACTTGAAGCAGGCGCTCCGACCCTATTGCATCGGCGGCGCCTATGGCCGGTTGCTCGATGCCGAGGCCGAACACCTCGGCCACGCCGATGTGCAAGCCTTCGAGATCGAGGGACTGGTCGGCACGGGTGCCGCGCCCGCTGTGCTGGCCTATCTGTTTCATCGGATCGGCGACCGGCTCGATGGACGGCCAACCCTGCTTATCATCGACGAGGGTTGGCTGGCGCTGGATGATGAAGGCTTCGCAAACCAGCTCCGCGAATGGCTGAAGACGCTGCGCAAGAAAAACGCATCGGTCATCTTCGCCACACAAAGCCTGTCCGACATTGACGGCAGCAACATCGCGCCGGCCATCATCGAAAGCTGCCCGACACGGCTGCTCCTGCCGAACGAACGCGCCATCGAGCCGCAGATCACCGCGATTTACCGCCGCTTCGGCCTGAATGATCGCCAGATTGAGATCCTCGCACGGGCAACGCCCAAGCGGGACTATTACTGCCAGTCGCGCCGCGGCAATCGCCTGTTTGAGCTCGGCCTCTCCGAAGTCGGCCTCGCGCTCTGCGCCGCGTCATCCAAATCCGATCAGACCCGCATCGCCGATCTCGTCGCCGAGCATGGGCGGGACGGGTTTCTGGCCGCCTGGTTGCGCGAGCGCGGTGTCGAATGGGCGGCCGAGCTGATCCCCGAACTCACCAATCTTGCCGAACGGCCCGAGTCGGCTCAGCCGGTCAGGCCAGATCCATTCCACCCCGACGACATCCAGGAAGAGGAGACCTTGCCATGATCCGTATCCCCATTGCCCGTTTTGCCAGTGCGTCCATGCTGGCGTTGCCCCTCGCCATGCCGGTTGCATTGTCACCAATCCTGACAAGCCCGGCTCAAGCCTTTGGCTTTGGCCGCATCGTCTATGATCCGACCAACTACGCGCAGAATCTGCTCACGGCCACGCGCACGCTTGAGCAGATCAATCACCAGATCACTTCGCTTCAGAACGAAGCGCAGATGCTCATCAATCAGGCGAAGAACCTCGCCAGCCTGCCATATTCCTCGCTCCAGACCTTGCAGCAGAACGTCCAGCGCACGCAGCAACTCCTCGCCCAGGCGCAGAACATCGCTTTTGACGTTCAGAACGTCGATCAGATGTTCCAACAGCAATACGGCAATGTATCGCTGTCTGCGACCGACGCTCAGCTCGTCACCGATGCCCGTTCGCGCTGGCAGAACACCGTGGGCGGCTTGCAAGATGCCATGCGCGTGCAGGCAGGTGTTGTCGGCAATATCGACACCAACCGCGCCGAGATGTCCGCTCTAGTCGGCCAGAGCCAGAACGCCACCGGCGCCTTGCAGGCCACACAGGCGGGCAATCAGCTTCTCGCTCTCCAGTCTCAGCAGCTCTCTGACCTGATCGCGCTGATGTCGGCCAATGGCCGCTCCGAAGCCCTGATCGAGGCTGAGCGTGCCACCGCAGCCGAGCAGGGCCGTGTCCAGCGCGAGCGCTTCCTGACGCCGGGATCGGGCTACCAGCCCGGCAATGCCCGGATGTTGAGCAACGGCAACAACTGACCGGACAGGAGGGGCGCGACATGGACGGCAAGATGTTGGCCCGGCTGGGCGCGATCATATTCGTGGCTATCGCCATCACTGCCACGGTGATCGAAATGACCCGCGAAGATGAGCCGGCGCAGAACCGACCGGCTCCATCGCTACAGCTCTCTGCCGATCCGCTGCGCCAGAGCCTGCGCCTTTGCCAGCAGTTAGGCGAGGCCGCCGTGAATGATCCCGGATGCCTCGCCACCTGGGCCGAAAACCGCGACCGCTTTCTCGGCCGGACGCCTGTGCCCGCCGCTCCGCATCAGAACGGGGGACAATGAACCATGGGCGGCACCGGCGTTATCGATAATTTCCTCGGCGTATTTACCAGCTATATCGACAGCGGCTTTGGTCTGCTTGGCGGGGAAGTCGCCTTCATCGCCACCACGCTGATCGTCATCGATGTGACTCTAGCGGCGCTGTTCTGGAGCTGGGGTGCCGATGACGACATCATCGCCCGGCTGGTCAAGAAGACGCTCTTCGTGGGGGTCTTCGCCTACCTGATCGGCAACTGGAACAATCTTGCCCAGATCATCTTCGACAGTTTCGCGGGTCTGGGCCTGAAAGGGTCAGGCACCGGTTTCTCCGCCACTGATCTGCTACGACCCGGCAAGGTCGCACAGACCGGCCTCGATGCCGGCCGCCCTCTGCTCGAATCCATCTCCGACATGATGGGCTACTGGTCGTTCTTCGAAAACTTCATCCAGATCGCCTGCCTGATGTTCGCCTGGGTGCTGGTGCTGCTCGCCTTCTTCATTCTTGCTGTGCAGCTCTTCGTCACCTTGATCGAGTTCAAGCTGACCACGCTGGCGGGCTTCGTGCTGATCCCGTTCGGCCTCTTCGGCAAAACCGCCTTCATGGCAGAGCGGGTGCTGGGCAATGTCGTCTCAAGCGGCATCAAGGTTCTGGTGCTGGCCGTCATTATCGGCATCGGCTCCACCCTGTTTTCACAGTTCACCGCAGGTTTCGGCGGCGTGACGCCGACGATCGACGACGCCATGGCTATCGTGCTCGCTGCGCTGTCGCTACTTGGTCTCGGCATCTTCGGTCCCGGCATTGCTTCGGGTCTGGTTTCCGGCGGCCCGCAGCTTGGTGCAGGCGCAGCCGTTGGAACCGGCCTTGCCGCAGGCGGCATGATGCTTGCCGGGGGTGCCGCCGCAGGCATGGCCGCAAAGGGAGGAGCTGCGGCGCTCTCCGGTGGAGCCGCTGCCGTCCGGGGTGGTGCAGCCGCCGCAGGTGCGGCGAGCGCTGCCTACAGTGTCGGTTCGCTTGGTCAGTCAGGCGCCGCAGGTGTCGCCTCCGGTCTGGGCGGCGTTGCCCGTGCCGCAGGTTCCGCCGCCGTCTCGCCGTTGAAGCGTGCCACATCGAAAGCAGCAGAAAGTGTCAAAAGCAGCTTCTCCGATGGCGCCCGCGCCGGGCTAGGCGTCACCGGAGGATCGACGACGCAGGGCACAATAGGCGGTGCGAGCGCCGCCGCTTCCACCGCGCCCACCGCTCCGGCGGGAGGCCCGCCGGCATGGGCGCAGCAGATGCACCGCCGTCAGGCTCTCAATCACGGCACCACCATGGCCGCCCATGCCGTCCGTGCCGGCGACAGCCACGGCAGCGGCTCTTCCGTCAACATCTCCGAAAGTGATCGCTTATGAACATCTTCAGACGCCCGTCGACCCATTACGGCAAATCGCCTGAACCCGAGACCCCGTACCAGAAGGCCGTCCAGGCGTGGGACGAGCGCATAGGTTCGGCGCGTGTGCAGGCGAAGAACTGGCGCATCATGGCATTCGGCTCACTGATCCTGTCGGCGGGCTTCGCCTCCGCCCTTGTCTGGCAATCGGCGCGCGGGACGGTCGTGCCTTGGGTGGTACAGGTCGACAATCTCGGGCAATCGCAAACCGTTGCCCCGGCCGTCGCCGACTATCGGCCGACAGATCCGCAGATCGCTTTTCATCTCGGCCGCTTCATCGAGCAGACGCGCTCGATCCCCGCCGACGCCATCATCGTCCGGCAAAATTGGCTCCGTGCCTACGAGTTCACGACGGATCGGGGTGCGGCAACGCTCAATGATTATGCTCGGTCCAACGATCCGTTCACGAAAGTTGGGCGCCAGCAGGTTGCTGTTGAGGTGTCGTCGGTGATCCGCGCCTCAACTGACAGTTTTCGTGTCGCCTGGACGGAGCGCCATTACGAAAACGGCCAGCTCTCCAGCACCGAACGCTGGACCGCCATCCTGACCATCGTGATCCAGACGCCGCGCGACGCTGAACGGCTGCGCGCCAATCCGCTGGGTATCTATGTCAATGCCATCTCATGGTCGCGGGAGATGAGCCAATGACCCGCATGATGGTCCGCAACGCCGGCTTTCCGGTTTTCCGTAAATACTCATTGGCGGCTCTATTCCTGTCGGCGACCATGCTGGCCGGTTGCGCAACCAACCGCACGCCACAGTTCAGCTATGATGCCGATGTTCCCGCACTGCCCGTGGTGCAGGCCGCCGTCACCGACGACCGGCCCCGGCCATTGCGCACGCCGCCCGCATGGACAGTAGCACGCGGCGGCACCGCTGCCGGAACGCCGGCAGGACGCGTCGAGAATGCCAACGCCGCTGCCCGCGTCGAACCGCGCCGCGAGGGCTACTATAACGCCATCCAGATCTATCCCTGGTCGGAAGGCGCGCTCTATCAAGTCTATGCCGCGCCAGGCCAGATCACCAATATCGCGCTGGAGCCGGGAGAGAGCCTGACCGGCGCGGGACCGATTGCGGCAGGCGACACCGCCCGCTGGATCATCGGCGACACCGAGAGCGGATCAGGAACAACGCGCCGCGTCCATATACTTGTGAAGCCCTCTCGGTCCGACATCTCGACCAATCTCGTCGTCACGACCGACCGGCGCACCTACATGATCGAATTACGGGCCCGTGAGGCGCTCTACATGCCGTCTGTGTCCTGGTCCTATCCTGCGCTGCCTGCGGGTCCGCGTCAGAACGTTCCCGCAGCACCCATCATACCGGCAGAGGCGGAACGCAACTATCGCTATGGCCTGACGGGCGACACCCCGCCATGGCGCCCCATTTCCATCTTCGATGATGGCCGCCGCGTTTATGTCGTCTTCCCGCGGGGCATCGTGCAAGGCGAAATGCCACCGATCTTCGTCATTGGGTCCGACGGGGAACCTCAGATCGTCAACAGCCGCATTCACCAGAACATCCTGATTGTGGATCGCCTCTTCGGTGCTGCCGAGCTGCGCCTTGGCAGCGGCGATCGCCAGCAGACCGTGAGAATTGTCCGCACAGAACAACGGCAGGCGGCCCAGTCCACGCAAACCGGGGAGCAGCCGTCATGAGTGAAGATACAACCACTACCGCGGCTCCGATGCGACTGCGGGCCGAACCGCCTCGCGTTACCCGCCTGTCACGGAAGATGTTGGCCGGTGCTGGCGCTGTCGCACTGCTCGGCATTGGCGGCGCATTGATCTACGCGCTCCAGACCCGCGACATGAGCGGAAATGCCGAAGAACTCTACTCGACAGAAAATCGGCCGACAGCGGACGGCTTGTCCGGCCTGCCACGCGACTACACCGGACCCGTCCTGGGACCTGCTTTGCCAGGCGATCTCGGCGGCCCGATCCTCGATGCGCAGAACCGGGGCCAGCCTGTCACGCCGCCCGCTATGGCGGCGCCAGCCCGAGACCCTGCCGAAGAGCGCCGTCTTGCCGAGGAAGAGGCCGCACGCCTGAGCACGGTATTCTTCCAATCTGGCCAGAGAACGGCAGCGACACCGGGGTCCGGTGTGCCGGGCATTGCAGGGCTTGACCTCGGTGCCCAGCCAGCAACACAGGACCGGCATACGGCTTTCCTGAATGGCCCGGTCGACCGACAGACGGTCGCCCTGGACCGCATCATGGCACCTGCATCGCCTTACATCCTTCAGGCCGGGGCTGTGATACCGGCGGCGATGATTACAGGCATCCGATCCGACCTTCCTGGCCAGATCACCGCGCAGGTAACGGAAAACGTCTATGACAGCCCGACCGGCGCGCTGCTGTTGATACCTCAGGGAACGCGCATCATCGGCCAGTACGATGCAGGCGTGACCTTCGGCCAGCGCCGCGTACTCCTCGTCTGGAACCGTCTGACCCTGCCCAATGGCCGATCCATCGTGCTGGAGCGCCAGCCCGGTGCGGATGCTGCCGGTTATGCCGGTCTTGAGGATGGCGTCGATTACCACTGGTGGGACCTCATGAAGGCCGCAGGCCTGTCCACGCTGCTCGGCATTGGCACCGAGCTTGCAGCCGATGACGAGGACCGTCTGATCCGCGCCATCCGTGACGGGGCGCAGGATACGATCAATCAGGCCGGACAGCAGATCGTCCAGCGTCAGTTGCAAGTCGCGCCGACACTGACCATCCGGCCGGGTTATCCAGTCAGGGTCATCGTCACCCGAGATCTCGTACTCGAACCTTACAGAAATTGACCATGGCAAAGCTGAAACTTGGACCGCTCACCGAGGACAAGCCCGTGAAGGTGACGGTGGAACTGTCCGGGCAACTGCATCGTGATCTCACCGCTTATGCAGAGCTTCTGGCCCGCGAAAGTGGTGAGCCTGCCGTCGATCCCGTCAGGCTTATCGTGCCGATGCTGGAGCGGTTCATCGCCACTGATCGCGGCTTCGCCAAGGCCCGACGGGCAGGACGGGCAGAGGAAGGGTGTAGAGTGCAATGAAAATATGCACTTAGTAGGATGTTCCGTCAGCGCTGTAGTTTCATATTTGTAAGTATAGTTACTTTGCTTTATCTCTCTGTTTCGATATATAATTCATCGTCCAAGCGAACTATTATGGCGCGAGGTATCTTCATAGGGAAGGGAGCAGTGACCGGTATGGGAGCAGACGTAAGAAGAAGGCCCCGTGGCATTCCCGTCAACCGCGAACTTGTTGAGCTCGCTAAAGCAGCTCATCCGAATTTATCGATTTCTCCACCTGATCTTGTTCACGTAACATCGGTTGGTTGGGGGAGGCGTATCGTGGATACAGGTAATCTGGAAAAGCGCCGTTGCAGTGTTTTTGGAAAGGAACTTGTATACTTCTTCCTTAGTAGGCCGGCTTATCGTTTCGGGCGTGGTGACGAAAAAAATGATCAGTTGAATTTCTTCCCTTTTGTAATCGTGTTGTCGCCCGCAGCCCTGCCGCCCCCTTACCACGTATATCCCTTCGATACCGGTGCCTACATGTCGGGCTTCTATGATGAGGTTGTGGACCCGTCGATATACATTGATGACTATGAGCTTGAGCCCAATCTTGATTCTGCGGTGCGTCACATTGAATGGGCATTTGTTGGTCCAGATGAATATCTTGACGCAAAGATAAGAACTGGGTTGGCTGGCGCGATTCCTCAGTGGCGATCTGTTGCGCAAAGCTGGATACGCATTGCTTCTCTTGCCTCAGTGGGGCGTGAAAAGCCTGACCGCAGGGCATCTGCAATTGAGTTCGCATATGGGCAATCTATCGATCTAAGGCAGGGTCACGGTCGGTTGCTCATCTTCCCGACTCAGCTCTTGGAAGACCCGAATGGCAAAAACACCGCATTCCTCGAGGCTATTCAGAAGTTGAATATCGAATTTACAACCTATGACTGGAGTCCCAACGAGACGCCAGATTCGTTTGCGGATATTATCGAACAAACGTTGAGATGCCATTGCGAAGCGAGAGCAGCATGAGCGCTCAGAAAGATTCTTCTCCCTCAATGACTTTGCTCGCCTACGAGCTTTTGGCCGATCACGGTCTTGCATTGCCCCTTTTCGGGTCATCAGTTTCGGCGAATGCTCTACACGTAGCCGTGCCGTCCAGACCCGGAGACCCCACTACGGATATCCACGACTTTGAAGTCTATTCTGCGACGTCGCCTATCACTCTCGACGTCTCACTACACCGCATCGCAACCATCGGCACGGTTTGGGTCGATGTTTTTGTCTGGGACGATGTAGTCCATGTCGGTACCAGGGCCGAGCTATGGGAGAGCACGGAACCTGAGCACGGAGAGATGGAGCGGACAGCGCCCCTTACTCTCTTCTCGTTGGCCGAGGGGGCGAGCCGCGGTGAGGCTGCACGTTGTGCTGCGCTGGTACATGAGTGGTTAGAAAGGTCATGGGGCGCTAAAAGAGCGGATAATTGGAGATTAAATAGCTATCTTACTCGGGTGGCACGCCGTGATCTGGCACGACATTTTAGAGAGCCCTCGATGGCGGCAAAGGCTCACGCCATTTTGCGGAAAATGCTTCTGGTACAACGGAAAAGTGTTCTTGAACTTAAAGCGCCTAGCGTGGCGGAGTTTGCAGCCGATGACCTTCCAGATCTTGCTTTCGCCGTAGAAGAATTAGGGTGGCGGCTGGAAGTCATATTAGATTCTGTTTCGCAGGCCGCAGCCTCAGAGAGCGACATAAAGCCTTCTCATGTGATGGTGATGCGGCTCAGGCATGGTCGCGGTCGTACACAAACGCAAATACCACTTCGCGTATTCGACGGGTTCTTCGGCGGAGAGCGAGATTTACGTGATGCTAAAACGGGACGCACGCGCACGATGACCTTGTCCATGGCTGATGGGGTTCGGAATACTATGAAGTTACAACTGCCGGAGATAGCCAAAATGTCCGATCCTGTCGCCCGTTTTGAGCGTTTTCCCGATAGTATTGCGTTCGAGGTGTATGACTCATCCTCAGTAAACGGTCGTCGTATCGCTAATTTACTGGAGGAGGGGCTCCACGACGGTAGCACACTAAAAACTCAGGGAGGCGCAACGTGGTGGCGCCTCCTGCAACCGTGATGGTTCTCTTGAGAGAGACACTTTTGCGGCGATCAAATCTATTCTTTATGGTTCACCTGTGGCGACAACGTCATTAGCGACTTGTATTCGCGAACCTTTGCGCCCTTGGATTTTGACGGCCCTGGCTTGGCAAAGATGATGATATACTCGTGGATGTTCTTGAAAAGAAAGTTAGGTGGGTAAGGATAGCTACCAAAAATTGGCCGCTGGCCGTTGGCTGACCCCCATCGTCCACCTGTGCCGTCTTTTGACCATATGACCTCGTTAATCATGACAAGACCTATTTCCCGCAGCATAAGACCAATGTCTGTACTGATTGGAAAGGTCAGTAGACCATGATCCGTCATCTGGTTTACGTTGGCGGTAACGACGCATAGCTTGCGTCCCGGTTTCAAGACGCGAAAACATTCCTCAAAAACATTCCGAAGTTCTGCTAGGAAGTCAACGTAGGTACCGGCCGTGCCTATGTCGCTTGCGCGGCCGCCGTAGTTGGCCTTGTCCCAGTAAGGTGGGCTTGTGACGATTAAATCAACACTACCATCTTTAATCTCCGACAGGTCGCGTGAATCTCCATGTCTAGCTTCTAGGAGCGAAGAGTCTAGGTTTTCTCGACTTACACGTTGCTTAATCTCTTCGACGAAGTCTTTATTTTGGTCAACGCAAATTGCCCGACGCCCCTCCCTAATCGCTGCCACAGCAGTTGATCCCACTCCTCCGAAAGGGTCGAGCACCGTTTCTCCCCAAAAACTGAACAGCTTCGTGAGACGCTTAGGTATTTCAACGGGGAATGTAGCTGGGTGAATGTCATGCGAGACATTGGCAATACTCCAGACTGTTTTTGTATACTCTTTCCATTCTTCTTTTGTAAGCTGGCTGAGCGCTTTAATGTCGGGTGGCGTCTTCATAGTTGTATTCCGTTTTCTTTGTTTGGCCGTGAGAGACGAACAGTCCCGTCAATCGACACGACTTGATTTTCGAAGTGCCGCAGCATTTCGCATGCGGCGAATTCAGCGCCGATTTCGTTCACCAAAAGCGCATCGACCTCATCACGAAGAGCTGAAATGAGAGTGGGCCGAAATGCGAAGGTTAAGCGATCTCTATTTGAACTGCAGATCACATCTTTCTGAAGTCCATCCCAAATCTCACGACCGAGCGACGCCAGTTTCATTTTGACACTGTTGTTCATCCGAACGTTGAGTAGCGGTAGTTCAGATAAGAACCATGCCGGGACGTGGAAGCCATCGCATTCGACGTGCCACAGCCAAAATGTGATGCGAGAGGCGAGAATGGCGAGAACTGCGTCGGCTTCCTCCATGTCGCCGCAGGGCAGGCGGTGAATACCGCTTGCGCTTAATGTGCCGCGCCAGCTGAGTTGGTCGGGGTAGTTGCGGAATATATTGAGAAAGTTGTATGCGGTGCCCGCGACGAAGACGTCTGGAGTGAGAGCGTTGCCGACAATTTCGGCGGCGCTTGCTTTTGTAGGTTGTGGCCGGACGCCGGCAGGGAGCATGTGAGATTGCAGTGCTCGATACAGAGCGACCTCGCCAGCTCCGCCGAGTTTTGGCACCAGCCTACCAATAGGGATGTCGTCTAAGCCAACAGTGCGTTCTTCTGTAAAGATATTCGGCCGCTGACGGCTTGTCCATTTCAGCATCCGGCTGGTTCGAATCATTGTTGATACTGAACCGGGACGCCGTATTGCTATAGTTGCCCGTGTTTTTGCTTCTTCGCCAAAGAGCGCGTGTGGCTGTCTGTCAAAAAATAGCAATGTCCATTCGCCTCCAGCTGCTGCCATTCCGATACGGCAACGACGATGATCAGCGGAGCGATTAGCGCCTAGCGCGAGTGGGACAACGAGACAAGCTGCGTCTCTTGGTTCAGACGCCAGCCGCCACGACATCTCGACAAATGGAAGATATAGCGTTCCAGTAGAGCGACCATCTGCCATTAATGCCTCACTCGAGCCAGAACTTGCATAAGGCGGATTGCATATTAATCGCATTGGACCGCGAAGCTCGGGCAGCATTTCACGAAGGCTCCTGCCGTCCCTTTCTCTTTCCGATCCGGTTGCATCAAGCGCTATTAGGTGTCCTCTGATCTCCATCCAAACGTCCAGGGGTGCTTGCAACGCAGCAGATATTTTCCCGAGGATAGCAAACGCAGTGAAATCGCAGGCTTGGGGTGATATATCGAAGCCAGAGAGCCGCTTCGTGGCAAATTTCACTCCATCGGTGTTTGTGTTGGCAAGATGTCGTCGAAGGGCAGCGACGAGAAAGACACCGCTTCCCACGGCAGGGTCGAGCCACCACTCTGTGTCTGCCTCGGAATCGTTCGATCCAGATGCAATCGACTGGACCATGAAGTCTGCTACATCTTGGGGCGTGTAAAATGAGCCGACTTTTTTACGTTTTGCCCGACTTCCCGCACGTGATGTATCCCGCATTACATCCAGTCGGGTTGTCCGCCCGTAGGTGTCTAGCAGGTAAGGTAGTAGATCAGCCAGGTTGGAAGTTTTAGTCAGCGGACAAAGTGCGGCTTCGACTGTGGACCAGTCTGCGTTATCGTGTTCAATGCCGAACCATGCTGCCGCTCGCTCCATATCAGGAGGCAATCCAGAGCGAACGACATCGACAAGCATTACTGCCACCTGTGCCCAAGCGGCCCTTGACGTATCGGATGATGCGACCAGGTCGTTGGCCGAGGCTGCTATGATCCATGGTGGACATGGTCCCACAATCGTGCACGCCGCAGTAACCGCGTCGAGCACATGCTGACGCAGGGGAGACACAATCCCTTCTAGCGATCGCCCTGCACGGGGCGCCGCAACGTGATCTATAGCCGTCACAGAACAGGTTCCTTAAACTGCTGGCGCAGGGCGGAATGCAGCCAGCGTTCTTCGACCTCACGTTCTACAAGCTCGGCGACGCAGTCCGATACGGAACGGCCTAGACCGCCTGCATGCCCCTTGAAAAGAACTGCCTGTGGAGTCGGTACATATGTCGTGACTTTAGAGGTTCGTGGATCAGAGCCGTTCTGCCATCCAGTGGAAGTAAGGCGCTTCAACTCGATTTCTCTGACAATAAGCAGTGCGACTAGAGCTGACGCACTGGTCAGCCCTAGGCCGCTGCGGTAACGTTCAAATCTATCGTGGGTTTCATTGGGAACGTATCCGTGGAAGGCTATTTTGCCAATGTCTTCGTGATTCGGTTGCACTTTACACCTCATGATGAGGTGTATGGCACGACTCATTATGAGGTGTCAACCTAGGCCGTATTCTGTTGTGGCGCTTGGAGAGTTCATCAATGCTGATTCCTCAACTCCATGGTAGAGCTTTTGTTGACACGCTTTTACGTGAAATAGCTCAATCTGATTCTGGAATTATTGCTACGGCTTGGGTGCGCGCTTCAGGTGTTGGACTTCTTTGGGAGCACTTGACGGAGTTGCTTGGTCGCGGTGGTAGCTTGCGCATCGTAGCTGGAATTGATCGCGACAACACCTCGCTCGAAGGCTTGGCTATGCTTCTAGAGCTACGCGGTGATGTGCGGGTCTGGGTTCGACATAATGAAGCAGGCCCAATTTTTCATCCTAAACTTTACGCTTTCCGAACGACCTCTGAATTTAGAGTTCTAATTGGATCGAACAATCTAACCGGCGCAGGCTTAACGCAAAACGAAGAGTTGTCCGGATTTTTGTGCGATGCTATAGGCGGACAATTAGAGCGTTCGCTTGATGACTACATGGGCGAAATCACGGATGAATCTAGCGGCTTAGTGCGGCAGCTAGATCGCGGATTTTTGGATCAGCTTCTTGCCGCAGGTTATATTGACGCTGAGGCGAGATTGAGAGGTAAAGCGGCTGCCGCAGTCCGTCGAAGGCCGCGAGGTGCAGCGCTATTTGCTTCTCTTGCGGCACCTGCTAGGCGAATTTCCTCTCATGTTCCATTGCCGGGAATTATAGAGCCTACTGAGAGTGCTCCGCCGGCGGATTGGAAGCGCGTGTTCGTGAAATTACGTCTTGCCCGGGGCACGCAGGGGCAAATTCCTTTACCGGTTGCTCGTGAGGTTAGGCGCCGACTTGGACTTCAGGGGCTCGACGGTCCCTTCACAGTTATAGACCGTCATTCCCGGACAGAGCGACTTATAAGTCCGACATTTCCAGAGCGCAGGCCTGATGTTGCAAACACATACAAAATTGAGGCGATTTCTCCCAAGGGTGATGCGATCCTCAAGCTGGAGTTGATTGGCCAAAAGGTTCTTGCCGAATTCTTCGACACAGCGCAGCCGGATGGAAGAGCGGTGTTCGCATTCGTTATCGATGGCCTCCGGTCAGATCCTCCTCTGACTATAGATTCTCGTGGTGCAGCGCGGAACCGCGCTGCAGGAAAGAGTATCGAAGAGGCGACCAACGGTGTCACGCTTTATAGATTTGATTAACACACTGATGGACGGTGCATATAACAGATGCTGCGGTTTTAGAGAAGGTAGGTACGTGATGCATATGTCTCAAATCGTGACTTCAAGTGAATGTCGGTATCGGTAGTTGCGTGCCCCCGCAACCATCTTTACTTGTGATCCACCCCGCCCTCCGGCGGGGTTTTTCGTTTGTGCGGAAATCATAAGGATTCCAGCGAGATCGCCCTGAACGTCGATCTCCACCTTGCCGTCCACGGGGGTCAGAACGATCTGGTCCACCAGCGAGCGAAGGATGTCCGCCGCCTCGATCCGCTTCTCTTCTTCTTCGTCCTGCAGGGCTTCATAGAGCTGCTGGACCCGCTTGCGGTATTGGAGCGCCATTGAAGGGTGCAGCAGGGGAGGGGGTTCCTCGGCCTCGGCCAGGAACGTCCTCAGCTCCGATTTCCGAGCTTCCAGCCGCTTCATGTCCTCTACGATGGCTTCAATCGGCCCGCCAGCCTTAATGGCGGTCAATAGCTTCGCCAGTTCGCGCTCGGTCTTTTCGATCTCGGCTTCCGCCGAGGCAATGCCCGCACGGCCTTCCATGCGTAGGCGATTCATCTCCTGTGTGAATACCTCGCAGAAGCGAGCGAACATCTCGGGATCGACAAGTTTGGTACGCAGGGCGTTCAGAACGCGCGCCTCCAACTCGTCGCGGCGGATGTTCACCCGGTTGTCGCAGGTGCCCTTGTTGCGCGCTGTCGAGCAGCCGATCAGCGTCGCCGAGATCGCGGAATAACCGCCACCGCAGCAGGCGCATTTGGTCAGTCCAGAGAACAGATATTTTGGCCGGCGCCGATGGTTCATCTTCCGGACATCGGCAATGCCGCTTTCGTCGCGTTCGGTGCGGTTCTCGCCCTGTCTCGCCTTCACGGCGTTCCAGAGATCGTCATCGAGGATGCGCAGTTCCGGCGCTTCCTGAATGACCCATTCGGATTCCGGGTTGGGCCGGGCCTGCCGCTTGCCGGTATCCGGGTCTTTGACGAAGCGCTGACGGTTCCAGACGATCTTGCCCACATACATCTCGTTGTTGAGGATGCCGTTGCCACGCTTCGGATTGCCGTTGATCGTGCTGAAGCCCCAATCGCCGCCAGACGGGGCGGCAATGCCATCCCTGTTCAGGGAGAAGGCGATGGTCTTGGCCGACTTGCCGGCGGCATAGTCGCGGAAGATGCGGCGCACGACCTCGGCTTGAGCTTCGTTGATCGTGCGATGGCCGCGGATCGGTTCGCCGTTAGCGTCCAGCTTCTTCACCACGTCATAGCCGTAGGAGTTGCCGCCGCCCGACTTGCCCGCCTCGACCCGGCCGCGTTGCCCGCGCCGGGTCTTGTCGGCCAGATCCTTGAGGAACAGCGCGTTCATCGTGCCTTTCAGGCCGACATGCAGATGCGAGACTTCACCCTCGGAGAGGGTGAACATCTTCACGCCCGAATAGGACATGCGCTTGAAGAGGCCCGCTATGTCCTCCTGATCGCGTGAAAGCCGATCCATGGCTTCGGCGAGGATCAGGTTGAAGCGCCCGCGTGTCGCGTCGGAAATCAGGGCCTGGATGCCGGGGCGGAGCAGCGACGAGCCGGAGATTGCGTGGTCGGAATATTCCTCGACGATCTGCCAGCCCTGCTTCTCGGCATGAAGGCGGCACATGCGGAACTGGTCGGCGATCGAGGCGTCGCGTTGATTGTCGGAGGAATAGCGGGCGTAGATCGCGACCTTCAATGCACCTCTCCTTTCGGCATCAGGAGGTGCGCTTCCCCCGTCGCCTCGTCATCTTGACTTCTTCTGCGTAGCATTCCCGTGCTGCCTGTCGCGCCAGAAAGTCGACCAGACGCAAAAGCCGCGGATCGGGATCGCCCCTCGGCGTAAAGGTCAGGTCCGGCTCGTCGATGAGCAGGGATTCGAGCAACTCTTCGCGCTCGTTCCTTGTCATCTTCGCCGGTGATTGGGTTGATCGTAAAGTCATACATCCAAGCATTCACCCGAAGAGCAGCATAAGCAATTGAAATAACGCGCGTATATTGGGCGGCGGAAAGCATGCCCCCGGCGGCATCGGCGAAGCGCGGCGCACTCCTTCGTGCTACTGCATATGGAAAATACTGACGTGAACGCGCAGTATTCTCGTGCATTACTGCTCTATGGTGAGCGTCCAGGGGCATCGCTGACATCCCTTGTTTGCAACGCAGAAATCGGCTATATGTCAGGATATACCACGGAGGCCAGCCATGAGCAACGCTGCGCAGAAGAGAGCGATCGAGAATTACCGGGCGCGCCTGACACAGCGCGGCTTCAAGCGCTTTGAGGTTCTTGCGCTGGAATCCGATCGCGATCTAATCCGATCGCTCGCCCGTCAACTGGCCGAAGAAGGACCAGAGGCAGAGCAAGCCCGACAGACGGTGAGGGCTCTTGTTTCGGGTGAGCCTTCGAAATCCAGCGGCATTCTGTCGGCCCTGCGCCGCTCGCCTTTGGTCGGCGCCGATCTCGATCTGTCGCGCCCGCGCGAGGAAGGGCGACGGGTCGATCTGTGACGCGCTATCTCCTTGACACCAACATCATCAGTAACATCGTCAAGCCGCAGCCCTCGGAATCGCTGCTGGCATGGTGGAGCGAGCAGAGCGATCAAGACCTGTTCGTCGCGTCTCTGACTATAGCTGAAATACGCCGCGGCATTTTAGAAAAGCCACGTGGCAAGAAACGAGAAGCTCTCGATACGTGGTTCACAGGACCGGAGGGACCGCAGGCTCTTTTTGCGGGGCGCATACTGCCATTCGACGACAAGGCCGGGTTGATCTGGTCGCGATTGATGGCGGACGGCAAGGCCGCTGGACGCCCTCGCAGTGGGCTCGACATGATCATCGCGGCGACGGCAGGCGCAAACGATTGCGTCGTGATCACGGACAACGAAAAGGACTTCGCCGGTATCCAGTTCATCAACCCCATGCGAGGCTTCGTTTGATGCTGCGGCAGAGAGCAAAATGCTCGGGAGGAAAATGTGGCTGAAACCCAGATCGAGTGGACCGACGCCACCTGGAATCCTGTCGCCGGGTGTTCGATTGTAACGGCCGGCTGCACGCACTGCTATGCAATGGAAATGGCCAAGCGCCTGGAGGCGATGGGCGTCGAGAAATATGCGGGGCTGACCCGCAAGACTGGCCGACGCACCGTTTGGAACGGGGTGGTGCGCGAAGACCGCGAGGCGTTATCCATACCACTTCGGTGGCGCAAGCCGCGCAAGATCTTCGTCAATTCCATGAGCGATCTGTTCCACGAACAGGTCAGCGACGACTTCATTCTCGATGTATGGCAAATCATGCGCGAGACGCCGCACCACAACTATCAGATACTCACGAAACGGCCAGAGAGGATGGCCGATCTGGTGGCCAGCAAGATAGGCGAGGTTCTGCCCAACGTGTGGCTCGGGACCAGCATCGAAAACGCTGCTGTAGCCGAACGGATCGAGCATCTGCGGAAAGCGCCTGCTGCGATCCGCTTCATATCATTCGAGCCTCTGATCGACGCCGTCGGCACCGTCGACCTCAGTGAAATCCATTGGGCAATCGTCGGCGGTGAAAGTGGGAAATCCGCTCGTCCCATCCGTGAAGAATGGATCGATGAAATCTACACCAATTGCCAAACGGCAGGGACGGCGTTCTTCTTCAAGCAGTGGGGTACATGGGGCAAGGACAACAAAAAGCGGTCCAAAAAGGCAAACGGACGCGAGTATCGAGGCCGAACTTGGGATGAGATGCCGATAGCGCCTCAGCCGGCCGCATAAGAACAGGGGACTTGGGGGCGAAATGACGAGGAAACAGTACGAATGGCCGGATGGCGCAAAACTGGAAGACCACTCCAAACGCAAGCATAAGATCCTGCGTGAATACGTCTTCGACTATCTGACTGTTCGCTGCAAGCTTCCCCAGCGCGAACGCTTTCGGCTTGCTATCGTCGACGGTTTCGCAGGCGGTGGCCGCTACCAGTGCGGCTCCCCTGGCTCGCCGTTGATCTTCATCGAAGAATTGAAGCGCGCAGTGGAAGCAGTGAACACTCATCGCACGGTGCAGGGCCTCGGCATCATTGAGGTCGAATGCCTGCTGATCTTCAACGACGCCAGCCTTGATGCCGTCGAGCTTCTGAAGGGGCATGTCGCGCCGATGCAGGCTGACATCGCCGCAACGTGCCCGAGGCTGCATCTGCGCGTCGAATACCTCAACGAGTTCTTTGAAGTCGCCTATACCCGGATCAAGGGCCTTCTTGAACAGGGCCGATATAAAAATGTCCTGTTTAATCTCGACCAGTGCGGTGACAGTCACGTCAATCGCGAAACGATTATTGACATCATGCGCTCGTATGCATCGGCGGAGATTTTCTACACCTTCATGATCAGCTCTTTGTTGGCCTTCCTCAAGAAGGACCAGCCGGACCAGCTAACGAAGCGGCTTGATTACCTTGGTATCAAGGGCACCGACATCACGTCCCGGAACGACCTTATGAGCAAGAACGACTGGCTCGGAACGGCGGAGAAGATGGTCTTCGAGGTCTTCCATCGATGTGCGCCATTTGTGAGCCCGTTCTCGATCAACAATCCTGATGGCTGGCGCTATTGGTTTATTCATTTCGCCAATGCCTGCCGAGCACGGCAGGTTTACAATAATATCCTCCATGACAACGCGACCCTCCAAGCGCATTTTGGCCGCTCGGGTCTCAACATGCTCTCCTACGATCCGCGTGATGACGAAGGCAGACTATACCTGTTCGATAATAATGGACGAGCCTCTGCCAAGGAGCAGCTCATGGGAGACATTCCCCGCCTGGTGAGCGACGCGGGAGACGCCATGTCCGTTATGGAGTTCTATGAGAGCATCTACAACATAACACCGGCCCATGCTGATGATGTTCATGCCGCAATCATCGAGAATCCGGATCTTGAGGTAATTACGCCCGCCGGCGGTGAACGACGAAAGGCGAATACGATCGCGGCCGACGACATCATCAAAGTGAAAAACCAGCGTAGCTTTTTTCCAATGTTTCTAAGTGCGAGTTCGAACCGGAAGGGAATAAAGGGTAAGAACTGACCTAGCTCCGGATTGCGTCTGTCGCGAGACGGTAAACATCAATCTTCAGTATACCTGTCGGAGTTGCTACCCCCTTGTGAAACGCATCAGAGTTGGCCGTTTCATCGGCGTTCAGGGTCACTTTGGTTTTGCCTTGAGATTCAGGCTCACGGTGCTGCATTGGCAACGCAGAGAATCAGGAGAACCACCCCGCGGAGACACGTATAACCACGATTGGCAGTCCTTGCACCGCAGACACTCCAGCAATTCCTTGAACGCCGTCACCACAGGCTCGAAATCCTTCTTCCCGAAGTTGGCCCACTCATTGTAATGCACGGCCTTGTTGACAGCCCACTGCTCGACATTGCTCGCCCCGCTAGAGCTGGAGAGTGTTGCCTTGCGCTCAAGCGCGGCTTCCTTTGCGGCGGCATTGCCCCACGACTGAGCTGCATCAGCGGCCTTTCCATAGACATCCTTCGCGCGCGAGAGGACGTTGGGTAGCAATTCGCCGAGGTCATAGTTACCATCCGCCCGAAAAATCGGCCGCGCGCCAAGTTGGTCCGCGAGCTGGCGTGATGCGTATTCCAGATGGTGCCGTAGCCCGTGGGCGGCTGTCTCGACCTTACCCTTGGCGAGAGCGGTAGCGATCTCATCCCAGATATCCGCGTTTGACTCGACAAGCGGGCCTGTGTCCACAGTCCAGCTATGGAACGCCAGCGACGTCTTTGCGGTAACAAGCCCCGCTGACTTCATTTGCTCCGCCCATAGGCGATCATGCGTCGTTATGATGAACTGCGTGTCGGGGAAATGCGTTTTCAGCAACTTGCAAAACTGGTAGCGATGACCCGAGTCGACGGACATCACCACATCGTCCAGCAGTGCGATCGTGAAGCTTTTCGCGAAAAGGCGCTTCATCAAGGCGAGGTAAAGACATACCCCCATGCCGTCTTGATGCCCCTCGCTGTGATAAGCGCCGGGCGGGAAAAGACCGCGCTCGTAGAAATTCACGTCGAAATCGAGCCGCCCCTCGCTGGGTGTCAGCTTCGCCGTGAACTTCGCCTCATCGTCCTCATTGATCAGACGGTAGAACGTGCTGAAATCGTCCTGAACGTCGTCATAGAGAGCATTCAGCTCCTGTTCCATGACGCGACAATAGGCCTCGTAGGTTGCCTTAGCCGCATTGCTGGCGGCCTTCGCAGCCTCGTTCCTCCGCATGGCGTCGCGGTAGTCATTGAGGCGAAGCTGCGCTGTCGTGAGAAACGTCTGCGCTTCGATGGCCGCGCTCTGGTCAGGTTTCGCGTCGACCTTGGCCGTGAGGGCGGCAAGCCTAAAAGGAATAGCTTCAGGCATTTTGGGCCATCCACTGCCCAACCGCTCTTTCAAACCGATCAGCCCGTCGAAATTCCCAAGTTGCCCCTTCAACTCCTGAAGGTCAGTCCCCCATGCGGTTATGATATCGGCTCCGGCCGCGTCGTCTTCCCCTTTTGCGATCCTCAGAGCCTGCCTGAGAAGGCCGAGCAAGTTTTCCGCATGGGCGGCGAGGTTGCCGCCGTTCGAAAGAAGAGATGTCTGCAGTTTGCCGGCGTCCTCGGATTTTGAGAGCTTGGCCTTGAGGTGTGCGAGCAGATGGTTCTCGTCAGGCCAAGGGTGATCGCATAGCGGGCACTCGGGTCCATCGACAAGTTCAAGCCCCTTTTCCACCAGCGAACGCCGCTGCAAAGCTTGGAGCAGGGCGGGATCGCCCTCCAGCGTCGCGATGCCGGAAAGGATTGCCGCTGCTTCCTCCTTCCCCATGTCCGCAAGGGAGCCGAGCATATCCGACAACGCCTGGAGATCACGCAGTGCGGATTGCTTGTTGAACTCAGGCAGCTTGTCGGCGTCGGAAAGACCTGCATCGATCTGCGTGTCGGATGTCAGCGTTTCGATCTTTGGCAGGCCAAGCGATTCTCGCTTTGGGTTGACCGAGGCCAGCAACTCCGCGGCGCCGAACGTAGTGATCTGTAGATGCCGCTGCAACGTATCGCGGCTTGACTGCACTTGGCTTGTTGCAGCCTTGAATCCGGTCTGTAGCTTATTCTGCGCGGTATTGAGCGCGGCGCGAGTCTGTCCGATGCCGTCCAGCTTCAGAATCGCCTGGATTTCCTCCGAGCGTTTTGTCGGCTCCACCAGAATGAAACGAAGAATGTCACGCCGTGCGAGCGTGATTTCCGGATGATCCGCGATCTCGGCGAGTGCCGCTTTCACATCTGCGTCGGGAGGCACAATCTTCGGCTTGCCTGGAGCAGATACCTTCCGCGTGATCGTCGCCGACTTGCCGAGAGCGGAAATGAAAACCCTCAACTCGACGAAGGCAGCGTCCGGGAACTTCACCTTGTCGACATGCGGGCCGTGCTCTGAAACCGAAAGGCTTTTCGTACCCCGCCCAGTCAGACGCCCGATCTCTCCGGTAAGGCCGAACTCTATCGCGTCAATGACACCGCTCTTGCCGGTCCCATTAGGGCCGGAGATCGCGAAGGTTCCCTTTCCGAAGTTGATGTCGAGCTTGCGAATTCCGCGGAACTCTTCGACGTGAGCGGTTTCGAGTTTGATCACTTCACATCACCGCCAACCGGCGTCGAGAAGATTTTTACGAAGTCGTCAGCCTTGATCTTCTTATCGTCCGACAGCAGCTTCCTGATCTCTTCAACCTTGTCGGAATCGAGTTCTTTCCCCTCCTCAAGAGCTGAAATGAACTTCTTCGCAATGTCCTGTTGCAGCGTTACCATGTAGCCCCATGTATTGCCCGCAGAATCGGCACCCAATTGTAGCGCAAAGTAGCTTCGCGGGAAGCTCGAAACGTGCAGCGGGTCTAGCTTCTGAAACCCTGATATCCGTATTTGCGGGTTTGCGATTTTGCGGGGGAAAGCCTTCCCCCTGGCCGGCGCCGGGTTCGCCGGCACACCCCCTTCTGCGGGGAGACCCCGCAAAGCCCCCTTAGAGTGAGAGTGCGGACGGGGTTCGCCGTGACGGGTTGAAGACCGGAGGAGAGGCTTCCGGCGCCCGTCGCGGAGAACCGCGATCTCCAGACATGATCGCAGCGTTCGCTCCGGCTCGGACCGGACGACCCTCTATGACGAAATCACCACCAAAATCATCGCCGAGCTGGAGGTCGGCCGCATCCCGTGGGTGCAGCCCTGGGGCACGTCGGCTGCCAAGGCGCCGCTCGGCCTGCCGAAAAACGCCGCCACCTCCCGCAGCTACAGCGGCATCAACGTGCTCATCCTCTGGGGCGCCGTCATCGAGCACGGCTTTCCCTGCCAGGGCTGGCTCACGTTCCGGCAGGCGCTTTCGCTCGGCGGCCATGTCCGCAAGGGCGAGCACGGCATCACGGTCGTCTATGCCGACCGATTCACGCCGGAAGACGAGAAGCGCCGCGCCCGCGAGACCGGCGAGGAAGCGCATGCCGTTCCATTCCTGAAGCGCTTTACGGTCTTCAACGTGGCGCAATGCGACGGGCTGCCCGACGACATCGCCACCGTCGCGCCGCCGCCACCGCCCGGCCTGATCGAGCCGAGGGTTGAAGCGCTCATCAAGGCAACCGGCGTCGATTTCCGCATCGGCGGCAACCGGGCCTTCTACGTCCCGTCCCAGGACTATGTGATGGTCCCGCCGCCCCAAGCGTATTTCGAGCCCATCAACTGGCACCGGACGGCTCTGCACGAACTCGGTCATTATGCCGGAAGTGGGATTATGCCGACTTCGCAAGCGCTCTGCTGTAATTGCAGGCCAAAGTCCTCTTTGCGCTCGGCATAAACCGACGCCCAAACGAAACTCAAGGGAGCTGAGGAATTCGGTT